>DASRGB010000061.1:0-46626 GCA_035651255.1 Pseudolabrys sp.
AATCGAGCGTGTGCCTGTCGTTGAAACGGATGTTGAAGCGGGCGCGCGCCTCGCCGGGAATGAGATTGACGGTCTTGTTGCCGACATCCACCGAGGTGAACTCGAGATGCGACGGCGGAAAATGCTCGGTGCCGTTGTCGAGAGGCTCCGATTGCAGCGCCTCGATCAGCTTCACCATGCCGTGAATCGGATTGTGGGCGCGCTCCGGATAGGCGACGTGACCTTGCCGGCCCTTCACGATCAGATGACCGTTGAGCGAGCCGCGACGGCCGATCTTGATGGTGTCGCCGAGCGCCTCGACATTGCTCGGCTCGCCGAGAATGCAGTGATCGAAGGTTTCGCCCTGCTCGGCCGCCCACTTCAAAAGCTTCGGCGTGCCATTGACCGCGATGCCTTCCTCGTCGCCGGTGATCAGAAAGGAGATCGAGCCTTTCGGCCTGCCGCGCTCGCTGAGATGGTCGAGCACGGCGGCGAGCGCGCAGGCGATGCCGCCCTTCATGTCGACCGCGCCGCGGCCGTAGAGCTCCTTGCCGTCCGATTCGCCGGCAAACGGCGCGTGCGTCCAGGCCTTCTCGTCGCCCGGCGGCACCACGTCGGTGTGGCCGGCGAACATCAGGTTGGGCGCGGCGTTGCCGAGCCGGGCGTAGAGGTTTTCCACCACGTCCTCGCCCGGTTCGCTGAAAGCGAGATGATGGACGGTGAAGCCCGCGTCCTTGAGCACGCGCTCGAGATATTTGAGCGCGCCGCCTTCCGCCGGCGTCACCGAGCGGCAGCGGATGAGGTCGCGGGCGATGGCGACGGGATCGGCGGACATCAGTCGCGCAGCAATTCGTTGATCGAGGTCTTGGAACGCGTGCGTTCGTCGACGCGCTTGACGATGACGGCGCAATACAGGTTCGGGCCGCCGTCCTTGCCGGGCATCGAGCCGGGCACGACAACCGAATAGGGCGGCACCTCGCCCTGCGTCACCGCGCCGGTGGCGCGGTCGACGATGCGCGTGGAAGCGCCGAGATAGACCCCCATCGACAGCACCGAGCCCTCGCGCACGATAACGCCTTCGGCGACTTCCGAGCGGGCGCCGATGAAGCAATTGTCCTCGATGATGACCGGCCCCGCCTGCAGCGGCTCGAGCACGCCGCCAATGCCGGCGCCGCCCGAGATGTGACAATTCTTGCCGATCTGCGCGCAGGAGCCGACCGTCGCCCAGGTGTCGACCATCGTGCCTGAGTCGACATAGGCGCCGAGATTGACGAATGACGGCATCAGCACGACGCCCGGCGCGATATAGGCCGAGCGCCGTACCACGCAAGCCGGCACGGCGCGGAAACCGGCTTTTTTGAACTTCGCGGCGTTCCAGCCCTTGAACTTGGAATCGACCTTGTCCCACCACACCGCCTTGCCGGGGCCGCCGGGGATGACGCTCATGTCGTTCAAGCGGAACGATAGCAGCACCGCCTTCTTCAGCCATTGGTTGACGTGCCAGCGGTTGCCGGCCTGGCGCTCGGCGACGCGGGCCTTGCCGGCGTCGAGCAGGGCGAGGGCGTCGTCGACCGCCTTGCGCACGGCGCCCCTGGTCTTGGGGCCGATGGTGTCGCGCGCCTCGAAGGCGTCGTCGATGGTTCTGGCGAGCTTGTCGGTCATGGTTGCCCCGGCGTCCGGGCACGGTTTGTCGGGGGCGCGGCAGGGGATGTCAAGTTTTGCGGCGGACGCTAAGATTGCCGGGAGGAGATCAGCCATGAACCGTATAGTTTCCCCGATCCTTGCCGCCGCCGCGCTGGCCGTGGCCGCGGAGCCCGCTTTTGCCCATCACCTGATGGGCGGCCGCATGCCCGTCACCTTCGGCGAGGGCATCCTGTCGGGGCTCGGTCATCCGATCATCGGCATCGATCATTTCGCGGCGGTCGTCGCCGTCGGCTGTCTGGCAGCGGCGCATCGCGCCGGCGCGGCGCTCGCCGTCGCCTTCGTCGTCGCCATGATGTGCGGCGTCGCCGTGCATCTGCAGGCCATCGCGGTGCCGGCCGATGAAATTCTGGTCGCGGTCTCGGTCATCCTGCTCGGCGCCATCGTGTTGTCGCGCCGCGATCTGCCGCTGCGCGGAGCGCTCGTGCTGTTCGTGGCGGTGGGCCTGGTGCACGGCTATGCGCTCGGCGAGTCGATCTATGGCGCCGAGCGCACGCCGCTTGCCGCCTATTTGATCGGGCTTGCCGCGATCCAGAGCGCCGTCGCGCTTGCTGCGATGGCCTTCGCGCGGGCGATCGCGCGCCATGACGCCGTGAAGCTGCGCTTCATCGGCGCCGGCATTGCCGGCATCGGCCTTGCCGTCCTGGTGCAGCAGGTCATCCCGGCGGCCTGATCAGCCGCCGCGCAGCGCCTGCCGCAGAAAACCGGCGAGATCGTCGGTGACGTGATCGACGTGCGGCGCGTTGCGCCCTTCGAGCTCCCAGCCCTCGCGGAATACCTCGCGCTGGGCCTCCGGCACGACCAGCACCGTGACCATGCCGAGGGCGTGCGGCACTTCCAGATTGCGCGCCAGGTCCTCGAACATCGCCGCCTTGCGCGGGTCGACCCGGTGGCGCTTGAGGAAGCGCTCATAGACCTGCGGCAGCGGCTTGGGATCGAGGTCGGCGGCGGCGATATCGAACACGTCCTCAAAATGCCGGTCGATCTCCAGCCGCCGCATCACGGCGTCGGCATGGGCGCGCGTGCCGTTGGTGAGGATGAGCTTGCGGCCCGGCAGCGCCTCCAGCGCCGCGCCGAGCGCCGGATTGGGCGTCAGCGGCGAGTGATCGATCTGATGGACGAATGCCAGATAGTCGTCGGGCTTGAGCCCGTGCTCGGTCATCAGCCCGCGCATGGTGGTGCCGTAGCGCTTGTAATAGTCCTTCTGGATGCGGAAGGCCTCATCGTGCGTGACCTTGAGGAAGTCGGCGATGAAGGCGCGGATGCGGTCGTCGACCTGCTGCCAGAGGTTCAGGTGATGCGGATAGAGCGTGTTGTCGAGGTCGAATACCCAGGTTTCGACGCCGGCGAAGCCGCGCGAGTTTCTACTCGGCGATGAAGGCACTTAAGGTTCCTTGAAACGCACGATGGTCGACGGATTGGCGCCGATATCGATGACGGCAAAGCCGGCCGAATTCAAGCCGCGCGCTGCGCAATCTTTGTGGTTGCTGAGGTCGAATTTGCCGTCGCGCGTGCATAGCGGCACGTTGCCGCCCCACGACAGCGCCCCGTCGTCGCGCTTGATGGCGCGGCCGCTGCCGTCGACCGCCTCCGCATAGGAGTAGAGCCGGTGCGGATCGCCGCGCAGGTCCGGCCGCAGGCAGCGCCCGGCGTCGACGCGGTACCAGCCGCGCGTCACGATCGCGCCCATCTCGACCGCGCCGATCGCCGCCATCACCGTGTATTTGGTGTCGTTGCACCAGGCAAAGCCGGCGCCGGCGGGATTGTTGGCCGCGGCGACGAGCGTATCGAAGAACCCGGCCTGGGCGGCGGCATCCGCCGGCAGCTTGCGGTCGCTGAGAAATTTCGCGAGCGCGGCCTGCGTCTTGGCGCCCTGCACGCCGTCGATCGGGTAGGCGTCGTAGCCGGCGATCACCAACAGCCGCTGGATACCGGCAAGGCGCGCTTGCGCGTCGTCGTAGTCGGCCTCCTCCGCCAGATTGACGGTCGGGCCGTTCGGCTGCTCGGCCGGCCGTGCCGCGGAAAAGCGCGCCTGCTGGCTGACCGGGCAGCCGCGGCCGTCGGCGAAGTCGAAATCGCTCTCGCGCACGCACAGCCCGGCCTGCCCGTTCTGGGCGACCGGCGGGTTGCCGTAGAGCGGCGGCGTGCGCGCATGCAGGTAGACCATGTCGGCGTCGAGCGCGCCTTCGAGCACCAGCTTGCACTCGCCCGGATCGACCTGGAACCAGCCGCGCGTCGCGACGGTGGCGCGCTTTTCAAGCCCGATCGCCGCCTGCATGCGGTAGCTGGTGCGGTTGCACAGCGTCAGCCCGGCCTGTGCCTGCGTCGCCATAAGCAGGATGAGCGCAAGGCCGAGCCACAGAGCGCGAATCATGCGCCATGCTAGCGGAAGCCTATGAAGTCCGTCATTCCGGGACGGCCCGAAGGGCCGGACCCGGAATCCAGAGCAAATTGTCGGAGCTTTAGTTGTGTTCTGGATTCCGGGTTCGCCGCCATAGCGCGTCGACGACGCGCGTGAACGCGCTTATGGCGGCGCCCCGGAATGACACCAGATGGTCAGCGATGGATCAGCGTGCCGATGCCGTGGTCGGTCAGCAATTCGAGCAGTACGGCGTGCGGCACCTTGCCGTCGAGGATGACGACGCCTTCCACGCCCTGGTCGAGCGCATAGATGCAGGTCTCGACCTTCGGGATCATGCCGCCGGCAATGGTGCCGTCGGCGATCAGCTTGCGGGCGTCGGCGACCGACAATTCGGGGATCAGCTCCTTGTTCTTGTCGAGCACGCCCGGCACGTCGGTGAGCAGCAGCAGGCGCTTGGCCTTGAGCGCGCCGGCGATGGCGCCTGCGAAGGTGTCGGCATTGACGTTGAAGGTGCCGCCGCTGGCGGAGGTGGCAAGCGGCGCCAGCACCGGGATCATCTCGCGGCCCATGACCTGGTCGAGAATGGTCCGGTCCACCTTTTCCGGATCGCCGACGAAGCCGAGGTCGACCACCTTCTCGATGTTGGAGCCCGGGTCGACCACGGTGCGCGTCACCTTGCGCGCCTGCACCATGTTGCCGTCCTTGCCGCACAGGCCGATGGCCTTGCCGCCGGCGGCGTTGATGTAGCCGACGATCTGCTTGTTGATCGAGCCGGCCAGCACCATTTCGACGATCTCGACGGTCTGCTCGTCGGTGATGCGCAGGCCGGCGGCGAATTCCGACTTGATGCCGAGCTTCTTGAGCATGGCCTCGATCTGCGGCCCGCCGCCGTGCACCACCACGGGGTTGATCGCGGTCTGCTCGAGCAGCACGACGTCGCGGGCAAAATCGCGCGCCATTTGCTCCTGGCCCATGGCGTGGCCGCCGTATTTCACCACGACGGTCTCCTCGTCGTAGCGCTGCATGTGCGGCAGCGCCTCGACCAGGATGCGGGCTTGCGTCTGCGGATCGATCTTGGGGGCTTTTGCCATGGTGTCGGCCTTTGCGGTCGGTGGCTTTCTAACCGATGTGGATGCTGCTCGCCAATGCACCGTGGCTCGCCCGGGCGCCGGTCGCGCAACCACGGTAAATGACTATGTTAGGCTCCGCCTGCAACCGTGGAAGGGGTCGGCGGCATGGGAAACGAGCGGCTGGCGGCGTTCAGCGATAGCGTCATTGCGATCATTATCACCATCATGGTGCTGGAGCTGAGAATACCGCACGGCGCCGACTGGGCGGCGCTGGCGACGATCGCGCCCAATTTCATGGCCTATGTGCTGAGCTTCATCTACATCGCCATCTACTGGAACAACCATCACCATTTGCTGCAGACCGTCACGCATGTCGACGGCCTGATCCTGTGGGCGAACGCCGACCTGCTGTTCTGGCTGTCGCTCATCCCGGCGGCGACCCATTGGCTGGGTGAAAACCCGCTGGCGGCGCTGCCGACCGCCGTCTATGGCGCCAGTCTGCTCATGCCCTCGATCGCCTACCTGCTGCTGCAGCTTGCCATCCTGCACCGACACGGGGCGCGGTCGATACTGGCGCGCGCTCTCGGCGGCGACCTGAAAGGGAAGATCTCGCCCATTCTCTACCTCATCGGGATGGCACTCGCGTTTGTCGTGCCGTGGGCCTCGATTGCGATCTACGCGGCTGTGGCGGTCGTGTGGCTCGTGCCGGACCGCCGCATCGAGAAAGTGCTGCCAAAGAACTAGGTCATCCGCCTTTGCGTTCGGCCAGCAGCCGGGCAATCGCGGCGCGAAGCTCGACTATGCCGGAGCCGTCCTCCGCCGAGGTGGCAAGCACGTGCGGAAACGCGGCCGGGCGCTTGGCGAGCGCGGCCTCGACTTCGGCGATGCGGGCTGAAAGCTCCGCGGCCTTCAGCTCGTCCGATTTGGTCAAGACGACCTGATGGCTGACCGCGGCCTTGCCGAGCGCCTCGAGCATCGGCGCGTCGGTCTCTTTCAACCCGTGGCGCGCGTCGACCAGAACATAGATACGGGCGAGGTTGGCGCGCCCGCGCAGATAGGCGTGAATGAGCTCGGTCCAGGCCGCGACCTTGTCCTTGGCGGCGGCGGCATAGCCGTAGCCCGGCATGTCGACCAGCGTGAAGCCCTCGCCGGCGGTGAAGAAAATCAGCTCCTGGGTGCGGCCGGGGGTGCGCGAGGTGCGGGCGAGGCTGTTGCGGCCGGTCAGCGCGTTGATCAGGCTCGATTTGCCGACATTGGAGCGGCCGGCGAGCGCGACCTCGACGCCCTTCATCGGCGGCAGCGAGGCGGGCGAGCCGGCTGCGGCGACGAACTGCCAGTCGCCGGCGAACAGGCGGCGGCCGGCTTCCATTTCGTCGCGGGTGAACTGGGCTTTCGAGGTCATGCGCGGCCAGCACCTCGGCGTCATGCCCGCGGCTGTCGCGGGCATCCACGCCTGACAGCGGAGCGACAGTAAAGACGTGGACGGCCGGGACAAGCCCGGCGATGACGGGCGCCGCTACTGCTGCGGCGTCTTCCTGACGAACAGCGCCTTGATGTTGTCGAACAGCTCGATCTTGGCGCCGTGCTTACGCATGATGATCGACTGCTGCGCCACGCTCAGCGTGTTGTTCCAGGCCCAGTAGATGACGAGGCCGGCCGGGAAGCTCGCCAGCATGAAGGTGAAGATCAGCGGCATCCAGTTGAAGATCATCTGCTGCGTCGGGTCGGGCGGCGTCGGGTTGAGCTTCATCTGCACCCACATGGTCACGCCCATGATCAGCGGCCAGGCGCCGAGATGCAGGAAATGGCCGACCATGGGTAGGGCGGTCGGATCGAACGGGATGAGGCCGAACAGGTTGAACATGTTGGTCGGATCCTGCGCCGACAGGTCGTGGATCCAGCCGAAGAACGGCGCGTGCCGCATCTCGATGGTGACGAACAGCACTTTGTAGAGCGAGAAGAACACCGGGATCTGGATGGCGATCGGCAGGCAGCCGGCCAGCGGATTGATCTTCTCCCTCTTGTAAAGCTCCATCATCTCCTGCTGCTGCTTGACCTTGTCGTCGGCGAAGCGCTCGCGGATCGCCGTCATCTGCGGCTGGATGGCCTTCATCTTGGCCATCGAGGCGTAGGATTTGTTGGCCAGCGGGAAGAACGCGATCTTGATCAGCACCGTGACGATGAGGATCGCCAGGCCGAAATTGCCGACCAGGTGATAGAAATAGTCGATGACGTTGAACAGCGGCTTGGTGATGAAATAGAACCAGCCCCAGTCGATCAGCAGGTCGAAGTGATTGAGGGTGAGCTCTTTCTCGTAGCCGTTGACGACCGCGACTTCCTTGGCGCCGGCAAACAGCCGCGCGCTGGCCGAGGCGGTCGAGCCCGGCTCGATGGTGCGGGCCTCGAGCAGGTAGTCGGTCTGGTAGGTCGGCGTATTGCCGATCTGGCCGGTCGTGTAATGCGCCTTCACCTTGGCGTCGGTCGCGGGCAACAGCGTCGCCGCCCAGTACTTGTCGGTGATGCCGAGCCAGACATTGGTGTCGTCGAATTCGAGGCTCTTGACGCCGGCGGCATTGGGCTTGAGGTCCTCCATCTTCTTGTAGGTGTATTCCTGCAAGCCGTCATTGCCGAGGTAGCCGACGAGGCCCTCGTGCAGGATGTAGTAGCCGGCGGTCTGCGGCGTGCCGTGGCGGGAAATCAGCGCATAGGGATAGAGCGTCACGGCGTTGGCGGTCTTGTTGACCACCTCGTCCTTCACCGTAAACAGGTAGCGTTCGTCGACCGAGATGGTGCGGCGGAATTCCAGACCGCCGCCGTCATAGGTAAGCGTCACTGGATGCCCGACGCCGAGCGCGCCCGAGCCCTCCTGCTTCCACACGGTTTCGCCGTTCGGCAGTTTCAGGTCGCTGCCGGCGGCGCCGGTCCAGCCGAACTCGGCGTAGAACGGCTCCGGGCTGCCCGACGGCGACAGCAGCACGATCGGCGGCGACTTCGGATCCACCGTCTCGCGGAATTTGGCCAAGGAAATGTCGTCGATGCGGCCGCCCTTGAGGGCGATCGAGCCTTGAACGCTCTCGGTGCTGATCGGAACTCGCTGCGAGGCCTTCAGCGCATCGGCGCGGCTCGCGGCCGCCGCGGCCGGGCTCGGCCCGGCCTGGCCCGGAGCCTGCGGCACGCCGGCCGGCGCAGAGGCGGGCGCCGGCGCGGTATTGGGCTGCGCGGCCTGTTTCTGCGCCTGCTGCTGCGCCAGTTCCTCGCGCGCCTTCTGTTGCGGCCCGCTGACGAAATATTGCCAGGCCAGCAGCACCAGCGCCGACAGCGCGATCGCGATAATGGTATTCTTGTTGTCGGTCATCGAGTTACCGTTTTGCCGCTCCGCGCCCCTCATGGACGCGCCGTAGCGCGCCGTCGAAATCCTTCACCATGCGCGCAAACGGCGCGTTGAGCGCCGCGCGCCGCCCGACTAGCACATAATCATGACCGGCGCGCATTGCATCGCCGGCCGAAAGCCGCACCACTTCCCGCAGCCGGCGGCGGACGCGATTGCGCTCGACCGCATTGCCGACCTTCTTTGACACGGTAAAGCCGCAGCGCACCGGCCCCGCGTCGGCCCGCTTGCGCGCCTGCAGCAGAAATGCCGGGGCGGCGACCTTGATCCCGGACGCCGCCGCCAGAAAGTCCGCCCTTTGCCGCAACCGTTCCATGAAAGCGCTGCGGACGAATGCCCGCCGTCAGGCGGACAGCCGCTTGCGCCCGCGCGAGCGCCGTGCCGCCACCACCTTGCGTCCGCCCTTGGTGGCCATGCGCGCGCGGAAACCGTGGCGGCGCTTGCGTACAAGCTTGCTCGGTTGATAGGTCCGCTTCACGATTGAAGTTCTCCGCTGGTCGCGCCGTGGCGATTTTGCCATGAAATCCGCTGGCTCAGGTGCGGATCGGCACGAATTTGCGCGGCTTATAAGGGAGGGCTTCCTGCCCGTCAATCTTGACGCTTTTGCCGGTCAAAACGCCTCACAACGGGGTGAGGGCGGGCCCGGCGCGGCCGGGCTGCGTGTATAAAGTCCTTATGTCCGCTCAGCCCCGCCTCGCCCGCCGGCTCATGATCGTCACGGCAATCGGAGTCGCCGGCGTTGCCGTCTACTTCGGCTTCGGCCGCGGCGCCCTGTCGTTGGAGGCGCTGATCCGCCATCATGCGGCCATCGACGCCTTTGTCGTCAGCCACCGCGCGCTGGGGGCGTTGGCCTATGCCGGCATCTACGCCGCGGCGGTCATGCTGTCGCTGCCGGGCGCCGCGTTTCTCACCGTGTGCGGCGGGTTCCTGTTCGGCGTCGTCATCGGGGCTGCGGCGGCGATCACGGGGGCGACCATCGGCGCCATCGTCATCTTCCTGATCGCGCGCACGGCGCTGGGCGAGCCCTTGCTCAGGCGCGCCGGCCCGCGCGTCACGCAGCTGGCGAAGGGCTTTCGCGACGATGCGTTTTTCTATCTGCTGTTTTTGCGCCTGGTGCCGGCCTTTCCGTTTTTCCTGGTCAATCTGGTGCCGGCCTTTGCCGGGGTGAAGCTGTCGACCTTCGTCGCCGCGACCGTCCTCGGCATAATTCCCGGGGCGCTGGTCTACGCGCTCGCCGGCACCGGGCTCGGCAGTGTCATCGCGGTCCAGGAAGCCGCCTACCGCGCCTGCGTAAATGCCGGGGACGGGGACTGCCGCGTCTCGTTCGATGCGCGCAGCGTGCTGACGCCGGAGCTGGTCGGCGCCCTGATCGCGCTCGGCCTTCTGGCCCTGCTGCCGGCGCTGGTCCGGCGTCTGCGTGCACGCTCGCGCGCGGCCATGTGATAATGTCGCGCGGCAAAGGCGAGGGGGCATGGCGGAAACACTGACACCTGACATCTGTGTCATCGGCGGCGGCTCCGGCGGGTTGTCGGTAGCCGCTGCGGCGGCCGCCTTCGGCGTCTCCTGCGTGCTGGTCGAGCGCGGCAAGATGGGCGGCGAATGCCTCAATACCGGCTGCGTGCCGTCGAAGGCGCTGCTCGCGGCGGCCCGGCGCGCGGCGCTGGCGCACGGCGCACAGCCCTTCGGTGTGCACACGACCGTGGACGTGAACTTCGCCAAGGTGCAGGAGCACGTGCAGCGCGTCATCGCGACAATCGCGCCCAACGATTCGGCCGAGCGCTTCATCGGGCTCGGCGTCCAGGTCATCAAGGGCGAAGCCAAGTTCAAGGACCGCCGCACCGTCACCGTCGGCGACAGTCATGAAATCCGCGCGCGGCGTTTCGTGATCGCGACCGGCTCGACGGCGGCGGTGCCGCCGATCCCCGGGCTCGACAAAGGCCCGTTCTTCACCAATGAAACCATCTTCCGTCTCACCGAGCGGCCGCGCCATCTGGTCGTCATCGGCGCCGGACCGATCGGCCTGGAAATGGCGCAGGGCTTCCGCCGTCTCGGCAGCGAGGTCACCGTGCTGGAAGCGGCAACGCCGCTTGCCAAGGACGACCCCGAGGCCGCCGCTATCGTCCTCACCCAGCTCGAGCGCGAGGGCATCGTCGTGCGCAGCGGCGTGCAGGTCACCGGCGTCGACTATATCGCCCACAGCGCGATGGTGACCTTCACCGGGCCCAATGGCGAGGAGAAGGCGGAGGGCAGCCACCTCCTGGTCGCTACGGGGCGCAAGGCCGCGATCGAGGCGCTCGATCTCGACGCCGCCGGCATCCGCCACGAGCGGGCCGGTATCGTGGTCAAGAAAAACCTCAAGACTTCGAACAGCCGCGTCTATGCCATCGGCGACTGCGCGGCCGGGCAGCCGCAGTTCACCCACGCCGCCAATTATCACGCCGCTCTGGTCATCAGGAATGCGCTGTTCCGAATGCCGGTGCGCGCCGATAGCGACGCGGTTCCGTGGGTGACCTTCACCGATCCCGAACTGGCGCAGGCCGGCCTGACCGAGGCCCAAGCCCGCGCGCGCAAGTTCAAGCTGCGTATCTTGCGCTGGCCCTATTACGACAATGACCGCGCCCAGGCCGAGCGGACGACCCGCGGCCACATCAAGGTCGTCACCACGCGCCGCGGCCGCGTCCTCGGCGTCACCATCGTCGGCGCCGAAGCCGGCGAATCGATCGCGATGTGGGTACTGGCGATCGCGCGCAGGCTCAATATTCGCGCCCTGACCGGGATCGTGCTGCCCTATCCGACGCTGGCCGAGGCGGGAAAGCGTGCCGCCCTCGACTTTTTTACGCCCAGTTTGACGCGTCCAATGCTGCGGCGGATCATCAGATGGCTGCGCATCCTGGGTTGAGGCCATTTTGTCGGTGAACAACGAAGCAAAAACACGATCTCAAACGGCCGAGCCGCCGCCGTCGCGCGTCGGCCTGTCCGGAAAGCTGCTGCTGCTCACCATCGCCTTCGTGATGGTGGCGGAAGTGCTGATCTATGTGCCGTCGGTGGCGAACTTCCGGCTCAACTGGCTCAACGACCGGCTCGCTGCCGCGCACACGGCCGCGCTGGTGCTCGACGCCGCGCCGAGCGGCATGGTGCCCGAAAGCCTCGCCAAGCAGATTCTCGACAGCGTCGGCGCCCGCACGGTGGCGATGAAAATGGGCAACGAGCGGCGGCTGCTCGCCGCGTCCAACGTGCCGGTCAAGGTCGAGGCCGACATCGACATGCGCCAGGTGCCGTGGTGGAGCGCGATCTACGACGCCTTCGAGCTGCTCGTCTACGACGAGCCCGGCGACGCCATCAGGGTTGTGGGGCCGGCGCCGATGGCCAAAGGCGAGTTTCTCGAGATCGTCCTCGAAGAAGCGCCGCTGCGCAAGGCGATGATCACGTTCTCGGTCAACATCCTGCTTTTGTCGCTGGTGATCTCCTGCATCACCGCGGCGCTGGTCTACCTCGCGCTGCATTATCTGCTGGTGCGGCCGATGCGCCGCATCACCGCCAGCATGATCGCGTTCCGCGCCGACCCCGAGAACCCCGCGCGCATCATCGCCGAATCGGGCCGCTCCGACGAAGTCGGCCGCGCCGAGGAGGAGCTCGCCGCCATGCAGCGCGAGCTTGCCTCGATGCTGCATCAGCAGAGCAGGCTCGCCGCGCTCGGGCTGGCGGTCTCCAAGATCAACCACGACCTGCGCAACCTGCTCGCCTCGGCGCAGCTGTTCTCCGACCAGCTGTCGACCTCGGGCGATCCCAAGGTGCAGCGCTTCGCGCCCAAGCTGATGCGCGCGCTGGAGCGCGCCATCGCCTATGCGCAATCGACCTTGTCCTACGGCGCCGCGCAGGAGCCGCCGCCGGAGCGCAAGAGCATCGACGTTGAGCCGCTGATCGAGGAAGTGCACGAGGCGCTCGGGCTCGGCCTCGACGTGCCGATCCGCTGGATCGTCTCGGTCGAACGTGGGCTCACGGTCGATGCCGACCACGATCAGCTGTTCCGCGTTCTGGTCAACGTGGCACGCAACGCCGTGCAGGCGCTGGAGGCGCGCGGCCAGCGCGATCCGGCCCGCGACCAGATCCGCATCACGGGAAGACGCGAGGGCGGCGTCGTCGTGCTCGAAGTGTCCGACACCGGGCCGGGCGTGCCGGAAAAAGCGCGCGCCCACCTGTTCCAGGCTTTCCAGGGCAGCGCGCGCGCCGGCGGCACCGGACTGGGCCTGGCGATCGCCGCCGAACTGGTGCGCGCCCATGGCGGCGAAATTCACCTTGTGCCGGGCACGATCGGCGCCACCTTCCGCATCGCCATTCCCGACGGCGCCGTCGACCTGAATTCGCGGCGCGGCGAGCGCGCGCGGGCATAATCTTCTCTTCCGGCACGCCGCCGCGGCAATTTCCGCCTGTTTTCGGGGCCAATTCGGTTGTGGTCACGGTGATTTGAAACCGATCCGGCCATATCGCGCCCGCCGCGGTGTTCTTGTGCCAAGGGGACACTGCGCCGGGAGACTTGCTTGACCACGGCCTACATCAACCGCGTCGCCACGGCGGTGCCGCCCTATGACGTGCACGACGCCTTCCGCCGCTTCGCGCAGTCGCTGTTCGACGGCGATCGCCGCAACGGCCTGCTGTTCCAGCGCATGGCGGACAAGTCCGGCATCGAACACCGCTATTCCTGCCTGCCGCCGAGCAACCGGCCGGAAGGCGAGGCGGTCGACGGCGAGCGCTTCTATCTGCGCGGCGGTTTCCCCGACATCGCCGCCCGCATGCAGCGCTTCGAACGCCACGCCCCCGGGCTGGCGCAGGCCGCCGTCGAGCGCCTGCGGCTCGGCGCCGAGCGCGATCGCATCAGCCATCTGCTGATCACCTGCTGCACCGGCTTCTCGGCGCCCGGTCTCGATCACGAAGTGGTCGAGCGCTGCGGGCTGCCGACCACGGTCGAGCGCACCATGATCGGCTTCATGGGCTGCTATGCCGCGATCAACGCGCTCAAGCTGGCGCGCCATATCGTGCGCTCGGAGCCGGCGGCGCGCGTGCTCATCCTCAACATCGAGCTGTGCACGCTGCACCTGAAGGAGACCACCGACCTCGAGCAGGTGCTGTCGTTCCTGCTGTTCGGCGACGGCTGCGCCGCCTGTCTCGTCAGCGCCGACCCGGTCGGCACCGCGCTCGACAGTTTCCGCGCCGTGCTGGTGCCCGACACGCGCGAGCTGATCACCTGGAACATCCGCGACTTCGGCTTCGACATGGTGCTGTCGGGCCAGGTGCCGGCGGCGATCCACGACGCGCTGCGCGCGCACAGCGGCGAAATTCTCGCCGGCGCCGACAGCCGCGCCATCGACCTGTGGGCGGTGCATCCCGGCGGCCGCACCGTGCTCGACGCGGTCGAGCGCGCCTTCGAGCTCGGCCCCACCGCGTTGGCCGCCTCACGCGAGGTGCTGCGCCGCTACGGCAACATGTCGTCGGCCACCGTGATGTTCGTGATCGAGAAGCTGCTGCGCTCGGGGGCGCGCGGCCGCAGCGGCTGCGCCATGTCGTTCGGGCCGGGGCTGACCGCCGAGACCATGCTGTTCCGCACCGCCGCGTGAGGCCAAGCATGGACCTGACCGCCGGCCGGCCTTCGCCCGTTTTTGCCCGCGCCCGGCGCAGCGCGCAGGCGGAAATTCTCGACGGTCCTATCGACAGCGCCGAGCTGGCCAAGATCCTGGCCGATCTCGCGCGCTTCAATGGCGCGATGATGGGCCATTGGCCGGTGCTGCAATGGCTCGACCGCGCGGTAAGGAATATCCCCCCGGATCGGCCCCTGACGCTGCTCGACATCGGCTGCGGCTACGGTGATTTGCTGCGCGCGGTGCGGCGCTGGGCGCGCAAGCGCGGCCGGCCGGTGCAGCTCATCGGCGTCGATCTCAGTCCGCAGGTCGTCGACATTGCGCGTGCCGCAAGTGATGCGGCCGACGACATTGGTTATCACGCCGCCGATATCTTTGCGTTCAAGCCCGATAGCCCGATCGACTTCATCACCACCAGCCTCGTCACCCACCACCTGTCCGACGACGCGATCGTGCGTTTTCTGGGCTGGATGGAGACGCAGGCGCGGCGCGGCTGGGTGATCTACGACCTGCAGCGCAGCCGCGTGCCGTTCTATTTCATCGCGCTCGCCGGCGTCGTGCTGCGGCTGCACCCGGTGGTGACCTATGACGGGCGGGTGTCGGTCGCGCGCTCGCTGACGCGGCCGGAGTGGGCGAGGGCGATCGCGCGGGCCGGCATAGCGGCGGACGCGGTCGACCTGCGCTGGTTCATGTTCCGCTTCGCCATCGGCCGCTTGAAATGACGCGCGTGGAAACCATCATCGTCGGCGGCGGCCCGGCGGGCGCCGCGACGGCCTGCGGGCTCGCCGCGGCCGGCCGCGATGTCGTGCTGATCGAGCGCAGCACCGGTCCGCACCACAAGGTGTGCGGCGAATTTCTCAGCGTCGAGACGCAGGCGCAGCTCCGCGCGCTCGGTGTTGACGCGGCAGCCATGGGCGCGGTCGCCATCGACCGCGTGGCGGTCTATTCGCCGGGGCGCGAGATCGGCGCCGGCTTGCCGTTTCGCGCGCTGTCGCTGTCGCGCTATCGCCTCGACGGTGCGCTGCTGGCCCGCGCCGTGCTGCAAGGCGCGCGCGTCAAGCGTGCGATCGTGCGCAACGTCAAGGCCGGCCGCGACGGCTGGATGGTCGATTGCGACGACCAGACCCTGCATTGCCGCACCCTGGTGCTGGCGACCGGAAAATGGGGGCTGCGCGGCATCGACGATGTGCGCGACGGTTCGCGTGTCGGCTTGAAGATGCACTTGCGCCTCGCCGACGCCCAGCGCCGCGCACTGGCCGGCCGCGTCGAGCTTTTCTTTGCCGGGCGCAGCTATGCCGGCCTCGAACTGGTGGAGGACGGCGTCGCCAATCTCTGCCTGCTGATGCCGCGCGAACTGGTGGCGCGGCTCGGCCCCGGCTGGCGGCCGGTTGCCGACCATTTGGCACGCGCGCTGCCCTCGCTCGCCGAGCGGCTCGCCGCCAGCGAGCCGGTGTGGGACAAGCCGCTGGCCGTGGTCTGCCCGACCGGGAGCCATCTGCAACGCGACGCCGACGCGGTGTTCCGCGTCGGCGATCGCCTCGCCCACATCCCGCCTTTCACCGGCGACGGCCTGGCGATCGCGCTCGCCTCCGCCAATCTTGCCGCCGCGCACATCCTTGCCGGCTCCACGCCCGCCCGCTACCTCGCCGCCGCGCGCCGCCTGACCGGCAAATCCGTCCGCTTTGCCGGGCTGCTGTCCGGCCTTGCCTCTACCGGGCCGGGCCGGGCGGCGCTCATGGGCGCCGCGGCCGTCGCGCCGGGCATGATCGAAGGCATCGTTCGGCGCACCCGGCTGCCGCTGTCCCCGCTTTGAAACCGCGCCGCCCGCCCGCGACTTGCCAAGCCGGGGTCGAACCGTTAGCTAAAGCCGGTTCCGCGGCCATTGCCGGCGGCGGCAACAAGCGCCCGTAGCTCAGCTGGATAGAGCACCAGACTACGAATCTGGGGGTCAGGAGTTCGAATCTCTTCGGGCGCGCCAGCAATACAACACTTTTTTCACCTGCACGCAAGGAACCACGTGGCCGCTGTCGCCACCCTGTCGCCACGAGGCGTTAATTCGCCGCCGCCGGCGGCGGAAGGCTGGCCACCTTCGGCCACCTCTGCCATCGGCCAGGTGGCCGGCTTAAGTCATTACCGCCGCGTACGATCTCGCGCTGTGGCCACCTTGGAAACCTAATTTCCGGGTTTAGCCTTTTCGTTTCAAATCAGCTGGCGCACAGGTGGCCGACGGCCTCCGCTATGCGCGATGCGCAGCCCTTTCTTTATCTCTCTTAGAACCAAAGAAAGAACCGCCTTCCAAGGTGGCCAAGGTGGCCAAAACTCAATAAAATCAGGGCTAAATGCGCCGCGCGTAAAGGTGGCCGGAGGTTTCCAAGGTTTCCAAAATCGAGCGCCGCCAGGCCTCGCGCGCCAACCTGCGGTGCGCGCAGCTCGGCCGCGCGGCGAGCCGAACCGAACTTGCGGGGGCCGAGTTCGGCGAGTTCGGTCAGTTTTGTCCCCTGTGCGACTAGCGAGAAAGCGGGCCGCTTAAGCGCCGCGCGAGAGGGGGGTGGGTAGGAAGGACCCGTAACGCGCTTGGCCGCCGGTGGCCGCCAATGCACCCCCGCCAGCCAAGGGGGCGGGGGTTTTCACAGCGCGCATGCGTGGCGGGTCACAGCGACACCGGGCGGCGCATGCGTGGCGGGTCACAGCGGCACCGCGTCGTCGAGCGGCGCAGGCATCCCGGCCGCTGCCCCGGCCGGCTCGCCGTGCGGCGGGACGATCGTGATCGACGTCGCGCCAGAATGGAATCGCTCGATTACGAAGCCCTTGGACCGCAGGACCGGCGAGGCGCGCGTCACGGCGCTACCCATCGCCGTCGCCGTCATAGGCCAGCGCCGCGACTTGCGAACCGCCTCGCTCACTCGGCCGTTGAGATCGGCCAGCAATTTCGTCGCGTTGCCGTGCCAGCCGTCGGGAAACGCCGCCGCCGTCACGAAGTCGCGAATGGCCACGGCGACCACATCGGCCTCGAACGAGGCCTCGGCAACCTCGCGACGATTGTCGGCGAAGGCCGTCAGGAATGCGCCCGGCGGCCAGCCTAGGCCCGGCTCGGCCGCGACGATCCATTTTGCGAAATCGGCAAGCCGCGGCAGCTTGTCGAGGCGCACATCGGCGAGATGGCGCTCGGCCGCGCTGACGGCGTCGAGCAGCGCGCCTAGAATGCTCGGCCGCGCGGCTTCAAATTCGGCGAGCAGGTCATCCTCGGCGCGCCGCGCGGCTTCCTCGATCGTTTTGAGGTGGATCGTCAACGCGCGCTCGGCAAGATCGGCGCGATCGGTAAGCATGGGAATGCCGTTCAGCATCACCGGCCGCGACGCCTCGAAAATTGTTTCATCGCGATCGGTGTAATTCGCGCGCGTCGCGAGGCCGCCGCCGGTGGCAATGCGGCACAGCGCGTCAGACATGGCGCCCGGCAGGCCGCTGAGATTGTCGAAGGCGAGCACCCATGAATTGTTCGCCGACACGTGCAGGTCGCGTTCGTCTTTCGGCAGGGCGCGAATCGGCGCGGCGCTCGGGTCTACCAGCGCGCGCAGCAGGCGGCAGAAAAATGATTTGCCGGAACCCTGTTCGCCGTTGATGGCCGCGATCGGGTACGGGCCACCAGGCCGCAGCGCCGCGACCAACCACGAAACAACAAGCATGAAATCCCCATCGCTGCGCACGTTCGCGAAAGGGCGAAGATCCTCGACGCTGCCGCCCAGTTCCGGCGCCGGCAGGCTGCGCAGGCTCGTCGTGCGCAGGAAGCGGGCCGGCGGCTGGCCGACGACGCGCCAGCCGTCGCGCGTGATCTCGACCGCGCGCCAGTCGTCGTCTGCCAGATCGAGATAGAGCACGCCGCCGGCGCGGCCGACGCGGACGTGCGGCGTATAGAGCGGCCCATCATTGATTGCGCGCGCTTCGATGATCCGCAGCGCGTCGTCGAGCGCGCTGCCGCCGACGGCGGCGCCGGCGGTGGCGCGGAAATATTCCGATGAGCACCACAATCGAAAGGTGCGGCTCGCGACCGGCCAGTGTTCACGATGGCCATGCACTTGATAGCTCACATAGGCGGCGCGGCTGGCATCGTGCCACAGCTCGCATTGATCGTCGATCAGGCCGATGAGGATATCGCGTGCCGGCGTGCGGCGCTTGCGCTTGCCGCCGCCGGGGGGCGCATCGGCAGCGGCCTGAGGCGGCGCATCGGCAGCGGCCTGAGGATCGAGTGGCGGCGACGGCGTGGCGGCGCCGTCGGTCAGGGCGGCAATCTGCTCAACGGAGTCCATGCATTTACGGCCCGCCGGCAGCGCCGGGCATCGACTCCGGCATCGCCGGGCCAGTCGAGCCCGACGTGCCCGATGGCATCGTGCCGTTGATGTGCAAATAGTTGCCGACGCGGTTGGCAACCTCCTCGATTTTGGCGATCAATCCGTCGCCGGCCTCGACCCTGACGCGGATATCGGCCGAGCCGGTGATCTCGGCCTTCGCCGGCTCGCCGTAGAGCGAGCGGCGGATATCCTCAACGTCGAGGCGCTTGAAGCCGCTGGCCGGCATCTCCTCGGCCCGGCGGTTCCAGGCGCCGCCGGGCGCCCAGGGCGCCGGCTCGCGATCATCGGCAATGCCGAACAGCTCGCGCAGCGCCGTGCGCAGCGGGTTGCCGGGCGTTTCGCTGTCGGCCTTCATGGCTTCGAGGGCGGCAAGGCCGGCTGCGACCGTCGCGCCGCGGCCGAGCGTTTTGCGCACGCCGGCGATCGCTGCGCCTTCGCCGGCCGCGATGGCGCCGCCGGTGGCAGCCGAGGCCGCACCGCCGGCGCCGAGCCGCACCGCCGCGGCGTTGAGCGCCGCCGCCGAGCCCGTCAGCGCCGCCGCCGAGCCTTTCAGGCCGAAGCCCGAAAACAGGCCGCGGAACAGGCCCCAGGTCAACGCGCCGCCGGTGAGCAGGCCGCCGCCGACGGCGGCGCCGCCGATGGCCTTGGCGACGTCGGGGTGCCGCCCCTGCCAGTCCTTCACGCGCGCGGCGAGATGGCCGAAGCGATCGGCCCAGCCCGACAACATTTCCGCCGCATCCTTCATCGTCGGCGAGGTCAGCGTGCCGGCAAAATTTTTCAGCGACTCGGTGAACGAGTCGAGCGCAACGAAGGGATCGCCGCGGTTCGCATCGGTGGCATCGAGCCCGCGCGCGCCGCCGTAAAGCTTGGCGTGGTTCTCGAACGACTGCTGCTGCTGGATCAGCTTGGCGACGATGTCGGCCGAGCGCGAGCTGGTGAACATGCGCCGCACCTCATTGATTTGATCCTGCTGATTGACATAGCCGTGCGCGCGCAGCGCGGGCAGCAGGTAGCGGTAGACCCACAAATCGGGGTCTGAAGCCGCCAGATCGGAACCGGCGACATGGCGCCCGGATTTAAAGCCCTTGATCTCGCCGGTCTTAGTCAGCTCGAAATCGTCCCGGTTGGCGAGCCCCATCGCCACAAATTCTTTTGCCGCGGCGTGCTGCGAGCCTTGGAAGCCGCCAACAATCTGTTTGATGAACTGGTCGACGCCAACGCCGGCGCGCATGCCGCGCATCTCCTGCGCCAGTGAAATGCCCGTGGTCGTCTTGAAGCGATCGGACAGCGAAGCCGCCGCCGCCTTGAAGTTGGTCGCCAAATCGAACTGCTGTTCCGCAGTGATCGTCTTGCCCATCACCTGCTGCGCTTTAATAAAAGCGTCGAGGTAGGACTTGAAGCGCGCCGGGTCCTGCGCGAGGCCCATGACCTCGGCCGCCTTCACGGCGTAGATCAAGCTCTGACTCATTGCGCCGCTGTGGTCGATTGCCTTCATCGCGGCCTGCGCCTGCACCACTGCCGGCAACATTCCGGGCGCTTCATCGGGGTGCAGAAGGACGCTGCGCAGTTCCTTATACCGTTCCAGAATCGAGGCAACGCCGACGTTCGGATAACGCGCAGCGAGGCCGTAGGCCTGCCGCTCGGCGCGATCGATCTCGTCATCGGCCACGCCGGCGGCGCGAAGCTTGACGCGCTCGCTTTGGATTTCGGCGCCGGACGAGATGGCGCGCCGCGTTCCCATCAAAATGCCGGGCCCGGCAAGGAAGCCGACGCCGGACATGACGCCGCGAAATCGCTCCGCCATCCGCGCCATCAGGCCGGCGCGACTTTGCAGTTCGCGGTTACCGAGGGCGATGGTGCTGTTGATCGCGCGCCAGGCGGCGTTTTGCGCATTCAGCAAACTTGTCTGCTTGCGCAGCTCCGCCGTCGCCGCCTGCATCTTGGCGTCGTTAAGGCCGAGGCCCGACATGCCGGCAAGCCGGCGCTTAACCTCCTCGGCGTGGGCAATGACGCTCGCCCACATGCCGCCGGTCTTGTCGCTGCCGGTAATGCGTAATTCAGCCTCGAGAACTTTTCCCATGTTTCAACTCGCTGTGTCGGAGAAAATCCGGCGCGGCGACCCTGAAGGGCAAGCCGCCGCGCCGGTGGCGCGGGCCGCGCGTGGAGCAGACACGCGCGGTTCGCGCGCTTTGCGGCCGACGATGGCCGCGAATCGCCGCGCGCCGCCACCAGCGCGCGCGGCAATCTCAGCTTTGCCGGCGAACGTTGAGATTGCCGACGTCGAGCGGTTCGATGCGCTGCATCGCCGGCGCCGCCGGGCGCGGCTCGGGCGTGGTATTACGCGGCATCTGGATGACTTTCGGCAAATGCGAACTGCGCGCCGGCACCTTGGGTGCATCCTCAACGCGCGGCGGCGCCTTGCGCGGCAGCGGCTGCGAAGCCGGCGCCGGCGCGCACCACCACTCGGGATCGAACGGCGTCAACCTCACCTCGCGCCTGAAAAAACCGGACTGGCGCTGCACCGTGCCGCCGGCGAGGCGCTCTTCGATGAGCGGAAGCGGCGATTTGCCTTGCGGCAACGCGTCGCGGTTCATCAGCCGTGCGGTGGCATCGAGCGCGGCGAGCGCGGCGGTGACGCTCGCGACCTGCTCGCGAACGTTCGCCGCGAGCGCAAGGGTCTTGTCGGCGGCAGCGGCGAGCTGCGCGGTGAGCGCGTCATAGGCCGCAAGCTCCGCCGCGGCCCGCTCGGCGTCGCACGCGGCATCGCGCTGCTGCGCGACGTCGGCGAGATCGACCTGCGCGACCTCGATCTCGCGCGCGAGCCGCGCGCGCTCCTTGTCGTGACGGTCGAGCGCCGCGGCGCCTTGACGGGCCGCGGCCGTGCGGCCGGCATCGTGGGCCGTCAGCCGGGCGCGCAAGTCGGCCAGCGCGGTTTCCTTGGTCGTGAAATCGGCCGAGAGATCGGCCGCTGATTTGATCGTGTTCATGGGTGGCGTTGCTCCTGTTGAGGGTTGCGAAAAAAATCAGGCGCGCAGCGCGCCGGCGGCGACCGCCGCCGACAGGCCGCGCCGGCGGCGCCAAGCAGAGCCGCGGAGCGGCATGTGATGTGCCGCGCCCGGCGGCGCCGCCGGCAGGGGCGTGAGCGCGGGCGCGATCGCGCCGGCGCGGGCCGTGGCGGGCATCAGCGCCGCGACGGCGTGATCCTCGCGGCCGTCGCCGGCGGCGGTCGTCGGCGCTGCGATGGTGCCGGCCGCGACCGCGGCGGCATAGGCCTCGGCGGCGAGCTTTTCGAGCTCGGCGCGGCGGCGTGCGGCGGCGTGCGCGTCGGCGATCGCGGTGAGATTGGCCGCGACCGCCGCGACGGCGCGCCGCTCGATCTCAGCCGACGGCGCGGGGGCACTGGCGGCGGTGCGCCGCGCGGCGAGTTGCCGCGCCACGGCGGCGGAAAGGTTTTCGGTCATGTGGGGCCTTTTCATAGTTGTGCGCTGCACGGCGCAAGCGCGCGGTTGAGTTCGGCGATGTCGGCAAGCGTGAGGCGCGGCAGCATCCGTGCCGATGTGACTTCGCCGACGGCGAGCAGGCGATAATTTCGGCCGGCAATCTCGGGCAGAGCGCAATGCGACCCTCTCCACTGCACGCTGCGGCCATTGCCACATCCGTGCGCATGGGCGCCGCCGCACCAGGGGCACCGGAAAGCCAGCGTACACGTGTCGCGATCAAGGAGGCGGTGCGCTGGGATCACGGGATTGCGCATCACCCTTCAACCTCTCGCCGCCGGCGCCGGCGGCATTTGATGCAGCCGCAGGTGCTGGGCGTTTGAGCCGGCGGCTTGCCGTCGCGGCGAGGTGCTGCGGCGCACGCGATACATGGACAGTTTTGGCCGCAGCCTCGTTTCAGGTGGCGAATCTTGCCGCCGCACAGGAAAAATGGCGAGGCGCGGCTGAGGTCTCGGCGAATCTCGACGGTGCCGCTCACTACCAGCTCACCTTGCCGATTGACATGATTCCGCATCTCGACCCGGACTACGGGCAGCACCAGGGGCCCCGCCTCCCGCGGGGTCTTGGATGGCTCCGCGGCCGGTTTCGCCGCTGCCTTAGGCATTGATCTTGGGCCGAACCGGCACGATCTGCTGGGCTTTGGCCCATTCCAACAGGGCGCTGCGCTGATAGCGCACGGCCCGGCCAAACCGGCTGAAGGGAATACCGAGTCGCCCGCTGACACGATCGCTTGCGAGCGTTTGCTCTGCCAAGTCGAGCAGCTCCGCGGCATCGGTTGTCCGCAAAAATTCGGCTTCGCTTTGCATCAAGGAATCTCTCCATATGACGTTCGCTGGCGGCGCGCTGCGCCATTTCGTCTTATCCATTATCCACCCCCCCCTCAGGCAATCCCCTCACGCAAGATGCTGTGCTATGGGGCGTAACCGCGCGGCACGGCGCTGTTTGTCCGGCGCTCGCACATTGCGCGCCTTGCGCGCGCGGCGCTCGATGGCCGATTCATGTGGGCGCGGCGTCACCGAATCAGCGCCGATCCGGGGAGTGGTGGTGCGCGCCCCCGCGCCAGCTTCGCGGCCACTGCCGCGCAAGGCGCCGCCACGCGCGTTGAGGATGCGCCCAAGGCGCCGGTGCGCAGTTCACGGGCGAGGTGAGCGCGCATAATCCGTCGCGCCGACATTGCCGGAACCAGCATTCGGCGGCGGCGGTCCTGCGGTCCAAGGGTTTCGTAATCGAGCAGCTTCCATTCTGGCGCGACGTCGATCACGATTCGTCCCGCCGCGCGGCGAGCCGGCCGGGGCAGCGGCCGGGATGCCTGCGCCGCTCGACGACGCGGTGCCGCTGTGACCCGCCACGCAGCACGTGAGCGAGGCGGTTCGCAAGTCGCGGCGCTGGCCTATGACAGCGTGCCTGCGCCGCTCGACGACGCGATGCGATGCTGACGGCACCATGCTTGGGGTGGTGCGCGGGGCAGGCGCCTGCGGTGCGCGCCTTGTCGGGAGCTACCCTAGCCCCGCGCGTCTCGAATCAGGCCGCGCGCCGGGCTCTCGGCGCAACATCGGCCGTCGCCAAGACCGCAGCGCCCGATACCAGCAGCCGCGCGTGCGCGGCGCGGGCCACGGCCGCGAGATTTTCGAGATTCTCGGCTGTGCGCAGCAGTTCGTCGCCGAGGACCGGCAAAATTTGCGCCGCATCCGATGTGCCGCAGCGGGCGACAAGCTCTTTCTTACTCAGCGCCAAAATCGACAGCGCCCAGCGGGCAGTTTGCGCGTATTCGAGCATAAGCGCATCTGCGGCGACGGTCTTGAGATCAGCGCCGCCCGGCCAGGCGCGAAAAGGCAGCTTCGCGATGGTATCCATGGTCATTGCTTCACCCTCCTGTTTGCCGAAGCGGGATCACTTCGGCGGCTTTCGATTCCTTCGGCACGTCGCCCATCGCCGCAGCAAGCCGCGACCCGATCCACTCCGACGCGCGGCGAACAGGATCGAGGTCGAGATGCGCGTAGCGCGCGGTGGTGGCTTCGTTTTTATGGCCCAACAGCTTGCCGATAATCGGCAGACCGAAGCCGCCGGCGGCACCGAAGCTGGCATGCGTGTGACGCAAATCATGAAGGCGGACGCCGCTGAGGCCGGCGCGGCGGCAGACCGCGGCCCACGGCCGGCCGAGATCGGCGCGCGGCTTTTCGTCGGCGGTGCCGGCCTTGTCGCCGGCGATCACATAAGCGCCGATGCGCGGCAGCTCGGCAAGCACAGACATGGCTGGCGCGTTGAGCACCACCGCTTTGCGGCCGGTTTTGCTGTCCGGCAGGAACAGCAGGCCGCGCTCAAGATCGACCTCGCCCCAGCGCAGATTCAGAATTTCCCGCAGGCGGCAGCCCGTGAACAGCAGCAGGCGGATTGCGGCGGTGGCGTGCGGGGCGAAGCGGTGGAACCGCCGCACGGCGGCGGGCGCGTGTTTCGCCGTGGGCTTGGTTTCGTCGACCTGCCACGGAAGGCCCGTCGTCTCGGCCTCACGCAGCGCCGCGCCGAGCCGGTCGAGTTCATCGCCGGTGAGGAACCGCTCGCGCGCCGTCTCACGAAATTTCGGAATGCGCCGCGCCGGGTTGAACCCGTCGGGGACGATGTGCTGACGGGCGGCATAGGAGTACATGGCACCGACTGCCGCCAGCATCCGGTTCGCCGTGTAGAGGCCCCCCACCGCGCGCTCACGCCCGTTAACAAGAGCCTTTTTGCCGTCCCGGATAGAGCGGTGCAGCCGCGCCAAGTCGGGGCGATTGAGGCCATCCACTTTGCGCGCGCCGAATTCCGGCTTCACAAAATTATTGAGCACGTAGGCATACAGCATCGCCGTGCGCTTTTTCCGGCGCGCCGTCACGTCATCAAGAAAATCAGCGATCAAGTCGGCAACGGTCTCCAGGGCGCGGGCACTGCGCAGCTTTTCGAGCGGGTCGCCGCCGGGCTCGCGCGCTTCGATCAGCAGCTTCGCGGCCCGCTTGCGCGCGGCATCGAGCGGCAGGTCGCCGACAGCGGCGAATTTGAAACGACGCTTGCGCACGCTGCGCCCGCCGGGATACGGGCGATATTCTACAACGTAGGACCGCAGCCCCGATGGCATCACGCGCACGCCAAAGCCGATGTCCCGAGTATCGTAAACGATATAGGCGCGCGCGGCGGGCTTGAGCGCCGCCAGCGCGCGTTCGGTGATCCGCAATTTCGGCATGGCTTCCTCCAGCGCAAGAAATTAACCCGCCGTGTCGCCACCGTGTCGCCACCGGCGATGTTCTCCCCTGTTTCCCCGAAATTCCCAGCGATGGAAAATGCCGAGAAATTAAGGAAAACCGCATCGCCAGAGAACGCCCGAAATCACTGGAAATGCATGGCAGCGGAACTACGAATCTGGGGGTCAGGAGTTCGAATCTCTTCGGGCGCGCCATTACCCCGATCGGCCGGCAGACGATTGGGTTTGTCTTGGCCGATCACTCGAACGCCACACCGAGCCGCTTGCCTTCGCACCAGACGACGCGGCAAAAACGCGAGCCGCTATCTCCGTCGATCAGCAGGCTGAAGGTGCCAGGCACGCCGAACACGCTGCCGACGCTCAAGCCTGCGCCGCGCGCGGTAAGATCGTGCACCGTGCAGCAAAGCTCCTGTCCTTGAGCGCCGAACCGAATGAGGCCGCGGCGATTGGTGGGAGCTCTGGGCTCCCTTCTGCGCTCGATCAGCGCTCGGGGTCGGTCGTTCAGCACGGGTCCTCAGCCATGACTCGCGACAACTGTAATAGGTCACGGCGCTTCAAAAATACCTGACCGGGCAAATCGAATTTTATGAAACTGCTAATGGTTGACGCCGCGCCGGCGGCAGCTGTGAGCTGCCGAGCCGGTAAACAGAGGATGAATCCGGCGGCGGCAGGCGCGCCTCGAGATCGAGGGCGACCCCGCATGGTTCGGCGCCGGACCGAGCCGGACGCGCCGCCGGCAAGCGGGGCCTCAGGCCACCGCGATCTCCAGCGGGAAATCGTCGACCACCTCGTGGCCTTTGTCGGTGACGATGAAGGTGTGGCCGAGGAAAATGCCGAACAGGCCGTCGGCGGTGATCGGATTAGGCTCGGCCATGATGACCATGCCGGGCTTCAAGACCTGTTCGAAGGCTTCGGCGGCGACGTGCTCGGCGACGACGTGCGGCTTGTCGGTGACCAGATCGATGCCGTGGCATTGCGTCGGCCGCGACTGGTAGCCGTTGTCGCGGAAGAACTTGCTGGCGGTGCGCATGGCTTCGACCGGTTTGCCCGGCGCGATCTCGGCGATGATGCGCCGGTAGCCGGGCAGCGTCACCTCGTTCCAGAACTTCTTGACCATCTCGGTCGGCTCGCCGATGCAGATCGGCGAGCCGATCTGCGCGGTATAGCCGCGGTAGCCCGCGGCGAGCTCCATATTGATGATGTCGCCCTTTTGCAGCACGCGCGCGGACGGGCGCGGATTGCCGAAGATCATCGACGGGTTCGCCATCGGCGTCGAGCCGATGATAAGAAAATCGATGTCGCCGCCGCCTTCGAGGATGGCGGCGCCCGCCGCGGCGCGCAATTCGTATTCCTTGGCGCCGGGCTTGGCCCGCGCCACCATGGCGTTCATGGCGTCTTCGCACAGCTTGCCGGCCTTGCGCACGCAGTCGAGCTCTTCGGCGCTGTGGATCGACAACAGCTCGTGCAGGAAGCCCTTGGTGAAGATCAATTCGGCGTCGGGCAGGTTCTCGCGCAGCACGTTGTACTGGTTGACCGGCATGTAGTCGGCGTGGCGCGGGTCGATCTCCATCAGGCCGATGCGGCCGCGTTCCAGCTTCAATTCGCGGATGCGCTCGACCATGATGTCGGCGTAGCGGCCGTTGCGGCTGTGGCGCACGTCCTTGACCGCGACCTCGACCTGGCGGCGCACCGCTTCGGCATGCGTGCCGCCCATCGAATAGATCAGCGTCGGCTCGCCGTCGCGCGGCACCAGCACGTAGCTCGACAGCGCGTGCCATTCCCAGTGGCCGGTCAGCCAGAGCATGCCGCCGCCGAAGCTCCAGTGGCTTGGGCCCCCGGGCACGATGACGGCGTCGAGCTTGTGCTCGCGCATCTTGTCACGCAGCGCCTTGTAGCGGCGCTCGTATTCTTTCTTGGAAAACTGCTCCCACACCGCATCGCGGTAATAGGGCGTGTCGCGCATATTGGCGAAAGGCAGCGACTGGTCGAGCTTGGTGCGCACGACCTCCCAGGGCTGGGGGCCGATGCGAGGCGGGGCAATCGTCATTGCGGGGTCCTCAAACGTGAACAAGGCGGGGGTTTGCGGCCCCGGACCTTGCCATGCCGAGGGCGCAGGTCAAATAAAAGCTTAGTCGACCGGCTTGATGTCGGCCTGCCTGGCGAGATCGACGGTGGCGGCAAGGTCGTCCCTGAAGAACTTGCCGAACTCCGCGACGCTCATCGGCGTCGGATCGACGCCGAGCCTGGCGAGCTTCTCGCGTACCGCCGGATCGTTGAGCGCCTGCTCGGTCACGTCGTGCAGCTTCTGCACCACCTCGGGCGGCGTCTTGGCCGGCGCCGAAATCCCGTTCCAGAAGCGGAACACGGCGCCCGGATAGCCGGCTTCGACGATCGAGGGCACGTTCGGCAGCAGCGCCGCGCGCTGCGGCGCGCTCACCGCCAGCAGCGTGAGCTTGTCGCTCTTCAGCGCCGTCGCCGCCGCCGCCAGCGGGATGTAGTAGAAGTCGATGCGGCCCGCCATCACCTCCAGCAGCCCGCCTTCGCGGAACGGCACGTGGCGCACGTCGATCTTGGCGGCAAGCCGCAGGCGCTCGGCGGCCATGTGCGAGGACGAGCCGATGCCGGCGGAGGCGAACGTCACCGTGCCGGGCTTTGCCTTGGCGGCGGCGACCAAATCGGCCACGGTCTTGAAGCCGCTTTGCTTGGAGGCGACCAGCAGGTTGGGCGAGGTGCCGATCAGCACCACCGGCACGAAATCGCGCGCCGGGTCGTAGGGCAGCTTGCTGTGCAGCACCGACTCGGTCGCCATCGACGACGACGACGTGACGAGCGTATAGCCGTCCGGCGCGGCGTGGGCGACGGTTGCAAAGCCGAGGCTGCCGCCGGCGCCCGGCTTGACCTCGACGATCATCGGCTGGCCGATCAGCTGCGACACCTGGTCGAGAACGACGCGCGTCACCGTGTCGGAGGCGCTGCCGGCCGGGTAGGGGCTGATCACCCTGATCTGCCGCGCCGGCCATTGCTGGGCCTGCGCCGAGGCGGCCGCGATGAGCGTGAGGGCCGCTACGATCAGCGCCCGCTTCCATTGCGCGAAGCGGACACTTTCACCGACGATACGCGTCACGTCTGTGTCCTTGTTGTTGGGCCGGCGGCCGGTCACTCGCCGGGCACGGGCGCTTCCTTGCCGCCGGTGTCCAGCTCGAATTCCTCGACCACCTTCGGCTTCTTCAGCCGCACATAGATCTGCGCCGCGATCAGGACGACGCAGAGGAAGATGAAGACCGCGCTGATCGGGTGCTTGATGAACACCAGGAAATCGCCGCGCGACAACAGCATGGCGCGCCGGAAATTCTCCTCGAAGCGCGGACCGAGCACGAAGCCGAGCAGCACCGGCGCCGGGTGGAAGTCGAGCAGCAGCAGCAGGTAGCCGGCGAGGCCGATGACGATGGTTTCGCCGACCTGGAACATGTCGTTGTTGGCGCTGTAGACGCCGATGCAGACGAAGAACAGCGCGCTCGGATAAAGATACTTGTAGGGGATCATCAGCAGCTTCACCCACAAGCCGATCAGCGGCACGTTCAGCACCACCAGGATGATGTTGCCGATCCAGAAGCTGGCGATCAGGCCCCAGAAAATGTCGGCGTGTTCCTTGATGAGCTGCGGACCCGGCACGATGCCCTGAATCATCAGCGCGCCGAGGATCAGCGCCATCACCGCATCGCCGGGGATGCCGAGGCTCATGGTCGGGATGAAGTCGCCCTGCACCGAGGAATGGGTGGAGGCCTCCGGACAGGCGACGCCTTCGATCATGCCGGTGCCGAACTTTTCCGGCGTCTTGGAGATCTTTTTCTCGGTCGCGTAGGACATGAACGAGGCGATGGTCGGTCCGGTGCCGGGAATGAGCGAGCACAGGCTGCCGATCAGCGTGCCGCGGAACATCGCCGGGATCGAGCGTCGGAATTCATCGCGCGAGGGCCGCAGGTCGCGCAGCTTGACGTGCGAATAGGTGGTCGTGATCTCGGAATACTGATTGACGCTCTTCATGAACTCGGCGATGCCGAACAGGCCGAGCGCCAGCGCCACGATTTCCACGCCATCGTAGAGATGGGTGATGTCGAAGGTGAAGCGCGGCGTGCCGGTTTCCAGGTCGCTGCCGACGATGCCGAGCAGCAAGCCGACGATGGTCATGGCGACGCCCTTGAGCGGCGAGCCGCGCGCCAGCGTCGAGCCGGCCAAAAGGCCGAGCAGCATCAGCGAACAGATCTCGGCGGGACCGAATTCGAGCGCCACCATCACCAGGATGGGCGCGAGGAAGATCATCTCGGTGATGCCCCAGGAGGCGCCGACGAACGACGAGATCACCGTGATGCCGAGGGCGGCGCCGCCGCGCCCCTTCTTGGTCAGCGGAAAGCCGTCGAGGCACGTCACCGCGTGCGGCGGATGGCACGGCAGGTTGAGCAGGATCGAGCAGATCGCGCCGCCATATTGCGCGCCGTAGAACACGCCCGACAGCATCAGGATGGCGCCCACCGGCTTGATGCCGAAGGTGAGCGGCAAGAGGATCGAGATGGTCGCAAGCGGCCCCATTCCCGGCAGCACGCCGACCATGTTGCCGACGAACACGCCGACGAAGCACCACATCACGTTGTGGGGCTCGAGGGCTACGCCGAAGCCATACCAGAGATCGGTGAGCGCCTGTTCGAACATCAGAACCCCCACTTGAACATCGGGAACGGCGACTGCAGCAGGTAGACGAACAGCAGCGAGCCGACCAGCGCCACGCTGAAGGCAAGAATGAACGACCCTTTCAGCGTCGCAGTGCGATCACCGAGCGCGGAGACGAAGACGCACATGAACGTTCCGGGAAACAGCCCGAAGAACTGACCGAAGATCATGAACAGGATCGGGCCGGCGAGAATGCATCCCCAGCCGCGCCACTGCTTGTCCGCGGGCAGAATGGATTCGTCCTCGCCGAGGGGCGTTGCGACCGCCGCGCCGAGAATAAGGAGACCCACAAAGGTGAGGACGATGCCGAGCATGAAGGGGAACATGCCGGGGCCCATGCGCGTCAGCGTGCCGAGCTCGTAGTTGCCGACTGAATCGAGCGCGACCGCCCCGCCGAGCAGGACCATCAGGCCGCCGGCATAGAAATCGCGCTTTCGCACCAACGTCTGCAAAAACAAGGCTTGCGTCCTCCCCTCATTCGGATGGTTTTTTATTCTTATAACGATATTTCTATACGGTCTTTGTTCCGCGCGCGACGGGTCCAATCGCCGCTTCCGCCGCCCCCCTTGTCATCGGCATGGCCGATCCGGCCCGTCAGATCAAGGCCGGGCCGGACACCGGCCATCCGCGACGAAAAACCGCTGCCGTTCGGGCCGGTTAATCCCGGACCCGGCGGCGCCGGGCGGGCTTGGACGTGGTGCGGGGCTCGCCGCCCTGGTAGGCGGGGTTCGGGTTGCAGAAACCGCGATTGCCCGCCAGGATATTCGGATAGCATTGCTCGAAGGATTGATACTGGCAGTCCCAGTAGATGGCGTCGTCGCCCATGCCGAGGACCGCGCACCACGGCGCCTCGCGCGCCTGTGCAGGGTGGGCCTGGACGATGACCGCGATGACGAGCGCCGCAGCGCAGAAGATGCGTGGCATTTTTCGACCTCCGGCTGTGATGACGTACTAACAACCGCGCCCCGGCGATTTTTCTGGCCGGTAAAATTATTTTTCATTACAGCCTGCTAGGATCGGACCCGATGAAAGCGCCGGTAGCTCAGCTGGATAGAGCACCAGACTTCGAATCTGGGGGTCAGGGGTTCGAATCCCTTCCGGCGCGCCATCGTTTGCGCAATGCTCGCCGCCAAAGGCCGCCGATGAAATCCCTAGCCCCGATCGCCGCATGGCTCGCGCTGACCATGATACCGGCGCAGGCGCAAACTCAGGACCCCGTGAAGCACGGCCGCCAGCTGGTCGGCCAGTTCTGTTCGCAGTGCCACGCGGTCGCGCGCTTCGGCCGCGGGCCGAACAAGAACGCGCCGCCGTTCCGCACGCTCGGGCGCACCATCGACCTCGACAGCTTTGCCCGCGTGCTGTCGGCCGGTTTGCACACCGGCAACCCGGACATGCCGAGTTTCAAGTTCAGCATCGACGATGCCCGCGACGTGCGGGCCTATTTGCGCACCATCCAGCGCTAGCGGTCGAGCGTGATCTCGCCGCTGTGGGCGCGCGACACGCAGATCATGATGGTGTCGGCGCGCTCGTGCTCGGCGAGCACCAGGTCGCGGTGATCGGCTTCGCCGGCGAGCAGCTTGGTGCGGCAGGTGCCGCAGGTGCCGGTTTCGCACGAGCTCGGCACCTCGAGGCCCGCTTCGCGCAGCACTTCGAGGACGGTCTTGTCGATGGGCACCTCAAGCACCTTCCCGGTGCGCGCCAGCCGCACGCGGAACGGCTTGTCGTCCGGCTTGTGCGTCTCCGCCTCGCTGAAGGCTTCGAAGTGCACCGCGGTCGGCGACCAGTGGTCGGTCATGCGCCGCACCGCTTCCATCAGCGGCCGCGGGCCGCAGCAGTACAGGTGCTCGCGGTTCCTGCGCTCGGCGAGCACCGGCTTGAGATCGAGCGAGCGGCCTCGCCCTGGTCGTGATGGATGGTGACGCGGCCGGCGAATTCCGGCGCCGACAGCTCCTGCGCGAAGGCCGTCGTCTCCGGCGAGCGCGTGCAGTAGTAGAGGCGGAAGCGCTTGCCCTGGGCGCTGAGCTCGCGGATCATCGCCATGATCGGCGTGATGCCGATGCCGCCGGCGATAAAGAGGAAATCCTGCGCCCGCGGCGGCAGGCCGAAATCGTTGACCGGCGGCGTCACCATCAGCCGGTCGCCCGCCTTGACGGAGTCGATCAGGCTGATCGAGCCGCCGCGCCCGTTGTCCTCGCGCTTGATCGCGACCTGGTAGCGGTCGCGCTCCGCCGGATCGTTGCACAGCGAATATTTGCGCATGAGCCCGTTCGGCGTGCGGATGGCGATATGCGCGCCGGCGGAAAACCGCGGCAGCTCGCCGCCGGCGGGCTCGCGCAATTCGAACAGGTGGATGCCGTCGGCTATTCTGTCGGCGCGCGTCACGGCGAGCGCCATCATTTGCGGCTGGTCTGTCATCGCAGGCGATAGTTGGCGACGAAAGCTTGCCGCCGCAAGCGAAACATAATCCGTCAGCGCCGGCCGGCGTCGGCCTTTTCGGCGGGCGAGGCGGCGGTGGCGACCGGCGGCTTTTCCGCCATGAGGGCGCCGTAGGCGTCGGCAAGGCCGGCGCCGAACAGCGGATCGCGCCCCTTGTCGCCGAGGTCCCTGGCCGTCCGCATCAGGATGGCGCGCACCTTTTCCGGGGTGAGATCCGGCTCGCGCTGCAGCATCAGCGCGACGATGCCGCTGATTTCCGCCGCCGAGTAGGAGGTGCCGGAGGACACCTCGTATTTGCCGCCCGGGAGGGCGACCAGGATCTGATCGCCCGGCGCGGCAATGGCGATGTGGTCGCCGCGATTGGCGTGGGCGAACAGCTTGTCGGCGGCGTCGGTCGCGGTCACCGCGATGACGTTCGGATCGGCGGCCGGGAAAAGCGGCGGCGATCGCGGGCCGGCATTGCCGGCGGCCGCCACCAGTACGATGCCTTTCTCGTGCGCGGCGACGATGAGGCGATGCAGCGCGGCATCATTCGGCCCGGCGAAGCTCATATTGACGACGCGCGCGCCCTGGCTCGCCGCCCAGTCGAGGCCCTTGAGAATATTGAAGGTGTTGCCGCGGGCGCCGCCATTGTCGGCGGCGTCGAAGGCCCGCGCCGCGAGGATCTGCGCGTCCGGCGCCGATCCCGTCAGCTTGCCGTGCGCCGCAATCAGGGCGGCGATCGAGGTGCCGTGGGCGTGCGGCCGCGTCGGCGGATCGAGCGTGTCGAAGGTGTCGGCGATGCTCCCCGCCAGTTCCGGATTTGACACGTCGACGCCGGAGTCGATCACCGCGACGCGCACATTGTCGCCTTTGGCGATGGCGTGGGCCTGCGGCAGATGCAGCTTGGCGAGCTCGTATTGCGCGTCGGCGGCCGGCGACTTGGCATCGGCCTGCGCCGTAAAGACGGAATTGCCCTGCGCGAAGTCGACCACGGCGGCGTTGCGCCGCAGCGCCGCCGTCACCGCGGCGACCGAGCGGCCGTCGGTGATGCGGCAGCGGTAGAACGTCTTGCCGGTGAGCTGGAAGGTCTGCCGGTCGAGCACGGTAAGGCGCAGGCTGCGCAGCATGGCGTCGATGCGCGCGGCGGCAGCCGAGCTTGCGACTTCGAAGACGACCTCGTCCGGCAATTGCGGGCCGCCGCCGGCCGGCGCGGGATTGCCGCGGCGCTGCGTGCGGCGCTCGCGCCGCGGCGTGTCGGGCTTGACCGGGCCGTTGTCGATGAATTGCGGGCCGGGCGTCACGCTGATGCCGGGCCCGTCGAGCAGGCCGCCGTTCGGCGTCAGGCGGCCGCCATTGCCGCCGTGCGTCGAAATGCCGTGGCCGGGACCGTTGCCGACGCCGACGCCGTTGGCCCGTTGCGCGTGGGCGGTCGCGGCCGAGACCGCCAGAGCGGCCGCCGCCAGCACCCATGCAAGACGCTGCAAACGCATGATCTGCCCTCGCGCCATCTTACTGCGTGCCGACGACAAAGCCGACAACTTTGTCCTGCTGCAGCTTTTTCACCGCATCGGCCGCCGCATCCTTGCTCATGGCGGCGTCGCCGAGACGCACTTTGTAGAGGTCGCCGGGCAGCGGCCCGGCCGCGATCGACAGCTTGTTCTGCGCCAGGAAGGCGTTGATGTCGGCCACGCTGGCCTGCGGCGCAAAGCGGATCAGCACGAAGACGCCGGCTTCGGAGGCGCTGCGCGGCGCCGAGGCGCTTTCGAAGCCGGCGGTATCGCTCTGCTTCAGCACCAGGCCGGCGAGCAGCCCGGCCTGCAGCAGGATGGCGAGGACGGCGGCGCTGCCGGCGAAGGCGAGCGTGCGCGGCGTCAGGCCGCCGAGCCAGCCGGCCAAGCGCGTGCCGAGCCCGACGGTGCTGCCGCCGGCGCGCTTCGGCTCGGCGTCGATCTTGGCGAACAGCGCCTCGATCGCGCGCGCCGACGGCGCGCCCAGCGTCTCGTTCAGATGGATGGTCTCGCCGAGCTCCTCGCGCACCAGCGCGTAGCGCCGCGCCAGCTCCGGATCGCGCGCCAGCGCCTCTTCGACGCGCTGGGCGTCGCGCCGCGACAGCGTGCCGGCGGCATGCCATGGCAGCAGCGCTTCGATGTCGCTTTGTGGCGCCGCTTGTTCGTCGCTCGTCATGGCCAACCTCGATCGATCCCCTGCGCTTTCAACAACTCGGACAGTTTCTTGCGTGCGTAGAACATTCGCGTCTTGACCGTCGGCTGCGGGATGCCCGTGATCTCGGCGACCTCCTCGACGGACTTCTCGTGGTAGTAGACGAGATCGATGACCTCCCGATGCTCCGCCGACAACTTGGTCAGGCACTGCCGCAAGATCGCGCCTTTGTCTTTCTTGGCGAGCGCGGTCTCCGGATCGTCGGCTTGATCCTCGATGCGCTCGGCCAGCTCCTCATCCAGTTCGCTCTCCTGGCGCCGCCGCAACACCGACAGCGCCTTGAAACGCGCGATGCTCAGCATCCAGGTCGAGACGGCGGAGCGGCCCTCGAACTTGCCGGCCTGCCGCCAGATGTCGAGGAAGACCTCGCTGATCAGGTCCTCCGCGGTCGCCTCGTTGCGGACCAGCCGCAGCACGAAGCGGTAGACCCGGACATGGTGCCGCGCGAACAGCACCTGCATGGCGAGCCGGTCACCGCCTGCGATCCTCGCGATCAGAACCTCATCCGAGGTCGTTTGCATTGCTCGGCTCACCATTTGGTCGCGGCGGAAGGCGCCCCGGTTCAGGCAAAATCCAGGAGAATTCGCCCATCCCCGGCCGCCGGGGCGAGATTAGCGGCTTTTTCGCCGTTTTACCTGCCATTTCCGCCTCATTTCGTCTGTGACCGCGGTCACCAAATGCCTTGAACCGGCGCCGCCGGCCCCGCGACCCACGCCGAGGATGCGGAGCCCCCGCGTCCGTAAAGCAGGAGACATTCCATGTTCCGCAAGCTTGTCCTCGCCCTCGGCGCGGTCACCGTCATTGCCGCGGCCGCGCTCACCCCGACCGCGGCCTCCGCCCACCACTGGAAGCACTGGCACCACGGCTACTACTGGGGCCTCGGCTTCTACCCGGTCTATTACGCGGGCACGAACTGCTACATCACCCGCCAGGTCTACTGGGACTCCTGGGGCAAGCACGTTCGCCGCGTGCAGGTCTGCAACTGAACCGGCCGTCCCGGCAAAGTCCCGGCCTCGCGCGCAAGCGGGCCGGGACTTTTATTTTGCGCGGATGCTAGGCTTGCCGCCATGCTTCTCGACGGCTTCATCCGCCGCGACATCAAGACCTCCGGCGCCCGCATCGTCACCGTGACCGGCGGCAGCGGTCCGCCGCTGCTGCTGATGCACGGCAATCCGTTCACCCACCTCAACTGGCACAAGGTGGCGCCCGCGCTGGCGCGCGAGTTCACGGTGGTGGCGACTGATCTGCGCGGCTACGGCGATTCGGAAAAGCCGCCCGGCGGCGACCGGCACGAGAATTATTCGTTCCGCGCCATGGCGCAGGACCAGATCGAGGTCATGGCCGCGCTCGGCTTCGACAGGTTCATGGCGGCGGGCCACGACCGCGGCGCCCGCGTGCTGCACCGCATGTGCCTCGATCATCCGGCCAAGGTGACGCGCGCCGCCATCCTCGACATCATCCCGCAGCACTACCTCTATGCCCACATCAACAAGCAGTGGGCGACGTTTTCCTGGCACTGGTTCTTCAACATCCAGCCGGAGCCGCTGCCGGAAAAGATGATGGGCTTCGACCCGGACTGGTTCATCGAGAAGAAGCTCGCCAAGACCAAGCAGGGCCTGTCGTTCTTCGATCCCGCGGCGCTCGCCGAGTACAAGCGCTGCTTCCGCAATCCGCAAACCATCCATGCCATCTGCGAGGACTATCGCGCCGGCGCCTCGATCGACCTCGAGCACGACGAGGCCGACATGAAGGCCGGCCGCAGGATCGAATGTCCGGTGCTGCTGTTGTGGGGCGCCACCGGCGGCGTCGGCCGCAACCACAATCCGGGGCCGGCGGAGATCTGGAAAAGCTACGCCGCGACGATCGTCGGGGCCCAGGCGGTGCCGAGCGGCCATTACCTGATGGACGAGGCGCCCAAGGAGACGACGGCGGCGCTGCGCGCGTTCTTTGCCTCCGCCTGACCGGTGCCGAGGTGTGCGGGCGAGGCCTTTTACGCCCCCATAGCCTGCGGCGCGGCGAAGAAATTGTGCAGCGCGTAGTACAGCAGATGCCGGTTCTTGCTGTAGCCCGCGCTGTGCGCGGTCTGCGGCAGGATGACGAATTGCCGGTCGCCGTTCGGCAGCTGCCGGAAAAAGTCGAGCAAATCCTCGTTGGTCGAGTTGCCGTCGAACTCGCCGCGCAGCATCAGCACCGGCGATAGAATTTTCGCCGGATCGACGATCGGCAGGTTCGCCGCCATGTCGAGATAGGTGCCGCTCGGCCCTTCGTTGCCGAATTTCATCTCGTCGGCGATCAGCGCCTCGACCATTGCCGGGTCGTACAATTCGGGATGGCCGTCGCGGCTGAAGATCGACGCGATCATGGCGGCGTCGCGCCTGCGCCGCGGGCTCGAGCGCAAGGTCTCGATCTTCTTGCGCCGGCGCTCGATCTCGGCGGCGCCGTTGCCTTTGTAGGTGAAGGCGCACAGCGCGAGCCGCGCGACGCTCCCCGGCTCGGCCTGCGCGAAGGCCGCGGCGCGGATGCCGCCCGACGAGGTGCCGTAGAAATTGATCTTGCGCTGCCCGGTCTCCTTCGCCACCACCGGCATTGCCGCCTTCAAGTCCACGACCCCGCTCATGATGTCGGAACTGTTGCCCGAGCTGCCGGAGCGGCCGTAGCCGTCATGATCCATGGTCCAGACGTCGTAGCCGTAGCCGGCGAGCACGTTCATCAACGAATATTCGCCCTTGCCGGGCACGGAGAGATCGTAGGACGAGCGCGCCGAATTCGACGAGCCGTGCACCAGAAACACGACCGGCCGCGCCGCCTCGCCGGCGGCCGGCGCGCCGAGACGCTTGCGCCACAGGTTGAGCCTTACGCCGCCTTTGTTCGCCCAATATTCCGCGCTCCGGATGTCGCCTGCTGGCGCTGCGTTTGCCGGCGCGACAATGCCCGATAGCAGCCCGGCGCCGACGCCGGCGCCGGCGCTCTTGAGGATTGTGCGGCGATCCTGCTCGTTCATCGCTCGGACCTCCCGAAAACGGTGTTTCCTTTGCGGCAAGCGGGCGGCAGTCTACCAGTCCGCGGGCGCCCGCGGCAGTGTACTCGCACCTCTGAAGAAGTTCTGCTAGGTGGGGTCGCAAGGGAGGACAGATGCGGAAGTCATGGCGCGCGGTGGCGCGATTCTTCCAGAAAACGATCGGCTGGAATCGAATCGGCGTCTTGCTGAGCCTTGCCATCATTGCGGTGGCGGCCAACGTGCTGTTCCACATGCTCCGCGATCTCGACGTCAACGCCGTGATCGCGGCGATCAAGGCGACCGACTATGTCGACGTCGCCGCCGCCGCCGTGTTCGTCGCCGGCGGCTATTTCACGCTGACCTTCTACGATCTGTTCGCGCTGCGCACCATCGGCCGCGAGGAAATTCCCTACCGCATCGCAGCTCTCTCCGGCTTCACCAGCTATGCCGTCGGCCACAATATCGGCGCCACCGTGTTTACCGGCGGCGCGGTGCGCTACCGCATTTACTCGTATTACGGCCTGACGGCGGTCGAGGTCGCCAAGATCTGCTTCGTCGCCGGGCTGACTTTCTGGCTCGGCAACGCCACCGTGCTGGGGTTGAGCGTGTTTTTCGAGCCGATTGCGGCTATGCCGATCGACCAGCTGCCGGCCTGGCTCAACCGCGTGCTGGCTTTTGTGATCCTGCTGACGCTCGGCTCCTATATCGGCTGGGTCTGGAGCGCGCCGCGCGAGATCGGCCAGCGGCAGTGGCGGGTGCGGCTGCCGAGCGGGCCGTCGACGCTGATGCAGATCGTCATCGGCCTGTGCGATCTCGGCTGCTGCACGCTCGCCATGTTCATGCTGCTGCCGCACGAGCCCAATATCGGCTTCGTCACGCTGATGGTGGTGTTCGTCTCCGCCACCATGCTCGGCTTTGCCAGCCACGCCCCCGGCGGGCTCGGCGTGTTCGACGCCGCGATGCTGGTTGCGCTCTGGCAGTTCCAGAAGGAGGATCTGGTGGCCGGGCTGCTGCTGTTCCGCGTGCTTTATTATCTGGTGCCGTTCGGCGTCGCGCTCAGCATCCTCGGCGTGCGCGAATTGCTGTTCATGCGGACCACCAAGGCGCAATTGCGGGCGGTGCGCGCCGCCGAGCCGTTGCGCAGCGAAATCGAGCGCGAGAAGAGTTAACGACGCGGTTCATCCATGCCGACCGGCGAAGACGACGTCTCCCAGCGCGCAGGTCTCGTTGCGCGGTTGCGCGAGGCCTGGGCGGCGCTGTTCGGCCATGACGTCTTCGTCGGCGTCGCCAGCGGCGCGCTGCCGGCAGGCGGCCGCGCCGCGCTGCTCGCCGCCCAGCCGCTGATCGAAAGCCTGATCGACGGCCTGCCGAGCCCGGCCGTCGTGCTCGATCGCGAGGGCAGGGTGGTGGCGTTCAACGAGCCGGCGTCGGCGATTGCCCCGGCGCTGCGGCGCGGCGAACCGGCGCTGATCACGCTGCGCATGCCGGAACTGGTCGACGCCATCAGGCGCGCCGCCAAGCGGCGCGAGCCGCAGCGCGTCGAGTTCTTCGAGCGCGTGCCGCTCGACCGCTGGTTCGAGGCCTTCGTCACGCCGGTGCGGCTGGCGACCGGCGCCGACAGCTCGGCCGATGTCCTGCTGATGACGTTCAACGACCTCACGCCGCTGCGCCGGGTCGAGGAAATGCGCGCCGACTTCATCGCCAATGCCAGCCACGAGCTGCGCACGCCGCTGGCGGCGCTGCTCGGCTTCATCGAGACGTTGCAGGGCTCGGCCAAGGACGATCCGGCGGCGCGCGAGAAATTTCTCGCCATCATGCAGGGCCAGGCCGCGCGCATGGCCCGCCTGATCGACGATCTGCTGTCGCTGTCGCGCATCGAGCTCAACGCGCATCTGCAGCCGAACACGCCGGTCGATCTGACGCCGATCGTGCGCCAGGTCGCCGACGGCCTGCAGATGCTGGCGCGCGACCGCGGCGTCGAGATCAAGATGAGCGTGCCGGGCGAGCCGCTCGTGGTGCTCGGCGAGCGCGACGAATTGATCCGGGCGCTGGAGAACCTGGTGGAGAACGCGCTCAAATACGGCGCCGCCGGCAAGCGCGTCGACATCACCTTGAGCCGCGGCCAGACGCGCGCCGGCCAGCCGGAGGCGCGGCTGTCGGTGCGCGACTACGGGCCGGGCATCGCGCCGGAGCATCTGCCGCGGCTGACCGAGCGCTTCTACCGCGTCGACGTCGCGGAAAGCCGCGCCCAGGGCGGCACCGGGCTTGGACTGGCTCTGGTCAAGCACGTGCTCAACCGCCACGCCGGCAGGCTGTCGATCGAGAGCACGCCGGGCGCCGGCGCCGCCTTTACCATGCAGCTGCCCCTGCCCGCGGCCGACGCCCTGGCAGCCGCCGAACAGCACGAGAAATCAAAGGCTTGAACTGTCATGTGACTGTCACCGAAGCTTTATAGAACGGTGACATGGGGCGCTTATCGCTGAACGCGACTTCGGATTTTCCCGAACGACACCAGCCAAAAAACTCGTCCGAAGTTGAAGTCTCGGAGCGTCTTAAAGCAACAGCGGCAGCCCCGACGGGCGTGAAGGCGGACACCACGGGCAGCCATGCCCGCGACCGTCTTTGGCCGCAAACATGGAGAGAACCCGTGAAACACTGGACCGCATGGGCAGCCGCCGGCTTCATCGCCACGGCCGCACTCGTTCCCGCCCAGGCCGCCGACATTTCCGGCGCCGGGGCGACCTTCCCCTATCCGATCTATGCCAAGTGGGCTGACGCCTACAAGAAAGTCACCGGCAACGGCCTGAATTACCAGTCGATCGGCTCCGGCGGCGGCATCAAGCAGATCACCGCCCGCACCGTCACTTTCGGCGCCTCCGACATGCCGCTGCAGCCGGCCGAGCTCGACAAGATCGGCTGCATCCAGTTTCCGACCGTGATGGGCGGCATCGTGCCGGTGGTCAACCTCGACGGCATCAAGCCGAACGAGCTCACCATCGACGGACCCACCCTTGCCAAGATGTATCTCGGCGAGATCAAGAAGTGGAACGACCCCGCGCTCAAGAAGCTCAATCCGAACGCCAAGCTGCCGGACCAGGCGATCGCGCTGGTGCACCGTTCGGACGGCTCGGGCACCACCTTCATCTTCACCAACTACCTCTCGAAGGTCAGCGCCGACTGGAAGTCCAAGGTCGGCAGCAACACCTCGGTTGAGTGGCCGGCCGGCATCGGCGCCAAAGGCAACGAAGGCGTCGCCAACAATGTCGGCAACACCAAGGGCGCGCTCGGCTATGTCGAGACCGCCTATGCCAAGCAGAACCACCTGACCACGACCAGGATGATCAACAAGGACGGCAAGACCGTCGAAGCGGTTCCGGAGTCGATCATGGCCGCCGCGGCCGGCGCCGACTGGGCCAAGGCTCCCGGCTTCTACATGATCCTCACCGACTCGCCGGGCGCAAAGTCGTGGCCGATCGCCGGCGCGACCTTCATCCTGGTGCCCAAGCAGCCCAAGGATGCGGCCGCCACCAAGGAAGCCCTCGACTTCTTCGCCTGGGCCTACAAGAACGGCGGCGACATGGCCTCGAGCCTGGACTACATCCCCATGCCCGACAGCGTCGTCAGCCTGATCCAGGCCCGCTGGAAGAGCGACATCAAGGGCGACGGTGGCAAGCCGATCTACTGAGCTCGTGACGAAGCGGGAAAAGGCGCTGCGTCAGGCGCCTTTTCCCTGTCCACCGCCGGTTCGCAAGGCGGCTTGTGTTGCGGCCTCAAGGCCGCTTGAGTGGCGCTCCCGGACGCGGACCAAGCCCAAGGGAGAGCCTGAATGCAATCCGCCGGGAGGCGACCCGTGGTCGATGTAGCGTTTCAGGGCGCCATCCCGGATGTGGCGCAGGTGGACCGCAGCAAGGTCCTCGACCGGCTGCGCCTGCGCGACACCATCTTCCGCTATCTCACCCGCACCGCAGCCATAACCGTACTCGTCATCCTCAGCGGTATCATCGTATCGCTGATCCACGGCTCGTGGCTGGCGCTGAGCACCTTCGGCTTCGGCTTTCTGGTCGATCAGGTCTGGAACCCGGTGACCGAAAAGTTCGGCGCCATCGCGCCGATCTACGGCACGCTGGTCACCTCCGCGATCGCCATGCTGATTGCGGTGCCGGTCGGCCTGTTCATTTCGCTGTTCCTCACCGAACTCTGCCCGCTCTGGCTGCGCCGGCCGATCGGCATCGCCATCGAGCTCTTGGCCGGCATTCCCTCGATCATCTACGGCATCTGGGGCCTGTTCGTGTTCGCGCCGTTCCTGCAGCAGACGCTGCAGCCGTTTCTCATCGACACGCTCGGCGAGCTGCCGGGCATCGGCGCGCTGTTCGCCGGGCCGCCTTACGGCATCGGCATGCTGACGGCGGGTCTCATCCTCGCCATCATGGTGCTGCCCTTCATCACCTCGATCTCGCGCGACGTGTTCGAGGCGGTGCCGCCGGTGCTCAAGGAAGCGGCCTACGGCATCGGCTGCACCACCTGGGAGGTGGTGCGCTACGTCGTGCTGCCCTATGCCCGCGTCGGCGTCATCGGCGGCGTCATGCTCGGCCTCGGCCGGGCGCTGGGCGAGACCATGGCGGTGACCTTCGTCATCGGCAACGCGCACCGCATCGCCGGCTCGATCCTCGCCCCCGGCACCACCATCTCCGCCACCATCGCCAACGAATTCACCGAGGCGGTCGGCGATCTCTATACCTCATCATTGATCGCGCTCGGCCTCATCCTGTTCGTCATCACCTTCATCGTGCTCGCCATCGCGCGGCTGATGCTGCTGCGCATGAACGCGCGGGTGGGAGGCTGACCATGGCGCTTGCATCGGCCAACGCGGTCTACAACACGCGCCGCCGCCGCAATCAGATCGCGGTGGCGCTCGCCATCGGCGCCACGCTGTTCGGCCTTGCCTGGCTGGTGCTGATCCTCGCCGAGCTGCTGTGGAAGGGCTTCAGCGGCCTCGACCTCGACGTGTTCACGCAGATGACGCCGCCGCCGGGCGGCTCGGGCGGCCTGCTCAATCCGATCATCGGCAGCCTGGTGCTGACCGTGGTGGCGGTGCTGATCGGCACCCCGCTCGGCATCCTGGCCGGCACCTACATGGCCGAATACGGCCGCTACGAGAAGCTCACCATCGTCGTGCGCTTCATCAACGACATCCTGTTGAGCGCGCCCTCGATCGTCATCGGCCTGTTCATCTATGAGGTCATGGTCGCGCAGATGGGCCACTTCTCCGGCTGGGCCGGCGCCGTGGCGCTCGCCGTCATCGTCGTGCCGGTGGTGGTGCGCACCACCGAGGACATGCTGACCATGGTGCCCGACACGCTGCGCGAGGCCGCCGCCTCGATCGGGCTGCCGCGCTCGCTGATGATCCAGAAGGTCGCCTACCGCGCCGCGCGCGCCGGCATGGTGACCGGCGTGCTGCTCGCGGTGGCGCGCATTTCCGGCGAAACCGCGCCGCTCTTGTTCACGGCGCTCAACAACCAGTTCTGGAGCCTCGATATGAACGCGCCGGTCGCCAGCCTGCCGGTCGTCATCTTTCAGTTCGCGCTCAGTCCCTACAGGGACTGGCAGCAGCTCGCCTGGACCGGCGCGCTGATCATTACGCTGGCGGTGCTTGCGCTCAGTATCATCGCCCGGGTCCTCTCGGCACAGAGAAAAACATCATGAGTATCGCCAGTTTCACCACGCCGACCGTCAACCGTCCGCAGGCAAGCGCCGATGGCCTGGCCGAAAAAGTCACGATCCGCGATCTCGACTTCTTCTACGGCGACCACCGCGCGCTGAAAAACATCAACCTGTCGCTCTACCAGTGCAAGGTGACGGCGCTGATCGGCCCGTCCGGCTGCGGCAAGTCCACGCTGCTGCGCATCCTCAACCGCATGTACGACCTCTACCCCAACCAGCGCGCCGCCGGCCACGTCCGGCTCGACGACGAGGACATCCTGTCGCCGTCGCAGGATCTCAACCTGCTGCGCGCCAAGGTCGGCATGGTGTTCCAGAAGCCGACGCCGTTCCCGATGACCATCTACGAGAACATCGCCTTCGGCATCCGCCTCTACGAGAAGCTGCCGAAGTCGGAGATCGACGACCGCGTCAAGCACTGCCTGCAGCGCGCGGCGCTCTGGGAGGAGGTCAAGGACAAGCTCGGCGCCAACGGGCTGTCGCTGTCGGGCGGCCAGCAGCAGCGGCTGTGCATCGCACGCACGGTCGCGGTGCGGCCCGAGGTGATCCTGTTCGACGAGCCGTGCTCGGCGCTCGACCCGATCTCCACCGCCAAGATCGAGGAGCTGATCGACGAGCTGAAGGAGGACTACACCATCGCCATCGTCACCCACAACATGCAGCAGGCGGCGCGCGTCTCCGACTTCACCGCCTTCATGTATCTCGGCGAGTTGGTTGAGTTCGGCGAGACCACCACTATCTTTACCTCGCCGAGCGACCGCCGCACGCAGGACTACATCACCGGCCGGTTCGGTTAGCGCGCGGCGCCACGGCGCTCAAAGGTCGAAGGACAACGACAATGACCGACCACACGATCAAGGCATTCGACACCGATCTGCAGGACCTCGCGCGCATGGTGGCCGAGATGGGCGGGCTCGCCGAGAAGCAGGTCGCCGATTCGGTCGACGCGCTCGCCAAGCGCGACACCACGCTCGCCCAGCGCGTCACCACGTCGGATCTCAATATCGACACGTTGCAGCGCGAGATCGAGGAGAAGGCGGTGCTGACGATCGCCCGCCGCCAGCCGATGGCGGTGGACCTGCGCGACATCGTCGGCGCGCTGCGGCTCGCCAACGATCTGGAGCGCATCGGCGACCTCGCCAAGAACATCGCCAAGCGCGTCATCGCCCTCAACGGCGAATTTCCGCCGCCCAAGCTGATCCGCGGCGTCGAGCACATGACCGACCTGGTGCTCGAGCAGCTCAAGACCGTGCTCGACGCCTACGGCCGGCGCGACCTCACCAAGGCCATGGCGGTGTGGCGCGGCGACACCGAGATCGACGCCGTCTGCACCTCGGTGTTCCGCGAGCTGCTCACCTACATGATGGAAGACCCGCGCAACATCACCTTCTGCATCCATCTGATGTTCTGCGCCAAGAACATCGAGCGCATGGGCGACCATGCCACCAATATCGCCGAGACGGTGCACTACATCATCGAGGGCCGTCCGATCGCCGATCAACGCCCGAAAGGCGACACCACGACCATCGCCCTGGCGGGCCGGGCTTAAGGGGCGAAGGCAACGATGAGCGCGCGCATCCTGATCGTCGAGGACGAAGAGCCGCTGACCATGCTGCTGCGCTACAATCTCGAGTCGGAAGGCTACGAGGTGGAGACCGCCGCGCGCGGCGACGAGGCCGATACCCGGCTCAAGGAATCGACCCCCGACCTCGTGGTGCTCGACTGGATGCTGCCGGGCCTGTCCGGCATCGAACTGTGCCGCCGGCTGCGGGCGCGGCCCGAGACGCGGCAGCTGCCGATCATCATGCTCACCGCGCGCGGCGAGGAGAGCGAGAAGGTGCGCGGCCTTGCCACCGGCGCCGACGACTACATTGTCAAGCCGTTCTCGGTGCCGGAACTGCTGGCGCGCGTGCGCGCGCTGTTGCGCCGGGCGAGCCCGGAACGCGTCGCCACCGTGCTGCAGATCGGCGATATCGAGCTCGACCGCGAGAAGAAGCGGGTGGTGCGCAACGGCCGCCCGATCAATCTCGGCCCGACCGAGTACCGGCTGCTGGAATTCCTGATGGAGCGGCCGGGCCGCGTGTTCTCGCGCGAGCAATTGCTCGACGGCGTCTGGGGCTCCGACATCTATATCGACGAGCGCACCGTCGACGTCCATGTCGGCCGCCTGCGCAAGGCGATCAATCGCGGCCACGCCGCCGACCCGATCCGCACCGTGCGCGGCGCCGGCTACGCCCTCGACGACCGCTTCGGCGCCACGCAATAGGCGTCGCCTAAGGCTTGGCATCGTCGATCTGCAGGCCGCGGCGCCCCGGCGGACGCCGCCGCCGTCGTGGATATCGCCGACCAAACTTCGCGCGGCAGTTGCACCGAGGGGCGAAAGCAGCAAATATTCGCGAGGGGCGCGCGGTCGGGGCTGGCCGCACAACCGGTGCGGTGCATCGTGCTCGTCGATAGCCAGATCGAACTGAGGGGCTCAAGATACCAGGCGCATGAACTGCCGGTTCTTTTCTTCGGGCGGCGGAAACCCATCGCCTACGTGCACAATGCCAAGGCGGGGTGCACGTTGGCCCTCAATTTTTCTGTTCCTGGCCGACCATGGCTACGGCTATCTCGATCCCGACGAAATTCACCTGAGCAAGTTCGGATTCATCCGGCTCGGCCCGGACTTCGGGGAGAACGCGGTCAAGGCCTTCAACGCCCTCTCGCCCGAGACGTTCTCAATCGTCAGGGATCCGTTGCATCGCTTCATTTCCGGCTTCGTTTCCAAGATCTTCACGCGTCATGACGCCAACTATCGCGAGCTTCGCGATCTCGTCACCTCGGTTCACGGCATCGATCTCAGTGCGGAGGCCGATCCCGCGCAAGCGTGCCTGGCCTTCGCAAAATTGATCGATGCGCAAAAGGACCAGAAGCAAATCGAGCGTCACTTCAGGCCGCAGGCTTTGAATTTGGCGGACGGCGGACGCTTCCGGGTCGACACCATCATTCGCCTCGAAGACCGCGACGCTTTGCTGGCGTTCTTCGCGAAATGGACAAATTCCGACAAGGCGCGCTGGCTGGTGTCGCAGAAGATCGGGGCGACGCCCGGCCATCCGCGGGAGAAATTTATCAGTCGCGACCTCACGGATCTGGTCCGCAAGATTTATGCCCGCGACTACGAATTGTTCTACGCCTAGCGGCCTGCCGCTCCGCATCCCGATTGACGGCCGCTGGGCCGGGTGAGCGACTCGCTGCTTTTTCGAAATTCTCCCGCAATTTCAAAGCTGAAAAAAACTTATCCCCGCCCTCCAAGGCGGCCTTATCTTGATCGCATCCCATTCCACACCGGGGGTGTCT
>DASRGB010000062.1:0-41520 GCA_035651255.1 Pseudolabrys sp.
GGCGACGACCGACACCACCAACGCCACCAACATCACCTCCGGCACACTGCCGAACGCGCGGCTCGCCGCAGTGCCGAACAGCGCGCTGGCCAATTCCTCGGTCACGATCTCCGGCCATGCGGTGGCGCTCGGCGGCTCGCTGGCGCTGGCGCAGGCGGACGTATCGGGACTGACCACGGCCGACAGCCCGACCCATGCCGGGCTGCACGTGACCGGCAAGGGCACCGCGGCGGCACCCGCGATCACGGTCGGCAACGTCACCACCGCCGGCATCTACGTCACCGCGACGCGCAACAACACGGTGATCTCGACCAACAGCGGCAATCCGTTGCAGTGTCCGGCCGGCTTTCTCACGCTGAGCAACGGCGTGTTCGGCTGCTTCAGCAGCACCGATCCCGACGCCTCGACCTCGACCATCGACGTCACCTTCCAGCGCAAGGCGGCGGGCGTCTGGAAGGCGACCGACTACGGCGGCAGCACCTATATCCGGCTCGACCTGGCGACCGTCGGGCTGCAGGGCGTCACCATCGCCAACCTGCCGGGCACGCCGGCGGAAGGAATGGTCGCCTTCGTCACCGACGGCGACGCCGGGCTCGGCAACGGGCAGACCGTCGTCAACAGCGGCGCGGGCGCGACGCATTACTTCGTCGGCTACAAAGGCGGCGCCTGGAAGGTGCTGGTCTAGCGCCGCAGCAGGCGGCGCAGCCGTGCCGCCGCCCGGCGCAGCGGGCCTTTGCGCTCGGATCGCAGCGCCGCGAGCACGGAGCGGTCGCCATAGGCGCCGGTGCGGTCGGTGAAGCTGAAGGCGCCGCCCGCATGCGGCTTTGTGATGCGGAACTGGCCGCAGGGCAGCGCCTCGATCGGGGCGCCGACCGCTTCGGCAAAATACACGGCGAAGGGAAAGACCAGCGTCGGCTCGTAATCGAAACCGTGACGCCAGGCGCTGGTGTCGAAATCGTCGCCGCCGAGATGGCCGCCGGGCCTGAGCTTGGGATAACTGCGGATCAGGTCGATGGCGATGCCGCGCAAGGTGTGATCGCCGTCGACATAGATGAAATCGAGCGAGCCGTCCGGGATGCCGTCGATGACCTCGGCGGTAGTGCCGCGCAGCACGGTGACGCGATTGCCGGCAAAGGCGGTCGCCGCCATCGCCTCCTTATAGGCGGCATCAAGGCCGGCTGCGGTGTTCAGCGGCTTGTTCCACTCGGGAAGCGCGCGCCAGGCGTCGAGCATGTAATAGCGTTCGATGCCGGGGCAGCCGTGCAGCATGTGCGCGGCGAACTCGCCTTTCCACACGCCGATTTCGAGCACGCGCTTGGCGTCGATCTCGGCGAGGAACGATTGCCAGAGGTCCAGCCGGTTCATCGCAGGCCGCCAGTCTAGGCACGCGCGGGCGCGCGCTCAAGCACGTGCGCAACTCACTCCTACATCGAGGATCAATCCATGGCCACGTGGACTTATGACGAATCGCTGCGCCGCTTGCTGGCGCATGAGGGCGGCTACACCAACGACCCGGCCGATCCCGGCGGGCCGACCAATTTCGGCATCACCATTTTTGACTACCGCAAATACGTCAAGCCGGACGCCACGGCCGCCGACGTGCGCGCCATGAAGGTCGACGAGGCCAAGGCCATCTACCGCGCCAAATATTGGGACGCGCAGCGCTGCGACGAGTTGCCGGCGGGCGTCGATTACGCCGTGTTCGATTACGGCGTCAATTCCGGCATCGGCCGCAGCAAGAAGGTGCTGCAACGCATCGTCGGCGTGCCGGCCGACGGGGCGCTTGGCGCTGCGACAATGCAGGCCGTCGCCGCCGCCGACGCCAAGCACACCATCGCTGAACTGTGCGACGAGCGGCTGCGCTTCCTGCAATCGCTGCGCACCTGGCCGGTGTTCGGCAAGGGCTGGGGGCGTCGCGTTGCCGAGGTCCGGCAAGTCGCGCTGGCGATGGCGGCACGCGCACCGATGCCGGATATCGCGGCGAATGCGGCGCCGGGCCGCGCCGTCGTGCCCGCGCCCAAGGCGGCGCAGCAGGGCTCGGCCGGCGCCGCGATTGCCGCAGGCGCTGCCGCCGCCCAGCAGGCGCACAGCCAGGGCCTGCCGCCGCTCACCATCCTCATCATCGTCATCGCCACCATCGTCGCCGCCGTCGGGCTCTGGCTGCTCTTCGCGCAGCGGCGGAAACATCAGCAGGAGAAAGCCGCATGACTTCGCTGTGGGACAAGATCAAGGCCTGGTTCAAGCACTCGCTGACCATCCTGTGGGCGCGCATCGTCGCGCTCGCCGGCCTCTTGCTCGCCTGCGGGCAGGCGCTGCTCGCCGATCCGAACGTCACCGGGGCGATCCAGACGGCGTTGCAGCCGAAATTCATCCCGTATTACGTGATCGCCATCGGGCTGGTCACCGAGCTCGCGCGCCGGCGCACGGCGGGGCGCAGCTAGATGTTTGCGATGATCCTCGGCTGGCTCGGCAATCTGCTGGGCGGGCCCTTCGCCAAAGCCGCGGTCGACGCCTATCGCGCCAAGCTGTCGGCCGAGAACACCTCGGAGAAGATCGCCGCCGATCTCGCTGCGCGCGAGCTCGCGGTCGAGGAGCGCGAGCGCGAGCTTGCGGCGCAGGTCGTCATCGTCGAGCAGGGCCGCTGGTACACCGCGCTGCCGCGGCCGCTGTTTGCCGCTGCCTTCATTATCTACGTCTGGAAGGTGGTGGTGTGGGACCTGGTGTTCGGCCTCGGCTCGACGCCGGCGCTGTCCGGCGACGTCGCGCAATGGGCCGTGATCGTGCTCACCGCCTATTTCGGCGGGCGCAGCCTCGAGAAGGTGGCGCGGATTCTGGCGCGGAAGTGAGCTTGGCATTCATCATGGCGCCCGCCACACTCCGCCCCGATTCCTGCGGAGCCTTGCCATGGACGTGTTCGAAGCCGTTGCCTCGCGTTACTCCTGCCGCGCCTTCCTGCCGACCCCGGTGCCCGAACGGATCGTACGCGACATCGTCGAGCGTGCCGCGCGCGCGCCTTCGGCCGGCAACATGCAGCCCTGGCGCGTCTACGCGCTCGCGGGCTCGCGCGTCGACGAGCTTCGGGCGCTGATGGCGCCGCGCATGGCAACCGAATTGCCGAAAGGCGAGGGCACCGACTACACCATTTATCCCGAGCCGCTCGGCGAGCCCTACAAGACGCGGCGCTTTCGTGTCGGCGAATTGCTCTACCAGGCGATCGGTATCCCGCGCGAGGACAAGCCGGCCCGTTACAAGCAATATGCCCGCAACTACCAATTCTTCGGCGCCCCGGTTGCGCTGTTTTTCGCGCGCGACAAGGCGCACGGGCCGGCGCAATGGGCCGATATCGGCGGCTATCTGCAGACGGTCGCGCTTTTGGCGCGCGGCCACGGCCTGCATACCTGTCCGCAGCAGGCCTGGGTTTCGTTTCACCGCACCATTCGTTCGTTTTTGAAGCTTCCCGACCACCTGATGATCTATTCGGGCATGGCCCTCGGCTTTGCCGATGAGGCCGCCCCGATCAATGCCTGGCGCTCCCCGCGCGAACCGCTTGATGCCTTTGCCACCTTCGAGGGCTTCGAAAGCTAGCGGGAACCGGCCTTCCTTTGGCGTTCAGGCAGCGTTCACCGGCGCGCCGTTAACATTCCCACCATGCCGGTCCTTCCCAGACTACCCTTGATGCTTCTCGCCGGGCTCGCAGCCTGGCCGGCGCAGGCGGGGGCGGCTTCACCCCAGGCCTGCCTCAACAAGGCCGAGCAGCGGGCCGCGGTGGCCTCGCACAAGGCCATTTCGCTGGCGCAAGCGCTCAAAGCCCGCACCCGCGTCCGCCACGGCGAGGTCGTGCGCGCGCGGCTCTGCCACGACGGCGACCGGCTGGTCTACGTGCTGACTCTGCTCGGCCGCAGTGGCAAAGTGGTCACCGCGACCGTTGACGCCGCCAATGGCGAGCCCGTCAGCGCCCGCTGAGCGGAGACCACATCCTTGCGCCTCCTCGTCATCGAGGACGATCCCGACCTCAACCGCCAGCTGGCAACGGCGCTGACCGACGCCGGTTACGTCGTCGACCGCGCCTTCGACGGCGAGGAGGGCCACTATCTCGGCGAGTCGGAACCCTACGACGCCGTCATCCTCGACATCGGGCTGCCGAAGATGGACGGCATTTCGGTACTGGAGGCCTGGCGCCGCGCCGGGCGATCGATGCCGGTGCTGATGTTGACGGCGCGTGATCGCTGGAGCGACAAGGTGCAGGGCTTCGATGCCGGCGCCGACGATTATGTCGCCAAGCCCTTTCACCTCGAGGAAGTGCTGGCGCGCGTGCGCGCGCTGCTGCGCCGCTCCGCCGGCCACGCCAAGAGCGAATTCAACTGCGGGCCGGTGCGCCTCGACACCCGCACCGGGCGCGTCGCGGTCAACGGCAATCCGGTCAAGCTTACCAGCCACGAATACCGCCTGCTCGCCTATCTGATGCACCATGCCGGGCGCGTGGTGTCGCGCACCGAGCTGGTCGAGCATCTCTACGATCAGGATTTCGACCGCGATTCCAACACCATCGAGGTGTTCGTCGGCCGCATCCGCAAGAAGCTCGGCGTCGACATCATCCAGACCGTGCGCGGGCTTGGCTATCTGCTGGCCGCTCCCGACGCGCGCTGACGCCAGATGCGCGCCAATTCCCTTGCGCTGCGGCTGTTCCTCTCGGCGACCGCCCTGGTCGCCGCCATTCTGGTGATCACCGGCGTCGTCCTGTCGTCGCTCTATCGCGACGCGGTGGAGCGCTCGTTCGACCGCCGCCTCGGCGTTTACCTGCGCACGCTGGTGGCGGACCTCGCCGCGCCCGAGGATCCCAACGGCAAGTTTCCGCAGTCGCTCGGCGAACCGCTGTTCGAATTGCCGCTGTCGGGCTGGTATTGGCAGGTCACGCGCCTCGACCCTGACAAGCATGATGTGCGCTCCTCACGCTCGCTGTGGGACGGCGGCCTGCCGCATCTCGAAAGCCTCGGCATCAAGCCGGGTCCCGACGGCTCACGCTCCGGCTACGTCACCGCTCCCGAAGACCAGCGCCTGCGCCAGGTCGAGCGCACCGTCGATCTCGGCGACGAGGGCCACTACCTGGTCGCGGTCGCAGGCGATGCCGGCGAGATCGCGCAGGAGACGCGCGCCTTTGACCAGGCTCTGGCGATCACCTTCTCCATTCTCGCCGCGGTCCTGCTGGTGACGACGATGTTCCAGGTGCGCTTCGGCCTGGCGCCGCTCAAGCGCATCACCGATAGCCTCGCCGCCATCCGCTCCGGCAAGGCCGAACGGCTGGCCGGCGAATTCCCCGTGGAAATCGCGCCGCTCGCGCGCGAGACCAATGCCCTGATCGAGGCCAACAAGGAAATCGTCGAGCGCGCGCGAACCCACGTCGGCAATCTTGCCCATGCGCTGAAGACGCCGCTGTCGGTGATGGTGAACGAAGCCGCGGCGCGGCCGCACGATCCGCTGGCCGGCAAGGTCCGCGAGCAGGCCGATATCATGCGCGATCAAGTGGCGCGGCATCTCGAGCGCGCGCGGCTGGCGGCACGGCTGAGCGTGCTCGGCTCGGTCACCGAGGTGCAGCCGGTGGTGACCGCGCTTGCGCGCACCATGGAGAAAATTCACCACGACCGCGGCGTCGTGATCGAGGTTCGCGCCGACGAGCAGGCCCGCTTCCGCGGCGAGCGGCCCGATCTCGAGGAGATGATCGGCAATCTGGTCGACAACGCCTGCAAATGGGCGGTATCGCGCGTGTCGATCGACGTCGCCAGCGAGCATCGTGCGGACCGCCAGCTGCTGCGCATTGTCGTCGACGATGACGGCCGCGGCCTGTCGCCGTCCGAGCGCGAGCGCGTGGCGCGGCGCGGCAGCCGCCTCGATGAAACCAAGCCGGGCTCCGGCCTCGGCCTGTCGATCGTGGTCGAACTGGCCGCTCTTTACGGCGGTGCGCTCAATCTTGGCGCCGCGCCGCTCGGCGGCTTGCGCGCCGAACTGGTGCTGCCGGCGGGTTGACGGCGGTTGCCGGACTTTTGCCCCATTCCTCCGGTTTCGATGACGCCGAATGTGGCGCTTCACGGGGGCTTCCGAATGTCGATCGTCAAATTTGCAGCCATTGCCGCGGCCGGCCTGACGCTTGCCGCCTGCGCGGGCGACCCGGAGTCGGGGCGCGGGCCGAAGGAGAACACCGGCACGCTGCTCGGCGCGCTCGGCGGTGCAGCCATCGGCTCGGCCTTCGGCGGCGGCGCGGCGGGCCACATCGCCGGGGCGCTGATCGGCGCCGGGGCGGGGGCTTTGATCGGCAACCGCATCGGCGCCGCGCTCGACGACGAGGACAAGAAGCGCGCCTACGAAGCGGAGATGAATGCGCTCGAGCGCGGCGAGTCCGGCGCGCCGGTCGGCTGGCGCAACCCCGATAGCGGCCGTTACGGTTCAGTGGTGCCGGGACCTGCCTATGTCGCCAACGGCCGCAATTGCCGCGCCTATACCGAAACGATCTACATTGACGGCCGTCCCGAGACGGCCCGCGGCACCGCCTGCCGGAACCCGGACGGAACCTGGACCCCGCTGAGCTGAGGCCCAAGCGTCATCATCCTTAACGGACCCTTAACGGCCAAGGCGTTATCAAGCCCGTTGCGAAACGCAACGCGGGTCGTGAGGCGATGGCGGGCGTCGAGACCATCGAACGGCTGCGTAACTACCTGCGCGAATTGTCGCCGCAGGCGCGCTCGCTGTTGATCGGCGAATTCGAGCGCAGCCTGCTGCGCGGCGACGAAGCCTCCGGCATCGATCTCGTGCTGCAGGAGCTGCGCCGAATCGTGCGCGACCAGCGCGAAAACGCTCCGCGCATCGGCCATTGCGCGCGCCTGTTCTTCAAGCCGATCGAGCCGTACATTGTCGACGACCGCGCCGATCACGGTCACCCGGGGCGCGTCGCGCGCTGTTCGCTGGAGATGCTATGGACCTGGCTGCGCCGCGATCTGCTGCCCGAGCAGGCGAAGGCGCTGGCCGACGGCATCAACGAAGCCTTGCTGGCCGGCGACGAGCCCAAGGCGCAGCACATGATGCGCGCGTTCCAGGACAAGGCGGCGGCGGCGATCGGCGCGGTTCTCGCCGAGAGCGCGAACGACGACAAGATTCGCCGCCGCGTGACGGCGCAGATCGGTACGCCGCGCCCGATCGATGACGCGACCACGCTCAAATGCGTGCTGGCGGGACGCCGTGCGCTCGACATGCTTGCCGCGCATCTGCCGCTGCGGATTTCCAATCTGGCCGGCGGCGAGCTCGATGAATACAAGGCGCTGATCGAGAAGACCTCGGCTCGTGACGGAGAGCTTTTCCTCTACGCCTTGCTCGCGGTCATGAACCGGCTGGCGGCGCCATGGCAGATCATCCGCTTCGGCGTCAGGGCGGCCGGCAGCGATACCGCGGCGCGCGTCGCGGAGTCGCATTATGGCGTTACGGTCACCATCGCGCTCGCCGAACTCGAGCGCATGGTGGCCGAGTTGCGCGAGGATCTGCGCAGCGGCGCCGGCGTTGCCGTCGGCGCCTTGCTCAAGGCCATCCACGATGCCGCGCGCGGGCTGCGCACCGAGCTCGATCTGCCGGTGGACAGCACCTGGGGGCGCGCGCTGGCGGCGCAGCGCGCCCAGATTGCCGAAATGCTGCGCGCCGAGATCGAATCGGCGCCCGGCCGCATGCGGCGCCTGTTGCGGGCCCGCCCGTCCAGCGAAATCCGCGCCAATTCCGCGCTCGATGCCGACGAGGTCGCCGAGATCGAGGCGCTCATCGGCTTTGTCGGAAATTGCCGCTCTTTCGCCAGCGAACTCGCCATCAACGAGATGACGCAGCGGACGTTTTCCGAAATTCAGCAATATCTCGACAGCGGCACGCGCGCCTTGCTCGACGGCCTGCGCCACGCCGGCGACATCGACCGCAGCTTCCGGCAGTCCCAGGTCGACGCCGCGGTGCGCTTCTGCGCCAAGGTGTTTGGCGCGGATTATGCGGCGCTGCTGACCAAGGCGGCGGAGGTTGCGGGCGCGGCCGAGCGCAAGGCGAAGGCAGGCTGAATAGGCGGTCGCTTGTTGGCGCCGAAAATCCAGCGGAACCGGGGTATTGTTCGCACCGGTGGGCCCTGGCGCCGCAGCCTTGATATTGCTCATTGCTGCCACGATTGGCCGTGATGTATGCCCATGCCCGCCCGGCGCGGTCGCCGGCGTGTGCGGATAAGATGGCTTCATGATCCTCTGGCTGGTGTTTGCGCTGATGACGGCGGCGGCGGTCTTCGCCGTGCTTTGGCCGCTGGCGCGCGGCCATGAGACGCAAGCCGGCAGCGAACTTGAGGTCTATCGCGACCAGCTGAGTGAGATTGAACGCGATCGGGCCGCCGGCCTGATCGGCCAGGCCGAGGCGGATGCGGCGCGGGTCGAGGTGTCGCGGCGGTTGATTGCCGCCGCGGACGCCGCCGAGTTCAGACACCCGATCCCGATGGGTTCGGCGCTCTGGCGGCGGCGCGCCGTCGCTGTCGCCGGCCTTGTGCTGGTGCCGGTCGGTGCCATTGCGCTCTATCTCTCGCTCGGCTCGCCGCAAATGCCGGGCGAGCCGTTGCAGGCACGGCTGCGCGCCATTCATAACGATCGCTCGATCGCCAGCCTGGTGGCGCAAGTGGAAGCGCACCTTGCGCAAAATCCGGCCGACGCCCGCGGCTACGCGGTGCTGGCGCCGGTCTATCTCCAGCTCGGACGCTTCACCGATGCCGTGAACGCGCGGCGCAGGGTGCTGGCGCTGGCCGGCGAGACTGCCGATCGACAGGCCGATCTGGGCGAGGCGCTGACCGCCGCCGCCAACGGCATCGTCACGGCAGACGCCAAAAGCGCATTCGAGCGCGCCGTTACACTCGACGCCAAGGACGCCAAGGCGCGTTTCTTTATCGGCGTCGCCGCCGAGCAGGATGGCGACCGCGACAAAGCCGCGGCGATCTGGCAGGACATGCTCAAGACCGCGCCGGCCGATGCGCCCTGGATCGACACCGTGCGCCAAGCGCTTGCCCGGATTGGAACTGCGGCTCCGCCCGTAGCTGGGCCGCCCGCCGCCGCGCCGGGCCCGAGTGCCGGCGATATTGCAGCGGCCTCGCAAATGAGCGAGCAGGACCGCACGGCGATGATCCGCAGCATGGTGGCGCGGCTCGCCGACCGGCTCAAGCAGAATGGCGACGACGTTGACGGCTGGCAGCGGCTGTTGCGCGCCTATGTGGTGCTCAACGAACGCGACAAGGCGATCGGCGCGGCCGGCGATGCGCGGCGCGCCTTTGCCAACGATCCCGACAAGCTGCGCCGGATCGAGGACACCATCAAAAGCCTGGGGCTGGAAAGTTGACCCGCAAGCAGCGACGCCTGGTCCTGATCGGCTCGAGCCTTGCCGTGCTCGCGGTCGCGGTGGCGCTGGTGCTCAGCGCCATGCGCTCGTCCATCGTGTTCTTTCAATCGCCGAGCGACGTGGTGGAGCGCCGGCTCGCACCGGGAACCCGCATCCGCATCGGCGGGCTGGTGAAGACCGGCAGCGTCGAGCGCGGCGATAATTTGCGCATCCGGTTTGAAGTGACCGACGGCACGCACGATATTCCCGTGCACTACCAGGGCATCGTGCCGGATCTGTTCCGCGAAGGGCAGGGCGTGGTCGCCGAAGGCAGGATTGAGGCGGGCGGATCGCTTGCGGCCGACACCGTGCTTGCCAAGCACGACGAACGCTATATGCCGAAAGAGGTCGTCGATGCGCTGAAGAAGTCGGGCCGCTGGCAAGAGGGTGTGGTACCGGGGGCAACGAAATGATCGCCGAGCTCGGCCATTACGCTTTGGTGCTGGCGCTGGCGCTCGGTCTCATGCAGTCGGTCGTGCCCGTGATCGGCGTACGGCTCGGAGATGCGGCGCTGATCGGCTTTGCCAGTTCGACGGCCCTGGTGCAGCTCGCATTCGTCGCGCTGTCCTTCGCGGCGCTCGCGACTTGCTATGTAACATCGGACTTCTCGGTCGCGACGGTGTTCGAGAACTCTCATTCGATGATGCCGCTTGTCTACAAGCTCACCAGCGTGTGGGGAAACCACGAGGGCTCGATGCTGCTCTGGGTCCTCATTCTGTCGATCTTCGGCGCCGCCGTAGCAGCCTTCGGACGCAATCTGCCGGCGACTTTGAAGGCGCTGGTGCTGGCGGTGCAGTCGTGGATCGCTTGCGCCTTCTATCTTTTCATTCTGTTGACCTCGAATCCGTTTCTGCGTCTGCCGAATGCGCCGTTCGAGGGCCGCGATCTCAATCCGATCCTGCAGGATCCGGGCCTCGCCATTCATCCGCCGCTGCTTTACATCGGCTATGTCGGTTTCTCGATCGCCTTTTCCTTCGCCATCGCCGCGCTGATCGAAGGCCGCATCGATGCCGCCTGGGCGCGCTGGGTGCGGCCCTGGACGCTCGCCGCATGGATGTTTCTTACGCTCGGCATCGCCATGGGCTCGTACTGGGCCTATTACACGCTGGGCTGGGGCGGCTTCTGGTTCTGGGACCCTGTCGAGAACGCATCGCTGATGCCGTGGCTTGCCGGCACTGCGCTGTTGCATTCGGCGGTGGTGATGGAAAAACGCGACGCGCTGAAGATATGGACGATCCTGCTTGCCGTCCTCACCTTTTCGCTGTCGCTGGTTGGCACTTTTCTGGTGCGCTCGGGCGTACTTACCTCGGTGCACAGCTTTGCCAACGATCCGCGCCGCGGCATTTTCATCCTGGCTATCCTCGTGCTGTTCATCGGCGGCGGGCTGGCGCTGTTTGCCTGGCGCGCGCCGCTGCTGAAGCAGGGGGGCTTGTTCGCGCCGATTTCACGCGAGGGCGCGCTGGTGTTCAACAACCTGTTTTTGACCACGGCCTGCCTGACCGTGCTGGTCGGCACGCTTTACCCCCTGGCGCTCGAGGCGCTCAGCGGTGAGAAAATCACCGTCGGCGGACCGTTCTTCAATTTGACCTTCGGCCCGCTGTTCGTGGCGCTGATGTTCGTGGTGCCGTTCGGGCCGCTGCTGGCCTGGAAACGCGGCGATCTATTTGGCGCGGCGCAACGCTTGATGGCGGCATTCGGCGGCGGCATCGTCGCGGTAGCCGCGGCCTACGCCATCGAAGGCCAATCGGTGGTGGCGTCGTTCGGCGTCGGGCTTGCCTTTTACGTGATGCTCGGGGCGCTGGTCGATCTGGCCGATCGCACCGCGCTGTTGCGGGCTCCGATCGAAACCGTCAAAGCGCGCGCGCGGGGATTGCCGCGCTCGGCCTGGGGCACCGCGATGGCGCATTTTGGCGTCGCGCTGTCGATGCTTGGCATCATTTCCGCGGGCACCTGGGGCACCGAGCTCATCGTCGCGGTTAAGCCGTCGCAGACGGTTTCGCTGTCCGGCTACGATTTGACCTTCGATGGCCTGGCGCAGCGGCGCGGCCCGAATTACAGCGCCGAGGTTGCAACCTTCACCGTGCGCAAGGATGGCAGCGCGATCGGCACCATGGAGCCGTCGAAGCGCAGTTTTGCGACGCGCGCGATGACGACCAACGAGGCTGCGTTGATGGTGCGCGGGCTCGGCCAGCTCTATTTGTCGCTGGGCGACACCAAGGACGATGGCAGCGCCGCCATCCGACTCTACTACAAGCCGCTGGTGATGCTGATCTGGCTCGGCGCGGTGATCATGATGCTGGGCGGCGCGTTGTCGCTGTCCGACCGGCGCTTGCGCGTCGGCGCGCCGAAGCCGGCGGCGAAATCGGCGCTGCAGCCGGCGGAGTAGGGCATGCGTGGCGCCGTGCTCATTGCGTGCTTGATTGCCCTGGCCTCGCCGGTGCTGGCGGTGACGCCCGACGAGATGCTCAAGGATCCGGCGCTCGAGGCGCGCGCGCGGCAGTTGTCGCAAGAACTGCGCTGCATGGTGTGCCAGAACCAGTCGATCGACGATTCGGAGGCGCCGCTGGCGCATGACTTGCGCGTGTTGGTGCGCGAGCGCCTGCAGGCCGGCGACAGCGATGCCCAGGTGCTTGACTATCTGGTGTCGCGGTACGGCGAGTTCGTGCTGCTCAAACCGAGGTTCGAATTGCGCACGTTGCTGCTCTGGGGGCTGCCGCCTTTGGCGCTTATTGCCGGCATCGTCGGCTTGGTGGCGGCCTCGCGCCGGCGCCGGGCCGCGAGCCTCGAGCCCACGGCGCTGAGTGAGGCCGAGCGGCGCAGGCTGGCGGCTTTGGTCGAAGCGGACACCGAGTAAACCCCGTATAAACTATTGAATTACCGGATAAATATTCTATCCCCACCTTACAAAAGTTTAATCCCGCCGACAGGACGCTGTAAGGCGCGCCTCGCCATCTTCAGCGTTGAAACAGCGCGTATGCGCTCAACGAATGAAGATGGAGAGTCCCTATGCCCCCGAGCGTCAATGGCGCTCCCGATCCCGCCAAGAAGCGGCCCGTGCTTTCCGTGCGCCGCGCCATTCTCCTCGCCACCACCATAGCCGGTCTGGGCGCTGCCGCCCTGCTGGTCGCGCCCAATTTTAGCGTCGGCGGCTATCCCGCCGCGCTGGCGCAAAACCTCACCGAGCAGGCGCGCAAGGTCCAGGCGCCGGTCGGCTTTGCCGACATCGTCGAGCAAGTCAAACCGGCGGTGATGTCGGTCCGCGTCAAGATCGACGGCGGTTCGCAGACCACCGGCACCGGCGATCTGCAGAACCTGCCGCCCGGTCTGCAGGAGTTCTTCCGCCGCTTTGGCATGCCGGATTTGCCCGACATGCCACAGGGCATGCCGCGCGGCCGGCATAACGTCATCACCGGGCAGGGTTCCGGCTTCTTCATTTCCGATGACGGCTATGCGGTGACCAATAACCACGTGGTCGAGAAAGCCGAGAACGTCCAGGTCACCACCGATGACGGCAAAACTCATACGGCCAAGGTGATCGGCACCGATCCGCGCACCGATCTGGCGCTGATCAAGGTCGAGGGCGGTCCTTTCCCCTACGTGAAGCTTGCCGAAAAGACGCCGCGCATTGGCGACTGGGTGCTGGCGGTCGGTAATCCGTTCGGCCTCGGCGGCACAGTGACGGCCGGCATCGTCTCGGCCCGCGGCCGCGACATCGGCGCCAGCCCCTATGACGATTTCATCCAGATCGACGCGCCCGTGAACAAGGGCAATTCGGGCGGTCCCACGTTCGACACCGAAGGCAATGTGATCGGCGTCAATACGGCGATCTTCTCGCCGTCCGGCGGTTCCGTCGGCATTGCCTTTGCGATCCCCTCCGACACGGTCAAGACCGTCATCGGTCAACTCAAGGACCATGGCTCGGTCACGCGCGGTTGGATCGGCGTGCAAATCCAGCCGGTGACCAAGGATATCGCCGACAGCCTCGGCCTGAAGAAGGCGCAAGGTGCTTTGGTTGCCGAACCGCAGCCCAATAGCCCGGCCGCCAAGGCGGGCATCGAGGCGGGCGACGTCATCACCGCCGTCGACGGCAAGGAGGTCAAGGACGCGCGCGATCTCGCCAAGCGCATCGGCGCGATGCAGCCCAAGACCTCCGTCAGGCTCACGCTGCTGCACAAGGGCGCCGAAAAGACGTTGACGCTGACGCTCGGCGAACTGCCGAAGCAGCAGGAAGCACGCAATGCTGCTCCCGACGACCAGCAAAGCGATATCGGCACCGATATCGCCAAGCTCGGCCTGACGCTGGCGCCCGCGGCGCGTGTTGCCGGCGCCGGCAGCGACGGCGTTGTCGTCACCGGAGTCGACGCCGCCGGCGTCGCCGCCGACCACGGCTTCTCGACCGGGGACATCATTCTCGAAGTTGCCGGCAAGCAGGTTTCGACGCCGGGCGACGTCCGCAAGGTGATCGGCGAAGCCCGCACCGGCGGCAAGCGCACCGTGCTGGTGCGGGTGAAAAAGGGCGATGCCACCCGCTACGTCGCGCTTCCGGTCGGCAACGGCTGAACGAGCTAGGGGTGTGTGGCCAGCATCCGTCGCCCCCGTTGGCTGCATGACCTCAACGGGACGGGCCTCGTGCCCGTCCCGGCACTTTCCCGAAAGCCGGCGGTGGCCGGCTTTCGAACCGAACTCCAACCCCGGCATCCGTCGCCCCCGCTGGGGTGGGGTCGTCGAGGGGGTGGCGGGCCAAATCCGCCACCCCCTCACGTGCGAATGACGGGCGGCGCAAAGCGGATTTGACCCGGCCTTGCAATCGACCGGAATTGGTGTGACCGATGCCCACGTTTGCGGATATTCAGGGGGTCCGGATCGGCCGAGGGGCCGACGCGCAGCCGGATCGGGTCACCATGCGCCTGCTGATTATCGAGGACGACCGCGACGCCGCGGACTATCTGGTTAAGGCGTTCCGCGAAGTCGGGCATATCGCCGATAGCGCCACCGACGGCGACGACGGCTTGGCGATGGCGCTGGACGGCGGCTATGACGTGCTGATCGTCGACCGTATGCTGCCCAAGCGCGACGGCCTCTCGGTCATCGGCACGCTGCGCGAAAAGGGCGTGGATACGCCGGCTTTGATCCTGTCGGCGCTCGGCCAGGTCGATGACCGCGTCAAAGGCCTGCGGGCCGGCGGCGACGATTATTTGTCCAAGCCCTATTCTTTCTCCGAACTGCTGGCTCGGGTCGAGGTGCTGTCACGCCGGCGGGGCAAGCGCAGCGAGGAAACGGTGCTGCGGGTCGGCGACCTCGCGCTCGACCGGCTGTCGCACCAGGTGCGCCGGGGCGAGGAAGAGATCTCGTTGCAGCCGCGCGAATTCCGCCTGCTCGAATATCTGATGCAGCACGCCGGCCAGGTCGTGACCCGCACTATGCTGCTGGAAAACGTGTGGGACTATCATTTTGACCCGCAAACCAACGTCATTGACGTGCACATCTCGCGTTTACGCTCGAAAATCGATAAAGGTTTCTCCCAGCCGCTTCTGCATACGATCCGCGGCGCGGGATACATGATCCGTGACGGCGCTCGGTAAGCTTTTTCGCACCACCACGTTCAAGCTGACGCTGGTCTATTTGACCGTCTTTGCGCTGTTCGCCGCGTTTCTGCTCGGCTATTTCGCTCTCAACACGCGCCGCCTGATCACCGAGCAGATCACCGAAACGGTCGACGCCGAGATCACCGGCCTGTCCGAACAGTACCGCCAAGGCGGCATCAGGCGGCTGGTCATCGTGGTCGATGCGCGGGCACGGCGGCCGGGGTCGAGCCTTTACCTGGTGACGACCTTCAACGGCGAAGCGCTGGCGGGCAATGTCACGGCATTGGCGCCGGGCATTCTCGACAATCCGGGCTGGACCGAGACTGTCTATCGCCGGCTCGACGAGGCCGAAAGCACCAATCGCCCCGAGCACGAGGCGCTGGTGCGCGTCTTTCAACTGCCGGGCGGTTTCCGTCTCCTGGTCGGACGCGATCTCGACGAGCGCGAACGGCTTTATCACATCGTGCTGGCGGCCGGACGCTGGTCGGTCGCCATTGTGGTCGTGCTCGGGCTTGCCGGCGGCCTGTTCGTGTCCCGCCGCGTCCTGCGCCGCGTCGATGCCATGACCGAGACGACGCAGACCATCATGGCCGGCGATCTCAGCGGGCGGCTGCCGGTTGCCGGCACGGGCGACGAGATCGACCGGCTCGCGCAAAATCTCAACGCCATGCTGGAGCGCATCGAGGCGCTGATGCAGGGCCTCAAGGAAGTTTCCGACAATATCGCGCACGACTTGAAGACGCCGCTGACGCGCCTGCGCAATCGCGCCGAGCAGGCGCTGCGCGCGGCCAACAACGAAGCCGAATATCGCGCGGCGCTCGACGCCACCATCGAGGAGTCCGACGGCCTGATCCGCACGTTCAACGCCTTGCTGATGATCGCGCGCGCCGAGTCCGGGCAGGCGCGCGAGGACATGAGCGAGTTCGACGCCGCCGAGATCGCGCACGACGTCGGCGAGCTCTATGAGCCGCTTGCCGAGGAAAAAGGCATCGCGCTCAAGGTCGAGGCCGATGCTCCGGCGCCGGTCAAAGGCAATCGCGAATTGGTGAGCCAGGCGCTCGCCAACCTGGTCGACAATGCCATCAAGTATGCCGGGCCGCAGCCGGCCGCCGTCAACGGCGCCAAGCCGGAAATCGTGGTGCGTGCGCTTGCCGCCGACGACCGCATCATGCTGACGGTGACCGACAGCGGTCCGGGGATCCCCGAAGGGGACCGCGGCCGCGCGGTCGAGCGTTTCGTGCGGCTCGAACAAAGCCGGTCGCAGCCGGGTTCCGGCCTGGGATTGAGCCTCGCTTCCGCGGTGGCGCGCCTGCACGGCGGCGAATTGACGCTGGAAGACAATCATCCCGGCTTGAAAAGCGTCATTGCCTTGCCGCGCGGAGGCCCGCTACAGAGTGCGGGATGAGCCCGCCGGCCAAGAAGCCCACCTCGCGACGCGACCGCGGCAAGTCCGCCAAATCGGCCTCCGGCACGAGTCTCGCCGAGCGCATCGTCACCGCGCCGCAGCTCAGCGACGCCGCAGCCGCGCGCGCCCGCCTTGCCGAATGGCTCGACGGAGTGCCGGCCGAAGCGGGTCGGCCGTTGCAGGCGCTGCTGGCCGAGCATGCCGTGCTTGCCACGCTGCTCGAGAGCCTCGCCGAGCATTCCCCCTATTTGTGGGAGCTGGCGAGTCGCGAGCCCGAGCGGTTGCTTCGATTGTTTCGCGCCGATCCCGACAAGCATCTCGCCATGCTTCTCGCCGATCACAGTCGCGCTGCGGCGACGGCTGCCGACGAGGCCGAAGCCATGCGCCAGCTTCGCCGCATGAAGGCGGAAGCGGCGCTGCTCATCGCGCTCGCCGATATCGGCGGCGCGTGGCCGGTGATGCGGGCGGCGCGCGCCCTCACTGAGCTTGCCGATGCTGCGGTTGACGCAGCGGCACGCTTTGCGCTCACCGAGGCCGCGCGCGCTGGCCGACTCGCGCCCAAGGACAAGGCGAGGCCGCAGGCGGGCAGCGGCTACATCGTGCTCGCCATGGGCAAGATGGGCGCCTTCGAGCTCAACTACTCCAGCGATATCGATCTCATCGTCTTTTACGATCCGGCGGCGCCGGCACTGCCCGACGACGGCGCGCCGGCCTCGCTCTACGTGCGGGTGACACAGAGGCTCGTCAGACTGCTGCAGGAGCGCACCGCCGACGGTTACGTGTTCCGCACCGACTTGCGTCTGCGCCCCGATCCGGCCTCGACGGCGGTCGCGATTTCGACCGCGGCGGCGCTCAATTATTACGAGAGCACCGGGCAGAATTGGGAGCGCGCCGCTATGATCAAGGCGCGGGCCTGCGCCGGCGACATCGCGGCCGGCGAAAAAATCCTCGCCGAGCTGTCGCCCTTCGTGTGGCGCAAATATCTCGATTTTGCCGCCCTTGCCGACGTCCATGCGATGAAGCGGCAGATCAACGCCTATCGCGGCCACGGCGAGATCGCGGTTGAGGGCCACAATATCAAGCTCGGCCGCGGCGGCATCCGCGAGATCGAGTTTTTCGCGCAGACCCAGCAGTTGATCGCCGGCGGGCGCAACCCGCATCTCCGCGATCGCGACACGCTGACGACGCTCGACAAGCTCTGCGAAGACCGCTGGATCGGCGAAGACGCGCGCGACGACATGAAGGCGGCTTATTGCTTTTTGCGCACCGTCGAGCACCGGCTGCAAATGGTAAACGACGAGCAGACGCAAACGTTGCCGGAGGAGCGCGAAGGCGTCGAGCGTTTTGCACGCTTCCTCGGTTTTGCCGGGCGCGACGCTTTCGCCACGGTGCTCACCGCGCATATGGAGAAAGTGCAGCGGCACTATGCGCGGCTGTTCGAGAAGATGCCGGTTGGGCCGGAGCGCCCGGCGTTGCTGTTTCCCGCCGATGCCGACGACCACAAAACGCTCGATCGTCTTGCCGAGTTCGGCTATCGCAAGCCGCTCGAGGTTTCGACGCTGGTGCGCAACTGGCTCGGTGGCGGCTATCGGTCGCTGAAAGGCGAAGCGGCGCGCGAGCACCTGCGTGATCTCCTGCCGGCGCTGCTCGAGCAATTGGCCCGCACCGACAATCCGGATGCGGCCGTCGTTTCCTTCGATCATTTCCTCGCCAATTTGCACGCCGCCAGCCGGCTGTTGTCGCTGCTGCGGCAGAATCCCGAATTGATCGCGCTGATCGCGCTGGTGCTCGGCATCGCGCCGCGGCTCGCCGATACCGTCGCGCGCTATCCGCAGGTGATGGATGCCTTGGTCGATCCGAGCTTTTTCGGCGCGCTGCCGGACGAGGCCGAACTCGGCCGGCGGCTTGACGCGGCGCTGGCGCAATCGCGCTACGCCGAGGATTTACTCGAGCGCATCCGCACCTTCGGCCTGGAATACATGTTTTTGATCGGAGTGCGCATTCTCACCGGCACCTTGACGGCGCGGCAGGCGGGCGAGGCCTTCGCCCGGCTCGCCGACGCGGTGATCCGCGCCGTGCACCGCTCGGTGGCCGACAATTTCACCACGGCATACGGCCATATCCGCGGCGAGCAACACGCGGTCGTCGCTATGGGCAAGCTTGGCGGCTATGAGATGACGGCGACATCCGATCTCGATCTCATTCTGGTGTACGATTTCGACGAGGCGCACCCGGAATCGGTCGGTGGGCGGCCGCTCTACGGTGCGCAGTATTTCGCGCGGCTGACGCAGCGCCTGATCAATGCGCTGACCGCGCAGACCAATTACGGCGCGCTCTACCAGGTGGACATGCGTCTACGCCCGTCGGGCCGCGCCGGACCGCTGGCGACACAGCTCGCGGGCTTCGCCTCGTACCAGGAAACGGAGGCCTGGACCTGGGAGCACATGGCGTTGACGCGCGCGCGCGTCGTCTCGGCGTCGCCGGACTTCAAGGCCCGCGTCGAGGCGGTTATCGGCGACATCCTGCGCCGGCCGCGCGACGCCGAGCTCGTCGCCGGCGACGTCGTCGAAATGCGCGCGGCCATCGCCAAGGAAAAGGGCGACGGCGACCGCTGGGATATCAAATACGCCGCCGGCGGGCTGATCGACATCGAATTCATCGCGCAGTATCTACAGCTGGTGCACGCCGCGCGCGTGCCGGAAATTCTCGATACGTCGACCGCGCGGGTGCTCGACAAGGCGCGCGCCCTGCGCGTGCTGGCGGTCGAGGACGCCGAGGTGCTGCGGCCCGCCGTGCAGCTTTATCACGACCTCACGCAAATCCTGCGGCTGTGCCTGCCCGGCGCCTTCGACCCCAAGACCGCCGGTGCCGGCCTGCTGCGCCTGCTGGCGCGCGCCGCCGACGTGCCGGATTTTGCCGCACTCGATGCCACGCTGATCGAGACGCAGGCCAAGGTACGCGAGAGCTTCGTGCGGATCCTGGGCAAGTCGCCGTGAGAGTTCCTCGTCCCTGCCCGTTAAAGGGGAGGGTCATGGTGGGGGTCCTTTTACATCCGAAGTGACCCCCACCCGGATCGCTTCGCGATCCGACCTCCCCCTTGCAGGGGGAGGTAAAAAAATCAGGCGGCCTCTTCCTTCGGCAGCGGGCAGTGCGGGGCGAGCGGCAGCCGCACGACCACCAGCGTGCCCTTGCCGAGCGTCGAGCGAATACGCATGCGGCCGCCGTGGAGCTCGACCAGCGATTTGGAGATGGCCAGACCGAGGCCCGAGCCCTGATGGCTCTTGGTGAGCTGGCTTTCGACCTGCTCGAAGGGCCGGCCGAGCCGCGTCAGCGCCTCTTTCGCGATGCCGATGCCGGTATCGGCGATGGCGAGCACGATGCAGTCGCCGCTGGCGCGGCCGCGCACGGTGACACGGCCGCCCGACGGCGTGAACTTGACCGCATTCGACAGCAGATTGAGCACGACCTGCTTGATGGCGCGGCGGTCGGCGCGCAGCTGCAAGTCCGGCGATATGCGCGAGGTCACGGTGAGCTGTTTTTCCTCGGCCCGCGCCAGCACGACGCGCATCGCCTCGCCGAGCAGGGCATCGAGCGCGAGATCCTCGAAGTCGAGACGGATGCGGCCGGCCTCGATCTTGGACATGTCGAGAATGTCGTTGATGACCTCGAGCAGGTACTGACCGCTGCTGCGGATATCGCTGCAATATTCGTGATACTTCTCCGAGCCAAGCGGCCCGAACATGTTGGATTCCATGATCTCGGAAAAGCCGATGATGGCGTTGAGCGGCGTGCGCAGCTCGTGGCTCATATTGGCGAGGAACTTCGATTTAGCCTGATTGGCTTCCTCGGCGCGGGTCTTCTCGGCGGCGTATTTTTCCGCCAGCTCCGCCGAGCGCTGCTGCGAGATGCGCAGGTCCGACACCGTGGTCATCAGCCGCTTCTCGCTCTCGATCAGTTTCTCCTCATGGCGCTTGAGCGCCGTGATGTCGGTGCCGACCGAGACGTAGCCGCCGTCCTTGGTGCGCCGCTCGCTGATGTGCAGCCAGCGGCCGTCCTCGAGTTGGGCTTCGAAGGTGCGCGCACCCGGAATGGAGGGTCCCGCCGTGACGATCTTGTTGCGCACCACCGGCTTTTGGCCGGCCGCCACCACCGACTCGTAGGAAGCACCGACGGTGATCGCCTCGTCGGGCAGCGCGTGCAGCTCCTGGAAATTGGAGTTGCACAGCACCAGCCGGTTTTCGGCATCCCATAGCACGAAGGCTTCGGGAATGGTCTCGATGGCGTCGCGCAGGCGCAGATCGGCGGCGACCGTGCGCTCGATCAGGTTCTTCTGTTCGGTGACGTCGACGGCAATGCCGATGAGATGCGGTCCGGGCTCGCGCGGCTGGCTGACCAGTTCGCAGCGCGCGCGCAGCCAGACCCAATGGCCGTCGGCGTGACGCATGCGGAAGTCGTGGTCGATGTAGGTCAATTTGGCGTCGACCAATTCGCGCGCGAGGTCGTAAAGCTGCACGTCGTCCGGGTGCACCAGCCCGCTGACGTCGCCGAACGACAACAGGTCGTCCTTGCCGGCGAGCCCGAGGATCTCGAACATCGACTGCGACCAGAAGATGCGGCCGCGGGCGAGGTCCCAGTCCCACAGGCCGCAGCGGCCGCGGTTGAGCGCGGTGTCGATGCGGCTGCGCACGGTTTCGTAGATGACGTCGGCCTCGCGTGCGCGAGTAGCCTGCCAGTGGAAGGCAAAGCCGAGGATCAGCACGACGAAGCCGGTGGTGGCGGACAGCGTGATGGTGAGCGTGGTCAGCGCGCGCCAGGAGGCGAGCGCTGCGCTGCGCGGCTGCACCACCGCGATCTGGCCGAACGGCGGGTTGAGCATGCGCACGGTCGCCAGCGCGCGGGTGTCGTCGGGCAGCGTGATTTCCATGACGCCGGCGCCGGCGCCGAACGTGGTCAGCGGCTGGGTCGCTCCGAGCAGGTCGATCAGCCGGCGGCCGATGGTGCCGTCGGCGGCGGGGGTGGCGGCCGCCACCACGCCGTCGGCATTGGTGAGGATGAAGCGCCGGCCGGCATTGGTCGCCCAGGAGGGCAGCGCGCGCGACAAGATGTCCTGGGGGCGGGCGAGGGCGTCGGCGGGCGGCTGTTGAAGTCGTGATAGTGCCAGGTCGGCGGCGGCATCGAGCTCGATCACCATGTCGGCGAGCGTCTGGCGGCGGTGGTCGACTGCCTGCACCAGCGCGCCGACGCAGATCGTGGCCAAAAAGGCGATGATCAGCACCGGCACGGCGCGGCGCAGCAGCGGCTCGGCCGTCAGCAGGCGGCGATACGCCGGCTTGGCGATCGATTGCGCGAGGCCCTTGATGGAATCGGTACGCGGAGACGCACTCGCCATGCCGGCGCGCGCCATAGACGGCCTCCGTTCGGAATTCCCCTAACGCCCTGTCGGAAGGATGTGCCGCATCGCTGTCCGAATCAGTGGCGATTGGAATCGATGACCGGCGATTTGTCGAGAGTCCGTGCCGCAAATATTTACGATTTCTTACCCGCGAATTCCGCAGTGTGGTCAACGGGTAACAGGCGGCGGCCGGATGTGCCGTCAGGGCGCAGCCAGCGCGCGCTCGACGATATCGGCAAGGTCGCGGGACAGCTTCGGTTCGGCCTTGATGCGCTTGAGGGCGGCTTCCGCCTTGCCGCGACGGACCTCTTCCAGGGTGCGCCAGGTGCGGAAGGCAGTCGCCAGACGCGCCGCCAATTGCGGATTTTTCGGATCGAGCGCCAACACCGTATCGGCGATGAAATCATAGCCCGCACCGTCAGCGCGGTTGAACTGCGTCGGGTTGCCGGCCGAGAAGGCGCCGATCAGCGCGCGCACCCGGTTGGGGTTGGCGAACGAGAAGGCGGGGTGTTTGGTGAGAGCGCGCACTTTGTCGAGCGTGCCGGGTTCGGGCACCATGGCCTGCAGCGAAAACCATTTGTCCACGATCAGCGCATCGGCCGCATAGCGCCTGTAGAAGTCGGCCAACGCCTCGGCGCGCTCCGGCACGTCGTGCAACGACAAGGTGCCGAGCGCGGCCAAACGGTCGGTCATGTTGTCGGCGTCCTGGTATTGCCGCGCGGCGCGGGCGATCGCCTCCGGCTTTGCCGTCGCCGCCATCAGGTCGAGCGCCACGTTGCGCAGCGCGCGCCGGCCGGCGCTTGCCGCGTCCGGCGAATAGCCGCCGTGGACCGCCATCCGCCGGTACAGCGTCGACAGCACCGCATCGAGACGCTCGCCGATGTCGCCGCGCAGCGCCTTGCGGGCCTTGAAAATCGCCGCGGGGTCGATATCGCGGCCGATCTCGCGCGCGACGTCGCCTTCGCCTGGCGGCGTCAGCGCCAGCGCCACGAAGGCGGGTTCCAGCCGTTCATCCTCGAGAATCGAAGCAAGCGCCGTCATCAGTCTGTCGTCGTGACGCTCGATCTTGCCCGCGCGCAGCCGAGACACGTTGTCGATCAGCAGCCGCATCGAAATCGTCTGCAGGGCCTGCCAACGATTGAACGGGTCGCCGTCATGGGCGGCGAGGAAAATGAGGTCGTCCTCGGTCAAATCGGCGTCAAGCCTGATGGGCGCGGAAAAGCCGCGGTTGATGGACAGCACCGGGCGCTCGGCAACGTTGGTGAAGGTCACGGTTGCCGACGCCTTGTCGAACACCAGCACGCCGCGCTCGACGCCCGCCGCCTTGGCGGGCAGATCGCGGCCGTCTTTGCCGACGAGGCCAAGCGCCAGCGGAATGACCATCGGCTCCTTGATCGGCTGGCCGGGCGTCGGCGGTATGGTTTGCTTGGCCTCGAGCGTGTAGGTCCTGGCGGCGGGGTCATAGCGGCCGACGGCGGTCACATGGGGCGTGCCGGCCTGGCTGTACCAGCGCATGAACTGCGTCATGTCGCGGCCGCTTGCCTCGGCAAAGCATTGCACGAATTGCTCGACGGTCGCGGCCTCGCCGTCGTGGCGCGCGAAATAAAGGTCCATGCCGGCGCGGAACTTCTCCTTGCCGATCAAGGTCTGCATCATGCGCACGACCTCGGAGCCCTTCTCGTAGACGGTCGCGGTGTAGAAGTTGTTGATCTCTTTGTAGGTCTCCGGCCGCACCGGATGCGCCAAGGGTCCCGCATCCTCGACGAATTGGGCGCCGCGCAAGCCCCGCACGTCGGCGATGCGTTTGACGGCGCGCGAGCGCATGTCGGAGGTGAATTCCTGGTCGCGGAAAACGGTGAGTCCTTCCTTAAGGCAGAGCTGAAACCAGTCGCGGCAGGTGATGCGGTTGCCGGTCCAATTGTGGAAATACTCGTGCGCGATAACGGCTTCGACGCCGGCAAAATCGGCGTCCGTCGCGGTGTCGGCGCTGGCCAGAACGTATTTATCGTTGAAGACGTTGAGGCCCTTGTTCTCCATCGCTCCCATGTTGAAATCGGACACAGCGAGGATCATGAAGATGTCGAGATCGTATTCGCGGCCGAACGCGGTTTCGTCCCAGCGCATCGCACGCTTGAGCGCATCCATGGCGTAGGCGCAGCGATTTTCCTTGCCGTGCTCGACATAAATGCGCAGCGTTACGTCGCGGCCGGACATGGTGCGGAACTTGTCCTCGACGTGCGCCAGATCGCCGCCGACCAGGGCGAATAGATAGGACGGTTTGGGGTGTGGGTCGTGCCAGACCGCGAAATGCCGCCCGCCCGGCAGGTCGCCGCCGTCGGCGAGATTGCCGTTCGACAGCAGCACCGGCGCCTCTTTTTTGTCGGCCTCGATGCGCGTGGTGTAGACCGCCATGACGTCGGGCCGGTCGGGGAAATAGGTGATGCGGCGGAAGCCTTGCGCCTCGCACTGCGTGCAATAGGTGCCGTTCGAGCGGTAAAGTCCGGAAAGCTGGGTGTTGGCGGAGGGGTCGACCAGGGTTTCGATCTCAAGCGTGAAGGGCCCGTTGGGCGGCTGCGCGATCGTCAGCTGATCGGGTGTCGCGCGGTAGCTGTCGGGTTTGAGTTCGGCGCCGTCGAGCCTGAGCGCCATGAGCGATAGGCCGTCGCCGTCGAGCACGAGCGGCGCCGCCGGCACCTGCGGATTGGGCTTGAGCGCAAGCCTGGCGCGCACCCGCGTCTGCGTCGGGTGCAGCGCGACATCGAGCGACACGGTTTCCACCAGCCAGTCGGGCGGGCGGTAGTCCTTGAGGCGGATGGGCTGGGCCGTGTCGGTACGCATGACTGTTTTGATCTAGAATGTCTGCGTGCGAATTGGAAGGACGAATGACGGCGAATATGCGTGCCATGATACTGGATGCGCCGCGCAGGCCGCTCACCCTACGCGAGCGGCCGCTGCCGTCGCCGGGCGAAGGCGAGATCCTGATCGCCGTTGCCGCCTGCGGCGTGTGCCGCACCGACCTGCATGTTGTCGATGGCGAACTCGCGCAGCCCAAGCTGCCGCTGATCCCAGGCCATGAAATTGTGGGCCGGGTCGCGGCCCTCGGCCCCGGCGTCAGCGGCTTTGTCGTGGGCGAGCGCGTCGGCGTGCCCTGGCTGGGGTCGACCTGCGGCGCCTGCGCCTATTGCCGCAGCGGCCGCGAGAATCTGTGCGACCGGCCGATCTTTACCGGGTACACGCGCGACGGCGGCTATGCCACCCATGCCATCGGTGACGCCCGCTTTTGCTTTGCACTGGGCGAGACGGGCGGCGACGCCGAGATTGCGCCGTGGCTGTGCGCCGGCTTGATCGGCTGGCGCAGCTACCGCATGGCAGGCATGGGCGAGGCGCTCGGCCTCTACGGCTTCGGCGCCGCGGCGCATATCCTGGCGCAGGTGGCGCGCTGGCAGGGCAGGCGGATCTATGCCTTCACGCGCAAGGGCGACACGGCGGCGCAGGACTTTGCCCGGTCGCTCGGCGCTGTCTGGGCGGGCGGTGCCGACGAGACGCCGCCGGAACCGCTCGATGCCGCGATCATCTTCGCTCCGGTCGGCGCCCTGGTGCCGGCGGCGCTCAAAGCGGTAAAGAAAGGCGGCCGCGTCGTCTGCGGCGGCATTCACATGTCGGACATTCCGAGCTTTCCCTATGCGCTGCTGTGGCAGGAGCGCCAGGTGGTTTCGGTCGCCAACCTGACGCGCCAGGATGCGCGTGAATTCATCGACATTGCCCCAAAAGCCGGCATCAGGACGGAAATCACTCGCTATCCGCTCGACCGCGCCAACGAGGCGCTCGCGGATTTGCGCGACGGCCGCCTGCAAGGCGCTGCCGTGCTTATCCCCTGACGGTCATTCGGGACGCCGCCGAAGGCGGCGATCCGGGCTCCAGCCATCCAATTCGCATTCGGTCACTGGATTCCGGATTCCGGTCTTGGGCCGGCCCCGAACAGACGGCTACTTCACCGGCTCGGCGTGGCCGATGACGCGCTTGATCGAGGGTGAGCGCTGGCGCAGCGCGCGTTCGAGCATGTCGACCTTCTCGTGCACCGCCTGAACGGTGAGCGAAGGATCGACGCGGCAGTGGAAATTGACGATCTCGCCGTCGTCGGTCTCGCGCACGCGAACGTTATGCACGTCGCCGATGGTTCGGCCGTCGGCGGCAAATTCGGCAAGCGCCGCCGCGATCGCTTTGACGCGCTCGGGCGGCGCTTCGCGGCCGGCGGCGCGGTGCGGCTGCAGCGGCTCGATATGGGTGTCGATTTCGACGCTGGCGCCGATCTCGTCGGCGATGGCCTTTTCCAGGCCGTCGGCCTGCTCGTGCGCGGCGCGCAGCGATAGCTTGCCGTCAACCTCCAGATCGAGCGAGATCGCGAGCCGCCCCTCGATTTCGTGGACGGTCACGTGATGCACGGCAAGCGCGCGGTTGCGGGCAATCACCATCACGCGGTCCATCACGGTTTCGCTGCTGAGCGCGACCGGATCGGTGGTCACGGTCGGCTCGGCTTCGGCGATCTGCGCGCGGACGGCCGCGGCAACGGCCCCCTTGATGGCGGTGACGCGATCGAGCGGCAGGGTGCGGCTGACGCCGACCGTCAGGTCGACGAAGGTCTTTTCGCCGGCGGCGCGCGCCCGCACCTGCTCGACACGCACCACGCCCGGCACCGTCGCGGCAATCGCCGAAATTCTGTCCGCAACGCCTGCGGGCGCGACGTCGGTGAGGGTATCAATGGTGCGTTTGCCGAGCCGCCAGCCGGCAATGCAGACCAGCACCGCCACCACCAGCGCCGCCGCCGAATCCGCCCAGGCAAGACCGAAACGGATGCCGACGAGGCCGACCAGCACGGCAAACGAAGATGCCAGATCGGACGAAAAATGCAGCGCGTCGGCCTCAAGCGCCTGGCTCTTGGTTTTCTGCGCGGTGTGCGACAGCGCGCGCGAGCGCAGCAAATCGACGACCATCGAGCCGACGACGACGATGAACGCCCAGATGCTCGCTTCGACTGGCGGACCTTCGTGCTCCAGCAGGCGCTTGATCGCCTCCCAGATCACCACGCCCGACAGCAGGAACAGCAGCGCGGTTTCGGCAAGCGCCGATACCGCTTCGAACTTGTGGTGGCCGTATTGGTGCTGCTCGTCGGCCGGCTTGCCGGACACGCGCACCGCCGCATAGGTCATCACCGTCGCGCCGAGATCGATCAGCGAATGGCCGGCTTCCGACAGGATGCCGAGCGAGCCGGTCAAGAATCCGACGATGGCCTTGGCGACGGTCAAAGCCGCCGACGCCGCGATCGAGGACAAAGCTACCTTTTCTTTTTCATCTTGCATGACCGGTGGACAATGCGGGGCTTGCCGACGATACGCAATGGGCGCGCTTGCCGCACTTTGGCGGGGCCAAAACGACTTGGATCAGTCCCGGTCGGGATCGAAACGGCCGGCTACGGCGGCGCGGCATCCGGCCGCGCTAATGAGCGTTCCCCGCAGCACTCGTCAGCCTCGTGCAAATGGCCTCCGGCGTTTCGGGCGAGCTTAGTCCTGCGTTCGGCGAGTCCATCGGGGCGCCCGTCGTGCTGCGGGTGACGCGGGTCCAGTCCTCACCCCCGCACAAGACGCCGAGCACGCATCCCTCGACGTGAAGAACGTCCGGTTTCGACAGGCTGATGCTGGCGTCATAGGTCCGGCCGTCGCGCGAATTGTAGATTTCGCCGCTCCACTCTTGCGGCTTGCTCATCGTCATGCCGAGGATCACCGGCATGCCCAAGGTGGGGCGGCTTCGTTTCGACGGATCGGGGTTGTTCTTGTCCAGTTCCGGTCGCAAGGCCCAGGATACGATACCCCATATTTGCCCGCCACAGTTCGCGATCCGAATGATGGCGTAGCGCTTGGCGACGAGCCAGTCGCCGCTCGGATCGTCAACCGCCTGCGACGGCGCCGCCGCTGCCAAAACGAGCAGCAAAGCCAAAAAGCGCGCCGCGACATGCCTCGGCAGCACCATGCAACCCCGTTTGTGATCAGCCTCCGACATGCCGTCTAGCCAGCTTGGCACCTTCGCGTCCGCCGACGCAATTAATATGCCGGAAATTTAGGACGCGAAGTCGACGAAACGGCGGCACCGTTATGAAAGTTTTCGAACGGGAACTCGGCGCGGCGCTGGGGTGCGTCCGCTCTAGCCGGCGCCGACCCGGACCGGCTCGCGCCAGGCGGTTTCGGCGAGGCCCGGCAGGCCGAGACGAGGCCCCAGAAGCCGGCCGCAATGCTGCAGGCCCGCCCGCGCACTGCGTGCGTCGAGCGCCAGCCGGATCATGGCCGGGAGGTGGCGGGGCTGGCGCGCAATCGAACCGAGCAACGTCATGACATTGGTCGTTCCGTCGGCGCGCACCGAGCGCAACGCCATGTCCGGCAGCGCGCGCGCCGCAGGGTCGCAGATCACGCGAATGACCGCCATCGGCAATCGGTGCTGCGCCGCCGAGGCGGCGACGATGTGCGATTCCATGTCGACGGCGTCGGCGCCAGTGTCGCGGTGAAGGGCGGCTTTCGCCGCGGCCGTCGTCACCGGCTGTGGCACGCCGGCGACGATGCCGGCGACCGCGTGCGGCAGCCGCTGCAGCAGCCTTTCCGACCAGCGCGCGTCCGTGGTAAAGCGGCGGCCGGCGGTGGCCACCGCAGTTCCGACAATGCAGGTTCCGGGCTTCAACCCGGGCCGCAGACCGCCGGCGACGCCGAAGCTGATCAAGCCTTGGCAGGTCGGGTCGATGGCATCGCCGAGCGCCGCGTCGAGGTCGCCGCGATTGCCTGCGCACACCACAGGCAGGCCGGATTGCGCGGCAATCCGCGCTTCGAAAGCCAATCCGACCACGATCAGCATTGCCGATCCTAGGGCTTGATATCGAAGGCGCGGGTGAACTCGGTGTATTTGCTTTTTTGATCGGCCAGGAAGCTGCCGAATTCGGCGCCGCAGAACAGCTTCACGAACATGCCCTGGCCCTTGAGCCGCTCGGCCACCGCCGGCACCTTGACGGCATCGGAAATGTAGCCACTGAGCTGGGCGATCGTCTCCTTCGGTGTCTTGGCCGGGACGACAAAGGCGAACCAGACCGAGGCGTCGAGGTCGTTGAAGCCGTTTTCCGCCAAAGTCGGCACATTCGGCAGTGCGTCGACGCGGTTCTTCGTGAGCACGGCGATGGGACGCAACGTGCCGGCGTCGATCTGCCCCTTGAGGTCGGAATAGTTGGCCATCACGGCGGTGATGGTGCCGGCAAGGGTGGCGTTCATCGCCGGCGGCGAGCCGGGATAGGGCGCATAGGTCACGTCGATCTTGGCGTCGCGCTTGAACAGTTCGCCGGCGATATGGACGATCGACGCCGGACCGGTGCTGCCGTAGGACGCCGCCCCCGCCTTCGTCTTCGCCAGCTTGATGAAATCGGCGAGGCTTTGGATGTCGGATTTGCTGCTGACCGCGAACACCGCCGGCGTCGCCGCGACATAGCAGACGGGCTCGAAGCTGCTCACCGGATCGTAATGGCCGGGATACAGGATGGCGCTCAGGATGAACGGATTTTCGGCAAGCAGGAGGGTCGTTCCGTCGGGCGTCGCGCGCGAAACGAACTCCGTGCCGACGATCGAGCTGGCGCCGGGCCGGTCCTCGACGATGATGGTCTGGCCGGTTTTTTCGGCGATGGTCTGGGCGATGAGGCGCGCCACAACGTCGCCGGTGCCGCCCGCCGGATAAGGCACCACGATCTTGATCTGCTTGCCCGACAGGCTTTGTGCCGGCGCGGCATCAATGCCGGACGCAAGCAGTCCGGACAGCAGAACGAGAAGCAAAAATCCATGTCGCATCATCTGACAACCCCGGCGTTGAATGCGTAATCAAGATTGAAGCCTTTCGACGGCGCCCGCAAGCGCCTTCAGGTTCGGCCGGGCGGGTCCTTGCCGTGAATCGCCTGCCAGATGCGCCAGGGCGTGACCGGCATCTTGATGTCGTCGACGCCGTAGGGCGCAAGCGCGTCGACCACCGCGCTGACGATGACTGCGGGCGCCGCGGTGGTGCCGCCTTCGCCGCCTGCCTTGATGCCGAGCGGATTGGTCGGCGACAGCACCTCGACGATTCTGGTGTCGAAGGAGGGCAGGCGGTCGGACCGCGGCATGCCATAATCCATGAACGAGCCGCACAGCGGCTGCCCGGATGCGGGCTCGACCACGCACTGCTCCCACAGCGCCTGGCCGATGCCCTGAACGATCGCGCCGTGGGTCTGGCCGTCGACGATCAGCGGGTTGATGCAGCGGCCGACATCGTCGACCGAGGCATAGCGCACGAGGCGCAAGGCGCAGGTTTCCGGGTCGATCTCGATTTCGCAGACGGCGCAGCCATTGGGAAAGACCGGGTCGTGCATCTCGTTGTCGGTGACGACGGCGAGACCGCCCGCCAAATCGTCCGGCAGCTTGTGGCGGGTCATCTCCTGCGCCAACTCCAGCATGTCGAAGCTGCGGTTGGATTCGCGCGTCGCGAAGCGGCCGTCCCTGAATTCGACATTGTCCGGCGTGGTCTGGAAAATCGCGGCGGCCGCGCGTTTGCCCTTGCCGATCAGGTCCGTGGCCGCCAGCGAGAAGACCGTCGCGGCATGGCGCATCGAACGCCCCGAATGCGTGCCACCGCCCGCCTTCACCACGTCGGTGTCGCCAAGGACGATGCGCACGGTGTCGAGCGGCACTGCGATCAGGTCGGAAACGACCTGGGCGAAGCTGGTTTCGTGCCCCTGTCCCGCCGGCTGCGTGCCGATGACGACCTCGACCAGGCGATCCGGCCGCACCGTGATGCGGGTTTGCTCTTTCGGCGAGCCGATCGACGATTCGACGTAATTGGCGAGGCCGCGGCCCAAGAGCTTGCCGCGTTTCTTCGCCTCGCGGCGGCGTGCGGCAAAGCCGTCCCAGTCGGCAAGCCGCATCGCCAGGTCCATATTGGCCTCGTACTGGCCGCTGTCGTAGCGCATGCCGACGGCGTTGCGGTACGGCATCGCCTTCGGCCGCACCAGGTTGCGACGGCGCAGCGAGACGCGGTCGATGCCGAGCTTCTTGGCGGCGATGTCGATCAGCCGCTCGATGGCGAAGGTGACCTCCGGCCGTCCGGAGCTGCGATAAGCCTGGGTCGGCACCGTGTTGGTGAAGACGGAGACGGCGCGCAATGAGGCAACGGGAATGTCGTAGCTGCCGGTGATCAGTCCGGCGCCCTTGCTCAGGGGCGACAGCGAGACGCAGCGGGCCCCGGCATTGCTGATGTTGGTTGCGCGCAGCGCCAGGAAACGGCCGCGCTTGTCCAGCGCCAGTTCAAGCTTGGCCACGAGATCGCGGCCCTGGTAATCGCTGACAAAGCATTCCGAACGCGTCGCAGTGTATTTGACCGGCCGGCCGAGCTTGCGCGCCGCCCACAGCACCAGGCCGAATTCGACATAGACGCGGTTGCGCGTGCCGAAATTGCCGCCGACGTCGTGCGACAGCACCCGGATCTTATCGGCCTCGACGCCGAGCACGGCGGCGAGCTCGCGCTTCTGGCGGACCGCGCCGCCGCTGCCGGCGTAGATCGTGTAGCGCCCGGTCGCCTCATCGTAGTGCGCGACCGCCGCGCGCGGCTCGATCGGCGCGCCGGTCACCCGGTCGACATGAAAGTTCATAGCGACGACATGCGCGGCAGCGGCAAAGGCGCGATCGGTTTCCGCGGCGTCGCCAAACCGGGTATCGACCAGGATATTGTCGCGAACTTCCTCCCAGACGGCGGGAGCGCCCGGTTGCATCGCATCTTCGGAATGGGTGACGCAAGGCAGCTCCTCATAGTCGACGACGACCGCTTCGGCACCGTCGAGTGCCTGCGCCTTGGTCTCGGCGACCACCATGGCAACGGCTTCGCCGACGTGACGCGCCTTGTCCGCCGGCAGCAGAAAATGCGGACCGATGAAGACTTCGCCGCCGCCCGGGCCGTGCAGCTTCATGTCGTATTTGGTTTTCGGCAGCGGATCGTGCGGGATGGGGCCGAGCTTGTCGGCGGCACAGTCGGCGCCGGTGAAGACGCCGAGTACGCCGGGCAGGCGAAGCGCCGCGCTCTTGTCGATGCGCAAGATGCGCGCATGCGCATGCGGCGAGCGCACCATCGCCGCATAGGTCTGGCCCGGAAAGCTGAAATCGTCGCTGAATTGCCCGCGGCCGGTGAGGAGCCGCGCATCCTCGTGGCGCGGCACCGGCTGGCCGATAAAGCGGAACTTTGGCGGTTGGTCGGTCATGAAGTCGAAGGCGGCAAGGGGCGCGAGTTGACCGCAAAACCGAGGAAAAACCAACAGCTTGCGGACCGTAAAGAGCTTGCTGCACGGCCGGTTAAGGGAATATTGTGGCGCAACTTTAAAGGATAGCCCGACTCGTCGACGACATGAAACACGTTGCGATCAAATCTCCCGGTCCTCTGCTTGTCGGCATAACCGGTGCGTCGGGCGCCGTCTACGGCGTCCGGCTGCTCGAGATGCTGCGCGCCTGCAACGTCGAAACGCATCTGATCGTCTCCCGCGCCGCGCAAATGACGCTTGCCTACGAAACGAGCTTCAAGCTCGCCGACGTCGAGCGCCTGGCGACCGTTGTCCATCCCAACAGCGATGTCGGCGCGGCGTGTTCGAGCGGCTCATTCCCGACGCGCGGCATGGTGATCGCGCCGTGCTCGATCAAGACCATGTCGGAAATCGCCACCGGCAATACCGCCAATCTGATCTCGCGTGCCGCCGATGTCGTATTGAAGGAGCGGCGCCGGCTGGTGCTGCTGCTGCGCGAGACGCCGCTGCACATCGGCCATATCCGCAACATGGCGACGGTGACCGAAGCCGGCGGCATCGTCTATCCGCCGGTTCCCGCCTTCTACGCCATGCCGAAGTCGATTGAGGACATGGTCGATCATACGCTGGCGCGGGTGCTCGAACTGTTCGACATCGACGCCGGCGCGGTGCGCCGCTGGACCGGCGCGCGCGAACGGCCGCGGAAGCGCGAAGAAGTCGGCGACGAGTGAGCGCCCCGGCTTGGCTGAGCAGACCAAGGGCGGCGGCCCCGGCGACGACAACGCGTTCTGGCGTTTTTCCCTCGACGTCTATGCGCAACCCGGCGTCGCCGACGAATGCCTGGCGTTGCAGGATGCGCTCGATGTCGACGTCAACATCCTGCTGTTCTGCGCCTGGCTCGGAACCCGCGCGATCGCGTTGGGTGCGGAAGACATAATGGCCGCAGAAGACGCGGTCGCGCGCTGGCGCGACAATGTCGTCAAACCGCTGCGGCGCGCGCGGCGCCAGACCAAGGCTTTGACCCGCGATGAGGCGTTCAGGACAAGCATCAAGGATGTCGAACTCCGCGCCGAGCAGATCGAGCAGGCGATGCTGTTTGCCGCGGCGAGCGCGCTCGGCGGCAGCGCCGCGGCCGATCGCGCTGATGCCGTCGCGCGCAATGTTCGAGGCTATATTGCGCTGAAAAGCGCCGCCGCCGGCAAAGCTTTTTCGGCCGAGCGCCTCATCGGCGCCTCGCTCAGTTTGACTTCTTCTGCGCCGAATCCATATCGCGGATGACCTGCGCCCACCGCGCGGTCTCGCTCCTGATGTAGCGCGCGAACTCGTCCGGCGTGCCGCCTATCGGATCGAAGCCTTGCGTCTTGAGGGCTTTGACCACCTCCGGATCCTTGAGCGCCTCGTTGGCCGCCGCCGAGATCCTGTCGATCACCGGCTTTGCGGTGCCGGCCGGCGCCAGGATGCCGAACCACAGGCCGGTATCGAAGCCGGGCAGGCCCGCTTCGGCGATGGTCGGCAGATCGGGGGCTACACTCGCACGCTTGGCCTGACTGGTGGCGAGCGCCTTGACGGTGCCGGCGTCGATGAAGCCCAGCACCGTCGAGGCCGGCGCAAACATCACCTGAATTCGCCCGGCGATGAGGTCGGTCACGGTCTGCGCGCTGCCCGGATACAACACGCCGGTCATCTTGATGCCGGCCATCTGCTTGAACATCTCGGATGCAAGATGCGGCCCGCTGCCGAGGCCGGAGGCGCCGTAGTGCAGCTCGTCCGGCTTTTGCTTGGCAAAGGCGATCAGCTCGGCGACGCTGTTGATATTGAGCTTTGGGGTGACGACAAGAATGTCCGGCAGCGAGCCGATCAGCACGATCGGCGCAAGGTCCGTCTCGAGATCCGGCCCCTTGCCCGGCATCAACGTGGTGTTGATGGTGGCCGCGATCGTCGCCACCAGCAGCGTGTAGCCGTCGTTTTTGGAGCGGGCGACATAACCCGCGGCGACGATGCCGCTGGCGCCCGGGTGATTCTCGACGACGACCGTCTGCCCGAGCAGGGCGCCGAGCTTCTGGCTCACGGTCCGGGCTGCGACGTCCGCACTCGATCCGGCGGCAAACCCGACGATGAGATGGATCGGGCGGGTCGGGTAGCCGTCATCGGCCGGGGCAGGGACGCCGGCGAGAAGGAGGAACAGTCCGGCGAGCAATGCGATTGATCTTGATCGGATCATGTTGATTATCCCGGCGCAGGGCTGTCGCGATCCTAGCTCGCTTGGGCCGGTATGACTACGCCATCAAGCGCAGTATGATGCCGCGGTAACGGGAGAACCCGCGATGAAGCCGGTCGCGATGCAAAAGGCGCCCGCCGACTTGCAGGAGCATATCGCGCGCCTCGACGAGCGCGGGCTCTTGACGCGCATCGACCGTCGCATCGACAAGGATTCGGAGTTGCACCCTCTGGTCCGGTGGCAGTTCCAGGGCGGCCTGCGCGAAGACGAGCGGCGCGCCTTCCTCTTCACAAATGTGGTGGGCGCGCGCGGCGAGACCTATGACATCCCCGTTCTGGTCGGCGGGCTCGCCGCGTCGCCGGAGATCTATGCGACCGGGCTTGGCGTACCGGTCGGCGACATCGGCGCGCTGTGGGTGCAGGCCATGGCGCATCCGATTGCCCCGGTCGCGGTCGAACGCGCGCCCTGTCAGGAGATCGTGCAGACCGGCAAGGACCTGACGGCCGAGGGCGGCGGCCTCGCCAGCCTGCCGGTGCCGATTTCGACGCCGGGCTTCGACTCGGCGCCCTATCTGACGGCGACGCTTTGCGTCACCAGGGATCCGGACAACGGCATTCAGAACATGGGCACCTATCGTGCCGCGCTCAAAGCCAACGACCGGCTCGGCGTGCGCATGGCCTCGCGGCTCGGCGGCGCCGGCGGCTATCTGCACTGGCAGAAATACCGGAAGCTCGGCCAGCCGATGCCGTGCGCCATCGTCGTCGGCTGCGCGCCGGCCGTGCTGTTTACCGGGCCGCAGAAGCTGCCGGTCGATCAGGACGAACTGGACGTCGCCGGCGGCCTGATGGGCAGGGCCGTCCGCACCGTTCGCTGCAAGACGGTCGATCTGGTGGTGCCGGCCGACGCCGAGATCGTCATCGAAGGCCTCATCGACACCGATCTGCTCGAGCCCGAAGGCCCCTTCGGCGAAAGCCACGGCCACGTGGCGCTTGAGGACTTCAACATGTCCATGCGTGTTACCGCCATCACGCGCAAGCGCAAGCCGGTGTTTCTGTCGATCATCAGCCAGGTGACGCCGAGCGAATCCTCGGTGCTCAAGAAAGTGGCCTACGAGCCGTTGTTTCTCGAACACCTGCAACACGTCCTCAATGTGCGCGGCATCAAGCGCGTGGTCATGCATGAGCCGCTGACCAACCTGCGCAAGGTCATCTTCCTGCAGTTCGAGCGGGGCACGCCACGCACCGAGGTGTGGCGCGGCATGCAGGGCGCTGCCGCGCTACAGGCGCAGTGCGGCAAGCTCGTCATTGCCGTCTCGGAGGACATTTCGCCGGACAATGCCGACGCGATTTTCTGGTCGCTGGCCTACCGAGCGAACTTCATGGACGACGTCCACATGGCGCCTTATCGCTCGAGCGGGCACGGCCCGAAGTCGGGCCGTGCCGCCGTCGAAGGCACGCTGATGATCGACGCGACCCTCAAGCACGATATGCCGCCTTTGGCGCTGCCGAAGGAGGAATTCATGCTGCGGGCGAAGGCGATATGGCAGGAGCTCGGCCTGCCGCGGATTGCGCCGCAGGCGCCCTGGCACGGCTACGACATGGGCGATTGGGACGACGCCTGGACCGAGTTGGCCCGCGCCGCCGTCGCCGGAGACTGGGCGCAGAGCGGTGCTGCGACTTTCGAACGCCGGCACGGCAATCTCATTCCCGAGACGCCGGTGCGTTCCGTCGAGGGCTCGGAAAAGCCATAGAGCGCCCGCGGAACGGCGCGCCGTTATCTCATTCTTTCTCCGGCTTGACGGCGTAATAGCCGGCGGCCAACGCGACGGCCGCCAGGACAACGAGCGCAAGAACTGCAAGCGTGTCCATCGAAACCTCCCGGATATCTTACGGGTGCCTAGCTTTCGAGCGTTTCAACGTGCCCGCATTTGGCACAACGGTAGGTTCGCAATTCCGGAAAAGAGCCGACGCGCGGCGTCGTCTTGATCAAGACCATCGGCGCGCCGTGGCAAACCGGGATTGTGCCCTTCGGCAACTGGCGGGCAGAGTCGGACTCAGGCATGGCGCGAAAAATCGAACCCGCTGCCGGAGCGGGCAATTACGGATGTTTGCGTAGGGTCGGAGCCATCATGGTCCGGCGGCTATTCGATAGCCTTTGTTTTTCAACAACTTGCCGCACGTGCCCCGGGCGTCAGACACGCGCTTTTCGATTGCTGCTCTCCAAGAGTGCGAGCAACCCTTTCAACAACTCGGTCGGCGACGGCGGGCAGCCGCGAATATGCAGATCGACCGGCACGACGTCTTTGACGCCGCCGGCAACAGCATAGCTGCCGGCGAAAATGCCGCCGTCAACGGCGCAGGCGCCGACCGCAACCACCCATTTGGGATCGGGCGTGGCGTTGTAGGTGCGCAGCAGTGCTTCGCGCATGTTCTTGGTGACCGGCCCAGTGACCATCAGGACGTCGGCATGACGCGGCGAGGCGACGAAATGGAAGCCAAAGCGCTCCAGATCGTAAAACGCGTTGTTGAGCGCGTGAATCTCGAGCTCGCAGCCGTTGCACGAGCCGGCGTCGACTTCGCGGATCGACAGCGAGCGGCCGAGCCTGGCGCGCGCCGCGCGATCGACGCTCTTGGCAAGCTCGGCGAGCGCCGCCTTGTCGGGCGCCGGCGGCGCTTCGGTGAGCGGGCCGTGACTTAAGCTTTCGAAGAGCGTGCGGCGCATTACAGGTCGTGTCCCGAATACGAGCAATTGAACGATTTATTGCAGATCGGGAAGTCGGCGACGATGTTGTCTTCGATCGCGACTTCCAGCAGCGGCCATTGGAACCAGGAGGCGTCGCGCAGATGGCACCGCGCCACCCGGCCTTTGCCGTCGAGCCTCAGCCAGACCATAACGTCGCCGCGAAACGCCTCGGCGAGGCCCATGCCCTCGCAAGCGCGGCTGCTTGATTTGAAGGCGGTCTTGGTCTTGCCGGCCGGCAGCGCGTCGAGAATCTGCTCGACCAGTGAAAGGCTCTGCTCGACCTCGCGAATGCGGATCCAGACGCGGGCATTGACGTCGCCGGCCTCGAGCACCGGCACTTCGAACTTGAGTTCGTCATAGGGCGCGTAGCAAAGGTCGCGCCGCGTATCGAAACTGCGGCCGGCGGCGCGTCCGACATAGCCGCCGGCGCCGAATTGGCGCGCGTAGTCGGCGCGCACGATGCCGGTGGTCACGGTGCGGTCCTGCAGCGAGGCGGTGTTATCGTAAAGTTCGATCAGGCGCGGAAAGACCTTGCGCACTTCGGCGACCAGCGCGCGCGCGGCGGCCGCGCCCTTTGGCGCGAGATCGCAGGCAACCCCGCCCGGCGCGATCACATCCATCATCAGGCGGTGCCCGAAGCAGGCTTCCGCTGCGCGCAGTGTGCGCTCGCGCAGGATGCCGCATTGCGCATGCATCAGCGCGAACGAAGCATCGTTGCAGATCGCGCCGATGTCGCCGAAATGATTGGCAAGCCGCTCGAGCTCGGCGGCCAGGGCGCGCAGATAGGCGGCACGCCGCGGCGGCTCAACCTGAAGCGCCGCTTCGGCGGCCCGGGCGAAGGCGAAGGCATAAGCCACCGTGCTGTCGCCGGAGGTGCGGCCGGCCAGCGCCGCAGCATCTTTGAGCGATGCCCCCGCCATCAAGGATTCGATGCCCTTATGCACATAGCCGAGCCGCTGCTCGAGCCGCACCACGCGCTCGCCATTGGCGGTGAAGCGGAAGTGCCCGGGCTCGATAATGCCGGCATGCACCGGCCCGACCGGAATCTGGTGCAACGCCTCGCCTTCGACCGGCAGAAACACATAGGGCTCGCGTTTGCCCGCTGGCTTGCGCTTGCCGAGCGGGTGCCGCAGGTCCCAGAAGCCAAGATCGAGCCACGACCGCGGATCGGGCGAGCCGGCCGCTTCGAGGCCGAACAGGCTCGATATCGCGCGCTCGAGCCGCAGCGCCGGCGGATGCCTGGCGGCGACGCTCGGAAATTTGCCGTCCTTGCAGGCGTAGCTGACGACGGCAATGTCGCCGGCCTTGCCGTCGAGCAGGGCCATATACACCTCGCTGCCGTCGCCCCACAGACCAAGCAGCGTGCATTTGCCCTGGGCCAGGCGATCGATCGCCTTTTTCCAGCCGGCCTCGGCGACCGCAGCGCGCGGCCAAGGCCGGTGGCTGCCGACGGTTTCATGTGGAATGTTGTCGAGCAGCGCCATCTCTCAGCCCAGCAGCTTGGCGACGTTCTCGAAGCCGAGAACCAGCGCCGGCGGCATGTAGATGCCGGCGGCAAAGACAATGGCGAAATGCACGAACATCGGCACGTAAGACGCGTCGGATTGCCGGGTCGGCCCGCGCGGCTCGCCGAATGCGATGGTGTTGAGGCGCAGGAAAAGGCCGCCGAGCGCGACCAGGATGCCGGACACCAAAATGACAGCGAGCCACGGCTGGCGCGCGAAGGTCGAGCTGACGACCAGAAATTCGCTCATGAAAATGCCAAGCGGCGGCAGTCCGGCGATCGCCACCACGCCAAGGACGAGACCCCAGCCGAGCAGCGGATTGGTCACCGTCAGACCGCCCATGTCGGCGATCTTCTGCGTACCTTTGACCTGGGCGATGTGGCCGACGGCGAAGAAGATCGCCGACTTGGTCAACGAATGCATCGTCATGTGCAGAAGGCCCGCAAAGTTGGCGAGTGCGCCGCCCATGCCGAAGGCGAAGACGATGATGCCCATGTGCTCGATCGAGGAATAGGCGAACATGCGTTTGATGTCGCGGCGGCGGTACAGCATGAAGGCCGCAAACAGGCAGGAGATCAGCCCCATGGTCACCATCAGCGGCCCGGGTGCGATCGCCGCCGGATTGAGCGCAAGCAGCATCTTGAAGCGCAGGAGGGCGTAGAGCGCGACGTTGAGCAGCAGGCCGGAGAGCACCGCCGAGATCGGCGTCGGGCCCTCGGCGTGGGCGTCCGGCAGCCAGGCGTGCAGCGGCGCAAGGCCGACCTTGGTGCCGTAGCCGAGCAGCAGGAAGACGAAGGCGACGTTGAGCAGCGCCGGATCGAACTCGGCGGCGCGCGTGATCAACACCGTCCATACCATGGCGTAGAGGCCTTCGCCGACCACCGGCCGCGCCGCCATATAGACGAGGATGGTGCCGAACAGCGCCAGCGCGATGCCGACGCTGCCGAGGATGAAGTATTTCCACGCCGCCTCCAGCGCCTCGTGGGTGCGGTAGATGCCGACCATCAGCACGGTGGTGAGCGTCGCCATTTCGATCGCCACCCACATCAGGCCGATATTGTTGGCGACCAAAGCAAGATTCATGGCGAACATCAGCGCCTGGTACATGGCGTGATAGAAGCGCACGAAGGTCGGCGTCAGCCTGCCGATCTCGATCTCGTGGCCGATATAGCTCGCGCTGAACACGCTGGTGGTGAAGCCGACGAAGGTGGTCAGCACGATGAAGACCTTGTTGAGATCGTCGACCAGCAGGTAGGCGCCCGACCTCGGCTCGACGATGAACAGCGACACCGCCGTCAGCAAGGTCATGAACGCGGCGACGACATTGAGCCGCGCCGTCAGCCGGTAGCCGGGCAGCGCCGCGAGCAGGCACGCGGCGGCGGCCGGGATCAAGAGAACGCCGGTCAGCGCGTCCACAGTCATCGGCGTTCTCCGCGGAAACGGTCGAGCGCCTGGACGTCGACGGTGTCGAAGCGCTCGCGGATCCGGAACAGGAAGATGCCGATGACGATGAAGGCGATCAGCACCGAGAAGGCCACCGAAATCTCCACCACCAGCGGCATGCCCTTGGCGCCGGTCGCCGCCAGCACCAGCCCGTTCTCCAGCGACATGAAGCCGACCACCTGGCTGACCGCGTTGCGCCGCGTCACCATCATCAGGAGCCCGAGCAGCACGACCGACAGCGCGAAGGCGAGATCCTCGCGCGCCAGCGGATCGGCCTCCGCCGTCACTCGCAGCATCACCACCATCGACAGCGCGACCAGCCCCATGCCGAGCAGCATCGCCGGGCCGACGCCGACCACGGTTTCGATCTCGCGGTGGATGCCGAGCCGCACGATGATGCGGTGCAGGGCCATCGGAATAACGATGGCCTTGAACACCAGCGCAATGACCGCGGTGAGGTAAAGGTGCGGCGCGTCCTGCACGAAGGCCTGCCAGGCGACCGAGGCCGCCAGCACCAGCGCGTGCAGCGCGTAGATGTTGAGCAGCGCGTAAAGCCGGTCCTGGTAGAGCTGCATGAAGCTCACCAGCACCAGCGAACCGGCGAGCAAGTGGGCGATGTCGAAGGTCAGGCTGCCGCGCATGTCACAGGCTCCCCGAAACGAACAGCAGCAGGGTGGCGAGCAGGCTGAGCATCAGCGCGGCGCCGAGGAAGGCCGGCACGCGGAAGACGCGCATTTTGGCGATGGCGGTTTCGAACACCGCCAGCAGCACGCCGCCCGCCGCGAGCTTGGCGAGATAGGAGACGACACCCACAACGAGCGCCTGCGCATCCGCCTCCGGCGCGGCGATGCCCCAGGGCGTGAACAGGCAGGCGATCATCGAGACGTAAAGCAGAAGCTTGAGCTCGGACGACAGATCGATGAGCGCAAGATGGCGGCCGGAATATTCGAGCACCATCGCCTCGTGCACCATTGTGAGCTCGAGATGGGTGGCCGGATTGTCGATCGGGATGCGGGCGTTTTCGGCGATCGCCACCATGATCAGCGCGATCACCGCAAGCCCGAGCGAGACGCGCAAGCCCTCGGCGCCAGATGCCATATAGCCGGCCATGGTGGAAAGCTGCGTCGAGCCGGCGATCAGCGCCAGGGTGAACACGATCATCAGCATCGCGGGCTCGGCGAGCGAGGCGATCATCACCTCGCGGCTGGTGCCGATGCCGCCGAAGCTGGTGCCGACGTCGAGACCGGCGAGCGCCAGGAAAAAGCGTGCGCTGCCGAGCAACGCGATGAGGGCGATCAGGTCGGCGGTCCAGGAAAACAGCAAGCCGCTGCGAAAGGTCGGGACCAGCGAGGCCGCGACCCAGGTGGCGGCAAACACCAGATACGGCACCACCCGAAACAGCCACGACGCGCCGTGCGCCAGCACCACGTCCTTGCGCAGCAGCCGCGCAAGGTCACGGTAAGGCTGCAGCAGC
>DASRGB010000063.1:0-31837 GCA_035651255.1 Pseudolabrys sp.
CCGCGGGCAAAGCGCGGCCCGGCGCCGTAAGGAAAACGCCGCGATGGCGCGCCGAAAGGCGCCACGTGCCGGAGACGGCACGTGTCCTCAAGGAAGGTTGCGCCGATCGGCGCGCCGTCCCCCTCGCATCTTGCGGGGGTCTCTTCCCCCGGGCCCCCTGGTCCGAGGGCAACAGAAAAGCCCCGCTCGAAGCGGGGAGACGACGGGCCTGCCCGGGGCCCCGCAAAAAATACGGGCGATGGCGCATGGCTGTTTCTTATCCCTCCCCTGAAAGGGCAGGGTCCGGCGCGAAGCGCCGGGGGTGGAGCTTGCAAACAATCCCCCCACCCGGTCGCTCGCCACCCTCCCCGCAAGCGGGGAGGGATTAGAAAGAGCGCTCGCTGTTTGAAATTCGCATCCGGAACTCGCGGCCGGTGGAAAGGCCCACCGCGACTCGCTTCCGTCCCAAAGCCGCGTCAGACTCGCCAAGTGATTCGCCTTCGCGCGAGTCGCCGACGAGGACGCGCCATGCCCTGGCTCCGCTTCCACTATCACTGCGAACAGTGCGACGGCACCTGGCTCGACGAGGTCGAGGTCGAGACGGCCGCCCAGATCGAGGCGGTGGCCGACTGCCGGTTCTGCGGCGCCGGCGACGTGTTCTCCTACCGCAGCGATGCCGGCCGGCTCGGCCGCGCCAAGTTGCGCACCAAGCTTGCGGTGGTCGAGGGCGCCAGGCAGGCCAAGACGCCGGCCCGCGCCGGCAAGCTCAAGCGCTCGGCCTGAGCGCCGCGCCGCTACTCCGCCTTCTGCTCGTTGCCGTTGTTCTTGTCGCCGCTGTCGCCGGCCGGCTCCTGCGGCTGGACCGATGCCGGCGGGTCCTGCGGCGCCTGGCCGGTCAGCTCGCGGCCCTTGCGGTCGGCCCATTCGGCGGGCGTCACATCCTTGCCGCCGACGGCGTCGGCGCGCGGCAGCACGGCGACGATGGTCCTGGTCATCGGGTCGATCACCAGCACGTCCTGGGCGGTCTTGGCATAGCCGAACGGCTGCAGCGACGGATCGCGCGCCAGCGCGCGCGCCGGCATCACATCGACGGTCATGCTCGACGGCAGCGCGCCGCCGGGCTCGGGCGTGAAATTCGGCGGCGCCTTCTGCTGCGTGTTTTCGGTGGCGAGCGCGTCCATGATGACGGCGCGCTGCGTCTGCTTGAGCGTGAGCGGCGGGCGTCTGGCCTGCAGCGTCAGCGTGTCGGGATCCTGCGTCTTGTCCTGCGCCGCGGCGGGCGCCGACAGCATCAGCAGCGCCGCCGCGCCATAGCAGATCGGGGTTTTCATGAGCCATCCTCCAGCATCGCCGGAGAGAACGGCGCAACCCGCGACAAGGTTCCGCAGCGCCGCTACCGCGCGTCAGATCGCCTCGCCCTGCTCTTCCATGATGGCGTACTGCACGGTGCCGGCGACCGTCTGCCAGCCGCTGCCGTCATAGCCGGCGATGACGTTGATGCGGACGATGCGCACCAGCTTGCCGCCCATCGGCCTGGTGGCGAGGGTCCGCTCCGGCACGAAGGCGATGGCGGCGACGCCGCAGGCGCGCGGCTGCCGCGCCTGCGCGTTGACGCTCTCGACCGCCGGCGTCACCTCCTCGCCCTGCTGGCGCAGGCTGACGAATTGCTCGGCCTGGTCGCTGGTGTTGCAGATGACGCCGACGCCGACCACGGCGCCCGCGTCGGGCGCTGCCGGCAGTGTCGCGCGCTCGCCGGCGCGCGCCGCGCCGGAAAGCAGAACGGCCGCCGCCGCCGTCACGATCAATCCCTGCACAATGCGCATGGTTGTGGCCTCCAAGGTCCGTACTCGCGTTCCGCATCGGACTTAAGAAACGCTTGCGGCCGCGGCGCCGGTCCGCGCCCGCACAGAATCGTGAATGGAACTTTCCGCCCGAACCGCTTGACGATGGCTTAACGGCGCACGCCGCCGCTTGCTTTTTCCGCGCTGCCGCGAATATTGAGGCCGTTGTCGATTCGCGGGGGGCGATTGAGCTTTCGGACCGGTTTTGCAATGACGTCGTCGCCCGCGAAATGCCTCGCTGTCCTGCTTCTGATCTGCGCGCCGGCGCTCAGCGCCTGCCAGACCGACGGACCGAGCGCGCAAGCCACCGCCGAGGAGGCCGCCGCCAAGGGCCCGACGCGTCAGGAAGCGGCGCTGCAATGCTGGTCGGCGGTCGACAAGGCCCACCCCGCCATGGGGCTCGACCAGCGCGCCGACCTCGTCACCAAATGCATCGACGACAAGATGAACGGGCCGCATCCGCCCGCGCCGCCGGCCAAGCCGAAAACCTGAGGCTCTTGCCGAGCGCCCCGCGCCGTATCACCATCCTGCCGCCCACGTCGCAAGGAGGGTGTCATGGCCAAGGGTCAGATGAGGGCTCCGAAAGAAAAAAAGAAACCGAAGGCGGACCGGGACAAGCCGAAGCAGCTGTCGGCCTACAAGCTGGCGCAAATGCAGGGCACGTCGGCCAGTCCGTTCGGCAATCCGCCGAAGAAAGCCTAGCGGCCGGCGCGGGTGAACTCCCGGCCTCGCCAAGCCGAGGCGCCAGCAAAGCTCCGGTTCCGTCACCGGCGGACCATATGTTCGCCAAAGTTCCGGCGCACAAGCGCAGCCGTTGCTGAACCGGCTTTGCGCCCAACCTGGCGCGACACAACAAGCAGGCACCGGCGAACGTCATTCGGGGGATTTGCATGCGCGCCCGCGCAGTTGCGGCTTTGGCGGCGATCGGCTGGCTCGCGGCGGCGCCCGCGCAGGCGCAGGACGTGCGCATCACAGCTCCCGCGCCGGGCGTGCCGGACGTCGAGGCGCAGCCGCTGACCCCGCAAGAAAGCGAGCTGCTCGGCCAGGCGCTGCTGTTCGACCCGGGCGCGCTGACCTCGTCCAAGCCCGCGCCCAGCTTGAGCCGGCGCGGCCTGTCGGCGCCCGCGCTCGACGTCAAGGCGACCGACAAGCCCGACGGCTCGAGCGCGGTGGTGATCAAGCAGCCGCTCAGCATCGACGCCCCCGCGATCGATTCCAGCATCGGCGCCGACGTCAACACCGCGGCGCAGCCCTCGATCGTCTATCAGCCGCGCGGGGCGCTGCCGGGAACCTCCGCCACGGATGCCGGTTCGGCCGCCGCCTGGGCTTCGGTGGGCGTCCCCAACCTCGCCGCGGTCGAGGCGCGCCTCGATCCCACCGCCGACCGCAGCAAGATCGGCGGCAAGCTCAGCCATTCGATGCCGGTCGGCCGCGACGTGGCGGTGACGCTCGAGGACAGCTATTCGATGACGGAGATTTTCAATCCGGCGATGGCGGCAGCGCCGACCGTCTCGACGCTCGCCGCCGCGGCGCCGCCGGCCGCCGCCGCGCCGGGCCCCGCCCAGGTGTTCGACAATTCCAAGTCGGTGAAATTCAACGTGCTGCCGACCGGCACCACGTTCGGCGCCGGCTGGACCAGCGCCAGCAACGATCCGGTCACGCACCACACGCTGAGCGCCGAGCAGAAGCTGTTCGGTCCGCTGCGCGTCACCACGTCGGTCACCGACGCCGGCCAGCCGACCGAAAACAAGAGCATCACCGCCGGCTTCAAGCTCGACTGGTAGCCGCACCCCCGTACCCGTCCCCGCCCCACCGCCGCCCCATTCCCGTGCGGCAATCGCTCGCCGGGGGGCGTCCGGCGCAAACGGTTTGCGCCTGTACAGGAGCGCATCATGGCGGCCAGATCGGAACGGCCTGGAGCGGATAACGGCATCGCGGAAAATTTCGGCCCGGAAAAATTCGCGCCGCCCGAGCGGCGCGCGCCGGAACGCCTGGGCGACATCAATCAGGCCGCGGCCGGCAGCGTCGAAGGCGAGATCCGGGAATTCGTGCGGCGCGACGTCGCCTATCTGCGCCGGCAGCGCAGCGAGAAGGAAGCCGATCCGATCAGCGACAATCTCAACGCGCTGATCCGCCGCGTCTCCGGCGCCTCGATGGAGGAGATCGACCGCGTCATCCTCGAGCTGCAGGGCGTGCGCGAGATGCTGCGCAACGAGGGCGAACGCGTCAGCCGCGAGATCGCCGGCTATGCGAGCCTGAGCCACGCCGCCATGACGGCGATGAAAGTCATCGGCGACAGCTTGAAGCAATGGAAGGAAGGGCCGAACGCCGCGGCCGAGCGCGGCCGCCCCTCGGCCGGCTGATCGCCCGCAGCGCCATCGCCGGCTGTCCGGCGATGGCGCCTGGCCGATCACATCGTGATCGCGTCGACGACGACGCCGTTGGCCGGCCGGACCAGCAGCACCTTGTCTTTGGCCTTCACGTATTGCAGGCCCTGCAAACCGTCGATGCTCGACAGACTTTGCGGCAGCGCGTGGACGTCACCCGTCTGCTTGAACGACAGGGCCGAGGCCGGCTTGAGCGCATCGGCATCGGCAGCCGCCGGCGAGTTGTCGGCCATGACCGCTTGATAGATCTGCCGGCGCTGCTGCTCATTGAGCAACAGCGGCCATGCCATCACCGGCAGGTGATCGAGCAGATCGCTTCGCTGCGAGAATTTGGCCGGCATGGTCTGCAACGTCGCGCCGATCGGTCCGACCGGCGCGGGCAAAGTCGGCGCGGCGGTTGACGCGGCGCCGGTGGTCGACTGACCGCCGGCCGGTGCAGCTTCACCGGGCGAGCACACGCCGACCGGATCGGGCACCATCAAAGCCGCGCGCGCTTGCTCCTGCGGCGGCTGTTTGTCCTGCGGCAACGAAGCGGTCGCGCTCCAGGGCTGCGCCGCGCGGCCGGGGTTGATCTGCCCGGTCTGCGGCACGAAGCCGGGATCGGTCGACGACGATGGCGGATCGCCGGCGCGGGCCTGCCCCGCCGCAAGAGCCGCGGCCAGCGCCGCGAGGGAAACGAGATGACGTGGTTTCATGGGCAACTCCTTCGGCTGTCGGCAAAGCAACGGCCAGGGCCTGTGCCCGGTTGCATGAATTCGGCAGCCACAATTCGGTGGGTAACCGGCTCCGGCTAAGGCCGGAGCCTGTGGATTATCGGGACAAGCCGGGCGGCAGGGCGCGGCGGCAGGAAAAGGCACCTAGAGTGGCGTCCGTTCGAAAGCGGCTGAGGTCGCGATGCGCCGCCGGTCGAACTTTGCGCGGCATGCGGCGGGAGCGATCTCGTCCTCGGACAATCCTCCCATAAACTTGACCCCGCTTCGGCGGGGTTATTTTACGCTGGGCGTGCCGCCTGCGGCGGGAGCAACAGTCGAGCTAGATGGCCGCGACTTTCTTCGCGGTCTTGCGCGGCAGCGGATAATCGGCGCTGTCGTAAAGCCGGCGGATGCCGTTGCCGTCGAAGCGCTGCTCTTCCACTTCGAGATAGGCGCCGAGCAAAAGTTCGGGCGGCAGTTCTTCGATCGCGAAACGGATGGCTTCCGCCGCAGTGGGAAAACGCTTGTAGCCGATCGGCCGGCGCGCCTTGCGGCTGCGGCTGGGAAAAAGTTCGGAAGGCGCTGCGTAGTTAATCATAGACATCTCTGTCGCTCCACGATTGCCAGTATGGACCGTGGAGCGCGGAAAATCCAGCGCCGCTATGTCGCGCATAACCGCCCTGCGGCCGGCAAGGTAAATGACGGGGCAGGCGGAACGACCGGGCCCGCCGGTCGTTCCGCAAAATCCACCGGCCGACTTAATCGGCCAGCTCGGCGACCACTTCGCTGGTGGCCGGATCGACCAGCACGACGCGGCGATTTACCACCATGTACTTGTAGGTGCGGACCGCCGGCACCTCGGTCACAACCGACTGCGGCACTTCGTAAAGCCGCGCGCTCGGCGGCACGCGCATACCGACGCGATATTCAACCGAAGGCGGCGGCGCTTCCACCACCGGCTGCTCGACGATGGTGCGGTAGATGGTCTGGCGCTGCACCGGCGTGAGTTGCAAGCGCTCGCTGGTGACGATGGTGCCGGTCTCGGCCGGCTCGCGCGTGATCACCGTCGTCTGCGCGCTCGCCGCGCCGGCGCCGGCGATGAGCGCCGCCGCAATGACAGCGTTCCGATAATGGGTCATCGAGGTCCTCCTGCTGTTCGCCCATGAGCGACGGCAACGCCGCGGCGCGGATGCGGTTCCGCGCTCGAGTTCCGTCACAGCGTGTGCGGCGGTTCGTCGAGCAAGGTGAGTTTGGCCTGCAGCATGGCGATGCGCGCGGCCGCTTCCGCCTGCGTCAGGTGCTCGCTGAAGGCTTCCGGCTCATAGGCGTCGAACGCCAGTTTCCTGAGCAGCGTGCGCTGCTCGGCGGTCATGCGCGGGCCGGGGCCGGTGCTGAGGATGGCCGCCGGCCGCCGCGTTAACCTTTTCGCTCTTGCCGCCATGGCACCGGCTCAAACCCGCGAAGCGGGCGCCCGGTTCCCTCAGGCGCGGGCAATTCCGTGAGTCTTCTGAATCGCTTAGCGCCGGCGGGCGTCAATTCTTCGATGCGCGGCGCTGTGACTCCGACTCCACATCGGCGGCGTCTCCGGCGCAATCGATTCAAGTTTTGCGTGACGGCACGACTCCGGCTGCGTTACCCACGATGTCGAACTGATTCGCCGAGGCCGCGGATGATTCTGGAGACATTGCTCGGGTTGTCGCTTGTCATGAGAGTCTCGCTCGATAGCCAAGTCCCGCCGCCCGATCCGGCAGCCTGGATGCAGCTGTCGGTACGGCAGAAGGACGCCGCCCTGCTGCCGCTGGTGCAGCGCGCGACCGAGTGCATCATCCGGCAGGTCTCGGCCGACCCGCGCTACAAGGCCGAGCTGCGGCCGGACGAGATCAACGATCTCATCGTCGAGTCGATCACCGCCTGCAAACGTCCGGTGCGCGCCATGGTCGATGCGCACGACCGCATGTACGGCTACGGTTCGGGCGAAGCCTTCCTGCTCGGCCCCTATCTCGACGTCTTGCCGTCGGCGGTGGTCAGGCAGGTCGGGGTCAAGGCGCACTAGACCGCGCGGCCAGCGCCGGCCGCAGCACGGCCGTGATCGGCAGCGTCAGCAGGACCACGCAGGCAATCACGATCAGCGCCCGGGTGACGCCGACCGCGTCGCCGAGCAGACCGTAAAGCGCGGGCGACACCGCGCCGGCGCCGATGGTGCCGGTATAGAAGATGCCGAAGGCGCGCGTGCGCCGCGACGGCTCCACCAGATCCGGCACCGAGCCGTAGAGCACCGACGAGGTGCCGTTGAGGGCGACGCCGACCACGGGCAACAGGAACAACGCGGCGTCGAGCGGCAGCGGCAGGATGCCGACAATGCCGAGCGCGGTCACCGCTTCGGTCAGCCACACCGTCGCCACCGCGCCGATGCGCGCGCCGATGAAGGCGCAGACCAGCTTGCCCGCCGCCCCGCCCGCGAACACCAGCGTCAGGGCGGCGCCGATGGTCGGCAGGCTGGCGCCCTTGGCGGTGAGCACGAAAGGCAGGAACGTGAGGAAGGCCATGCGCGTCGCGCTGTCGATGACGCCGACCGAGAGCAGCAGCGGAAATGCATAAGCCGGCGCGGCGGCGGCGCCGCCGATTGTGCCGTCCTTGTTCTGCGCCGGCGTCGCCGCGGCAAAGCGCGGCATGGCGACGACGATGGCGGCCGCCGCGACCACGCCGAGCCCGCCGAGCAGCATCAGCGCGTGCCGCCACGGCAGCACCACGAACAGCAGCGAGGCCGCCGCCGGCATCGTCATCTTGCCGATGTCGCCGGCGAAATTGTAGGTGCCGAGCGCCTTGAGCGAGCGCGGCCCGGCATAGGCGTGCGCGATCAGCGACGAGGCCAGCGGATGCTGCGTGCTGGCGCCGAGGCCGCCGACGAACAGCGCCGTCACCAGCATGACGATGCCGCTGCTGAAGCCGGCAAAGACGTAGCCGAGGCCGGCCAGGGCGGTGCCGAGGGCGAGCACCGCCGCGGCGCCGAAGCGCTCGGCGACAAAGCCCGCCGGAATCTGGAAGCCGGCGAGCGTGCCAGAGAACACGGTCTTCATCAGTCCGAGCGCGGCATAACCGAGGCCGAACTCGCCCTGCCAGATCGGCAGCATCACATAGATGAGGTCGGTGTAGCCGTCATGCAGCGCGTGGGCGCCGCAGGCGACGCCCATGGCGCGGTGCTCGGCGCTCCGGTCGGCGGAAACGGCGGTCGCGGTCATCGCTGCGGCCGCCGCTCGACGAACGTGGTGCTGAAGAACGAAATGACTTCCTCGCCGTTCTGGTTGACGCCGCGGGAGCGGATGGTCATCAGCCCGAAACCGGGGCGGCTTGCCGAGGGCCGCGTCTCCACCACCTCGCTGGCGTAGTCGATGGTGTCGCCGACATAAACGGGCTTCGCCCATTTCAAGTCGCGGAAGCCCAGCGCCGGCCCGATCGCGGCGGCCGGCTCGCCGCGGGCGCGGGCTTCTTCGATCGTGCGGCGGCGGTATTCCACCATCAGCCGCATCCACACCGCCGCGGTGTGCCAGCCCGAAGCGCAGAGCGCGCCGAAATGCGAGGCCGCCGCGGCGTCCTCGTCGACGTGGAACGGCTGCGGATCGAAGCGCGAGGCGAAGGCCTTGATCTCCTCGGCGCCGAAGGTATGGCGGCCGACGGCGTAGGTCTCGCCCACCGCGATGTCCTCGAGATATTTCATGCCGCTTCGGCCTTGCGCCTGCTGAACATCTGGGTGTTGACGAGCGACATCAGCGGCGTGCCGGCCTCGTCGATCATCTCGTAGGCGAGCTTGACCAGGCCCATGTCCGGGCGGCTCTTGGAGGCGCGCGTCTCGACGACCGTGGCGCGCACGCGGACCTGGGTGCCGGGGCGCAGCGGCTTGAGCCAGCGCACCTCCTCGATGCCGGGCGCGCCCATCGAGCTCGAATTCAGGATGAAGCCGTCGGCGATGATGCGCATGAACAGGCAGCACATGTGCCAGCCCGAAGCGCCGAGCCCGCCCAGCATGGTGCCGCGCGCCGCCGCTTCGTCGAGATGCATCGGCTGCGGATCGAACTCGGCGGCGAAGGCGACGATTTCCTCGCGCGTCACCAGCCGCGGGCCGTAGACCGCGACCGCACCGGGCCGGAAATCTTCCCAATAGAGTTTGCTCATGGCGGCGCGCATCATCGGCGAAAGCGCAGGCGCACTCAATACTGACCGAGGATGGCGAGATAGGCCGGTTCCGCGGCCTGCAGCGCCTCCCTGGAATTGGCCGACAGCGTGATGGTGACGATGAATTCGTTGCCGTCATTGTCGCCGTCGACGGTGACGGCCTGCAGCTCGAAGCCCTGCTCCTTGAGGCCGGGGCCCTCGAAGGCGCGGCGCACGAATGCCGGCTTGCCCGACCCGCGCGGCAGGTCGGGCAGATCGCTGATCCTGGCGTCCTTGGCGCGGTCTTTCCAGTCGGCGACGGCGTCGGGCAGGAATTTGGCGAGCGGCTCCTTGTCGCGGTTGTAGACCGCGATGGCGTAGATCACCGCCTGCGCGTCATTGAAGGCAACGCCTTTCGGCACGATGATGACCGCGTCGAAACGCCATGTCGCCGCCTTGTCCTCGACCCAGCCGTCGGGAACGGCGACGGACGGGCGGAAAAACGGGCACAGCGTCGACTTCCGCGGATCGCTGCAGCGGCGCATGAATTTCTCGACGCCGGCGCGCGCCGGCGCCGCGGCGCAGAGGCCGAGCAAAGCGGCGGCGAGGATCGTCCGGCGCGACACCATGACGGACAGGCGATGGCTCATGCGCTCATTGGTCGCAACACGCGCGACCGCGGTTCAGGTCGCGAACCGGAAATGCATCACGTCGCCGTCGGCGACGACGTAGTCCTTGCCCTCCAGCCGCATCTTGCCGGCGTCCTTGGCGCCCGCCTCGCCGCCGGTGGCGATGTAGTCGTCGTAGCCGATGGTTTCGGCGCGGATGAAGCCCTTCTCGAAATCGGTATGGATGACGCCGGCCGCCTGCGGCGCCTTGGTGCCCTTGGTGACGGTCCAGGCGCGCGTCTCCTTCGGACCGGCGGTGAAATAGGTGACGAGATGCAGCAGCGCGTAGCCGGCGCGGATCAGCCGGTCGAGGCCGGTCTCCTTCAAGCCGACGGCGGCGAGGTAGTCGGCGCGCTCCTCGGCCGGCAGCATGGCGATCTCGGATTCGATCTTGGCCGAGATCACCACGGCCATCGCGCCCTCGGCTTTGGCGCGCTCCTCGACCTGGCGGGAGAATTCGTTGCCGGTCGCGGCCGCGGCCTCCTCGACGTTGCAGGCATAGAGCACCGGCATCGAGGTCAAGAGCCCGAGCGAATGGAACAGCTTGTCCTCCTCCGGCTTGCGCTCGGTAAGCCGCGCCGGCTTGCCCTCGCGCAGCAGCGCCAGCGCGCGGTTGATCAGATCGAGCGTCTCCTTGGCTTCCTTGTCGCCGCCTTTGGCCTTCTTCTCCAGCGCGTCGACGCGTTTTTCCAGGCTGTCGAGATCGGCCAGCATCAGCTCGGTCTCGATGGTCTCGATGTCGGCGACCGGATCGATCTTGCCGGCGACGTGCGTGACGTCGTCGTCCTGGAAGCAGCGCACCACGTGGATGATGGCGTCGACCTCGCGGATATTGGCGAGGAACTGGTTGCCGAGCCCCTCGCCCTTGGAGGCGCCCTTCACCAGCCCGGCGATGTCGACGAAGGAAATCCGCGTCGGGATGATCTGCTCGGACTTGGCCAGCGCCGCCAGCTTCTCCAGCCGCGGATCGGGCACGGCGATCTCGCCGATATTCGGCTCGATGGTGCAGAACGGATAGTTGGCCGCCTGCGCTGCGGCGGTCTGCGTCAGCGCATTGAAGAGCGTCGACTTGCCGACATTCGGCAGGCCGACGATGCCGCACTTGAATCCCATATGTGGCCCCTAGTTCAGTCGCCGGAGCCGGGCTCGGCCTCGTCGTCTTCGAAGCCCTTGCCGCTCATGGCCAGATGCACCCGGTTTTGAAACGTCGCGTCCTTGCCCTCGACCAGCAGGTCCGCATTGTCGGCGACGACGTCGCAGAGCGCTTCGACCCAGGGCCATTCGCTCTTGGCGAAATCCTGCAGCACATAGGCCTCCATCAGATTCTTGTCGCCGGGGTGGCCGATGCCGAGACGGACGCGCCGGTAGTCGTTGCCGATGTGCTCGGAGATCGAGCGCAGGCCGTTGTGGCCGGCATTGCCGCCGCCGAGCTTGAGCCGGACCTTGCCGGGGCGCAGCTCGGCCTCGTCGTGAAACACCACCACGTCCTTGGGCTCGATCTTGTAGAAGCGCGCGGCCTCCTGCACCGCGCGCCCCGACTCGTTCATATAGGTGCCCGGCAACAGCAGCAGCACGCGCGCGCCGCCGATGCTGCCTTCCACCGCCACGCCCTGGAACCTGCGGCGCCACGGCTTGATGTCGTGGCGGCGCGCGATCGCCTGCACCGCCATGAAACCGATGTTGTGGCGGTTGCCGGCGTATTGCGGGCCGGGATTGCCGAGGCCGACGAAGAGCAGCATGGCGCCGCCTTATCGAAAATGCGTACGCCGGGAACGGCAGCGCCCGAAGGCGCCGCCTTACTTCTTTTCGCCCTTGGCCGGCGCGGCGGCGGCAGCGGGTGCTGCGCCCGCGGCGGGCGCGGCACCGGGAGCGGCGCCGGGGGCGGCGCCTGGCGCTGCACCGGGCGCGGCGCCTTCGGCGCCGGGCACGGCGCCCGCTTCGGCGGCGGCAGCGGCCGCAGCGGCGGCAGCGGCGGCGGCCTCGGCGGCGGCCCGCATTTCTTCGGCGTAGCCCGACGGCGGCACCACGGTGACCAGCGTCATGTCGGGCTGGCCGACGACGCGGATGCCCTTCGGCAGATCGATCGCGTCGAGATGCTTGGAATGGCCGATCTCGAGATCGCTGATGTCGACGTCGATCGATTCCGGAATGGCGTCGACCGGGCAGCGCACCTCGACGGTGTGGACGACGATGTTGACCGCGCCGCCGCGCTTGACGCCGGGGGAGGCGTCGGCGCCCTTGACGTGCACCGGGATCTTGACGCGGATGGTGGCGCCTTCCGACACGCGCAGGAAGTCGACGTGCATCGGCAGATCCTTGATGGCGTCGAGCTGGAAGTCGCGCGGGATGACGCGGTGCTTCTGCCCGTCGACGTCGATCTCATAGAGCGTGGTGAGGAAGCGCCCGGCATAGATGCGCTTCTTCAGCTCGTCGTGCTCGACGAGCACCATGACGGGGGGCTTGTTCTCGCCGTAGATGACGCCCGGCACATGGCCGGAGCGACGCGCGGACCGGGCGGCCCCCTTGCCGCCTTTCGGACGCGCCGTCGCCTTCAATTGCTGGACGGTGGCCATATCAACCTCGTTCGAACCAATGGAAAAGGCGGCATTTTCGGCCGCCTACCGACGCGGCAAGCCTCCAGGGGTGCCGGGGGCCGCGTTTGCGGGCGGGTTATAGCGACGGGGCCCGTAAAGGGCAAGAAACGATAGAACGCCTTAACTAGGCGTCAGGTGCGGCTTTCGGTTTTTTCGCTGTTTTCTCGAGCCTGCCCTCCAGCGCCTCGATGCGCGCTTTGAGCGCCTCGTTCTCCTCGCGGGCGAGCCGCGCCATCTCCTTGACCGCCTCGAAGTCCTCGCGCTGCACCACGTTGAACTCGCGCAGCACGCGCTCGATCTGGCTGCGCACCAGCGTGTCGAACTCGCGCCGCACCCCTTGGGCGACGCCGGCGGCGTCGTTCATCAGCCGCGCCATCTCGTCGAAAAAGCGGTTGCTGGTCTGGGTCATGAGGGGCCTCCGCACGCCGGGCAGTCGACGATTACAATGGCGCCGGGGTCGTCGGCGTGCAAGGGCGGGCGGGGTCGCAGAGTTGCCGCCACGAGGCACGGCGCGCTCCCTCTCCCCGTTGGGGAGAGGGTTGGGGTGAGGGGGGTCCTGACTCTCGAGAGGCCGTAACCCCTCACCCGGCGCGCTTGCGCGCGCCGACCTCTCCCTATGGGAGAGGTGAAGCACCCGAGCGCGAGCATGACGGGTGAGAAAGCGCGGCGCGTGCTATGAGATAATCCACCCCCCTCCCTAACCCTCCCCCACAAGGGGGGAGGGAAAAGGTTTGAGAATGCCCCTCCTCGTCATCCCCTTCCCCGACATCGACCCGGTGCTGATCGAGATCGGCCCCTTCGCCATCCGCTGGTACGCGCTCGCCTATATCGGCGGCATCTTGTTCGGCTGGGCCTATGCCCGCGCCATCATCAGGCGCGGCGCGCTGTGGGGCGGCCAGGCGCCGCTCACGGTCGTCGACTTCGACGACTTCATCCTGTGGGCGACCTTCGGCATCATCGTCGGCGGACGGCTCGGCCAGGTGCTGTTCTACGAGCTCGCCTATTTCGCCGCGCATCCGCTGGAGATCGTCATGCTGTGGCACGGCGGCATGTCGTTCCACGGCGGCTTCCTCGGCTGCGTCGTCGTCGTCATCCTGTTCGCCTGGAAGCGCGGCATTCCGATCCTGGCGCTCGGCGATCTGACCTGCGCGGTCGGGCCGATCGGGCTGTTCCTCGGCCGCATCGCCAATTTCATCAACGGCGAATTGTGGGGCAGGCCCTCCGACGTGCCCTGGGCCATGATCTTTCCGCGCGCGCCCGATCCGCTGCCGCGCCACCCCAGCCAGTTCTACGAGGCCGGGCTCGAGGGCCTCGCCTTGCTCGCGGTGCTGGCGCTCGCCATTCGTTTTGGCGCGCTGAAGCGGCGCGGCCTCGTGCTCGGCCTGTTCATGGTCGGCTACGGCATCGCCCGCAGCATCGGCGAACTGTTCCGCGAGCCCGATCCGCAGCTTGAGCGGCTGGCGCACGGGCTCACCATGGGCATGGCGCTGTCGTTTCCGATGATCGTCATCGGCATCGGCGTCGTCATCTGGGCGCTCAAGCGCAAGCCAGGCGAAGTCGGCGCGCGTTGATTTGCAATTGTCGACGCCACAAAGTTGGCCTGTTCCCTCCCCCCTTGTGGGGGAGGCACCCCCAGCCCCTCCCCACAAGGGGGAGGGGTGCACGCAGAGTTTGCGGCACGATCATGCGCACGCACCCGGGCACGCTCTGACCATGGATGACATCCCGCCACTCGAAGCCGAGATCCGCCGGCGCATCCAGGCTGCGGGGCCGATGCCGGTCGGCGAATTCATGACGCTCTGCCTCACCGACCGCGCCCACGGCTACTATACGACGCGCGATCCGCTCGGCGAGCGCGGCGACTTCATCACCTCGCCGGAAATCAGCCAGATGTTCGGCGAGCTGATCGGGCTGTGGATGGCGGCGGTGTGGAAACGCATGGGCGAGCCGCCGAACCTGCGCGTCATCGAGCTCGGCCCCGGCCGCGGCACCATGATCAACGACGCGCTGCGCGCGGCCAAGGTGATGCCGGCCTTCCGCGACGCGGTCGTCTTGCATCTCGTCGAGATCAGCCCGGTGCTGCAAGCGCAGCAGGAAAAGATGCTCGAGCAATTGCCGCTGCCGATGTACTGGCATCCGGCGCTCAGGGACGTGCCGGGCGGGCCGTGCATCATCGTCGCCAACGAGTTTTTCGATGCGCTGCCGGTCAACCAGGCGGTCAAGGCCGCGGACGGCTGGCACGAGCGCGTGGTCGAGATCGACGCCGCCGGCAATCTCGCCTTCACGGTGGCTGCCGAGCCGATCGCACATTTCGAGCGGCTGCTGCCGCAGCAGCTGCGCAGAGCCGCCGAAGGCTCGATCTTCGAATGGCGCACCGACACCGTGGCAATGGAAATCGGCCGGCGTCTCAAGGACGGCGGCGGCGCGGCGCTGGTCATCGACTACGGCCATGCGCAGAGCGCTGCCGGCGAGACGTTGCAGGCGGTCGGCCGCCACGCCTATGTCGACCCGCTGACCGCGCCCGGCAGCATCGACCTGACCGCGCATGTCGACTTCGAACGGCTGGCCAAGGCGGTCGAGGCGATGGGAGCTGCGAGCTACGGGCCGGTCGAGCAGTCGGAGTTTCTCCGGCGCCTCGGCATCGCGACGCGCGCCGCCGCGCTCAAGGCCAAGGCGGCGCCGGCGGCGGCCGCCGCAATCGACACCGCATTGGCGCGGCTCACCGGCCATGGCCGCACCGGCATGGGCACGCTGTTCAAGGCGGCGGCCTACGCCCACCCGCAACTGGGCAGGCCGCCCGGATTCGAGTAAGACAACGCGATGCTCCGGGCGAAATCGCTTTCACGCCACGCGCGCCTGCGCCACGGCTTCTTCACGCGCCAAGGCGGCGTGTCGCAGGGCGTCTATGCGACGCTCAACGGCGGCACCGGCTCGAAGGACGCGCCCGACAGAATCGCCGAGAACCGCGCGCGCATGGCGGCGGCGCTCGGCGTCGAGCCCTCGCATCTCGTCACCGCCTACCAGGTGCACTCGCCGGACGTCGTCGTCGCCGAGGAGCCGTGGACGCATGAGAGCCGCCCGCGCGCCGACGCCATCGTCACGCGCCGGGCGCGGCTCGCCGTCGGCGTGTCGACCGCGGACTGCGGGCCGGTGCTGTTCGCCGACGCGGAAGCCGGCGTCGTCGGCGCGGCCCATGCCGGCTGGCGCGGCGCGCTGACCGGCGTCATCGAGGCAACCGTGGCCGCGATGGAACGGCTCGGCGCCCGGCGCGCGCGCATCGCCGCGGCCTTGGGCCCCACCATCCGCCAGCCCAATTACGAGGTCGGCCCGGAATTCGTCGCGCGGTTCGTTGCCGCCGATCCGGCCAATGCGCGCTTCTTTGCCGCAACGGCACGCGAGGGCCACGCTTTGTTCGATCTCACCGGCTACATCGCCGAGCGCGTGCATCGCGCCGGCATCGACCAATTCGAGGATCTCGGCCTTTGCACCTTCGCCGAGCCCGAGCGGTTTTTCAGCTACCGGCGCATGACCAAGGCGGGCGAGGCCGATTACGGCCGCCACATCAACGCCATCGCGCTCGCCGAGTGATTGTCCCCAACGGCGCCCGGCCTTGCTGGACAAGGAACCGGCAAAGCCGCTACGGTTCGTCCCGGTTCGGGGTCAACAACAACAATAAGAAGCGTTCGACAGGGGCGTTCATGGCGTTGCGTTGGCGTCTATGGGCATCGCGCGGGTATGGCCTGCTCGCCGCCGCCGGCGTTATGGCGCTCGCGGGCTGCGGACCCGACGGCCAGCCGAACCTCACCGCGGCGCAGCCGCGCGGCGCCAGCGTCGCCTTCGAGTCGATCGACGGCGCGCCGCCGGACAAATTCCGCAAGCTGGTGGACGACCTCAACGAGGAGGCGCAGACGCGGCGCCTGGCGGTCGCCTCGCGCGAGAGCCCCTCGGCCTATCGCGTGCGCGGCTACCTCGCCGCCCAGACGAGCAAGCGCGACACCACCGTGTCCTGGGTCTGGGACGTGTTCGACGGCGAGCAGCGCCGCGCCCTGCGCATTACCGGGCAGGAGAGCGTCAAAGGCCGCCGGCAGGATGCCTGGACGGCCGCCGACGACGCCATGCTGCAGCGGATCGCGCGGAGCAGCATGGATCAGCTCGCCGCCTTCCTGACCTCGCCCGAGGTCGCGCCCAATGCGCCGGCGGCGGCGCCGGTCATGGCCGCCGCCTCGCCCGGCGACGTCGCCCTGATCGGCGATCGCGATTCCTCGCCCGAGGCCGCCGGCATTTTCCGCATCTTCGAGCCGCAGGCCGAGCCCGCGCCGGCGCCCGGCGCGGCGGTGCCGCTGCCGCGGCCGCGCCCGACGGCGGCCGCCCTATCGACGCATGAAACGCTGACGCTGGCGGCGGCCCGGCACTGAAACCGGCGCGCGCGCCCCCCGCGCATCGTGGTTAAAAGCTTCGGGGACAAGGCATTTCGCGCGTATTGCCGCGCCCGGCCTGCGCTGTTATGACCTCGCCCGTCGGTAGCGGAGTGACCCGAGGCTTTTCGCATGGCTGGCAATAATGGAGCGATCAAGCTCGTCGCCGGCAACTCGAATCCCGCGCTGGCGAAGGCGATCGGCGACTATCTCGGCACCCCGCTGACGCAGGCGGTGGTCAAGCGCTTCGCCGACATGGAGATCTTCGTCGAGATCCAGGAAAACGTGCGCGGCGCCGACGTCTTCGTCATCCAGTCGACGTCCTACCCCGCCAACGACCACCTGATGGAATTGCTGATCATCATCGACGCGCTGCGCAGAGCCTCGTCGCGCCGCATCACCGCGGTGATCCCCTATTTCGGCTACGCCCGGCAGGACCGCAAGCCGGGCCCGCGCGCGCCGATCTCGGCCAAGCTCGTCGCCAACCTGATCACCCGCGCCGGCGCCGACCGCGTCATGACGCTCGACCTGCACGCCGGGCAGATCCAGGGCTTCTTCGACATCCCGACCGACAATCTCTACGCCTCGCCGCTGATGGTGCGCGACATCAAGGAGCGCCTGCCGCTGGAGAACGTCATGGTGGTGTCGCCCGACGTCGGCGGCGTGGCGCGCGCCCGCGGCCTGGCCAAGCGCATCAACGCCCCGCTCGCCATCGTCGACAAGCGCCGCGAGCGGCCCGGCGAGTCCGAGGTCATGAACGTCATCGGCGAAGTCGAGGGCTTCACCTGCGTGATGGTCGACGACATCGTCGACTCCGGCGGCACGCTGGTGAACGCCGCCGAAGCCCTGCTCAAGCACAAGGCCAAGGCGGTCTACGCCTATATCAGCCACGGCGTGCTGTCGAACGGCGCCGTCGCCCGCATCGCCAAGTCCAAGCTCAAGGAACTGGTGATCACCGACTCCATCCAGCCGACCAAGGACGTGCTGGCCGCCGGCAATATCCGCATGCTGCCGATCGCGCCGCTGATCGGCGAGGCCATCGCCCGCACCGCCTCGGAAGAGTCCGTTTCCAGCCTGTTCGATTGAGCGACGGCGGTCGGTCCGGGCGAGCCGCGCAGCGGCGAGACCCGGAAACCCAGTCGTCACGAATCCTGCGATCAACCGCGCAAGACCGGGGTTGCCGGTATCCGCGCGGTCGCTATCGCGGCCTCGGCCGCAATGACAGGCGAAAAGTTATCCACCGCTGATTCACCTTGACGCAGCTTTCGCTGTGGAGAGTCGAGTCCGACGGGTTGTCTGTGACTCGCAAATCACTGCGTATAGTCGGGCGAACGGCGCCTTTGGCGGGCGGAATCGAGCGGGTTATAGTCGGTTGACCGAGTGATTCGTTCCCGCCGTCAAGGCGTCCCCGTATCCCCTGCGTCGATCTCTGGTTCGGTGCTCAACGTGCCGTGCGCGTGCGGTGGCGTGCGTTTCCCCTCGCTCAAATCGGCAAAGCGGAGACGTCATGTCCCTCGGCAACTATACGGACGAGCCGCGACTCAATCCCCTCGACGTGGTGGAGCGGCTGGCGGCCGGCAACGACTGGTCGTTCGAGCGCGCCAGCGACGACGAGATCACCATCCTGGTCACCGGGCGCTGGACCGACTACCAGCTGTCCTACACCTGGATGAGCGACATCGAGGCGCTGCATTTGGCCTGCGCCTTCGACCTGCGCATCCCCGAGCGGCGCTGCGCCGAAGTCCAGGCGCTGATCTCGCTGATCAACGAGCGCATGTGGGTCGGGCATTTCGACCTGTGGGTCAAGGAAGGCATCGTCATGTTCCGCCACGCTCTGGTGCTGGCGGGCGGCACCGAGGCCTCCGGCCGGCAGTGCGAGGCGCTGCTCGGCACCGCGCTCGACGCCTGCGAGCGCTATTTCACCGCCTTCCAGTTCGTGGTCTGGGCCGGCAAGGGCGCCAAGGAGGCGCTCGACGCCGCCATGTTCGAGACCTCGGGCGAGGCGTAGGCCTCATCTCCCGTCATTCCGGGGCGCGAGCGAAAGCGAGCGAATCCGGAATCCATAACCACCAACGCCGCGGAGTATGGATTCCGGGTCTGCACCTTCGGTGCGTCCCGGAATGACAAGCGTGAGATTGCCGCTATGATCGCGGCATGACCAAAGCCGACGCAAAGTCCCTCGCCAAATTCCCCGGCCCGCTGCTGCTGCTCGGCGCCGGCAAGATGGGCTTTGCCATGCTGGAAGGCTGGCTCGCGCGCGGCTTTGCGCCCGGCAAGCTCATCGTGCTCGAGCCGCAGCCGGCAAAAGCCGTGACGGCTTTGACGCGGCGCGGGCTCAAGCTCAATCCGAAGACCAAGGCAGCGGCCGCCGCGGCGATCGTCATCGCGGTGAAGCCGCAGACGGCGCCGCAGGCGCTGCCCGCGCTGCACGGCTTTGTCGGCAAGGGCACGCTGGTGATCTCGATCATGGCCGGGCGCACCTTGCGCTTCCTGGAAAACGCGCTGCCGGCCGGCACCTCGATTGTGCGCGCCATGCCCAATACGCCCGCCGCCATCGGCCGCGGCATCACCGTCGCGGTCGGCAACGGCAAGGTCTCGGCGCGCCAGCGCCGGCAGGCGGGCGATCTGCTCGCCGCCATCGGCGCCGTGGAATGGACCGACGACGAGGGCATCATGGACGCCGTCACCGCGCTGTCCGGTTCCGGCCCCGCCTATGTGTTCCTCCTGGCCGAGGCCATGACCAAGGCCGGCATCGCCGCCGGCCTGCCGGCTGAGCTCGCCGCGAAACTTGCCCGCGAGACCGTGGCCGGCTCGGGCGAACTGCTGCGCCGCTCCGCGCTCGATGCGGCGACCCTGCGCCAGAACGTCACCTCTCCGGGGGGCACGACCGCCGCCGCGCTCGAAATCCTGATGGGGCCGGGCGGCTTCGACGAGCTGCTCACCAAGGCGATCGCCGCCGCCACCCGGCGCGGCCGCGAGCTGGCGGGCTAGGCTTTCTTCACCTTCGCCATCATCGCAACAAGTTGCCCCTCACCCGGCTCGCTTCGCTCGCCACCCCCTCCCCGTAAAGGGAGATGGACGAATTGGCCCGCCCTAGAAGCGTCGTCTTTGCCGCCCTACATTGACAGGACCCAACATTGGGAGGTGGCCCATGGCCCGCAAGCCCAAACGTGAGCGCACGCCCTCGAGCCCGCCGCCGCCGCGCGGCACCTCGGACCGCGACAAGGCGGTCGACGCGCTGATGGCGCTGCTCGCCGAGCAGCGTTTCGAGGATATCGGCCTCGCCGAAATCGCCGGCCGCGCCGGCCTCAAGCTGTCGCAGCTGCGCGCCGAATTCGGCTCGACGCTTGCCGTCTATGCCGCGCACGTCAAGGACATCGACCGCGCCGTGCTCGCCGGCGGCGACGCCGACATGAGCGAGGAGCCGCCGCGCGAGCGGCTGTTCGACGTGCTGATGCGCCGCATCGAGGCGCTGGCGCCCTACAAGGAGGCGGTGCGGTCGCTGCTGCGCTCGGCGCGGCGCAATCCGGGCCTCGCCCTGGCGCTCAACGCCATCGCCGTGCGCTCGCAGCACTGGATGCTGGAGGCCGCCGGCATCCGCGCCTCCGGCCCGCGCGGCGCGTTGCGCGCGCAGGGCGCCGCGGTGCTGTTTGCGCGCGTGCTCGCGGTCTGGCTCGACGACGAGGATCCGGCGCTCGACCGCACCATGGCGGCGCTCGACCGCGGGCTCGCCGCCGCGGAGCGTTGGGCCGGCTTCGTCGACGACCTGTGCTGCATTCCGGCCGCCATTTGCCGCGGCCCGCGGCGGCGCAGGCGGCGCCGCGACGAGGAAGAGGCCGAAGCGGCGTGATTTTCTGTCATTCCGGGGCGCGAGCGAAGCTCGCGAGCCCGGAATCCAGAAACTCTGACCGGGCATGCAGCTGGATTCCGGGTCCAGCGCTTCGCGCTGTCCCGGAATGACAGAGAATTACACCGGCACCCTGACCGTCGCCCGCAAGCCGCCCATCGGGCTGTCGCCGAGCGTGATATCGCCGCCGTGCGAGCGCGCGATGTCGCGCGCAATCGCCAGCCCGAGGCCCGTGCCGCCCTCATCCTGGTTGCGCGCATCGTCGAGCCGCAGGAACGGCTTGAACACTTCCTCGCGCATGTGCGCCGGGATGCCGGGGCCGTCGTCGTCGACCGTGATGGTGAGCCAGCGGTGGTCGCGGTGGCCGGTGATGGCGATGCTCGGCGCGAACCGCGCGGCGTTCGAGGTGAGGTTGGCAAGGCAGCGCTTGAAGGCGGCCGGCCGCACCGTGACGATCGGCGGGCCGTGGAACACGACGCTCGCCTTGTGGCCGTGGCGCTCGGCGTCGAGCCGCAGCTCCTCCAGGAAATCCGCCATGTCGGTGGGCGCGGCCTGCTCGCCGCTGTCGCCGCGCGCAAAGGCGAGATAGGCCTCCAGCATGCGCGCCATCTCGTCGATGTCCTTCTTCATCGCCTCGACTTCGGGCGTCTTTTTCTTGATCAGCGCGAGTTCGAGCTTGAAGCGCGTCAGCACCGTGCGCAGGTCGTGGCTGACGCCGGCGAGCATGGCGGTGCGCTGCTCCATCATGCGTTCGACGCGCGTCTTCATTTCGATGAAGGCCTGCGCCGCGCGCCTGACCTCGCGGGCGCCGCGCGGCCGGAAGTTCGGCACCTCGCGGCCCTTGCCGAAGCTCTCGGCGGCGTCGGCGAGCCGCAGGATCGGCTTGATCTGGTTGCGCAGGAAGATGATGGCGACGAACAGCAGCACGGCGGCGGTGCCGACCATCCAGATCAGGAAGATCTGCGCGTTCGAGGCATAGGCCGCGTTGCGGCGCGCGAACACCCGCATCACGGTGTCGTCGAGCTGCACGCGAACTTCGACCAGCGCCGATTTGCCGACCGAATCGATCCAGAACGGCCGTCCGATCTGCTTGCGCAGCTGGTTGGACAACGACGAATCGAGCAGCGAAAAGAACGGCTTGGGCCCCGGCGGCGGCAGGTCGCCGAGCGGCAGGAAGTCGACGACGAGGCCGAGCCGCTCCTGGGCGATGCGGCGGATGCGCGCGCGCTCGGAGTCCTGCGGATAGAGGCGATAGACGTCCATCAAGGCGGCGATGTCCTGCACCACGCCGGCGGAGAGGCGCTGCGTGACCTCGTTCCACTGCCGCTCGACGAAGATGAAGGCGAGCACCGATTGCAGGATGACCATCGGCGCGATGATGATGACCAGGGCGCGCGCATAGAGGCCCTTGGGCATCACGCCGTTCAGCCAGCGGCTCATGCGCCGCCAGCCGTCCTGCGTGCGGCCGGCCGCCTTGCGCGCCACGCGCATGGCGGCGAGATCGTTGAAGCGCCGCCATTCGTCGCCGACGCGCTCGAGCGCGTTGCGCACCGCGGCGATGCCGGTGTCGAGGCTGGTCATGTGGTGATTACCAGCCGGTAGCCGATGCCGCGTACGGTCTGCACGTAAAGCGGATTGGCCGGATTGCGCTCGATCTTGCGGCGCAGCCGGTTGACCAGCACGTCGACGGCGCGCTCGCTGACGCTTTCGCCGGTGCCGGCGAGCGCCATGCGCGACACCGTCTCGCCGGGCGTGGCGGCCAGGATGCGCAGCATCTCGCGCTCGCGGTCGGTGAGCTTGATGATCTCCTCGCCCTTGCGCAATTCGCCGCGCCCGAGGTGATAGACGAAGGGTCCGAAGCCGACCTGCTCGGCCGGCGCCGCCACCGCCGGCTGCGCGCGCTTGAGGATGTTGGCGATGCGCAGCGACAATTCGCGCGGCTCGAATGGCTTCGACATGTAGTCGTCGGCGCCGATCTCGAGACCCTTGATGCGGCTCTCGGCGGCATCGCGCGCGGTCAGCATCAGGATCGGCACGTCGTTGGCGGCGGCGCGCATCGCCTTGGCGAAATCGAAGCCGGATTCGCCGGGCATCATGACGTCGAGGATGAGCAGATCGAAACTCAGGCTCTTGAGCTTGGCGCGCGCGTCGGCCGCGGTCTCGGCGGTGGTGACGCGGTAGCCCTCGCCGGTCAGGAAGCGCGACAGCAGATCGCGGATGCGCCGGTCGTCGTCGACGATCAGCAGATGCGGCGCGTCGTCGGCGAGCGTTTCGGGCAGCGACATCATCCACCCTTACTCCGTTCATTCCCGCGCAAGCGGGAATCCAGGGACGTATCCGCTGAACAAACCGTCCCTGGGTCCCCGCTTTCGCCGGGACGAACGGATATTTGTGGCGCAGGCAACATTGCTAGCCCCGCTTGACGCGGTCGGCGCGCGCGATCAACCGCAGCACGCCTTCGCGGTTGTCTTGATCGATCATGGCGGTGAGGAAACGCCGCGCCGCCTCATGCGCGTTCGGCCCCAATTCGCCGAAGGCGCGGGTGATGCGCTCGGTCTGCAGGCCGGCGAGCTTGAGCGCCAGCGTCTCGCCTTTGGCGGTGACATAGAGCAGGCGCTGGCGGCGGTCCTGCGAGCCCTCCTTCTGCACCACGAAGCCCTGGTCGACGAGCTGCTTGAGGACGCGGCCGAGCGACTGCTTGGTGATGTTGAGGATGTCGAGCAGGTCGGCGACCTTCATGCCGGGATTGCGGTTGACGAAATGCAGCACCCGGTGATGGGCGCGGCCGAAGCCGAGCCGGCTCAGCACCTCGTCCGGGTCGCCGACGAAATCGCGGTAGGCGAAAAACAACAGCTCGATGATGTCCCAGACCGGCTCGGCGGCCGCGGTGGTCCCCTGACGCTCCGACACAGGCAGCTCGGCGGCCTTGGCGCTCATATTTATGTCAGCCATGTTGACATATTTTGATTTTATGTTACAAAACACGTCCTGTAGACGAAAGGATCGTACCGGGCCTGGTCCTTCCGCCTGCAGCCAACCGGGACGATAGGGCCGATCCGGTCCCATTCATACCGGTTGTCGCCGCCTGACGCAAAGTGTTGGAAGTGACGCGCAAAATGCGCCATCAAGGCGGCAAAACGGCAGGAGCAAAGGCCGATCAAGGAGGAGACCATGGCTGCGCAGTCCTATGACCGCCTCGAGGGGGTCATCTGGTACGACGGCAAGCTGGTGCCGTGGGACCACGCCAATCTGCACGTGCTGAGCCACGGCCTGCATTACGCCAGTTGCGTGTTCGAGGGCGAGCGCGCCTATGGCGGGCAGGTCTTCAAGTCGACCGAGCACTCCGAGCGGCTCAAGCGCTCGGCCCAGATCCTCGACTTCGACATCCCCTATTCGGTGGCCGAGATCGACGCCGCCAAGAAGCTGGTGGTCGAGAAGAACGGCAAGAAGGAAGCCTATGTCCGCCCGGTCGCCTGGCGCGGCTCCGAGATGATGGGCGTGTCGGCGCAGTCGAACACCATCCACCTCGCCATCGCCTCGTGGGAATGGCCGAGCTATTTCGACCCCGAGCAGCGGCTCAAGGGCATCAGGCTCGACCTCGCCGACTACCGCCGGCCCGACCCCAAGACCGCGCCGTGCCTTGCCAAGGCCGCCGGCCTCTACATGATCTGCACCATCTCCAAGCACCGCGCCGAGCGCAAAGGCTATGCCGACGCCATGATGCTGGACTGGCAGGGCCGCGTCGCCGAATGCACCGGCGCCAACATCTTCTTCGTCAAGGACGGCAAGATCCACACCCCGATCGCCGACTGCTTCCTCGCCGGCATCACGCGCGCGACCGTGATCGGGCTCGCCAAGAAGCGCGGCATCGAGGTGATCGAGCGCCGCATCATGCCGGACGAGCTCGACAGCTTCGCCGAGTGCTTCATCACCGGCTCGGCCGCGGAAGTCACCGCGGTCGCGGAGATCGCCCACTGGCATTTCAACCCGGGCGGCATGACCAAGACGCTGATGGACGACTACACCGCCGAGGTGAAGCCGAAGGCGCACGCCGCCTGATCACGCCGGCGCCGGCTCCTGCGGCCGCAGCACGCTGACGTAGCGCACGCCATAGCGCGCGAGGAAGCCGTCCATCGGCTCGTCGCCGACGCGGCCGCGGCTCGCCGAGGCGCTGCGCAGCAGCATGGCGCGGCCCGCCGCCAAGGCGATGAAGCCGGCGTGGAAATAATCCAGGTTCGGCCGGTGGCTGACGAAGCCGATGATGTCGCCGGGCTCGAACAGCGCCGTGTTCGCCTGGAACACGCCGCGCGGAATGACGCGCATGGTGAAGCGCCGCGGCTCCAGCCCCGCCTGCGTGTCGACGCGCTTGTCGATGTCGACGGCGCCGTCCGGCACCACCGCCTTGCACATCTTGTTGTCGATATTGTTGCGGCCCCACTCGAAGAAATAGTGGTTGCGCTCGCGCCAGGCGACGACGCCGTTGCGATAGCGGATGTCGCGCAGCGCGGTCTCGAACTCGCCGAGATTGCGCGCGCGCGCCGCCGCCAGCACCGTCTCGCAATAGGTGACGCAGTCGAAGCCGTCGTCGCGCACCACGAAGACCTCGGGCTTCTTCGGGCCGCCGATCAGCGTATCGCCGAGATAGCGCGTGCCGATGAGCGCGGCGGAAATGGAGTCGATGCGCTGGCCGATGGCGCCGCGGGCGCGGCTTTCCTCGATCAGCCTGGCGATGCGGGCCGTGCCGGCGCGCGCCGGCGGCAAGGCCGCAACCGCCGCGCCGCAGGCAAACAGGCCCAGCAGGTCGCGGCGGCTTGTCGATTCGCGCATGGCGCCAGTCTGCCACAAAAGCGCGCGGGGCCTGCCCCCCGCGCGCGCAGGTTCAATCGCGCACCACCACCAGCCGGTCGGTGCCGGACTCCGCCGCCCAGACCTCGCCGGTGCGGCCGTTGAGCTGGCGCACGTCGGCGCGGCGCCGGTTGCTGGGGAAGCTCTCGAATGTCTGCGCCGCCGGATCGAAGCGCACGATGGCATTGTTGGCCCAGTCGGTGAGCCAGACCTTGTCCTTGTCGTCGACATAGACGGCGTAGCAGCCCGAGCCGGCATCGGGGATCGCCCAGACCTTCCACTCCTTCTTGAGCGGATCGTAGCGGCCGACCTCGCCGCTGTTCCAGAAGCTCACCCACAACAGCCCCTTGGAGTCCGACCAGATGCGGCGCGGCCCGACGCCGGGTTTGGGCGGCGCCACCATGAAGGCGGCGCCGCTCACGGTATCGATCTTGGCGATGTGATCGCCGGCGAGCGAGGCGTACCAGACTTCGCCGCTCGGCGTCGTGGTGATGCCGTAGGGGCCTGCGCCCTTGGGCGCCTTCCACGCCTCCACTTTGCCGGTCGCCGGATCGACGCGGCCGTAGACGCCGTTCTGCCCGGTGAACCACAGCACGCCCTTGCGGTCGAAGGTCGCGGTGTTGAGGTTGGCGTTGGGGAAATCCTTGGGCAGCGGATAGAGCTTGACCGCCTTGGTGGCCGGGTCGACGCGGGCGATGGCGTTCTGTCCGCCGTCGGTGACCCAGGCGGCGCGGTCGGGGCCGACGATGACGCCGTGCGGCGCCGACTCCTTGCCGAGCGCGAATTGCCTGGCCTGCCCGCTCTTCGGATCGAGCACGCCGATCGCGCCTTGCGACTGCGCGGTGTACCAGACCGTGCCGTCGGGCGCCGGCGCGACGTCATGGGGATGGGCGCCGCGCGGCACCGGGAAATAGGACACCTCGGCGGCGGCGGCGACGCCGCCGGCCAGCGCCATCAGCGCGACAAGGACGATGGCCGGACGCGGGCTCATTCGGCGGCCTGCTTGCGCCAGCGTTCGGCGGCGGCATCGTCCGCCGCCTTGGCGTCGACCCAGCTCTTGCCGGCCGCGGTTTCGACCTGCTTCCAGAACGGCGCGCGCGTCTTGAGATAGTCCATCAGGAATTCGGCGGCGGCGAAGGCGGCCTGGCGGTGCGCCGAGGCGGTGACCACCAGCACGATGTCCTCGCCCGGGGCGATGCGGCCGTAGCGGTGAATGACGGTGACGCCGAGCAGCGGCCAGCGCCGCCTTGCCTCTTCGACATGGCGCGCGATCTCGGCTTCCGCCATGCCGGGATAATGCTCGAGGGTGAGCGCGGCGATCGCCTCGCCCTGTTCGCTGCCGCGGCAGACGCCGGTGAAGCTGACGATGGCGCCGACGTCGGCATGGCCGCGCAGCTTCGCCGCTTCGGCGGCGGCGTCGAACGGCTGGCGCTGCAGGCGCACGGTGGCGGACCCGGTCATGGGCGTAATGTAGTGCATCACCCTTTCCCCGTCATCCTGAGGCGCGAGCGCGCCGACTGGCGCGCGAGCCTCGAAGCATGAACGGCCCGGATTTTGGCCGTCACCCTTCGAGGGCGGCCTGCGGCGGCCGCCTCAGGGTGACGGAAAGCAAATTCACCCCCCCGTCATCGGCGGGAAAAATGCGATCTCGGAGGCCTGCGCGATCGGCGCCCCCGGCGGCACGTGGCTGCGGTCGACGGCGACGCGGATGATCTTGGGATTGGCGAAGGCATGGGCGTATTCCTCGCCGCGGCCGGCAAGCCAGGCCATCAGCTCGGCGGCGGTGCGCACATTGGCCGGCAGATCGACGTCCTCCTCGGTCTTGCCGACGCGCTCGCGGACCCAGGCGAAATAACGCAGCTTCATTGGCACTCCGCTCATTTCCCCGCGTTGGACATCCAGCTCTTCATCTCAACTTTGACCATGCGGTCCCGCATCCCCGCTTTCGCGACGACGAACGGCTGGGATTCATTCGTCGATGACGTAGCGCAAGCCAGCGCGCATGTAGTCGTAGCCGGTATAGAGCGTCAGCAGCGCCGAAGCCCACAGCAGCGCAATGCCGACTTCGGTGACGCCGGGGATGAGCCGGTCGCCGGCGGGCCCCGCGATCAGGAAGCCGACCGCCACCATCTGCAGAATGGTCTTCCACTTGGCGAGCCGCGTCACCGGCACGCCGACCCGCAGTTCGGCGAGATACTCGCGCAGGCCCGACACCAGGATCTCGCGGCACAGGATGACGACGGCGGCGAGCAGCGACCAGCCGTGGATGATTTCCTCCGCCGCCAGCATCAACAGGCACGATCCGACCAGGAGCTTGTCGGCGATCGGATCGAGCATGCGGCCGAGCGACGACATCTGGCCCCAGATGCGCGCGAAGTAGCCGTCGAGAAAGTCGGTCACGCCCGCCGCGATGAAGATCGTGAGCGCAACCCAGCGCAGCCACAACCCGCCGTCTTCGATGCTCTGCCAGTACAACAGCGCCACCACCACCGGCACGGCGGCGATGCGGCCGTAGGTCAGGATGTTCGGCAGCGCCAGCGGACGCGCCGGCAACCGCGCGGAACTGAGCGCGTTCATGGCCGACAAGGAACACCCGTGCCGGGGCGAGGTCAACGGGTGGGGCGGCAATCAACTGTATAGGTCGTCATTCCGGGGCGCGGCCGAAGGCCGCCAACCCGGAATCCATAACCTCAGGCGCTGCGGCGTATGGATTGCGGGCCCGCCGCCAAGCGCGTCGAAGACGCGCGTAACGCGCTGATGGCGGCGTCCCGGAATGACAATGGCAAAGAGAGCTACAGGATCGGCGGCTTGGGCAGGCGGGCCTTGCCGGCCTCCATGACGAAGGTCTGGTCGAGCGAATACCATTCGCCCTTGACGTCGGGCGCCGGCGCCGGGCCGCTGTGCTTCACATAGTCGCCGATCAGCGCTTTGGTGACGCCGAACTGCACGTCGGTCTCCAGCTTGTCGTCGTCGTTGACGTAGATCTGCGAGATCAGGGTCTTGAAGCCTTCCTTGAAGATCAGGAAATGCAGGTGCGCCGGGCGGAAATTGTGGCGCTTGCCGGCGCGCACCAGGTCGCCCACCGGGCCGTCGATCGGGATCGGATAGCCGGCCGGCTTGACGCTGCGGAAGCCGAAATGGCCCTTGGCGTCGGTGGTGAACTTGCCGCGCAGGTTCATCGGCGCCTGTTTCGGATCCTGCTGCTCGTAGAAGCCTTCCGGCGAGGAGTGCCAGACGTCGACCTCGGCATTGGCGATGGGCTGGCCCTTGGTGTCCTTGACCGTGCAGTTGACGAAGATCGCCGGGCCCGGCGTCGGCGAGCGCACGATCGAGCCGCCGTTCGGGGTAGCGGGCGAATTCATGCGCCAGAACGGCCCGAGCAGGTTGGCTGTGGTCTCGGTCTGGCCCTTGTTGCCGTTGTTGAGCAGGCAGACCAGCGAGGACACACCGAGCGAGCCCGCCATCAGCACCACTTCGTTGTGCTTGTCGTTGGTCATCTGGCCGAGCCTGGCGACGTATTGGATCGCCTTTTCGAACTCCTCCTCGGTCAGCCGCACGTCGCGGATGAAGCCGTGCAGGTGCTTGATCAGCGAGGCGACGATCTCGCGCAGGCGCGGATCCTCGATGGTCTTGTAGGCGTCCAGCACCTTGGGCGTGACGTCTTCCTGCGTGCGGATGATCATCTCTTTCACTCCGATCTTTCAGCCGTCATGCCCGCCTTTATGCCGGGCATGACGGGGCAATTCATGGCGCCGTTCGTTCGTGGAAATACTCATATATCTTCCGCGCGGTCTCTGCATTAATTCCCGGCACCTGCGCAAGGTCCGGCAGGCTGGCGCGTTCGATGGCCTTGAGCGTGCCGAAATGACGCAGCAAGGCGCGTTTGCGGGTGGGCCCGATCCCCGGAATTTCCTGCAAGCCGGCCTCGCGGATGTCTCGCCTGCGCCGCGTGCGGTGCGAGCCGACGGCGAAACGGTGCGCCTCGTCGCGCAGGCGCTCGACGAAATAGAGCAGCGGGTCGCGCGGCGGCAGCTTGAACGGGCTTTTTCCCGCCATGAAAAAGGTCTCGCGCCCGGCGTCGCGATCCGGTCCCTTGGCGATGGCGACCAGCGGCACGTCGGTGATGCCGAGCGCAGCCAGCGTCTCCGTCGCCGCCTTCAATTGCCCCTGCCCGCCGTCGATCAGCACCAGGTCGGGCCACGGCGATTCAATTTCGTCCTCGGCGCTCTCCGCTTGCTCACTTCCCCTCTCCCCTTGTGGGAGAGGGTGCCCGAGCGGAGGCGAAGCCGAGCGAGGGCGGGTGAGGGGCTCGGACTCAAATTGAAGCGCTGACCCCTCACCCGGCTCGCTTCGCTCGCCACCCTCTCCCACAAGGGGAGAGGGTAAGGAAGACGGACGCGGCGCCTCCGCCAGCAGCCGCTTGAAGCGGCGTTGCAGCATCTCGCGCATCATGGCGTAGTCGTCGCCGGGCGTCAGCTCCTCCGAGCGCATGTTGAACTTGCGGTACTGGTTTTTGCGGAAGCCCTCCGGGCCGGCGACGATCATGGCGCCGACCGGATTCGAACCGCCGATATGGCTGTTGTCGTAGACCTCGATGCGGCGAGGGCGGCGCGGCAGGCCGAAGGTCTCGGTCAGCGCCGTGAGCAGCTTCTGCTGCGAGGAGGTTTCGGCGAGCTTGCGGCCGAGCGCCTCGCGGGCGTTGGCCAGCGCGTGCTCGACCAGCTCCTTGCGCTCGCCGCGCTGCGGCACCGCGACCTCGACCTTGCGCCCGCTCTTGGCGGTGAGCGCCTCGGCAAGCAGCGCCCGCTCCGCGAAGGCGTGCGACACCAGGATGAGCCGCGGCGGCGGCTTGTCGTCATAGAACTGCGCCAGGAAGGCGTTGAGGATTTCGTCGGCGCCGAGCGCCCGGTCGGCCTTGGGGAAATAGGCGCGGTTGCCCCAGTTCTGTCCGGTGCGGAAGAAGAACACCTCGACGCAGGTGTAGCCGCCGGCCTGATGCACGGCAAAGACATCCGCCTCCTCGACGGTGCGCGGGTTGATGCCCTGGTGCGACTGCACGGCGGAGAACGCGGCGAGCCGGTCGCGATAGATCGCGGCGCGCTCGAAATCCATCGCCGCGGAAGCCTTATCCATTTCGGCGGCGAGCTCCTGCTGCACCGACCGGCTGCGGCCGGACAGGAACGCATTGGCTTCGCGCACCAGCTCGGCGTAGCCCTTGAAGTCGATCTCGCCGGTGCAGGGCGCCGAGCAGCGCTTGATCTGATGCAGCAGGCACGGCCGGGTGCGCGCCTCGAAATAGGAGTCCGAGCAGGAGCGCAGCAGGAAGGCGCGCTCCAGCGCGTTGATGGTGCGGTTGACGGCGCCGGCATTGGCGAAGGGACCGTAGTAGTGACCCGGCCGCGTGCGCGCGCCGCGGTGCTTGAGGATCTGCGGCGCCCAGTGGTCCGAGGTGATCAGGATGTAGGGAAACGACTTGTCGTCGCGCAGCAGCACGTTGAAGCGCGGCCGCAGGCGCTTGATCAGATTGGCTTCCAGCAGCAGCGCCTCGGTCTCGGTCGCAGTGGTGACGAACTCGACGCTGGCGGTGTTGGCGATCACCCGCTCGATGCGGGTGTCGTGGCCGGTCGGTCTTGTGTAGGAGACGATGCGCTTCCTGATGCTCTTGGCCTTGCCGACGTACAGCACCTCGCCCGCCGCATCGACCATGCGGTAAACGCCGGGCGACGACGGCGCGAGCTTGGCGTAGCGCGAGAGCGCCGCGCGCCCCGCTTCGAGCGGCTTTTCCGAGTCGCCAAGATCGAGCGCGCCGTCCTCGCGCTCGGGCAGCGTCGCCTCCTCGTCTTCTTCGACCAGCTCGGTGGCCGGGTCGATGTCCTTGCGTCCGTTCATTACGAAAAAGGTCTACCCTGGCGGCATCACCGCGCCCGGGCGAAGCCGGCCGTCGGCATCGTTCCCCACAGATAAGGCCTGCTGCCACAGGCTGAAATAGACGTCTCCTTAATCATGCGCCGGCGGATTTAAACCGGCCATCAGCCTTACGCCTTCAGCGGCACTTAACATAGAATTTGAAATTCCTTCGATCCACAAAAACGCCGGCGTGCCGCCACGCGACCGACCACGGGGGCTGCGACATCGCAGCCGACGGCAGTTGAAGGGTGGAGACCACCATGAGAGCCGCATTCGGCGCGGTCGCCGCAGGATTGCTGCTAGCGTGCGCCGCGGGTACGGCCGGCGCGCAACCGGTCTGGCAGGGACCCTATATCGGCGCAAGCCTTGGCGCACAGTGGGGCGATGTCAGCAACAGCGGGACGCAACCGTCCGGCGGCACGCTTGGGGCGTTCGGCGGCTACAATTGGCAGAATGGCGGGTTCATATTCGGCGTCGAAGTCGACGCGCATATCTCCAACGCCAGCGATCGAT
>DASRGB010000064.1:0-41327 GCA_035651255.1 Pseudolabrys sp.
ATCACCAATTCGGGATCGATGGGGGCCGTCGTCCTTTCGGATGGCACCAACATTCTCATCAGCTCGGGCTCGATCGGCGGCAGCGTGACCGCGGGCTCGGCCAGCACCAACACCATCACCAATTCGGGGCACATCTTCGGCGGCGTCACCATGTCCGGTAGCGGCGTCGATATACTCAGCAATGCGAGCGGAGGTCAGATCGACGGATTGGTAGATCTCGCGGCTGGCGACAACGTCATCAAGAATGCGGGAACCTTCCAGGCTGGCCTCACCACCGGCTCTGACGACGACAGCGTCACCAATACGGGAATAATCGCCGGTATTATTTCGCTCGGCGACGGCGTCGACACCCTGATCAATTCCGGAACGATCAATGGAACCGCCATGCTCGGCGATGGCAACGATGTCGTAACCAGCACCGGCAACATCAACGGAGTATTCGACCTCGGCAACGGCGATGACAAATTCAACGGCGGCAGCAATGCCGACACGGTGCGCGACGGCAATGGCGCCGACAGCATCGCGCTCGGCGGCGGCAATGATACCTATATCGCCACCGGCGCCACCGGCAGCGATGCCCACGATACGATCGACGGCGGAATGGGCATCGATACTTATGACGCGAGCGACGCGACAAACAGCCTGCAAATCAATCTCGACACCGTGACGCACGATTTGTCCCCGGGCAGCCCGGGTAGCGGTGTGGTCGCCGCCAATACCGTATCCGGAACCGATGTCTCAGAGGGCTTCACCGACACGGTCACCGGCTTCGAAAACGCCAATGGTGGATCGGCGGACGACATCATCTATGGCTCCGCCGCGGCCAACGTGATCGACGGCGGTGGCGGCAACGACAATCTGTTCGGTTATGCGGGCAACGATACGCTCAATGGCGGCGCGGACAATGACGTGCTGTCCGGCGGCACTGGCAATGACACGCTTAGCGGCGGGACTGGTAACGACACCCTCAATGGCGATGCCGGCAACGACACGCTGAACGGCGGAGCGGACAACGATGTTTTGACCGGAGGCGCCGGCAAAGACACGCTGACAGGCGGTTCGGGAGCCGACAAGTTTGTATTGACGGCGATCACCGACAGTTCGGTCGGCTCGATCGGACGCGATCTCATCACCGATTTCGAGCAGGGCACCGATAAGATCGACCTCTCGGCGATCGACGCCATTGCCACCAACGCGCCGGCGACCAACGACGCCTTTACCTTCATCGGCACCAATGTGGCCTTTAGCCACACGGCCGGCGAGCTGCGCGCCTACTGGACGCCGACCGGCCAGGTCATCGAGGGTGACGTCAACGGTGATGCCAAGCCCGATTTTGCCGTCCAGCTCGCCGACCCGACACACGCCATCACGCTGCACGGCACGGACTTTTTCCTATAGGCGTGCGGCAATCGCTCGCCACCCGCGGCAGGGGTTTCACACCTTGCCCAGCGCCTGCAAAATCTTCCCCGGCGTGAACGGCATGTCGGTGAGCGGGGCCGCCCCGAGCGGGCGCAGCGCGTCGTTGATGGCGTTCATCACGCAGGCCGGCGCGCCGGCGGTGCCGGCCTCGCCCGCGCCCTTGGCGCCCAGTTCCGAGTCGGCGGTCGGCGACACCACATGGCCGCATTCGATGTCGGGCATTTCCGCCGCCATCGGCACCAGATAGTCGGCCATGTTGCCGTTGGTCAGTTGGCCGCGCTCGTCATAGACGCAGTGCTCGAACAGCGCCGCGCCGATGCCCTGGACAATGCCGCCGCGGATCTGCTCGTCGACCAGTTGCGGGTTGATGATGGTGCCGCAGTCCTCGACGCACCAGTGTTTCAGCAGCTTGACGAAGCCGGTGTCGATATCGACCTCGAGATAGCTCGCCTGGATGCCGTTGGTGAAGGCGAAGGGCCAGGCGCGCGGCACGTAATGCCGCGTCGCCATCAGCTCGGCCTGCACGCCGGAGGGCAGCGTGTCGGGCCGGAAATAGGCGACGCGCGCCAGTTCCTCGAGCGGCAGCCGTTCGGCGCCGGTGGCGGCGTCGACCACGACGCCGTTGCGGATGTCGAGCGCCTCCGGTTTGGCCTGCAGCATCGCTCCGGCAACGGCGAGCACATTGGCGCGCAAGGCCTTGCCGGCCTGCCAGGCCGCCTCGCCGCCGATGCCGGCGGCGCGCGAAGCCCAGGTGCCGCCGCCGTAGGGCGTGCTGTCGGTGTCGCCGGTGATGACGCGCACGCGCTCGATCGGCACGCCGAACGAGGTCGCCGTCACCTGCGCCAGCACGGCCTCGGCGCCCTGGCCCTGCTCGGTGACGCCGCTCGCCACGCTGATATTGCCTTGGGCATCGAGCTTCACCGTGGCGCCGTCCTGCGAGGTGATGCGGGCGCCGCCGACGCCGTAGAACGCCGCCGACGGGTTGGTGACCTCGATGAAGCTTGCAAAGCCGATGCCGCGATAGATGCCTTGCTTTCGCAGCTTGGCCTGCTCGGCGCGCAGCCCGGCGTAGTTCATCATGGCGTCGAGATGCGCGAGCGACTCGTGGTGCGACAGCTTCTCGAACTTCAGCCCGGCCGCCGACTGCGCCGGATAATTGTCGTCGGGCAGCAGGTTGCGCCGGCGCAATTCGAGCGGATCCATGCCGATCTTGGCGGCGGCAAGTTCGACCAGCCCTTCCGTCACCGCGACCGCGATCGGGTGGCCGACGGCGCGGTACTGGCACATGACGTTCTTGTTGGTGAAGACGACGCGGGCCTGTGCCCGGTAGTTCGGACAGGTGTATGGCCCGCCCACCAGATTGACCACCTGGTTGGCCTCGATGCCGGACGTGCGCGGATAGACCGAGTAGGGGCCGATGCCGGTCAAGTCGTCGATCTCGAAGGCGGTGATGGTGCCGTCCTTCTTGACGCCGATCTTGGCCTTGATGCGGTGGTCGCGGGCGTGGATGTCGGTGACGAAGCTCTCGATGCGGTCGGCGACAAACTTGACCGGCCGCTTCAAGAGCTTCGACAGCGCCACCGTCGCCATCTCGTCGGCATAAGTGTGCACCTTGATGCCGAACGAGCCGCCGACGTCCCTGGTGAGGACGCGCACCTGGTCATGACGGAGGGACAGGTGTTTGGCAAACAAATCCTGCATCATGTGCGGCGCCTGCGTGCCCTGGTAGACCGTCATGCGCTGCTCGCCCTCGTTCCAGTCGGCGACGATGGCGCGCGGCTCGTTGGTGACGCCGGTGTGGCGGCCGAAGCGGAACGTGGTCTCGACCACGGCGTCGGACGAGGCAAAGGCCTCGTCGACCTTGCCGACGTCGAGCTTGCGCTCGAAGCAGAGATTGTCGTTGATCGCGGCGTGGATCACCGGGGTTTTGGCGTCGAGCGCGGTTTCCGGATCGACCACCGCCGGCAACTCCGTGTAGCCGACCTCGACCAGCTCGCAGGCGTCCTCGGCCTGGGCGCGCGTGCGCGCCACCACGGCGCAGACCGCTTCGCCCTGCCAGCAGGCGCGCTCGACCGCGATCGGCGCCTGCGGCGCCGATTTCAGCCCCTTCAGGTGCGTCAGCACGCCGACCCAGGGCGTCATCACCTTGGCGAGCTCGGCGCCGGTGACGACGGCGATGACGCCGGGCGCGGCTTCGGCCTTGCGCTTGTCGATCGCGACGATGCGGGCATGGGCGTGCGGCGAGCGCACGAAGGCGGCATGCGCCATACGCGGCAGGCTGACGTCGCTGACATATTGGCCGCGGCCTTGCGTCAGGCGCTTCAAATTCGGCCGCGGCACCGCGCGCCCGATGTACGAATTCGGCCGGTCGAGCGCGGTCAGCACGGGCGGGGCGTCGTCGGTGATTTTCATGGAAATGCCCTATTATCCGTTCGTCCCCGCGAGCGCGAGAATTCGGCGTGGCGCGACCTTGGCAAGGCGCTGACACCCTGAAGAACTGGGTCCCCGCTTTCGCGGGAACGAACGGGGAGGGTCATGACGTCCCTCCCGTCCTTGCCTTCGCCACCGCCTCCACCGCATCGACGATGGCGTGGTAGCCGGTGCAGCGGCAGTAATTGCCGGAGATGTGCTCGCGGATCTCGTCGCGCGTCGGCGCGCGCCCGGACTGTCTCGCGCGCTGCAACAGCTCCTGCGCCGTCAACAGCATGCCCGGCGTGCAGAAGCCGCATTGCAGCGCGTTGCGCTGCTCGAACGCGGCTTGCAGGTCCGCGATCTCGCCGCTGTCGGACAGGCCCTCGATGGTCTCGACCGTGGCGCCGTCGCACTGCGCCGCCAGCGTCAGGCAGCCCCTGACGATCTGGCCGTCTACGCGCACGGTGCAGGCGCCGCAGACGCCGTGCTCGCAGCCGACATGGCTGCCGGTCAGCGCCAAAGTCTCGCGCAGGAAATCGACCAGCGTGGTGCGGGCGTCGACGCGCTCGCTGACGCGTTCGCCGTTGACGGTCAGGGAAATATCGAGCGTCGTGTCGCTCATGACTCTGCCCTGTCATGGCCGCGCTTGACCCGGCCATCTCGCTTAGGGACGCGCCGTGCCCACCTTATCCGGATCGCCGGGACAAGCCCGGCGATGACAACGGAGAGGTTCATGCCGCCTCCATCAGCTGGCTGGCGACGCGGCGCAGCAGCACGCCGGCGAGATGTTTCTTGACCTTGGCCGTGGCCTGTACGTCGTCGTTCGGCTCGAGATCGAGCGCCGCCACCGCGCCGTCGATGTCGCCTTTCGTGAGCGCGCTTTCCGCTTTGCGGGCGCGCACGGCGGCATTGCCAACGCCGAAATAGGCAAGCCGAACGTCGCTGAGCTTCCTGCCGTCGCCGCGCGCGCTCGCCGCCAGCCCGACAATGGCATAGTCGCCGTGGCGGCGGGCGAGCTCGGCAAAGCCCACCCGCGCATCCTTGCCCGCCGCCGGCACCCGGATGGCGGTCAGGACCTCCTGCGGGCCGAGCGCGGTCTCGAACAGGCCCTTGAAGAAATCCGCCGCCTTGATGGTGCGCCTGCCCTTGGGGCCCGCCGCCTCGATCTCGCCGTCGAGCGCCAGAAGGCAGGCCGGCAATTCCGCCGCCGGGTCGGCGAAGGCGACGGAGCCGCCGAGGGTGCCGCGATTGCGGATGGCGGGATGGCCGATATGCGGCATGGCGCGCGCGATCAGCGGCGCGGCTTTGGCGATCACGTCCGAGCGCTCGGCCTGGACGTGGCGCGTGAGCGCGCCGAGCTCGACCATGCCGTCTTTCAGCGCGATGCCGTCGAGCCCCGTGATGCCGTTGATGTCGATCAGCAGCGAAGGCGCCGACAGCCGCATGTTGAGGGTGGCGATCAGGCTCTGCCCGCCGGCCAGCAGCCGCGCCTCCTTGTGCTCGCCGAGCAGCGCCACGGCCTCATCGAGCGCACGCGCTTTCCGGTAGGCAAACGGCGCCGGCTTCACCTGAAGTCCCTCCCGAGCTTTTTTCTTATTGTGACCGATCACGCGCGCCGGTCAATGCGCCCCCTCTCGCGGTTTTGCCACCGCCCGCGTATAACGCCGCCCGCAAGAGGGAGGATGTCAATGGCAAAAGAATTCGAGGGCAAGGTCGTCGTCGTCACCGGGGGCAGCCGCGGCATCGGCAAGGCGATCGCGGCGGCCTTTGCGCGCGAGGGCGCGCAGACGGTGCTGGCGGCCTCCAGCGCGGCCAATCTCGCGGCGGCGGCCAAAGCGATCCAGGCGGCCGGCGGCCCGGCGCCCCTCACGATCGCCGCCGATCTGCGCAGCCTTGCCGGCTGCGAGCAGGTCTTCAAGGCGGTCAACGACAAGGTCAAGCGCTGCGACGTCCTGGTCAACAATGCCGGCGCCACCAAAGGCGGCAATTTCTTCGAGCTGCCGGACGAGGCCTTCGTCGACGGCTTTGCGCTCAAATATTTCGCCGCGGTGCGGCTCACCAAGCTGTTCTGGCCGCTGCTCAAGGCCGCGCACGGCTCGATTGTCAACATCATCGGCGGCGCCGCGCGCACGCCGGGCCCCGAGTTTCTGATCGGCGGCTCGGTCAACTCGGCCTTCGCCAACTTCTCCAAAGGCATCGCCGCGCTCGGCAACCGCGACGACATCAACGTCAACGTCATTCATCCCGGCCAGACCGAGACCGACCGCGTCGTCATGCTGTTCCAGCAGTTCGCCAAGGCGCAGGGCAAGACGCCGGAGCAGGTGCGCGAGGAGGCGATCAAGAAGAGCGGCCTGCGCCGCATCGGCCAGCCGGAGGACGTGGCGGAACTGGCGCTGTTCCTGGCGAGCCCGCGCGCGCGGCACATCCAGGGCACGGCAATTGCCGTCGACGGCGGCGCCACCACGGGGCTGTTCTAAAGCTTACCAACCGTTCGTCCCCGCGAAAGCGGGGACCCAGGATTGCCCGGCTTTAATGCGAAGCTCTGGGTTCCCGCTTGCGCGGGAACGAACGGGGTGTGGTTACGCTGTTATCGTCTTCACGATATCGATCGCCCGCCGCAGCAGCGTCATCGACGCCTCCAGTGTGCGGAAGGCGGCGTGTGAGGTCAGCGTCACGTTCGGCAACTGCGCCAGCGCATGATCGGACTTGAGCGGCTCGGCATGAAACACGTCGAGCCCGGCATGGCGGATGTGCCCGCTCTTGAGCGCGGCGATGAGCGCATCCTCGTCGATGAGCGCGCCGCGCGCCGTATTGACCAGGATGGCGCCGGGCTTCATGCGGGCGATGCGCTCCTTGCTCAGGAAGCCGCGGGTGCCGTCATTGAGCACGAGGTTCATCGACACCACGTCGCTGCCGGCAAGCAGCGTGTCGATGTCGACCATGGCGACGCCGGGAATCTGCCGCGGCGTGCGGTTGTAGGCGGCGACCCGCATGCCGAGCCCGGCGCCGAGCCGCGCCACTTCGGTGCCGATGCCGCCGAGCCCGATCACGCCGAGCGTCTTGCCGTTGAGCTGCACGCCTTCCTGCGGCGTCCAGGTGCCGGCGCGCACCTCGCGGTCCATGCGGGCGACGTCGCGCGCGGCGGCAAGCATCAGCGCGATCGCGTGCTCGGCGACCGCCACGTCGCCATAGCCCTTGATGGTGTGAACGGTGACGCCGCAGCGTGCCTTAAGCTCGTCGATATTCATGTAGCTCGCCGCGCCGGTGCCGAGGAACACGATGTGCTTGAGCCGCTTGCACTGCGCCACCAGCTCGGTCGGCATGTAGGAATGATCGTCGAGCACGATGTCGTAGGGGCCGACGACGCGCGGCAGGTCGTCGCGGGCAAAAGGCTCGCGGTTGACGTCGATCGTGGGATCGTCGGCACGCACGACCTGCTGCCACACCGGCGCAAGTTGGTCGTTGCAGTCGATAAAAAGCGCTCTCATGGGCTGTGCCAACCGCCGAACCATCGGCGCCGTCAACCGTTGACGGCGCGGGGGGTGGAGAATTACATGCGCGCGGCCGTTTTGTCTCGAAAGCGAAGTCGCCTATGACCGATAACCGCAAAGCCGTCTGCATTATCGCTTGGCCCGCCGGCCATTCGCGCTCGCCGCTGATCCACAATTACTGGATCAAGCAGCACGGCCTGGACGCGGAATACCGCCGCGAGGCGGTGCCGCCGGACAAATTCCCGGACTTCGTGCGGAATTTGCGGGACCACGGTTACATCGGCGCCAACGTCACCCTGCCGCACAAGCAGGTGGCGCTGACATTGACCGAGCCCGACGAGCGCGCCCGCGCCGTCGGCGCCACCAATTGCCTGTGGTACGACGACGGCCGGCTGCGCTCGACCAATACCGACGTCGAGGGCTTCCTCACCAATCTCGACAGCGCCACGCCCGGCTGGGACCGCGGCCTGGAGAGCGCGGTGGTGCTCGGCGCCGGCGGCGGCGCGCGGGCGGTCGTGTTCGGCTTGCTGACGCGCGGCGTGCAGCGCGTCTACGTCATCAACCGCACCATGGAGCGCGCCGAGGCCCTGCGCAAACAATTCGGCGCGCGCGTCCACCCCGCCGCCTGGACCGAGATCGGCGGCCTGCTCGGCGGCGCCGGGCTGCTGGTCAACACCACCTCGCTCGGCATGGCCGGGCAGCCGCCGCTCGAGATCAACCTGCGTTGCCCGCCGTCTTTGGTGGTGGCGGACCTGGTCTACGATCCGCTGGAGACGCGTCTTCTGGCGGCGGCGCGCGCCCGGGGCCTGCGTACCGCCGACGGGCTCGGCATGCTGCTGCATCAGGCGGTGCGCGGTTTCCAATTGTGGTTCGGCGTCAAGCCGGTGGTGAGCGCGGAATTGCGGGCCCTGGTCGAGGCCGATCTGGGCGTCAAGCCGAAGCCGGCCGCCGAAGAAAAGGTGGCCGCGGCGCCGAAAACCAAGAACCCGGGCCGGAATAAGAAGCGCGCTTGAGGGTTGTCCATCCTGACCGCCGGCCAAAACGGCGGCAGGGAGGTTCCGATGTCCAGTCAGAGGTTTGTGCAGCGCGCGGCCGCCGTGGCCGCGGCGATTTTATTTGCGGCGGGCGCCGCCTCGGCCCAGCAGCCGGGCACCCGCATCCGTGGCGACGTCGTCAAGGCCGAGAACGGGGCGCTTGAGGTCAAGACCCGCGAGGGCGCCATGCTCAACGTCAAGATCGACGATAAGACGCGCGTGTCGGCGCTGGTGAAGGCCTCGCTCGACGACGTCAAGAAGGATTCCTTCATCGGCATCGCCGGTCTGCCGCAGCCGGACGGCAGCATCGCGGCGTTCTCGGTGCACATCTTCCTGCCGGCGCAGCGCGGCGTGGTGCCCGACCGTCACGGGCCATGGGACGCCAAGCCGAGCAGCACCATGACCAACGCCTATGTCGAGGACGTCGTGCAAGCGAAGGACGGCCAGGTGCTGACCGTGAAATACAAGGACGGCGAGAAGAAAGTTCTGGTGTCGCCGCAGACGGCGATCGCCGCCGCCGCGCCGGGCAGCAAGGACGAGCTCAAGCCCGGCGCGCACATCATCATCTTCGGCTGGGACAAGGAGGCGGACGGTTCCGTGCTGGCGAAAACGATGTATGTCGGGCGCGGCCTGACCCCGGCGATGTGATGGTCGGGCGGTTCGCGGTTTTTTGCGGTGTTGTCTGCGTCGCCGCTGCGGCCTTGGCGCAACAGCCGCCGACCGTGCGCGTCGCCGGTGTCGTGGAGAGCTTCGACGGCCATGTGCTGGCGGTGAAATCGGACACGCTCGGCGAGGTGAAGATCGATCTCGCCGAGCGGACCACGGTATTCGGCGTCGCCAAGGCGACCGTTGCCGATGTGAAGGTCGGCGCCTTCATCGGCGTCGGCGCCATGCCGCAGCCGGACGGCAGCCAGCGCGCCGTCCAGGTGACGGTGTTCGCCGATGCGCTGCGCGGCCTCGGCGAGGGCCACCGGCCGTGGGATGCGCGGCCCAACAGCACGATGACCAACGGCACGGTCGATCAGACGGTGGCCGCGGTCGACGGACCGATGCTGACGGTCAAATACAAGGGCGGCGAGAAGAAGATCGTGGTGCCGCCCGACGCCACCATCCGCGCCTATGTGATCGGCAGCACGGACGAGCTCAAGCCGGGGGCCCATGTCGCCATTCTGCGGGCGGCGAAGAAGCCGGACGGCTCGCTGGCGGCCGACCGCGTCAATGTCGGGCGCGGCGACGTGGTGCCGCAATAGTCAGACCGCGCGCTTGCTCGGGGCGTGCGCCGAGCCGCGCGCCGGCACGTCGAGGTCGGAGGCGAGTTCGGGCATCTCGCGCATCAGCGCGACGAGCCGGTTGTGCCGGCTGCCGACGCTACGCGCCTCGCGCTGATCCTCGACCGGACGGCGCACTTCGTCGCAGCGGGCGAGGCCGTCGATGTCGCCGCCGTGCTCGGCAAGCCGCGCCAGCCACGGCGTCAGGTCTTCGAGCCGCTCGGCGATCACGTGGATGACGCCCGATTCCTGCTGCACGCGGCCGGTCACCAGCACGTAGCGCGCGCCGAGCACCACCGGGCGGAAGCGCTCGAAGGTGCGCGGCCAGACGATGACGTTGGCGACCGCGCTCTCGTCCTCGATGGTCATGAAGACGACGCCGTTGGCCGAGCCGGGCCGCTGCCGGCAGGTGACGAGGCCGGAAACGGCGACGCGCGCGTTCTGCGCTACGGTGCGCAGCGTTTCGTTGCGCAAGCACCCGCGGCCGTCGAGATCGCCGCGCAGGAACTGCGCCGGGTGCGCGCGCAGCGACAGGCGCAGGAAACGGTAGTCGTTGATCACTTCCTCGCCGATCGGCATGGGGGGCAGGGCGACATCGGGCTCGCGGAATGTACCCCCCTCCCAATCAACGCCAGCAAGCCGGCGTTGATCGACCTCCCCCTCAAGGGGGGAGGTGAAGAGAGTGTGCCGCGCGGCCTCACTCAAGAAGGCTGACACGGCAAACAGCGGCAGGTCGTCGTCGCGGTCGCCGACGCGGCCGAGCGCCTTTGCCGCCCACAAGGCGTCGCGCCGGGTGAGGCCGAGCGAGGCGAAGGCGTCGGCGTCCGCCAGCCGCTCCAGCACGCGCGGGGAGAGGCCGGTGCGCAGCCAGACATCGCGGATGGAGTCGTAGGGCACTGCCGCGTGCACAGCGCACTCCCTCCCCCCTTGTGGGAGAGGGTTGGGGAGGGGGGTAGCTGTTGCAGAATGCCCCCCACCCCGACCGCCTTCGGCGGTCGACCCTCCCCACAAGGGGGAGGGTAAAGGAAGAGCGGAGCGGGGAGAGGTAAGGGCCGTACGCCTCTCCACGATCCTCCGCCCATCCTCCTCGGAGAGCCCCTTGATCTCGCGCAGGCCGAGGCGGATGGCGTGGGTGGCGCGCACGTCGCCGCGCATGTCGCGATGCAGCTCGTGCAGCCGCTCGGCCGCGCGCTCACCCGGCTCCAGCGTCGAGTCCCAGTCGGAATGATTGACGTCGGGCGGGCGCACCTCGACGCCGTGCTCGCGCGCGTCGCGCACGATCTGCGCCGGCGCGTAGAAGCCCATCGGCTGCGCGTTGAGCAGCGCCGCGGCGAAGGCGTCCGGGTAATGGCATTTGAGCCAGGCCGAGGCGTAGACCAGAAGCGCAAAGCTCGCCGCGTGGCTTTCCGGGAAGCCGTATTCGCCGAAGCCCTCGATCTGCCCGAAGCAGCGCTCGGCGAAGGAGCGTTCGTAGCCGTTCCTGATCATGCCGTCGATCATCTTGCGCTGGAAGGTGCCGATGGTGCCGGTGCGCTTGAAGGTCGCCATGGCGCGGCGCAATTTGTCGGCTTCCGCCGGCGTGAATCCGGCGGCGACGATGGCGATCTTCATCGCCTGCTCCTGGAACAGCGGCACGCCCAGCGTCTTGGCGAGCACCGCCTCCAGCGCCTTCGACGGATAGCTCACCGGTTCCAATCCGCGCCGGCGGCGCAAGTAAGGGTGCACCATGTCGCCCTGGATCGGGCCGGGACGCACGATCGCCACTTCGATGACGAGGTCGTAGAAATTCTGCGGCTTGAGCCGCGGCAGCATGGTCATCTGCGCGCGGCTTTCCACCTGGAACACGCCGAGCGAGTCGGCGCGGCCAAGCATGCGGTAGACGGCTTCGTCTTCGGCGGGGATGGCGGCAAGCGTCAATTTCCTCTCCGCAGGCACTGCCTGCTCTCTCTCCCCTTGCTCTGCCTGTTCCCTTCTCCGCTTGCGGGGGAGGGTTAGGGAGGGGGTAGTTATTTGCTCGGCGCTTGCAGAAGAGCCCCCTCCCGCCGCGCTTCGCGCGTCGACCTCCCCCGCAAGCGGGGGAGGTGAAGGAGGAGAGGCTTCCGGATAATGCCTTGCCACCAGATCCAGCGCTTTCCTTAGGCACGACAGCATGCCCAAGCCCAGCACGTCGATCTTGAGAATCCCCAGCGCGTCGAGATCGTCCTTGTCCCATTCGACGAAGGTGCGGTCCGCCATGGCGGCATTGCCGATCGGCATCACCTCGTCGAGCCGGCTCCTCGTGATGACGAAGCCGCCGACGTGCTGCGACAGATGGCGCGGGAAGCCGTTGATCTCGCGCGCCAGGCCTGCGATCTGCCGCATGCGCCGGCTTCCCGGATCGAGCCCGGTGTGCTTGACGGCGTCCTGCGCGACATTGCCGCCGCCGCCGCCCCAGATCGAGGACGACAATGCGCCGATGGTGTCCTCGCTCAAGCCGAAGACCTTGCCGACCTCGCGGATCGCCGAGCGGCCGCGATAGCAGATCACGGTGGCGGCGATGCCGGCGCGCTCGCGGCCGTATTTGCGGTAGATGTACTGGATCACCTCCTCGCGCCGCTCGTGCTCGAAATCGACGTCGATGTCGGGCGGCTCGCGCCGCTCCGGCGAGATGAAGCGCTCGAACAAAAGGTCGGCGCGGTCGGGATCGACCTCGGTGATGCCGAGGCAGAAACACACCGCGGAATTGGCCGCCGAGCCGCGGCCCTGGCAGAGGATGCCTTGCTCACGCGCGTAGCGGACGATGTCGTGGACGGTGAGAAAATAGGGAGCGTAATTGAGCTGCGCGATCAGCTTGAGCTCGTGGGCGAGGGCGGCGCGCACCTTGTCGGGCACGCCGCCGGCATAGCGCCGCTTGGCGCCTTCATAGGTCAAATGCCTGAGCGCCTCCTGCGCATTGGCAAAGCCCTCCACCTGCTCGTCGGGATATTCATATTTGAGCTCATCGAGCGAGAAGGTCAGCGCCTCGGAGAGGCGCAGCGTCTCTTCGATCGCCTCCGGTGCATCGCGGAACAGGCGTGCCATTTCCTCCGGCGGTTTCAAATGGCGCTCGGCATTGGAGCTAAGCTTGCGGCCGGCCCGGTCGATGGTCGTCTTCTCGCGGATGCAGGTGAGCACGTCGGCGAGCGGGCGGCGGCCCGGGTGGTGCATGGTGACGTCGTTGACCGCGATCAGCGGCACGTTGGCCTCATGCGCGATTGTCTTCAGGCGCGCGAGCCGCGCTTGGTCGCGCCCGCGATAGAGCATGGTGGCGGCGAGCCGCACCCGGCCGGGGGCCGCGGCGCGCAATGTTCGAAGGATTTGGATCTGTTGTGCTGCCGCGTGCACGGCGCGCTCCCTCCCCCCTTGCGGGGGAGGGTTGGGGAGGGGGGTAGATACTTGCACCGAGCCTTGTTGCTTACCCCCCTCCCTGTCCCTCCCCCTCAAGGGGGGAGGGGACGATGACGGCGAAGGCGAAGGCATCACAATCAGCTCGAGCCCGAAAATATGCGCGATGAGATCGTCGAGGGTCAGAACGCACTCGCCCTTTTCGGCGCGCCGATTGCCCAGCGTGAGCAGGCGCGTCAGCCGGCCCCAGCCGGCGCGGTCGCGCGGATAGGCGAGAATGTCCGGCGTGCCGTCGGCAAACACCAGCCGCGCACCGGGGTGATAGCGAAGCGGCAGGTTCTGCTCGCGCTTGGCCAGATGCGCGCGCACCACGCCCGCCACCGAATTGCGGTCGCAAAGGCCGAGGCCGGCAAGGCCGATCGAGGCCGCCTGCACCATCAATTCTTCCGGATGCGACGCGCCGCGCAGGAAGGAGAAGTTGGAGGCGCAGGCGAATTCGAGGTAGGGCATGCAAAATGACTCTCGATGCGCGCCGCTTAACCCTCTCCCCTCGTGGGAGAGGGTCGCGGCCGAAGGCCGCGGGGTGAGGGGGGTTCTTCAATTTCGCTCACGCCGTTCGGATTAGCGAGGACGTCGTTGTTCCAAAACCGCAGGATGCGGAATCCGCGGCGGCGCAAATCGGCATCGCGACTATCGTCGTGACGACTGTCGGCATGCTGACTGCCGTCGGCTTCGACGATGAGCATGTGTTCGAAGCAGACGAAGTCGGCGATCCAGGGGCCGAGCGGGACCTGACGTCGAAATTTGATATCGCAAAGTTGCCGCGACCGCAGCAATTGCCAAAGGTCGAGCTCGGCTTCGGTCAACGCATGACGAAGCATTTTCGCTTGCGCTCGTTTGAATGGATCAACGCGATACTTCGGCATTCCCCCTCACCCGGCGCGCTGCGCGCGCCACCCTCTCCCACAAGGGGAGAGGGTCACTACGCAAACATGCCGTGCAGGAACCAGCTCGGCGCGGCGGCGCCTTGGGCAAGGTCGCGATAGAGCCCGGCGCGGAACAGCCAGAAGCGAAGTCCTGTCTTGTCTTCCACGCGAAAATAATCGCGAGCCGGTCCGCCGTGCTCGCTCCACCATGCGCCCTCGATGCGCTCCGGTCCGTCGGCCGCGACCACCTCGTGCAGCGCGCGCCGCCAGCGGAAGCGCAACGGCGGCCCGTCCGGCACCCCGGCCACGGCTTCGATCGGCTCCGGCCGCGCCAGCAGGCGCAAGGGCCGTGGCGCGAGCTCGGCCTCGGCGCGATAGCGGCGCAAGGCCTCCCAGCCGGGCTCGCCGACCGCCATCTGCGCCGGCATGCATGCCCCGGCGATTTCCGGGATGTGGCTGTCCTGCGCGATCGGTCTGCGCACGCGGCGCGCGCCGAGCCGGGCGCTGAGACGGTCGACCAAGCGGTCGAGCTCGGCGCCATCGTCCGTCCCGCCGATGCCGATCTGCTCGGGCGGACAGGGCTCGGCCACCTCGACCGACAGCCGCGCCATGTCGAAGCCGAAGCCGGGATCGAGCGTATCGGCGAGCGCCGCCAGCCGCTCGGTGAACAGCGCGCGGATGTCTTGCGCGTCGCGCAAGGGGCGCGAGCAGCCGGCGGCGATGCGGCGCAGCGCGCCGTCGGTGCGGAACAATGTCAGCTCGATGCGGCGGGCACCGTCGCCGCGCCGCTCCAGCGCGAGCTTCAGCCGTGCGGCGAGCCGCGCCACGCTTGCCAGCACGTCGTCCTCGCGCGCGATCGGCTCGGCAAAGCGCTGCTCGGCGACGTAGGGCGCCACCGGCAGCCGCGGATTGAGCGGCTCGTGCTCGTGGCCCAGCGCGCGGTCGAGCTGGCGCAGCAATTCGCTGCCGAAGCGGGCGGCGAGGGGGCTGCGCGGCAGATCGATGACATCGCCGATGCGCTTCAAGCCGACGCGCGCCAGCGCCGCCACCGTATCCGCATCGAGCCGCAGTGCGGCGAGCGGCAGCGGGCCGAGCAGGTCGCGCTCGCTGCCGCAGGCGTGGCTTCCCGGCTGGCCGAAATGCGCCGCAGCCCAGGCCGCGCCGATAGTGCCGGCAATGGCGATGCGGTAGGCAAAGCCCGCCTTCTCCAATCGCCCGCTGAGGTCGGCCGCCAGGGCGTCCTCGCCGCCGTAGAGATGCGCGCAGCCGGAAATGTCGAGCAGCAAGCCGTCGGGCGGATCGCACGCCACCAGCGGCGTATAGCGCAGGCACCAGTCGGCGATCTGCTCGAGCAGCGCTGCATCGGCCGCGGCGTCTTCCTCGATGGCATCGATTGCAGGATGCATGGCGCGCGCCTGCGCCAGCGCAAGCCCGGGCGACAAGCCCAGCCGTTCTGCCGCGTCGTCGACCGCGGTCAGCACCTCGGCATTGCCGCGCTTGCCGTAGACCACCGTCATTCCGGGACGGCCCGAAGGGCCGGACCCGGAATCCAGGAGCACGCTCCGAGTCTGTTTCTGGATTCCGGGTTCGCGGGCTACGCCCGCGCCCCGGAATGACAAGCCAACCTCACGCGATCTTGCGATGCGGTCGATCGGCAGCCGGCGCAGCCACAGGCTGAGCAGGCGCTGCGAGCACGAAGCGCTCATCGTCGTCACTCCATTGCAAGGTCCAGGCGCCAAGCGGGCCGCGGCGGTTGCGCGTCAGCCGCGCGGTGAAATAGCCGCCCGTTTCGTCCGCCATTTCGTCTCCGTCATTCCGGGACGGCCCGAAGGGCCGGACCCGGAATCCAGGAGCACGCTCCGAGTCTGTTTCCGGATTCCGGGTTCGCAGGCTGCGCCCGCGCCCCGGAATGACAAAGGATGAGGAGGGTGGAGACGGCGCGGCGGCAACGATCCAGCGCGTCGCCGCGGTCGAGGCCTCGTCCGGCGGCGCGGCGCGCAACAGCAGCGCCAGCGCGCCGCTTGTCGCGGCGGCGAGCGACAGCCTGCGCACCGCCACCATGCCGATTGCGCCGTGGCGCAATTCGCCGATCACCGCGGCGACGGCGCGGCAGCGCAGCGCCTCCTCCATCGCCCACAGCAGATCGTGGCTGCGCGCGGCGGCGACCGTCAGCAATCGCTCGGGCGCGAGCCCGAAAGCATCGAGGCCGGGTCCATAGGGCGCGCCGCTTTCGGCGAGCGCCATGTCCTCGGCGATCCAGAGACAGAAACCGTCATTCCGGGACGGCCCGAAGGGCCGAACCCGGAATCCAGAGACAATTTCGGAATCTGTTTCTGGATTCCGGGTTCGCGCGCTACGCACGCGCCCCGGAATGACGAGAGACGCCACCCCCAGCGCAAATCCCGTCGCCGCGGCGAGATGGGCTTCGCCCGCGGCCGAAATTTCGTGCAGCGCGCCGCGCTGAAAGCCGCCGCCGAGGGCGCCGTCGACGGCCGGGATGCCGAGCGGGGCGCTGCCCGGGTCGTCGTCGAGCCTGGCCGGCCGTTGCAATGCGCGCAAGGTTTGGCGGAGCTGTGCCAGCATGACTAACCCTTTGGAGACACTGAGAGAACGGGCCCGTTTCAAGCCCGCTAGCCCGGTCTGTGTTCCCTGTTTGTTCTAGTGTGGCCCGAGCCCGAGGGATCGTCAAGCCGCAAGGGAATGGGGCTTGGCGCCCCCGGTTCGCCCCAGCGCTAGGCCTGCTGGGCGAGATAGATGATCAGCGTGGCTGCCGCTAGCACGCTGGCGAGCCAGATGAGTCGCGGATCGGCGTTCTTGGTTTTCATAGCCACGGCACATTCAATTTATGTGCCAACCGCAATGCCAGGCTGATGTTCAACCGCGTGCCGTCTTGAGCCGCGCCCGTCCGGCGGCGGTCAGCACCAGCCGCGACTGCTTCATGCTGGCGCCGTTCTCGAAGCGCACCAGGCCGCCGGAAATGGCGTCTTCCCAGATCGACAGATGCGGGCAACTGCGGCGCCAGGCTTCGGCGTCGGCATAGCTGCGCGGGGCTTCCGCCACCCAGGCAAGAAATTGCTGCGTCAGCGCGGCTGCTGCGGGCTGCATGGCGTTCCAAATTACACCGATAACCTAAATCCGTCATCCTGAGGTGGCCGCGTAGCGGCCCTCGAAGGAGGAACGGCCCGGACCTGGGGCCGCCACCCTTCGAGGCTCGCTTCGCTCGCACCTCAGGCTGACGGCGCTTGCTCGAACGTCCGGATGTCGATTTCCGAGGTCAGCGTGCGGTGCACCGGGCATTTGTCGGCGATCTCCAAGAGCCGCTGGCGCGTCGCCGCATCGAGGTCGCCCTCGAAGCTGATGGTGCGGTCGATGCGGTCGATCATGCCGTCCTTGGTCTCGCACTCCGCGCAGTCGGCGGCGTGGATCTTGTTGTGGGTGAGCCGCACGGTGACGCGCTCGAGCGGCAGCGCCTTGCTGTCGGCATAAAGGCGGATCGTCATCGCGGTGCAGGCGCCGAGCCCGGCGATGAGGAGATCGTAGGGGCCGGGGCCGGAGTCGAGGCCGCCGAACGACACCGGCTCGTCGGCGATGAAGCGGTGCGGCCCGCTCATGATTTCCTGCTGGAATTTTCCGGCGCGGGTCTCGCGCACGATCACCACGCCGGTCTCGCTCTCGGCCTTGGCCACGCTCTGCGGCGGGTCGAGGTAGCGCCCCGACCAGGCCGCGATCACGTTCGCCACATAGTCGGCGTCGCGTTTCTCGCTCAGCAGATGATCGGCGCCGGCGAGCGAGACGAAGCTCTTGGGATGCTTGGCGGTGACGAAGATGCGCGAGGCGCTGTCGATGCCGACCAGGTCGTCGGTCGGCGAATGGAACACCAGCAGCGCCTTTTTCAGGTGCGCGATCCGGTCCATCAGCATCTGCTCGGCGACGTCGTCGAGGAATTCGCGCCTGATCTTGAACGGCCGCCCGGCGAGCAGCACCTCGACCTCGCCCTGGTCGCGGATGGTGCCGACGTGCTCCTTGAACAGCCCGGTGACGTGGGCCGGATCGGCCGGCGCGGCGATGGTGACGACGCAGCGCGCTTCCGTAATGCGGTGCGCGGCGGCGAGCACCGCCGAACCGCCCAGGCTGTGGCCGATGAGCAGCGCCGGCGCCTTGCGCGTCGCGCGCAAATGATCGGCCGCCGCCACCAGGTCGTCGACGTTCGAGGAGAAATGCGTGTTGGCGAATTCGCCCTCGCTGCCGCCGAGCCCGGTGAAGTCGAAGCGCAGCACGGCGATCCCGTTGATCGACAGCTGCGCGGCGATGCGCTTGGCCGCGATATTGTCCTTGCCGCAAGTGAAGCAGTGCGCAAACAGCGCATAGGCGGTCGGCTCGCCCAGGGGCAGATCGAGAACCGCCGCAAGCTTCTCACCTTTGGCATTGGCAAACTCGAACTTTTCGCTGCGCATGGCGAGGCCTCGCTTGTCATTGCCCGGTCGTCGGCGCCCTATTCTAATAGATTAGTCGCGACGGCGATGCCCGCGCGCGGCCATGACGTAAAAGTGACAGGTCGATCGACCGGCCCGCCGGCTAGACTAGATGGGCCGGGCCGGCCAAGTGGAGCTGTGGAGTTCGTTTGATGAGCGTCCTTGAGACCCGTTTCGAGCAGCTGTTTCCGGTGTTCGACCGCGTCCAGATGGACACCGCCCGACGCTTTGCGAGTGGCGAGGCGCGGCATTTCGCGCCCGGCGAAACGATCTACGACGTCGGCGTGCGCAACACGCCGGTCTGGCTGGTGCTGGACGGCGGCCTCGAGATCGTGCGGCGCGACGGTCTGCACCGCGAGTCCTCGGTGGTCCAGCTCAGCGAAGGCCAGTTCTCCGGCGAGGTCGCTTCGCTCGCCGGCCGCGGTACGCTCGCTGCCGGCCGCGCCGGGCCCGAGGGCTGCACCGCGCTGCCCTTCGATGCCGCGCATGTCCGCGCGCTGGTGATCGGCTCGGCCGAACTCGGCGAGATCATCATGCGCGCCTACATCCTGCGCCGCGTCGCGCTGCTGCAGGATGGCGGCGCCGGCTCGGTGATCATCGATCGCCGCGGCTCGTCCGATCTGCTGCGTCTGCAGGGCTTCCTCTCGCGCAACGCCTATCCCTATACCGTGCTCGACGCCGAGGCTGACGAGGAGGCGCGCGCAGCTCTGGAACGTTTCGGCGTGCAGCCGCATGAGCTGCCGCTGATGATTTGCCCGAACGGCGAGCTGCTCAAGCGGCCGAGCGACGCCGAAGCCGGCATGTGCCTCGGCATCACGCCGCAGCTCGATCCGCGCACGGTCTACGATGTCGCCGTGGTCGGCGCCGGTCCCGCCGGGCTTGCCGCCGCGGTCTATGGCGCCTCGGAAGGGCTGTCGGTCATCGTGCTCGACCAGCGCGCCATCGGCGGCCAGGCCGGCGCCTCGGCGCGCATCGAGAACTATCTCGGCTTTCCCACCGGCATTTCCGGCCAGGCGCTGGCGGGACGGGCCTACAACCAGGCGCAGAAGTTCGGCGCCGAGATCGCCATCCCGCTCGAAGTGAAGCGGCTCGACTGCGGCGGCCGCGACCGCAGCGCGGGCGATCCGTTCCGCCTGGAGATTACCAACGGCCAGCCCGTCCGCGCGCGCAGCGTCGTCATCGCCTCGGGCGCGCGCTACCGCCGGCCGGACATTCCCAACCTGTCCGACTTCGACGGCAACGGCGTGTCGTATTGGGCCTCCTCGATCGAAGCCAAGCTGTGCGAAGGCGAGGAGGTGGCGCTGATCGGCGGCGGCAATTCCGCAGGGCAAGCGGTGGTGTTCCTCGCGCCCAAGGTCAAGCACCTGCATCTGATCGTGCGCGGCAAGGGGCTGGAGGCCACCATGTCGCGCTACCTGATCGACCGCATCGAAGCATTGCCCAATGTCACGCTGCATGCCGGCACCGAGGTGGTGGCGCTAGACGGCAACCGCGCCTCGGGCCTCACCGGTGCAACGTTCCGCAAACGCGAGAGCGGCGGCACCAAAAGCGTGGCGCTGCGCCATCTGTTCCTGTTTATCGGCGCCGATCCGAACGCCGAATGGCTCGACGGCTGCGTCGCCGAGGATACCAAGGGCTTCGTCGTCACCGGCGCGGGCTTTGCGAACGGCGGCGTTGCGCGCGCGCCGCTGCCGCTGGAGACCAGCATGCCGGGCGTCTTTGCCATCGGCGATGTGCGCGCCACGTCCACCAAGCGCGTCGGCGCCGCGATCGGCGAGGGCGCCGCGGTGGTGGCGCAGCTCCATCAGGTGCTGGCGCCTAGCTAAAGCCGTCATGCCGGGCCATGACACGTCGTTGCGGCAGAGCGGGCCTACTCCTTGCCGGCAATGTGCCGACGCCGGATGCGCCGCACCAGGAACCAGATCGCCAGCACCGCGACCGGCACGAACAGCGCGGTGGCGAGCGAAATATCGACCGGCACGCCCTCGTCGTGCACGCCCTTGATCAGATAGCCGAACAGTCCGACCACGTAATAGCTCACGGCGGCGACCGACAGGCCCTCGACCGTGGTCTGCAGGCGCAATTGCAGCCGCGTGCGCTCGTTCATCGATTTCAGGAGATCGCGGTTCTGCCGCTCCAGCTCGACGTCGACCCTGGTGCGCAAAAGATTGGCGGCGCGCGCCAATGTCTCCGACAAATCCTTCTGCCGTCCCTCGGTGGTGACGCAGGTGCGCATGGCAGGCGCCATGCGCCGCGCCAGAAACGACGTCCAGGTCGGGAAACCCTCGACCTTGCGCTCGCCGATGGTGGCGAGGCGCAGCTGCACGATCTCGTTATAGGCGCGGCTGGCGCCGAAGCGGAAGGCGCTCGCCGCCGCGCCCGCTTCCAGTTCGGCGGCAAGCTCGGTCAGTTCGTCGAGCAGGCGGTGGTTGTCGACGAGCCTTTCGGTGCGCCGCATCTCGTCGGTGACCTCGGCGAGCCGCGCCTCGATGCGGTTGATCGAGGGCGCGAGCCGCTGCGCCTCCGGCAGGCCGAGCAGCGCCAGCGTGCGGTAGGTCTCGCATTCGATCAGCCGTTGCACCAGCGCGCCGGCGCGCTCGGGGCCGAGGCCGCGATCGATGCAGACGATGCGCACGAAGCCGCCGGCGTCGGCCTGGAAGTCGGTGGCGAACAGGGCGTCGCCCTCGGCGTTCTCCGCGACCGCGAGGCTGGCGCGGTCGAACAGCGGCGCGAACGCGATCCTTTTCTTCTTCTCCCCGATCAGGTGCAGGTCGAGCGCGACCATCAGCGGGCCGGGCTGCGGCAGGCCGGCCATCGGCTCGGCGAGCGTCGCCGCGGCGGGGTGAAACAGGCCGGCGCCCTGCGCCGCCATCTCCCAGGTATAGGTGGTGAATTCGGAGTGCTGCTCCCAGCGCAGGCTCGCGCCGCCGAGCACGACGGTGTGATGCTTGGCGGCGTCCTTCAGTGGCTCGAGGCCGCGGCGCTTGCAGAAATCGGCAAAGGCGGCGTGGTCGCGCCGGCCGGCTTCGCCGGCGGTGGCGAAGGCGAAATGCAGGATGCGGCGCGGCGTCTCGACGGCCGTGAAGGGGCGGGCGTGGACTTCGCCGAGCACGGCGGCGCGCAAGGGGTGCGGCGCAAGCCGCGTGCCGTTGCCGATCGTGACCTCGGTGCTCATGGGCCTTGCCGTATTACGGGGTGGTGGGTTTGACAAGGTGGGCGGCGAGGACGTGCGCGGCCGTTCGCGCATCCCCTTGGCTGTGGTAAGGTGGCTGCGGCGGTGAGGGCGGGGCTTGAAGACCACGCGCTATTTCGAGGAGCAGGTGCTCCGGAAGCGGCCCTATCTCCGGCGCGATTGGTGTCAGCAAGTGCTGGCGGCGCCGATCCGGCGCGACGTCCAGCCCGACGGCCGCATCCGCTGGTGGGGCAAGATCGCGCTGGCGGGCGAGCGCGAACCGCGCTATCTGCGTGTCGTGACGCTCGGCGACGGCGAGACCGTGCACAACGCGTTCTTTGACCGCAATTTCCGCGAGAACGAACGATGAAGCTGCATTATTACCCCGAGACCGACAGCCTCTACATCGAGCTGAAAAACACCCCGGGCGTCGAGACACGGGAAATTGCGCTCGGCCTCAACGTCGATCTCGATGCGCGAGGCGAGGTCGTTGGCTTCGATATCGATCATGCTTCGCGCAAGCTCGATCTGTCGAAGGTCGAGACCATCGCGCTGCCACCCGCAACCGCGGCGGAGTGAGCCTGCGCTCGCGGCGGCGCATGCGCAGCGTATTCGGCGTCATGCGCGGCGAAATCCGGGGCGGCCTGTTAATCGTTTTGCGGTCTCGCGATTCGTCCGGCCGAGCTAGTTACTTAAAGTGTTATTGTTTAAAACAGTGCTCGCGATGCCATTGCAGAAAATGAGGATGCGGGCGGTCGGATGGCCGCTGAGGAGGGTGTGCATAACCGCCCTTGTTGATAAGAGCCCTGATGCCATCGGGATCGTTGGCTTGCCTTGACACCAAAATCTGCAAGTCATCCGAAAGGCTAATCAGCCCCCGGTCAAACATCCAATGCACGGTGCCGGAAAATGCAATTCCGTTGTTAATGATATCAGGGCCATTCTTTTCAACGGGCCGGATGTGCGCTGCGGCGACTTCGGCGCGTCCCAACCCATTTATAAGCCTCAAGCCGCTGATGGCGCAGCGCTCGGAATAGGCTCGCAAAACGTTCCGGCGAAAAATTCGATCGCGCACAATTCTAGATACAGTAAAGCTCGCACGGTCACGGTTCTGCTCGAATTCGAATGGCGATTGCCGTTCACCAAAGCCTGGTATTTCCTCGCCGGTGCGTGGGAGCAGCGGCGCGCTTTCATTTAGGCCTAGCGTGACAATTCGGTTGAAATCACTCGCAGAGATTGGACGAACAGCCGATTGGGCGCGGCCCGAAATTCGTCCTTGTTCGTTCAATACGCTCCGCTCAATAACGGCGCCTGATGCGTCGGTGAAAGGAACCGGATTTACGAAATCGAGATAGCTACCGGGCTCGATAAGAGCAAGGTACATCTCGGATGTTGTGGGATCGGGAACGATCCGCTCGATTTTTGCTATCGCAAAATAGCCGCGCGTTTCGGCTACTTTGCGAGGTTCATAGTACACAATCCAATCGCCAACGCAGGATTGAACGCGACCAAGATACTGACTGGGAAACTGATAGCGTTCGGCGGGACTGTCGTCGTAGATCGAGTCTGAACGATGAATGAAAACCCCATAGCCCATGAGTCGATTTAATCCTAAATAGGTCTCCAGCCAAAGCGACATTTGGCATTACGCAAACAAATACGCCCATGAAACACATTGGCTTCCTCTCCTTCGGCCACTGGACGCCGTCGCCGCATTCGCAGGTGCGCACCGCCTCCGACGCGCTCCTGCAATCGATCGAGCTCGCGGTCGCCGCCGAGGAGTTGGGCGCCGACGGCGCCTATTTCCGCGTCCATCACTTCGCCCGCCAGCTTTCCTCGCCGTTCCCGCTGCTCGCGGCTTGCGGCGCGCGCACCAAGCGCATCGAGCTCGGCACCGCGGTCATCGACATGCGCTACGAGAACCCGCTCTACATGGCCGAGGACGCGGGCGCCGCCGACCTGATCGCCGGCGGCCGGCTCCAGCTCGGCATCTCGCGCGGCTCGCCCGAGCAGGTGATCGACGGCTGGCGCCACTTCGGCTACGCGCCGGGCGAGGGCATGAGCGATGCCGACATGGCGCGGCGCCACGCCGAGGTCTTTCTCGAAGTGCTCAAGGGCGAAGGCTTCGCGCGGCCCAACCCGCGGCCGATGTTTCCCAATCCGCCCGGCCTGCTGTGGCTCGAGCCGCACTCGCAAGGCTTGCGCGAGCGCATCTGGTGGGGCGCCGGCACCAATGCCACGGCGCAATGGGCGGCCAAGTTGGCCATGAACCTGCAATCCTCGACGCTCAAGATCGACGAGAGCGGCAAGCCGTTCCATGTTCAGCAGGCCGAGCAGATCAGGCTCTACAAGGCGGCGTGGCAGGAGGCGGGCCACACGCGCACGCCGCGGGTGTCGGTGTCGCGCTCGATCTTCGCGCTGATCGACGACCGCGACCGCATGTATTTCGGCCGCGGCGGCGACGACGAGGACCAGATCGGCCTGCTCGGCGACGACTCGCGCGCCATTTTCGGCCGCAGCTATGCCGACGAGCCGGACAAGCTCGTCGCCCAGCTCAAGCAGGACGAGGCCATCGCCGAGGCCGACACGATTTTGCTGACGGTGCCGAACCAGCTCGGCGTCGACTACAACGCCCACGTCATCGAGGCCATCCTCAAGCACGTCGCGCCGGGCTTGGGCTGGCGGTGATGCTCTTTAACCCTCCCCCTTGTGGGGAGGGTCGCACGCTGAGCTTTTTGCGAAGCGAGCGGGGTGGGGGTCCGCAATGCGGCCACGACCCCCACCCCGGCTCACTTCGTTCGCCGACCCTCCCCACAAGGGGGAGGGTGAAAGCGAGCATCGCGGCTAGCTCTTCTTCTTCCTTGCCGCCGGCTTCGGCTTGGCCGGCCCGCCGTCGGCCAGCACATGCCGGCCGATGTCGGCGAGCTTGTTGACGCCGCACAGCGCCATGGTGACGCTGAGCTCGTTCTTGAGAATGTCGATCGCCTTGGCGACGCCGGCCTGGCCCATGGCGCCGAGCCCCCAGACATAGGCGCGGCCGACCAGGCAGGCGCGGGCGCCGAGCGCCAGCGCCCGCATCAGGTCGGAGCCGGTGCGGATGCCGCCGTCGAACAGCACCTCGGTGTCGGCGCCGATGGCGTCGGCGATCGCCGGCAGCGCCGCGATCGAGGACGGCGCGCCGTCAAGCTGCCGGCCGCCGTGGTTCGACACCACCACGGCGTCGGCGCCGAGCTTGACCGCGGTCCGGGCGTCCTCGACGTCGAGGATGCCCTTGATGATCAGCTTGCCCGGCCAGATCTTCTTGATCCACTCGATGTCCTTCCAGTTCAGCGCCGGATCGAACTGCTGGTTGGTCCATTGCGCCAGCGAGGTGACGTCGTCCATGCCCTTCACGTGGCCGGCGAGGTTGCCGAAGGTCCTGCTGCGGCCCCTGGCGATGCTCCACAGCCAGCCGGGCTTGGTGGCGATGTCGACGATGTTGCTGAAGCGGAATTCCGGCGGCACCGTCATGCCGTTCCTGATGTCGCGGTGGCGCTGGCCGAGCACCTGCAGGTCGACGGTCAGCACCAGCGCGTTGCAGTTGGCCGCCAGAGCGCGCTCGAGCAGGTCCTTGGAAAAGCCGCGGTCGCGGATGACGTAGAGCTGGAACCAGAACGGCTTGCCGGTGGCCTGCGCCACGTGCTCGATCGAGCAGATCGACATGGTCGACAGCGTGAACGGGATGCCGGCGTCGTTGGCGGCCCTGGCGGCGAGAATTTCGCCGTCGCCGTGCTGCATGCCGAGCAGCCCGATCGGCGACAGCACGAAGGGCGCGGTGAGCTTTTGCCCGACGACGGTGGTGGCGAGGCTGCGCTGCGACACGTCGACCAGCACGCGCTGGCGCAGCTTGATCGTCTCCAGGTCGGCGCGGTTGGCGCGCAGCGTCTCCTCGTTATAGGAGCCACTCTCGGCGTATTCGAAAAAGGCCTTGGGGACCTTGCGCCGTGCAAGCAGCCGCAGATCCTCGATGCAGGCGATGGGTGTCATGGGATAACTCTGAGAACGTGTTCGATCCGGGTAGCACAGGGCGGCCGGCTCGCGAAACGGCCGCTTTCCGTCTCAATCGGCGGCGCAAGGCGGCAATTTATAACCAATTAACGCCGGTTGGTAATGATTACTCACAAATTTTGAAGTAGATACGAGCGGTTGGCCGTATTATAGGGGCCGGGCGAAGGCGTTGCGCCGGCCGCCAACACAACGAGCGATCGCGGGGCTGCAAGCCTGGAGTAGGGCGTCGAGGGGCATTCATGACTCGCCGATATTTCGGGACCGACGGCATTCGCGGGCGGGCCAACAAGGTCATCACCCCGGAGCTGGCGCTCAAGGTCGGCCAGGCGGCCGGCCTGGTGTTCCGCAACGGCGAGCACCGCCACCGCGTCCTCATCGGCAAGGACACCCGCCTGTCCGGTTACATGATCGAGAACGCGCTGGTCGCCGGCTTCACCTCGGTCGGCATGGACGTGCTGCTCACCGGCCCGATCCCGACGCCCGCCGTCGGCATGCTGTCGCGCTCGATGCGCGCCGACCTCGGCGTCATGATCTCGGCCTCGCACAACCCTTACGACGACAACGGCATCAAGCTGTTCGGGCCGGACGGCTTCAAGCTTTCCGACGAGGTCGAAAAACAGATCGAGGCGCTGCTCGATAGCGACCTCACCGACCGCCTCGCCGCCGGCAACGATCTCGGCCGCGCCAAGCGCATCGACGGCGTGCAGGACCGCTACATCGAATTCGCCAAGCTGACGCTGCCCAAGACCATCAATCTCGAGGGCCTGCGCGTCGTCATCGACTGCGCCAACGGCGCGGCCTATCGCGTGGCCCCCGGCGCGCTGTGGGAAATGGGCGCCGACGTCATCGCCATCGGCGTCGATCCCGACGGCTTCAACATCAACAAGGAATGCGGCTCGACCGATCTCACCGCGCTTCAGCGCAAGGTGCGCGAGATGCGCGCCGACATCGGCATCGCGCTCGACGGCGACGCCGACCGCGTCATGATCGTCGACGAGCGCGGCCACGTCGTCGACGGCGACCAGCTGCTCGCCGTCATCGCCGCGAGCTGGAAGGAAGACGGCCGCTTGCAGAAGAACGGCGTGGTCGCCACCGTGATGTCCAACCTCGGCCTCGAGCGCCACCTCAAGGGGCTCGGCCTCGGCCTGGTGCGCACCCCGGTCGGCGACCGCTATGTGCTCGAGCACATGCGCAAGCACGGCTACAATCTCGGCGGCGAGCAGTCCGGCCACATCATCATGTCGGACTACACCACCACCGGCGACGGCTTCATCGCGGCGCTACAGGTGCTGGCCACCGTCAAGCGCAGCGGCAAGCCGGTGTCGGAAGTCTGCCACCGCTTCGAGCCGCTGCCGCAGGTGCTCAAGAACGTGCGCTACAAGAACGGCAAGCCGATGGAGAGCGCGGCGGTGCGCTCGGCCATCGCCAGCGCCGAAAAGAAGCTCGGCCTCGGCGGCCGGCTGATCGTGCGTCCCTCCGGCACCGAGCCGGTGATCCGCGTCATGGGCGAAGGCGACGACAAGGTGCTGGTCGAGGCCGTCGTCGACGACGTGGTCGAGGCGCTGACCGAAGTCGCCGCCTGAGCAATTCCGCAAACCGCCACGCCGAGGGTCCGCCGTAATAATTCGTTGGACCCCCTAAACGCGTATTGCGCGCGGCAGCTACCGGCACGAGAATACCACTTCCGATAGCCGTGACGCCGGAGCCCCGCTTATGCGCGTAAGCCCTGTCAAAGTGCTGTTTATGGCCGTCATCGCCCTGCTCATGGCGCGTCCGGCGGCGGCCGAGGACTGGCCGAGCCGGCCGGTCGTGCTGGTGCTGTCCTTCGCCGGCGGCGGCATGATGGATTTCGCCGCGCGCTCCATCGCCCAGGATCTGACGGCCGTGTTCGGTCATCCGGTGGTGGTTGAAACCAAGCAGGGCGGCGGCGGCCTGGTCGGCGCCGGCTACGTCGCCAAGGCAGCGCCCGACGGCTACACCCTGCTCGTCACGGCGATCGGACCGATGGTGTTTCGGCCGCTGATGGACAAGAACGTCGGCTTCGACGCCGACAAAGATTTCACGCCGCTGATCCTGGTCGGCGACACGCCCAATGTGATCCTGGCCAGTCCCCAGCTCGGCGTCGGCTCGATCAAGGAGCTCCTGGCTTATGCCGGCCGGCACAACAACCAGCTGTCCATCGCCCATCCGGGCCCCGGCACCATGGGTCACCTCTGCGGCGCCCTGTTTGCCGCCAAGACCCACATCAACGGCAATCTGGTGGCCTATCGCGGCGCGGCGCAGATCATCGCCGATTTGCGCGGCGGCCAGGTCGAGATCGGCACGCCGGCCTACGGCCCCGGCTCCGACGCGGTGAAGGTGCTGGCGGTGACCGGCGAAGAGCGCCTGCCCTCGCTGCCCGACGTGCCGACGCTCAAGGAAAGCGGCCTCGACGTCGAATGCGCGACCTGGATCGCCATCTATGGTCCGCCCGGGCTGCCTGCCGCCATCGTCGGCAAGCTCAATGCGGCGATGGACGCCTACCTGCGCAAAGCGGACACGCGCGAGCAGTTCGGCAAGCTCGGCCTGCGCCCGCTCGGCGGCCCGCCGGAGCGGCTGCGCAACCGCGTCATCGCCGACCGCAAGATCTGGGCGCCGATCATCGGCGGCATGAAATTCGACAGCGCCAATTGATGCAGCAGCCCGACCTGATCGCCGGGGCGGTCGATATCGTCACGCCCGATGGCCGCATGGACGGCTATGCCGCGCGGCCAAGCGGCCCGGCGCGCTGTCCGCTGGTCGTCTTGTTCATGGATATCTGGGGCCTGCGCGACGAGCTGTTCGCCATCGCGCGGCGCATCGCCGGGCACGGCTACTACTGCGTGGTGCCGAACCTGTTCTACCGCGAAGGCAGGATCCGCTACGAGAGACGCGATCCGTCGGGCCGGATGGTGTCGTTCCACACCCTGCCGGTGGCGTTGCAGGAGGAAATGCGGGCGCATGTCCGCCGCCTCACCCGCGCCACCACGCGCACCGACGTCGCCGCCATCCTCGACTTCTGCCGCGGCCAGCCGGTCGATGACGGCCCCGCCGGCACCGTCGGGTTCTGCCTCGGCGGCCGCAAGGCGTTTATCGCCGGCCAGGAATTTCCCGAGCGTTTCCGCGCCACCGCGAGCTTGCACGGCACCTGGCTGGTGAGCGACGCCGAGGATTCGCCGCACCGCCTGACGCATCTGATGCGCGGCGAAGTCTATTGCGGCTATGCCGAGCGCGACCGCTTCGCCGCGCCGGAGCTGATGGCCGCGCTCGAACAGGCCTTTGCCGCACACACGCAGGTCAGCTATCGCTCGCGCTTCCATCGCGCCGCCGATCACGGCTACGCGCTGCCCGACCGCGACGTCTACGATCACGCCGCGGTCGAGGGCGATTGGCAGGAGATCTTTGCCATGTTCGGCCGTCAACTCGCCCGCCGCGCCGGGTGAGCGGCCTCGCGCGCCTCGGCGCGCAGAAAATCGATCAGGTTCTTCACCACCGGCGCGCTCTCGTTGCGGCGGTACACGACGGCGGTGTCGGCGGTGCTCTTCACGCCGTCGATCCTGCGGGCGACGACGCCTTTCATGCCGACATTCGCGATCGGTTCCGACAGTACGCTGACGCCGAGTCCGGCGCTGATCATCGTCATCACGCCGAAGGCGTCGGGCGCGCGATCGACGATTCGCAGCGATGCGCCCGGCGGCGTGATGGCGGCGATGTTGCCCCAAAAGCCGGCTTCCATTTCCAGCGACATCGCCACGAAGTCCTCGTTAATGAGCATGGCCGGCGTGATCTGCTTGCGCGCGGCGAGGCGGTGGCCTTCCGGCATCACCAGCCAGAACGGCTGGCGATCGATGATGAAACCGGTCAGGCCCGAGGGGTAGCGCTGGTGCGGCGGGTGAGCGAAGCCGACGTCGATCGAGCCGTCGTTGAGCGCCTTGTATTGCGCGAAGGTCACGATGCGCCGCATCTGGAACGACACGTCGGGATGCAGGCTTCTGAATTTGCGCAGCGTGCTGCCGACGAGGCCGCTGCAGCCGGCGGAGAACAGATAGCCGATCGCGATCGAACCGACTTCGCCGCGCCCGGCGCGGCGGCCGACCAGCTCGGCGCGCGCCGCCTGCTTCAGCGTCTCCTGCGCTTCGACGAGGAAGCGCTGGCCGACATGGGTAAGGACGACGACGCTCTTGGTGCGGCGGGCAAACAATTTGGCGCCGAGGATGTTCTCCAGCGCGCCGATCTGCTGGCTGAGCGTCGGCGCGGCGATGTTGAGGCGCGCGGCGGCGCGGCCGAAATGCAGCTCCTCGGCGACCGCGACGAAGTACTTGAGGTGGCGCAGCTCCATTGCGGAATTATGAGGCGCGGCCTAATAAAATGCGATGGTTTTCTTAATGACTTTTCAGGGGCTTCAGCGGACTCTCAACGTCAGGTTGCCGCCGACATAAATGCGCCGTAAATTCTCCAACTCAGGTTCCTAATGAACAAGACTCCGGACAAGCCCGACAACGTCGTCAACATTCCCGTCAAGCACCGCGGCCCCGCCCACGACGATATTCCGGCAACGCTCTCTCCGGCCCGCGCTGCCGACGATCCGCGCACGCGGGAGGCGATGCGACTGGTCGAAGCGTTTTTGGCGATCGAAGACGAATCGGCGCGCCGCGCGCTGATTACGCTCGCCGAACGGCTGGTCAGCTACGACTGGCTGCGCCAGACCCAGCAGCGGTAACGCACCACCGTCTCCACTGGTAAACGGTACCTTAATGCCGCGCGGCAAGGCGCCGCCGCCGGCGTGCGTGCCGCCGCGCCGCAGGCGCCGCGTTCGTTAAAAACCGTGGTTAAAAAACACGGTTAAGAGCCACTTAAGACTTTTTTGCCATCGTCCCTCATCCGCCGTGCTTCGCGCCGGCCGGAGCGAAAGGACGATCGCATGGTTCGTGCGCGTTTCATGCTTTCCGCGCTGGCAACTTTCGCCGTGCTCGCGACAGGCTCGGCGCGCGCCGCCGACTATCAGCCGCAGCCGCCGCCTTACGTGCCGCCGCCACCGCCGCCGCAGGAGTGCTGCGCCGCCATCGAGAATTGGTATCTGCGCGGCTTCGTCGGCGTCGGCATGAATGCCAACTACAAGCTCGACTACACCACCGTCACCAACGCCACGCTGCAGCACAACGACATCTCCGACACCTATTTCGTCGGCGGCGGCGTCGGCTACGAATTCAACAACTGGCTGCGCTTCGAGGCGACGGCGGAATACCGCGCCAAGTCGCGCGTCTATGCCTTCGTCACCTATCCGCCCGGCGGCCTCGACGAATACCAGGGCTACCTGAAATCGTGGATTTTCCTCGCTAACGCCTTCGTCGACCTCGGCACCTGGGATTGCTGGACGCCCTTCGTCGGCGTCGGCGTCGGCGGCGCCTACAACAGCCTGGTCGATTTCAGCGACGTCAACCCGAACGGCGGCTTCGGCTTCGGCCGCAACCCGAGCGAATGGCACCTGGCTTACGCGCTCTATGCCGGCGTCGCCTACAACGTCAGCAAGAACTTCAAGATCGATCTGACCTATCGCTATCTCAATTTCGGCTCGATCACCGACACCGTCGATTGCAGCGTCACCTGCAATCACGACAGCTTCAAATTCGACAAGCTGTACTCCAACGACATCATGCTCGGTCTGCGCTGGACCTGCTGCGAAACCGCGCCGGTTGCGCCGCGCTACGTCTATCAGCCGCAGCCTTATGTGCCGCCGCCGCCGTTGCAGAGCAGGGGCTAGCCGGAGCGCATGTTTGGTTAAGCGGCATGGTGAAAATTTATGGTTAAGCGGCGCTTAACCTTCCTCAGGCAATGTCGAGCAAAGCGTAGCGCACGCGGCCTCTAGGCGCCGGTGACAGCAAAAGGACAGTGGGTCATGAGTAGAGTCGCGATGGTTGCCTTTGCCGGCGTTCTCTGTGCGCAGGTGACCGGCGCAATCGCGGCCGATATGCCCGGCCTCCCGCCGCCCGAACCGCACCTGCTGCCGCCCATCGACTTCAACACTGGCTGGTATCTGCGCGGCGACCTCGGCTACGCCTGGGGCCGCATCTCCGGCGCGCAGTCGGCGCCGGGATTTGCCAGCAGCACCGACAACAGCCTCGGCAACGGTCTGAGCGCCGGTCTCGGCGCCGGCATCAAGACGCAGTGGCTGCGTACCGACGTCACCGTCGACACCATTCTGCCGCTGAAATATCAGGGCACGATCCTGGCGCCGAACGACACCACCGCGAAGATCTCGGCGATCAGCGTGCTGTTCAACGGCTATCTCGATCTCGGCACCTGGTACGGCGCCACGCCCTATATCGGCGCCGGCGCCGGCGCCTCCTATCTCAGGGCCTTTGACTATTCGGGACCGGCGCCGCCGTTCACCGGCGATACCACGCACAGCCAGTGGAATTTCACCTGGGCGGTGATGGCGGGCGTCGGCTACGCCATCGGACCCAATCTCATGGTCGATGTCGGCTACCGCTACATCGACTTCGGCGATGTGCGCACCGCCGCCGACAGTTTCGGCGCCATGACCTTCAAGGACATCGCGGCGCACGAAGTGCGCGTCGGCCTGCGCTGGAGCTTCGATGACCTGGCGTTCCGATAGCGCGCTCGCGCGGCTTGGGCTTCTGGCGCTGCTCACGGCCGGCTGCGCGCCGCCGGCTGCGGCCGCCGATCTGCTCGACGATTCGTGGCTGCGCGGCTCGCTCGGCGGCGGCGCGGTGCGCTGGGACGGCGTCGTGCTCGGCGCCCAGCTCGGCTATTCCAGCATGAATTCGGATTTCGGCAACAGCACCAGCTCGCAGGTCGCCTTCATCCTGCGCAACAGCACGCTCGAGGCGGAGCAATCGCCGTCGAGCTGGACCACGCTGCCGCACGATCTGACGTCCAGCCAGTCCTACGGCGTGTTTCTCGGCTACAACTTCCAGACCGACGACAACCTCGTTTTCGGCGCCGACATCTCCTACAACCGGCCGCAAAAGCTCGAGACGGCGGCGGCCGATTCGATCAGCCGCACGGTGACGCTGAGCGACGGCACCGTCGACGGCGTCACCATCACCGCTTCGTCGTCGACCAAATTGATCGACTATGGAACGGTCCGCGGCCGCCTCGGCTATGCCATCGGCCAGTTTCTGCCCTATGCGGTGTTCGGCGGCGCCGCCGGGCGCTTCGACTACACCAATACCTCGACGGTGACGGTGGTGCAGACGCCGCCCGGGGGCGGCGCGCCGTCCACCTTCGGCCCGGTGACGCAGACCGACAGCCAGAGCCACAAGCTCGGTTACGGCTTCCTCTGGGGCCTCGGCATGGATGTCGCCATCACGCCGAACCTGTTTCTGCGCGGCGAATGGCAATACATCGCCTTCAACAAGGTCGGCGACATCCGCAGCACGCTGAATACCGCGCAGGTCGGCCTCGGCATCCGTTTCTAGCCGTTAATCCCGTTTTCCCGGCACAATGCGCCGCAGTTGACCGCGCGCGTGCGGTGGCCTATCTCCGCCAGTGGGACACCCCTCCCCAACGAGGGGCGCCTATCTGGAAGGATAGACCATGACCGAGATGAAGCCCGGCGTGCGGCCGGTCATTCCGCACTTTTCGTCCGGCCCCTGCGCCAAGCGCCCCGGCTGGAGCCTCACCGCCCTCACCGACGCCAGCCTCGCCCGCTCGCACCGCGCCAAGATCGGCAAGGCCAAGCTCAAGCGCGCCATCGACCTGACGCGCGAGGTGCTGGAGATCCCGGCCGACTACCGCATCGGCATCGTGCCGGCCTCCGACACCGGCGCCGTGGAAATGGCGCTCTGGTCGCTGTTGGGCGCGCGCCCCGTCACCATGCTGGTGTGGGAATCCTTCGGCGAAGGCTGGCTCACCGACGTTGAGAAGCAGCTCAAGCTCAAGGACGTCACGGTGCTCAAGGCGCCGTACGGCGAATTGCCCGATCTGACCAAGGTCGATTTTGCCACCGACGTGGTCTTCACCTGGAACGGCACGACGTCCGGCGTGCGCGTGCCGGACGGCGACTGGATCGCCGGCGACCGCCAGGGGCTGACCATTTGCGACGCCACATCCGCAGCCTTCGCGCAGAGGCTCGATTGGGCCAAGCTCGACGTCGCCACCTTCTCCTGGCAGAAGGCGCTGGGCGGCGAGGGCGCGCACGGCATGCTGGTGCTCGGCCCACGCGCCGTGGCGCGGCTGGAAACCTACAAGCCCGCCTGGCCGCTGCCCAAGATCTTCCGCATGACCAAGGGCGGCAAGCTCAACGAGGCCATCTTCGCCGGCGAGACCATCAACACGCCGTCGATGTTGTGCGTGGAGGACTACCTCGACACGCTCGGCTGGGCGAAATCGATCGGCGGCCTCAAGGCGACCATCGCGCGCTCGAACGCCAACGCCAAGGCGCTCGGCGACTGGGTCGCGCGCACGCCGTGGGTCGAGAATCTGGCGAGCGAGCCCGCGACCCGCTCCAACACCTCGGTCTGCCTGAAGATCATCGACCCCGCGGTGACGCGGCTGCCGGTCGACGACCAGGCCGCCTTTGCCAAGAACCTCGCCGGCCTGCTGGAGAAGGAGGGCGTCGCCTACGACATCGCCTTCTACCGCGACGCGCCGCCGGGCCTGCGCATCTGGTGCGGCGCCACGGTCGAGGCGAGCGACGTCGAGGCGCTCACCCAATGGCTGGACTGGGCCTTCGGCGAGACCAAGGCGGCGCTGCCGAAGGCGGCGTGACGATCGACTGTCATGCCCGCGAAAGCGGGCATCCAGTAATCGCAAGCACCTCGGTTTTTCCCGAACGTCTGTGATTACTGGATCGTCCGCTTCCGCGGCCGATGACGGCGGAAAAGCTTGAAACGATTGGAGCAAATAATGGCTGCCCCCAAAGTTCTCATCTCCGACGCCCTGTCGCCCGCCGCCGTGCAGATCTTCAAGGACCGCGGCATCGAGGTCGATTTCCAGCCCGCGCTCGGCAAGGACAAGGACAAGCTTGCCGAAGTCATCAACGGCTTCGACGGCCTCGCCATCCGTTCGGCCACCAAGGTGTCGCCGAAAATCCTGGAGAAGGCCAAGAGCCTGAAGGTGATCGGCCGCGCCGGCATCGGCGTCGACAATGTCGATATCCCGGCGGCGACGGCGAAGGGCATCATCGTGATGAACACGCCGTTCGGCAATTCCATCACCACCGCCGAACACGCCATCTCGCTGATGCTGGCGCTCGCCCGCCAGATCCCGGAGGCTGACGTCTCGACGCGGGCCGGCAAATGGGAAAAGAACAAGTTCATGGGCGTCGAGATTTTCGGCAAGACGCTCGGCGTCATCGGCTGCGGCAATATCGGCTCGATCGTCGCCGACCGCGCGCTTGGCCTGAAGATGAAGGTCGTGGCCTACGATCCCTTTTTGTCGCACGAGCGCGCGACCGCGATCGGCGTCGAGAAGGTCGAGCTCGACGACTTGTTCAAGCGCGCCGATTTCATCACCCTGCACACGCCGCTCACCGACAAGACCCGCAACATCGTCGACGCCGCGGCGCTCAAGAAGATGAAGAAGGGCGTGCGCATCATCAATTGCGCCCGCGGCGGGCTGGTCGACGAGGCGGCGATCGCCGAGGCGATCAAGGCCGGCCAGGTCGCCGGCGCCGCCTTCGACGTCTTCGCCACCGAGCCGGCGACGCAAAGCCCGCTGTTCAATCTGCCCAACGTCGTCTGCACGCCGCATCTCGGCGCCTCCACCTCCGAGGCGCAGGAGAACGTCGCGCTGCAGATCGCCGAGCAGATGTCGGACTACCTGCTGCGCGGCGCCATTTCCAATGCCGTCAACTTCCCCTCGATCAGCGCCGAGGAGGCCCCAAGGCTCAAGCCGTTCGTCGCGCTCGCCGAGAAGCTCGGCTCCTTCGCCGGCCAGCTCACGGAAAACCCGATCAAGGAAGTGCACATCACCTACGAAGGCGCCGTGGCGCAGATGAACGTCAAGGCGCTGACCTCGGCGGCGCTTGCCGGGCTGCTGCGGCCGATGCTCGGCGACGTCAACGTCGTCGCGGCGCCGGTCTTGGCGCGCGAGCGCGGCATGGTGGTGGAGGAGACGACGCGCGAGGCGGAAGGCGATTACGAGAGCCTGATCACCGTCAACATCGTCACCGAGAAGCAGACGCGCTGGGTCTCCGGCACGGTGTTCGCCGACGGCCGGCCGCGCATCGTCAACATCAAGGGCATCCGCATGGACGCCGAGTTCGGGCCCTCGATGATCTACATCACCAACCTCGACAAGCCGGGCTTCATCGGCCGCTTCTCCTCGACGCTGGGCGAGGCCGGCATCAACATCGCCACCTTCCACGTCGGCCGCGACAAGCCGGGCGGCGACGCCATCGCGCTGATCGAGATCGACGGCGAGCTGCCGGAGGCCGTGCTCGCCAAAGTCCGCGCGCTGCCGCAGGTGCAGTCGGCCAAGGCGCTGCATTTCTGAGGGCTGTAAGACCGGCCGTCATCGGCTATATTGTGTCCGGGACGAACCACGGAGCGCAGCATGGCCAAGCCCATCGTCGTCCACGCCGATTGGGATCCCGAGGCGTCGGTCTGGGTTGCGACCACGCAGGACCTGCGCGGGCTCGTAACTGAGGCGGAGTCGATCGAATCACTGCGGGCCAAGTTGCCCGGCATGATTCGCGACCTGCTCGAGGAGAACGGTGTGTCCGATCTGCCGGCGTCGATTGAGATCGTCGCGCGGTCGAGTGACCGTTTGTCCGCGGCCGAATAGCCGCAGATGGCCGACTACTACCGCGATGTGATCCGCCTGCTGCGGGAGCATGGTTACGAGCTCAAACGCCAGGGGCGCGGCGACCATGAGATTTGGTGGAATCCGCACACCGGCGTGAGCCTGACCGTCGACCGCAAGCTGAAATCGAGATTCACAGCCAACGGAATCTTGAAGGAAGCCGGAATTGCGAAGGCATTCTAGCGGTCGGTTTGCCAAGGTGCGGGCGCTGCCGCAGGTGCAGTCGGCCAAGGCGCTGCATTTCTGAGAATCCGGCCGTAAAATCAGGCTGTTGACCGGACCCTCGGGCGCCGCCGCAGGGGGCCGCTTTGCCTTGCTTCGGCCCTCTCCATCCATTATCCGAGAGTGGACCTGGCCGGCGGCTCCCGGCTTCAAGTGTCCGGGCGCTGGCAGGGAATCATCGTTCATGGCGAACGTCGTTGTAGTCGGGTCGCAGTGGGGCGACGAAGGCAAGGGCAAGATCGTCGACTGGCTGTCCGAGCAGGCCGACATCGTCGTGCGCTTCCAGGGCGGCCATAACGCCGGCCACACCTTGGTGATCGACGGCAAAACCTACAAGCTGTCGCTGCTGCCGTCGGGCGTGGTGCGCGGCGGCAAGCTCTCCATCATCGGCAACGGCGTGGTGGTCGATCCGCAGGCGCTCGTCGACGAGATCGCCCAGTTGCAGAAGCAGGGCATCGCGGTCACTCCCGACAATCTGCGCATCGCCGAGAATGCCGTGCTGATTCTGCCGCTGCACCGCGAGCTCGACGCGCTGCGCGAATCCGACGGCGCCGCCACCAAGATCGGCACCACCAAGCGCGGCATCGGCCCGGCCTACGAGGACAAGGTCGGCCGCAGAGCCATTCGCTTCATGGACTTGGCCGACCTGCCGGCGCTCGCGCCGAAGATCGAGCGCCTGCTCGCCCATCACAACGCGCTGCGCCGCGGGCTCGACATGAAGCCGGTCGACGGCAAGGCGCTGTACGATCAGCTCGCCGCGCTGGCGCCCAAGGTGCTGCCCTACATGGACATCGTCTGGGCGCTGCTCGACGCCAGGCGCCGCGAAGGCAAGCGCATCCTGTTCGAGGGCGCGCAGGGCGCGCTGCTCGACATCGATCACGGCACCTATCCCTTCGTCACCTCCTCGAACACGGTGGCGGCGCAGGCGGCGACCGGCTCAGGGCTCGGGCCCAACGCCATCGATTACGTGCTCGGCATCTGCAAGGCCTACACCACGCGGGTCGGGCAGGGGCCGTTCCCGACCGAGCAGCAGAACGACATCGGCAAGGCGCTCGGCGAGCGCGGCCGCGAGTTCGGCACCGTCACCGGGCGGGCCCGCCGCTGCGGCTGGTTCGACGCCGTGCTGGTGCGCCAGACCGTGCGCACCTGCGGCATCGACGGCCTGGCGCTCACCAAGCTCGACATCCTCGACGGCTTCGACGCGATCAAGGTCTGCACCGGCTACCGGCTCGACGGCCGCATCATCGACTATCTGCCGGCGGGCGAACTCGCCCAGGCCCGCGTCGAGCCGGTCTACGAGACGATCGACGGCTGGAAGGAGCCCACAGCGCGGGCCCGCTCCTGGGCGCAATTGCCGGCGCAGGCCATAAAATACGTGCGGCGAATCGAGGAGCTGGTCGGCTGTCCGGTGGCCATGCTCTCCACCAGCCCGGAGCGCGAGGATACCATCCTTGTGCAGAACCCGTTCGAGGTATGACGATGTTTCTTTTTCATTCCGGGGCGCAAAAGCGGGCGAACCCGGAATCCGGCTGCGGGCTGACTGGGGGTTTCCGGGCTCCGGACCGGGCGCTTACGCGCCGTGCCGGAATGACGCAAACTGGCGGGCGCAATGGCTGACTATCACCCGCTGATTTCCAAGGCCGTCGCCGGGCTCGAGAAGAACACCGGCGAGAACCGCCGCGTGCTCTACGAGCGCGCCCGCACGGCGCTGGTCAATCAGCTGCGCGGCATCGAGCCGGCGCTCGACGAATCCGACATCACCCGCGAGCGCCTTGCGCTCGAGGAGGCGATCCGCAAGGTCGAGGCCGAGGCGGCCAAGCGCACGCGCGACGATGAGGCGGGCGCACCGCCTGCGCAGCAGCGCGCGCCGTCGCTGACCAATCAGGGCCTGCGCGGCTTCCGCGAGACCATCGCCGAGGCCGAGGGCCTGGGCGGCGCCGCCGCCGAGGCGAGCCGCGGTGCGCGCGAGGTCTATGACGCGGTGCCCGGCGCGCGCGACGGCGCCGGATCGGTGCACTATTTCGAGCCGCCGCGCAGCGAGCCGCCGCCGCCGGTGAGCGAGCCCGACATGACCGAGGAGGCGCCGCCGTCCTATCCGCGCGGCCGTCAGGAGCAGGCCGAAGGCGCCCCGCCGCCCTACGAAGAGGAAGAGTATGCGCGTCCGCCGCGCTCCTATGGCGGCCTCATCAAGATCGTGGTCGCGCTTCTTGTGGTGGCGGGGCTTGCCGGCGGCTTCTACTGGCAGCGCCACACCATCGGCGCGCTGATCGCGAGCTTCCGTTCGGCACCGGTCAAGCCGCCGCAGCAGCAGCAGGCGGCCCCGGCCGGCCGGCCGAAGATCACCGACCGCATCGGCGACGGCGGCCAGCCTTCGACCGCCAATGCGCCGGCCGCGGCCGTGGCGCAGAAGGTCGTGCTCTACGACGAGGATCCCAACAATCCGCAGGGCCATCGCTATGTCGGCTCGGCGATCTGGCGCACCGAAACGGTGTCGCCCGGCCCCGGCCTTGCGCCCGAGCTTGCCGTGCGCGCCGACGTCGATATTCCCGAGCGCCATGTGCGCATGACCTGGTCGCTCCGGCGCAACGCCGACAAGGCGCTGCCGGCGAGCCACACCATCGAAATCCAGTTCACGCTGCCGGCGGATTTCGACCAGGGCGGCATCGGCAACATTCCGGGCGTGCTGATCAAGGGCGAGGAGAGCGGGCGCGGCGTGCCGCTGGCCGGCCTCGCCGTCAAAGTGACCAACGGCTATTTCCTGATCGGGCTCTCGGCCGTCGAGGTCGACCTGCAGCGCAACATCGAGATGCTCAAGCAGCGCGACTGGCTGGATATCCCGATCGTCTACACCAGCGGCAAGCGCGCCATCCTGTCGTTTGAAAAAGGCACACCCGGCCAGCGCGCCTTCGAGGAAGCGTTCCGAGCGTGGGGGGAGTAAAGCGCCGTCTCGCTCCCGTTCGTCCCCGCGAAAGCGGGGACCCAGGGCGACAGCGCGAAGAAGTTATCCTGGATTCCCGCTGACGCGGGAATGAGCGGAGATTGATCGGCACGCGAGCGGTCAGCGATCCGACCTTGCCCACGGAAACAGCACGGCCGGGAAATCCGCGGCGTAGCGCTTTTCGCCGCCGTGCCGATGCGGGCTCGGGCGCGGACTGTCCGCGCTCTCGACCGCCTTGCGGTACAAGTGCCAGGTGGCGTGGCCGAGCACCGGCACCACGACGGTGAGGCCGAGGAAGGCCGGCAGCGAACCGGCGAGCAGCAGCGCTGCGACGATCAGGCCCCAGGCCGCCATGGTGACCGGATTCTTCTGCACCACGCGGATCGAGGTGGAGAGCGCCACCGCCGCGCCGACGTCGCGGTCGAGCAGCAGCGGAAACGACACCGCGCTCGCGATCAGGACCGTCGCCGCGAACAGGAAACCGACGCCGTTGCCGACGACGATCAAGGTCCAGCCGGCCTTGGTCGTCAGCACGTCATGGATGAAGCTGCCGAGCGAGGCCGGCGGCGCATAGCCGAAATTGGCGATGTAGATGGCGTTGGCGACGGCGATCCACAGCACGAACAGGCCGAGCAGCAGCAGGCCGAGCGCGACGATGGCGCCGATCGAGGTCGAATCGACGGCGTCGAGGACATGGCTGGCCGAGGCCGCAAGCCCGGCTTCGCGGCGCCGCGACAGCTCGTAGAGGCCGAGCGCGGCCAGCGGTCCGACCAGGGCAAAGCCCGCCGCCAGCGGATAAAGCAGCGGCAGGATCGAGTAGCCGAAGGCCAGGCGCGCCGCCAGCAGGCCGACGATCGGATAGATGGCGCAGAGGAACATCGCGTGCGTCGGCATCGCATGGAAATCGTCGAGGCCGCGCCGGAGCGCGTCCTTGAGGTCGGCAAAACCGATGCGGTGGATGACAAGCGCGGCGGGCGCTTCGCCGGCGCCGAGCAGAACGTGCGAATAGGCCATAAGTGCCTCCTGAATCCGGATTCAGGTGGCTCGCGGCCAGGTCAACGAGAGCCGAATGTGCTGGCTCCGGTTCTTGCCCATGAGCCACTGATGGCAAGCTAACACGGCGGCAGGATCTTGGTTCGTCACAAAGGGGTGTTGGGGCAGGGGCGAAGCGGCCTGTTCGGGCGGCGGTATCCGCACCGGGCGTCCCGGCATTTAACGCTTTGCTTTCATTAACTTGTGAAAGCCGCCGCGCGGGGCGGGAACCGATTGCGCCGCAAAACATTCCTGTGCGTAAAACGACACACAATGCGTGCGATGAGCAAAAACCCCCGATGACCGCGGCCGATCAATACCGCAGCTTGGCCGCTCGCCTCGAGGCCAGAGCGCAAGCCGAGCAGGACCCGCAATTGCGCGCCGAATGGCGGCACCTCGCCCGCAGCTACCTGCGGCTTGCCGAGCAGGCGGAGCGCTGCGGCCGGATCGACGTGACCTATGAGCCGATCCTGCGTCCGCAGCAGGACGACCTCGGCGGCGAGCCGGCCTGACCCTCTTGACTTTAGTCCTAGTCTGGATTATATTCATAGCATCCTGTCTCGTTACCGAGGGGTGTCTGATCAGCATCTTCTGACATGAGACAGGGAGCGGTGGCCGGGGAATGACGTGGCGGCGGAGATGCGCTTGCCACGGCCCGGCGGTCCAAGCCGCGAAGCTCCCGACGCTTCGACGTTGCGTCGAGGGCCCTGACGGCCGGCATGGCCGGGTCTTGTCAGAAGACC
>DASRGB010000065.1:0-44942 GCA_035651255.1 Pseudolabrys sp.
GGTCTTCTGACAAGACCCGGCCATGCCGGCCGTCAGGGCCCTCGACGCAACGTCGAAGCGTCGGGAGCTTCGCGGCTTGGACCGCCGGGCCGTGGCAAGCGCATCTCCGCCGCCACGTCATTCCCCGGCCACCGCTCCCCATTCCGTATCTGAAGATGCTGTACAGACACCCCCGGTGTGGAATGGGATGCTAAGGGATATAGTCCTAGAATGTGGCGGGATTATGGTCCTAGGAGACGCGAAGGGCAAAACAGCAACCGGCGGCGCCGCCCCCGCCCCGGCGAGCGTCGTCGTCGCGCTTGGCTCGCCCGGGACGACCGGCTGCTAGCCCTGCCCTTTGCGCAGGCGCCGCGAAAAATTGCGCAGCCAGCGGATCGGCAGCGCCAGGTAATATTTGCGGCAGATCTCCCAGCGTTCGTTGAGGCTCGGCCGATGCGCCGCCGCGGCCGGCACGTACCAGCCGTTGTTCTCGTAGCGGCGGACGATGCGGTAGCCGCGCGCCGTCAGATAGCGGTGCTTGGCGAGATCGCGGACGTGATCCTCGAGCAGGATCAGCCGCGGCCGCCAGCGCGCGAGGTCGAAGCCGCGCAGCACCTCGATCTCGTGGCCTTCGACGTCGATCGACAGGAAATCGAAGCCCGGCGGCGTGCCCGCCTCCTCGAGCACGCTGTCGAGCGTCCTGACCGGCACCTCGATGACGCGTTCCGGCGCGGCGCCCGGCGCCATGCGCTCGCGGTCGAGCGCCGACAAGGGACCCGCGACATGCAGCGGCAGGCTCCGCCCGGCGTTCTGCGGCGCCGAGCAGGCGACGGCGAAGACGCTGGCGGTGCGGTTGGCGCGCAATTTGGCGGCGAGCTCGGGCTGCGGCTCGATCAGCACGCCGCTCCAGCCGGCCTGCTCGAGGTGAAAGGTCTGCGAGCGCTCGCGCGGATCGTTGGCGCCGACCTCGACGAAATAGCCCTTGGCGTTGCCGAAGAAGGCGGCGATCAGCCGCGCCTCATGGTCGGCGGGCCGCGCCACGGCGGTCTCAGCGGCCTTTGCCGGCGCGGCTGCGCTCGACCATGGCGCTGGTCGAGTGCCCGGGCACCAGCTCGATCAGGATGACTTCGCCGCCCAGCGCCTCGACGATGTCGCGGCCGACCACCTCCTCGCGCTTGTAGTCGGCGCCCTTCACCAGCACCGTCGGCTTGACCTCGCCGATCAGCTTCTCCGGCGTGTCCTCGTCGAACACCACGACCAGATCGACGGCCTCGAGCGCGGCCAGCAATTCGGCGCGCGCCTGCACGGTCTGCACCGGACGGCCCGGCCCTTTCAGCCGCGTCACCGAGGCGTCGCCGTTGAGCCCCACCACCAGGCGGTCGCAGGCGGCGCGCGCCCCGGCGAGCAACTTGATGTGGCCGGGATGCAGGAGATCGAAGCAGCCATTGGTGAAGCCGATGCGCAGGCCCTGGCGGCGCCAGGCGTCGAGATGCTCGCCGAGCTGCGACCAGTCGAACACGATCTTTTCCTCCGGCGCCAGCGTCGCGGCGGGCAGGATGCGGTGGCGCAGCTCGGCGGCGGTGACCGTCGCGGTGCCGCGCTTGCCGACGACGACGGCGGCGGCGGCGTTGGCCGCGCGCATGGCGGATTCGAAATCGGCCCTCATCGCCAGCATGGCGGCGAGCACGGCGACCACGGTATCGCCGGCGCCGGAGACGTCGCGCACCTTGACCGCATAGGCCGGCACGTGCACGGCGCCGTCGTCGCTGACCAGCGTCATGCCCTGCTCGCTGCGCGTCACCAGCACCGCCTCGGCGTCGAGCGCCCGGCGCAGGCCTTCGGCGGCGGCGGCGATTTCGGCGTCGGTCTGCGCCGCGCTGCGGGTGGCGTCGGCGAGCTCCTGGCGGTTGGGCGTGATCACGGTGGCGCCGCGATAGATGCTGTAGTCGCGGCCCTTGGGATCGACAACGACCGGCTTGCCCTGGGCGTTGGCGGCGGCGATGACGTCGCGGATGACGCGCGGGGTGAGCGCGCCCTTGGCGTAGTCGGACAAGACCACCGCGCCGGCGCGCGGCATGGCCTTGAGGACGTGGCCGATCAATTCGTCCTCGCTCGCCTTGTCGATCGGCGCCGCCATTTCCCAGTCGGCGCGCAGCAGGTGGGTGGAGAAATGTTCGGAGACGAAGCGCACCTTGCGCGTGGTCAGCCGCTTCTTGTCGACCGCCAGATCGAATTCGATGTTGGGGTGGGCTTCCAGCGCCTCGGCGAGCGCGCGGCCGGCCTCGTCGTCGCCGACCACGCCGACGAAAATGCAGGCCGCGCCGAGCGAGGTGAGGTTGCGCGCGACGTTGCCGGCGCCGCCGATCATCGGCTCGGTGCGCTTGACCGCGATCACCGGCGTCGGCGCTTCCGGCGAGATGCGCGACACGTCGCCATAGACGAATTCGTCGAGCATCAGGTCGCCGACGCAGAGCACGGTCTGCTTCTTCAGGTCGGCGAGATGTTTGTCGAAGTCGAACATCAGCGGCCGACCGAGATTGCTTGGAGTAGCAGCGAGCACAGCGGGCTCCCTCTCCCCTGTGGGGAGAGGGCTGGGGTGAGGGGGATTATGACTCTCGATAGGCCGTGACCCCTCACCCGCCCGCCTTCGCCTGCGGCTGCGGCGGGCGACCTCTCCCTATGGGAGAGGTGAAAGCAAGCGCGTGGCAAGCTCGGTTGCATTCTCATGAGGCCTTCATCTGTACCTGTCGGTACGGTCGAGATAGCCGGTGACGTAGTCGGCGACCGCCTCGGCCAGCGGCGTGAAGCCGGCGTTATAGCCCGCCCGGCGCAAGTTTTCGACGCGGCTCTCGGTGAAATACTGGTATTGCCCGCGGATCGCCTCCGGCATGTCGATGTATTCGATATTGGGGGCGCGGCCGAGCGCCTTGAACATGGCGCCGATCATGTCGCGGAAGCTCTCGGCCTTGCCGGTGCCGACGTTGAAGATGCCGTTGACCGAGGTGGCGTCGATCAGCCAGCGCAGCACGCTCACCGCATCGTCGACATAGATGAAGTCGCGGCGCTGGTCGCCGTCGGCGACGCCCGGCCTGTGCGACTTGAACAGCCTGACCGGCTTGCCGGCCTTGGCCTCGTCGAACACCTTGGCCAGCACGCTCGCCATGTGGCCCTTGTGATATTCGTTGGGGCCGTAGACGTTGAAGAACTTCAGCCCCGCCCAGTGCGGCGGCAGGTTGTCCTTCTTCATGTAGCGCTCGGCCACGGCGATGTCGAACAGATGCTTGCTCCAGCCGTAGAGGTTCATCGGCTTGAGCTTGCGCAGATGCTCGCCCGACCAGTCGTCGTCGAAGCCCTGGCCGCCGTCGCCGTAGGTCGCCGCCGACGAGGCGTAGATGAAGGGCGTGCGGTGCACGGTGCACCAGTCGAGCAGGCGCAGCGACAGGCGGAAATTGTTCTCCATGACGAGGTCGCCGTCGGTCGCGGTGGTGTCGGAGATGGCGCCCATGTGGATGACCGCCTCGAGCTTGCGCGAATCGAGCCAGGCCATCAGCTCGGACGGCGGCACCAGGTCGGCGATCTTGTGCTTGGCGAGGTTGCGCCATTTGGCGTCGTCGCGGCCGAGCAGGTCGTTGACGACGATGTCGCCGGCGCCCGCCTGCTCGAGGCTGGCGACCACGTTCGACCCGATGAAGCCGGCGCCGCCGGTGACCAGAAACATGGCGAAACCTTTGCCCCAGTCCGCCGGCGCGCGCAAATGCCTCGAGCGCGCGGCGGGCAAATCGCTCGGAAAAGGGTAAAAATCCCGGCTGGACAGGCGGTTACCCGTCGGGCTAACGCCTGCTGCGGGGCCTTAAAGCCATGCACCCGGACCTGGACCAAGAGGAAGCGCCGATCCTGATCGTGCCCTATGTCTGGATCGGCGACTTCGTGCGCGTGCATTCGGTGGTGAAGGTGCTGCGTGCGCAGAACCCGCGCCGCGCCGTCGACCTGGTGTCGTCGACGCTGTGCGCGCCCTTGGCCGATTACATGCCCGGCGTGCGCGCCGCGATCGTCGAGGACCTGCCGCGCGGACGGCTCGGCCTCGCCGAACAGCGCGCCCTCGCCGACAAGCTGCGCGCGCGCCGCTATCGCCAGGCGCTGGTGATGTCGCGCAAGTGGAAGGCGGCGCTGGCGCCGTTTCTTGCCGGCATCCCCAGGCGCACCGGCTTCATCGGCGAGATGCGCCTCCTGCTCATCAACGACCTGCGCTACGGCGAGCGCGAGCTGCCGCGCATGATCGACCGCATGGGGGCGCTGGCGCTTCCGCTCGGCGCGGTGCCGCCGCAGGAATGGCCGCTGCCGGAATTGAAGGTGCCGGCCGACAATGTCGCGAACTGGCGCACGGCGCGCGGGTTGAACGACGAGGCGCGGCCCATCGTGACGCTGTCGCCGGGGGCGGTCGGCGAAGGCAAGGCCTGGCCGCCGGAACACTACGCGGCGCTGGCGCGCGCGCTCAGGAAAGACGGCGCCTCGGTGTGGGTGCTGGGCGGGCCGAACGAGACGGCGATCGCGACCCGCATCGGCTCGGAAAGCGGCGCGCGCGACCTGACCGGCAGCGATCTGCGCAACGCCGTCCTGGCGCTGGCCGCGGCCGACCTTGCCGTCACCAACGACTCCGGGCTGATGCACGTCGCCGCCGCGATCGGCACGCCCACGGTCGCGATCTTCGGCCCGACCAGCCCGTGGCACTGGAAGCCGCTCAACCCGGTCGCCGCCATCCTCGAGCCGCCCGGCGACGAAGCCGCCCGCGCGCTGGCGCGCAGCGAAGGCAACAGCGCGGTCGCGCACCGCCGCACCGCCGACGTTTCGGTCGACATGGTGCTCAGGACCGTGCGCGACCTGCTCAGGAAGAAGAAGCGATGAGCGGCGCCAGGGCGGCGGCCTTCCTCGACCGCGACGGCGTCATCAATGTCGACGACGGCTATGTCGGCACGCGCGAGCGCTTCCGCTTCATGCCGGGCGCGGCCGCCGCCATTCGCCGGCTGAACGAGGCGGGCTACCTGGTGTTCGTCGCCTCCAACCAGTCCGGGGTGGCGCGCGGCCTGTTCACCGAGGCGCAGCTGCACGAGCTCGACGGCTGGATGCGGGCCGAGCTTGCCGCCCAAGGCGCGCGCATCGACGACGTGCGCTACTGCCCCTATCTCGCCGACGCCGCGGTCGAAGCCTATCGCCGGGACTCCGACTGGCGCAAGCCGAAGCCCGGCATGCTCCTCGACCTGATGGCGCACTGGCCGGTCGACCGGACGCGAAGCTTCCTGATCGGCGACAAGGACATCGACATGCAGGCGGCGGCCGCCGCCGGCATCGCCGGCAAGCGCTTTGCCGGCGGCGATCTTGCGCAGTTCGTCGAGAAATGCCTGCAAAACGCCGTGAAATCCTGACGCATTAACGAACCGCCGGCGCGGAACCTGACGCAGGGCGCATTCCGTGCTATCAAGCGCGCCGATCGCCGAGGGGCCGATGGCCAAACCACAGCCGAGCACCACCGCAGACCGCGCGCAGAGCATTCTCAATTCCGCGCTGCGCACGCTCGACGTCGAAGGCGCGGGCGTCGATGCGCTCAAGAGCGCGCTCAGCAACGGGCTGGGCGCGGCCTTTGCCGCGGCCGTCGATCTGATCCGCAACGCGCAAGGCCGCGTCATCGTCACCGGCATGGGCAAGTCCGGCCATGTCGGCCATAAGATCGCCTCGACGCTCGCCTCGACCGGCACGCCGGCGCTGTTCGTGCATCCGGCCGAAGCGAGCCACGGCGACCTCGGCATGATCACCAAGAGCGACGTCATCCTGGCGCTGTCGTGGTCGGGCGAGACGGCGGAGCTGAAAAACCTCACCAACTACTCGCAGCGCCACAAGATCGGCCTCATCGCCATGACGGCGAGCCCGGACTCGACGCTGGCCAAGACCGCCGACGTCGTGCTGGCGCTGCCGCAGGCGCGCGAGGCCTGCCCGCACAATCTGGCGCCGACGACCTCGACGCTGATGCAGCTCGCGCTCGGCGACGCGCTGGCGATCGCGCTGTTGGAGAGCCGCGGCTTCACCGCGGTCGATTTCGGCATGCTGCATCCCGGCGGCAAGCTCGGCGCGCTGCTCAAGACGGTGCGCGAACTGATGCACGACGGTCCCTCGGTGCCGCTGAAGCCGCTCGGCACGCGCATGTCGGACGCCATCCTCGAAATGACCACCAAGGGCTTCGGTTGCGTCGGCATCACCGATGCGCGCGGGGCGCTGGTCGGCATCATCACCGACGGCGACCTGCGCCGCCACATGCGCAACGACCTGCTCGACCAGCGCGTCGACGATGTGATGACGCGCGGGCCGAAGACCGTCGCGCCCGATCAGCTCATCAGCGAGACGCTGGAACTGCTCAACGCCATGAAGGTCACGGCGCTGTTCGCGGTCGAGGCGGGCAAGCCGGTCGGCGTCATCCACATCCACGACCTGCTGCGCGCCGGCGCGGCGTGAGCCTGCACCGCTAGCCAGCCACCTGCTCGACCGCCGCCGCCACCGCCTCGACCGACGGCGGCGCGCCCTCGGCGCCGAGCACCTTGAGCGGCCCCGCCCCGACCGGGCCGGTGAGGCCGGGCCTGCTGCCGGCAAAGATCGCCACCAGCGGCACGCCGAGCGCGGCGGCAAGATGCATCAGCCCGGTGTCGACGCCGACCACGAATTGCGCGCCGGCGATCAGCCGAGCCACCGCATCGAGCGGCGCGCGCGGCGGCACCTTGGCGCGCGGCAGCCGCGCGGCGATGCGCTCGCTGCGGGCGCGCTCGGCTTCGCTGCCCCACGGCAGCACCAGGTCGAGGCCGCGCGCCGAAAGCTTGTCGCCGAGTGCGATCCAGTTCGCCTCCGGCCATTCCTTTTCCGCACGGGCGGTGGCGTGCAGCAGTACGGCGTAGGCGCCGCCACCGGCGGCGGCGAGGCGGGCGCGGTCGAGGCCGTAGTCCGGCGCGCCCTGCGGCGCATAGCCGAGCGAAAGCCCGCTGAGCATGCGGTTGCGCGTCACCGCGTGCAGGCTGCGGCTGACGCGATGACGCACGTCGTAGACCATCGCGGCGAGCGGCTCGCGGATGCTGTTTTTGTCGTAGCCGTGGCGGCGGCCGTGCGCCAGGCGCGCCATCGCCGCCGAGCGCAGCAGGCCCTGGCTGTCGACGATGTCGTCATAGCGCCGCGCCCGCACGGCGCGCAGGCTCTCGGCGATCTCGGCGAGCGTCGCCGGCGCGTAGAGCGTCTTGCGCCAGCGCCGCCAGGCGACCGGCACGACCTCGTCGACCGCCGGATGCAGCTTGACCAGCGGCGCAAAGGCCTCCTCGACCAGCCAGGCCAGGCGCGCATCCGGCCGCGCCCGGCGCGCTTCCGTGACCGCCGGCATGTGGTGGATCACATCGCCGAGGGAGGAGGTCTTGATGAAAAGAATGTCGCTCATGTCGCGCTTTGCGGCTTGATATACCGGGCAGCCGCCCCCGCCGCCACCGCAATTCATCAATCGTTAACGCTGCCGATTGACTCTCCACCGCGTCTAACCGGACATTTGCGGGCTTGCGGCTAGAAAGCCTGCACGCCACTGAAGAGCGGATTATGACGATCCTGGTAACCGGCGGCGCCGGCTATATCGGCAGCCATATGGTGCATGACCTCGTCGACGCCGGCGAGCGCGTCGTCGTGCTCGACAACCTGTCGACCGGCTTCCGCTTCCTCATCCCGGCAAGCGTGCCCTTCGTCGCCGGCTCGACCGGCGACCGCGCCCTGGTCGCCAAGACCATGCAGCAGCACGGCGTCAGCGCCGTCATCCATTTCGCCGCCTCGATCGTGGTGCCGGAATCGATCGCCGATCCGCTCGCCTATTACCGCAACAACACCATGAACACCTGCATGCTGCTCGACGCCGCGGTCGAAGCCGGCGTCAAGCAGTTCATCTTTTCCTCGACCGCCGCGGTCTACGGCAATCCGCAGGCCGTGCCGGTGCGCGAGGACGCGCCGACCATGCCGATCTCGCCCTACGGCTCCTCGAAGCTGATGTCGGAAATCATGCTGCACGACGCCGGCCGCGCCCACGGCCTGCAATTCGTCGTGTTCCGCTATTTCAACGTCGCCGGCGCCGACCCCAGGCAGCGCACCGGCCAATCGACGCCGGCGGCGACGCACCTGATCAAGGTCGCCTGCGAGGCGGCGCTCGGCAAGCGTCCGAAGATGGCCGTGTTCGGCACCGACTATGCGACGCCCGACGGCACCTGCATCCGCGACTACATCCATGTCAGCGATCTTGCCCGCGCGCATTCGGCGGCGCTCGCCTATCTGCGGCGCGGCGGCGACAGCGCGACCTTCAACTGCGGCTACGGCCGCGGCGCCTCGGTGCTCGAGGTGATCGACTCGGTCAAGCGCGTCAGCGGCCGCGATTTCCCCGTCGAGATCGCGGCGCGCCGTCCCGGCGACCCGGCCGCGCTGGTGGCCGATGTCGGCCGCATCCGCGACAGCCTCGACTGGCGGCCGCGTTTCCAGGATCTCGACACCATCGTGTCGCACGCGCTGGCCTGGGAGCGGGACCTGGCCAAGCGCAAGACCGCCGCGGCGTAACGCTCGGCGGAACCGCCACTAACTCTTCCGGCGTTTTTAACGGCGTTTTGGCTTGAAAATTGCACCCCGCGCAGGCATGGAAGCCTGCGCGCGTTAAACCTGTCATAATCGGCCTGACAGAACAGCGAATGAACGACCACATCCAGCCAGCGGCCGCCGATGCGCGGTACGGCGCCTTCGTTCTGGTCCGCCGCCTGCTCACCGAGCACGGCCTGCGGCACTGGCGCCGCTATGTCGTCGCCTTCGCGCTGATGGCGGTCGCCGCCGGCTGCACGGCGGGCAGCGCCTATCTCATCGGCACCGTCATCAACGAGGCCTATATCAGCCGCAACTTCCCCGGCATCGTGCTGCTCGGCGGCGTGACGGTGGCGTTGTTCGCCAGCAAGGGGCTTGCCACCTACGGCTTCAGCGTCATGCTGTCGCGCATCGGCAACCGCATCATCGCCGACAGCCAGCGCGCGGTTTTTGCCAAGCTGCTCAACGAGGGCCTCGGCTTTTTCGCCGACCGCCACTCGACCGAGTTCATCGCCCGCCTGACCACGGGCTCGACGGCGGCGACGCAGGTGATCAACCTGCTGGTGACGTCGGTCGGGCGCGATCTTTTGTCCCTCATCGGCCTCGTCGCCGTGATGGTGTGGCAGGACCCGCTGATGTCGTTCTTCAGCTTCGTGGTCGCCCCGCCCGCCTTCCTCATCCTGCGCAAGCTGATCCGGCGCATCTATTCGATCGCGCGCAGCCAGTTCCACGGCAACACCCAGGTGGTGGAGACGCTGCAGGAGACCTTGCAGGGCATCCGCATCGTCAAGGCCTTCACGCTCGAAGGCATCATGCGCGACCGCTTCGACCGCAACGTCGCCGCCGTCGAGCACGAGGCCAACAAGATGGCGCGGGTGTCGAACCGCGCCAGCCCGCTGATGGAGACGCTCGGCGGCTGCGCCATCGCCATTGCGCTGGTCTATGCCGGCTACCGCGTCGTCATCACCGGGGCGACCGCCGGGCAGTTCTTCTCCTTCATCACCGCGTTCCTGCTCGCCTACGAACCGGCCAAGCGGCTCGCCCGCCTCAACATCGAATTGAACAGCGGGCTGGTCGGCGTGCGCATCCTCTACGAGATCATCGATTCGCCGCCGACCGAAGCGCCCGACGGGGGCAAGCCGGCGCTGACCATCCGCAATCCGAGCCTCGAATTCGACGACGTGCACTTCGCCTATCGCGGCGACGAGTCGGTGCTGCGCGGCATGAGCTTCGTCGCCGAAGCCGGCAAGCTGACCGCCTTGGTCGGCCCCTCCGGCGGCGGCAAATCGACCGTGTTCAACCTGATCCTGCGGTTCTACGACTTCGAGCACGGCCGGATCGTGATCGACGGCCAGGACGTCACCCAGGTGTCGCGCCGCTCGCTGCGCCAGCACGTCGCCTATGTCGGCCAGGACGTGTTCCTGTTCCGCGGCAGTGTCCGCGACAACATCGCCTTCGGCAAGCCGGACGCCAGCGAGGACGAGATCGTGGCGGCCGCCAAGGGCGCCTATGCGCACGACTTCATCATGTCGTTCCCGCGCGGCTACGATACGCCGGTCGGCGAGCACGGCTTGCAGCTGTCCGGCGGCCAGCGCCAGCGCATCGCCATCGCCCGCGCCCTGATCAAGAACGCGCCCATCATCCTGCTCGACGAGGCCACCGCCGCGCTCGATTCCGAATCGGAATTGCAGGTGCGCGAGGCCATGGAGCACTTGTGCCGCGGCCGCACCACGCTCGCCATCGCGCACCGCCTGCACACCGTCGCGCACGCCGACCGCATCTACGTGGTCGAGGACGGGCAGGTCGCCGAATCCGGCCGCCACGACGAGCTGCTGCGCAAGAGCGGCCGCTACGCCTCGTTCTACCGGCTGCAGCTCAAGGAGCAGGAGCCGCGGCCGGCGATCGCGGCGGTGGCGTCGTCCTGACGTTGTCCGCTGGTGCCCCGCGCAAGCTTGCGCGGGACTGAGCGGTCGTTGGGCATGTTGACGGCGGGACATTCCTCCGATACCCGAAGGCGTCTTTTTCCCGTCCCTCCTCCAGCCCCAGTCACTCCCCATGACCGACTACGTGATTCCGCCTGCCCCGCAAGCCGCGATCGCGGTCGCGGGGTCGGACAAGATGTTCCCGGTGCGCCGCATCTGGTGCGTCGGCCGCAACTACATCGAGCACATCCGCGAGATGGGGCAGGACGAGCGGGCGCCGCCGTTCTTCTTCGCCAAGCCCGCCGACGCCATCGTTCCCGACGGCGGCACCGTGCCCTACCCCTCGCTGACCAAGGACATGCACCACGAAGTCGAGCTGGTGGTCGCGCTCAAGAGCGGCGGGCGCAATATCCCGGTCGCCCGGGCCAATGACTGCATCTGGGGCTATGCCGTCGGCATCGATCTGACGCGGCGTGACCTGCAGATCGCCTCGCGCGACGTCAAGCGGCCCTGGGAAATCGGCAAGGCCTTCGACGCCTCGGCGCCCTGCGGGCCGCTGATGCCGGCGTCCAAGATCGGCCACCCGACCAAGGGCCGCATCGTGCTCAAATGCAACGGCCAGATTCGGCAGGACGGCGATCTCAACCAGATGATCTGGAACGTGCCGGAGACGATCTCGAAATTGTCGGAGATGGTGGCGCTCGCAGCCGGCGACGTCATCATGACCGGCACGCCGTCGGGCGTCGCCGCCACCGTCGCCGGCGACAAGCTCGAATGCGAGGTCGAGGGCGTCGGCAAGCTCAGCGTGACGATCGGCCCGCCGCTCAAGTAGCTCCGTTCATTCCCGCGCAAGCGGGAATCCAGTGCCGTAAAACCAACGCGGTGCAAATTTGCCCAGGGTCCCCGCTTTCGCGGGGACGAACGAGGTTATGCTGCGAGCGTTTTCTCGACCGCCGCGGCAACGCGGAGCAGCCGGCGGTCGTGGCCGTTGCGTGCGACCAGCATCAGCCCGGCCGGCAGGCCGCCGTCGCGCGGCAGCGGCAGCGAGATCGCGCAGCAATCGAAGAAATTCCAAACCGTCGTGTTGCGCAGCACCATCGCGTTCTTGCGGGCGAAGTCATCGGGCGTCGCCACCTCGGACATCAGCGGCGCCACCACCGGCGTGGTCGGCATGGCGAGCACGTCGATATCGGCAAGCCGCGCATCCATGGCGCGGATCAGGTTTGCGCGCGTCTGGACCATGTCGACGTAGTCCGCCGCCGTGATCTTCTGCGCGCGCTCGAGCCGCACGCGCACATTGGGATCGATGGCGTCGGCGCGGCGCGCCAGGCGCTCGCGATGCACCGCGAGCGCTTCGGCCGGCAGCACGCCGCCTTTGGCGTTGACCTCGGCCATGGCGTCGAGCAGCGGCAGCTTTTCCGCCGACAGCCGCGCCCCCGCCTGTTCCAGCCGGTCGAGCGCCGCCGGGAAACGCTTGCCGACAACGTCGTCGAGATTGTCGATCGGCGGCCCTTGCGCGATGCCGATGCGCAGGTTGGCAAGCGGCGCCGCCACAAGCTGCCACGGCGCTTCGCCCGCCATCACGGCGTCGGCATTGGCGCAGTCGGCAACGGACCGCGCCATCGGCCCGATCGAGTCGAGCGTATAGGACAGCGGAAAGGCGCCCGCGGTCGGCACGCGCTGGCGGCTCGGCTTGAAGCCGACGATGCCGCAGAGCGCGGCGGGGATGCGGGTCGAGCCGCCGGTGTCGCTGCCGATCGAGATGTCGCACATGCGGTCGGCGGCCGCGACCGCGCCGCCCGACGAGGAGCCGCCGGGAACGCGCGCGCGGTCGGCCGGATTGCCCGGCGTGCCGAAATGCGGATTGGCGCCGATGCCGGAATAGGCAAATTCCGTCATGTTGGTCTTGGCGACGATCACGGCGCCCGCCGCGCGCAGCCGCTGCACGATCGGCGCATCGCAAAGCGCCGGCCGGCCCTCCTCGCCGAGGATTTTCGAGCCGGCGCGCGTCACTTCGCCGGCGACGTCGAACAGATCCTTGATCGAGACGATGGCGCCGTCGAGCGGCCCGAGCGAGACGCCGGCTTTGGCCCGCGCATCGGCGGCATCAGCCGCGGCGCGCGCCGGCTCGCGGTACACGGTAAGGCAGGCGCGCGCCCCCTCGCCCTTCGGATCGTCGATGCGCGCCAGCGCCGCCTCGAGCTTGTCGCGGACACGGCTCATGAAACTCTCCCCGGCGGCGCTGCCTGGCCGACGTCACAAATAGTGGCGGCAATGGATGCGCAAGGCAATCGGCCGCGGACGGCCGCGAAACGCCATCTTCACAGCCGCCCCGGCCCTGTGCCATGAAGGCCGCCTGATCGGTGAAAGCTTCAGGGAGACCTCATGCGACTGCTGCGGGCGACGGCTGTGATTGCGGCCATGCTGTCCGGAACCGCCTCGGCCCATGCCGCCGAGCCGACCGGCACCTGGCTCACCCAGAAGGGCGACGCGCGCGTGCGCGTGGCGCCATGCGGCAAGGCGTTGTGCGGCACCATCGTCTGGATCAAGGATGCCATCGACCCGGCGACCGGCAAGCCGCCGGTCGACGAGAGCAATCCCAATCCGGCGCTGCGCGGCCGCCGCATCGTCGGTATCCGCATCTTCGCCATGACCAAGGACGCCAACGGCGTGTGGGCCGGCGGCATCTACAATTCCGACGACGGCAAGACCTATGCCGGCAAGCTGCTGACGGTCGGCGACGGGCAATTGCAGGTGAACGGCTGCGCCGGCGCGCTGTGCGGCGGCGAGCTGTGGACACGGGTGGGCAAATAACAACGACCGGGAGGATATCGTGGCAGGCAAGGGCAAGCATTCACCACCGGGCCAGGGCAACATCTACGCCAAGGCCAACGAAGTCATCGTCAAGATCACCGGCGGCGATACCAACCAGACCTTCGAGGTGGTGGAGGAGAACTGCAAGCCCGGCTTCCAGTCGCGCGCGCATTACCACATCAAGGCCTACGAGACCTTCTACGTGTTCGACGGCAGCGCCGATTTTCAGGTCGGCGACGAATTGTTCCACGCCGGCAAGGGCTCCTGCGTGCACATTCCGCCGGGCGTGCCGCACCAGGTGACGTCGAAGGACGGCGTGCGCATGCTGATGATCTATGCGCCGGCCGGCACCGAGGGCATGTTCGCCGACATGCACCGGCTGTCGCAGGAGGAGCTCATGAACGCCGAGCTGACTCGCCAGCTCGCGCTCAAGCACGACACGGTGATGATCGAGCAGAGCAAGGACGGCCGCGGCAAGGGAACGATCCTCGGCTGAGGCGTGCCAACGGGCTTCGGCGCCAGTGTGACCGCCATATTTCATCCTCACACTTATCAACAGGCGATTTCAGGCCCTTGCCAGCACAACTCAGCGGCGTAGGCTTTTCCGCAGGTCATCCATCTCTGGCTTTGCCGGACACGGGTGAACCGCCATGACCGGTGCGGCCATGGAACGTGGGTGCAAGGCGTGCCGGCAACGGCAAGCCGTGTTCTCGTGGTCTATGACTGCCGGCCCTGGCTCTCAGTAACTGGTACCTGTGTTGCGGGCTCACGCCTGCGCCGGGTTTGGATCCGGGAGCTTGTGACGGGCGAACGACGGTTCGCCCGTTATGGCTTTGTGGGGCCCGCTAAAAGCTGCGGCCATCCACCGACTTTAGGTAGCGGACTTTGCCGCAGCCGCCGGCGTAAGTCGGTTTCATGGCGTCCTCCCCCTGCCTCGGCCTACCACAGCTCGTCGACCGCAAGCCGGCGCGGAATGAGCTGCTGCTGCACGGCGTAGGAGATCAACAATTCGAGCGCCGGCCGGTTCGCCTCCTTGCCGAAGGGCGCCGTGTCCAGCGGGCCGGTCTTGCCGGCCGCCGCCTTGCCGGCCTCGAGCAGCCGATAAAGCTCGGCGACGGCCTCCGGCTTGGCGCGTGCCAGTTCCTCCGTCACCACCACCATGTGATTGACCGGCACCAGTCTGTGCTTGGCGTACCAGTCGCGCGCGGCAGCGTCCGGGTCGGCGATCAGCGGCTTCAGGCGCGCGTCGTTGGGCATCGCCGCGCCATAGATCGCGGCGTCAAGTTCGCCGTCGATCAGCATCTGCGTCATGTCGGCGCCTGACCTGGCGCGGATCACGCCGGGCGGCTCCCCGGCCTCGGCGACGTGCCCGTCCTCGAAGGTGACCCACTGCGCGCGCGCGAGATCGAGCTTGTAGTCGTTCTCCAGGATGCCGCGGATCCAGGCGCCGGTGGTCTGGCTATAGGAGCGCACGCCGATGCGCTTGCCCGGCAGATCGGCGGGGGTCAGCGCGCCGCGCGCGCTGTTGTAGAGGATGGTGCCGTGCTGGAAGCGCGACAGCATCGCCGCCGGCAGCAGCCTGAGCCCCTTGTTGTAGGCCTTGGCCTGGATGGCGGTGACCAGCGCCATCTCGCTCGCGTCATAGGCGTGCTGGCGCACCATCGGCTTGAACGCCGTGTGCATCGGCTTGACCTCGACGAAATCGAGCGTGAGCCAGGGCGAGGCGACCGCCTGGCGCTTGAGCGGCAGCGTGTGCGGATAGTCGCCGAGGGCTATCCGAAGGGTGGTGGGGGCCGGCATGCTTACTCCTCGTCATGGCCGGGCAACCGGGACCGGCCTTTGGCCGGCCCGGCCGTGACACTTGTCCCGGCCATCCACGTCTTACTATTGTGCCAGTAATAAAGACGTGGATGCCCGGCACAAGGCCGGGCATGACGGTGTTGTGTAAAGGGAGTTCTCCATGGCGGAGCAGAAGACCGGTCTTGTCGTCACCGCGCATCCGGGGGATTTCGTCTGGCGCGCCGGCGGCGCCATCGCGCTGCACGCCAAGAAGGGCTACCGCATGAAGATCGTCTGCATGTCCTTCGGCGAGCGCGGCGAGAGCCAGTTCGCCTGGAAGGAAGCGGGCGCCACGCTGGAGAAGGTCAAGGCCGGCCGCAAGGACGAGGCCGAGCGCGCCGCCAAGCTGCTCGGCGCCGAGATCGAATTCTTCGACTGCGGCGATTATCCGCTCAAGCTCACCGAAGCGCATTTCGACCGTATGGTGGATATCTACCGCGAGGAAAATCCCGCCTTCGTGCTCACCCACGCGCTCGAGGACCCCTATAACTTCGACCACCCCAACGCCGCCCACTTCGCGCAGGAGACCCGCGTGGTGGCGCAGGCCATGGGCCACAAGCCGGGCGCCAAATACAAATACTCGGCCCCGCCGGTCTATCTGTTCGAGCCGCACCAGCCGGAGCAGTGCAACTACAAGCCCGATCTCATCTTGAAGATCGACGAAGTCTGGGAGACGAAATACAAGGCCTTCCAGATTCTCGCGGCGCAGAAGCACCTGTGGGGCTATTACGAGCGGGTCGCGCTCAACCGCGGCATCCAGGGCTCGCGCAACACCGGCATCCCGATGACCTATGGCGAGGCCTATCAGACGCTGTTCCCGCGCGTCGCCATGGAGTTGGGGTAATTGACAGCCGCCCGCCGGCATCCTGAGCTTGGGCGCCAAGAGCGCGCCTCGAAGGATGAACGGCAGTGCCCGTCATCCTTCGAGGCTCGCTTCGCTCGCACCTCAGGATGACGGATCGAAACCGTAGCAAGAAGGACCTGCGCATGAAGCCCGTCGTCGTCCGCAATATCAAACGCGCCGATGCCAACGCCATCGGCACGCTCGCAGCCTGCGGCGTCTCCACCACGCACGAGGCGCTCGGCCGCTCCGGCCTGATGAAGCCTTACATGCGGCCGATCTATGCCGGCGCGCAGATCGGCGGGCCGGCGGTGACGGTGCTGGCGCAGCCCGGCGACAACTGGATGATCCATGTCGCGGTCGAGCAGTGCCGGAAGGGCGACGTGCTGGTGGTCGGCTGCACCGCCGACAACACCGACGGCATGTTCGGCGAGCTCCTGGCGACGGCGCTGCGCGCCCGCGGCGTCATCGGCCTCGTCATCGATGCCGGCTGCCGCGACGTCAAGGCGCTGACCGAGATGGACTTCCCGGTGTGGTCGAAGGCGGTCTCGGCCAAGGGCACGGTGAAGGCGACGCTCGGCGCGGTCAACGTTCCGGTGGTGTGCGCCGGCGTCAATGTCGAGCCGGGCGACGTCGTGGTGGCCGATGACGACGGCGTCGTCGTGGTGCCGAAGGCGCTTGCGGTCGAGACCGCGCAGAAGGCGCAGAAGCGCAAGGACGACGAGGACGGCAAGCGCAAGCAGCTCGAAGCCGGCGTGCTGTCGCTCGACATGTACAACATGCGCGAGCCGCTGGCCAAAGCCGGCCTGCGCTACGTCGACAGGCCGGAAGACGTGTGAGCGGCGACGCCACGAGCTTCGACGTCGTCGTCGTCGGCTGCGGCATCGCCGGCCTGTCGGCGGCGGCGACCGCGCTGCAGGCGGGCGTCAAGGTCGCCATCGTCGAGCGCGCGCCGAAGGAGGAGCGCGGCGGCCAGACCCGCTATACCGAGGCGCTGCTGCGCATGAAGAGCGAAGCGGAGGTGTCCGACGACTTCGAGGCGCATTTCGCGCGCAATGCCGGCCACTATCTCGATCCGGAACTGATCGCCGAGACGGCGCGCGACTGGGACAACTGGCCGGGCATCGTCAAGACGCTCGGCTTCACCGATCCCGACGTCATCGCGACCTTCGCGCAAGCGGTGCCGCCGACGGTGGCGTGGCTCAAGGGCTTCGGCGTCAAATTCGATTTCCTGCCGACCTATTTCATCACCGCCTGCCAGCCGCGCATGGCGCCGATCGGCGGCGGGCTGGCGCTGGTCGAGGCGCTGGCCGGCTGGTGCGAGAACAATGGCGGGCATTTCTTCTACCAGACCACGGCGCGCGGGCTGATCCAGGACGACGGCGGCGCGGTGGTCGGCCTGCGTTGCGTCGGCGACGGCCACAAGGCGCTCGAATTGCGGGCGCGTTCGGTGGTGCTCGCCAGCGGCGGCTTCGAGGGCAATCCGGAAATGCTGACGCATTATCTCGGACCGCGGGCGCGCTACATCCGGCCGGTGGCGCGCGGCGGCTACTACAACAAGGGCGAAGGCATCCGCATGGCGCTCGCCGCCGGCGCCGCGCCTTGCGGCGACTACGGCTCATTCCACGCCGAGCCGCTCGACCCGCGCTCCGGCGCCACCGAGCCGGTGGTGCTGGTATTCAACTACGGCATCCTGGTCGACAAATACGGCCGGCGCTTCATCGACGAGGCTCCGGCGACGGTGGACGCTACCTACGAGGCGATCACCCGCGTGATTTTCGAGCAGCCCGACGGCATCGCCTTCTGCATCCTGGATTCAGCGATAGACGACGTGCCGAACTGGAAGCGTTCGGTGCGCTCGGACCAGCCGCCGGTGAAAGCCGCAACGCTCGCCGAGCTCGCCGGCAAGCTCGGCATCGATGCCGGCGAACTGGCGGCCACGGTCGAGGGCTATAACGCCGCCTGCCCGACCGGAACCTTCAAGCCGCTCGAGCTCGACGGCCTCGCGACCAAGGCGGGTCTCGCGCCGAAAAAATCGAACTGGGCGCGGCCGATCGCCAAGCCGCCGTTCCTCGCCTTCCCGATCATCTGCGGCAACTGCTTCACCTTCGGCGGCCTGAAGGTCGACGCGCGCGCCCGCGTCATCAATGCCGACGGCGCCGCCATCCCGGGACTTTATGCCGCGGGCGAAACCATCGGCCTCTACTATGGCACCTATCCCGGTGCGACGTCGGTGCTGCGCGGCGCCGTGTTCGGCCGGATTGCGGGCAAAGACGCGGCGGCGGCGCCCTCCCGCGCGTAAAGTTCCATCGAACGCGCGGCGGCAGGCGCGCAGCGAATTTGATCTGGAACAAGTTGTAAAAGTTTTGGCGAATGTGAGCGCGCAAGTTGACGCGCTCTTTAATCGCTACCGCTAGGCTGCGCCCCATATCGAAAGCATCCGCAGCGAAAGGGGAACTTCACGTGTCGAAACTCATCGCGTTTCTCAACGACGAATCGGGGGCCACCGCCATCGAATACGGCCTGATCGCTGCCGGCATTGCCGTCGCGATCATCGGCGTCGTCAACACGCTGGGCAGCAAGCTCAACACCACCTTCTCCAGCGTCTCGACCCAGCTCAAATAGATCCACACGTGGGCAGGTCGCAAGGAAAGCCGCCGGCAACGGCGGCTTTCTCGTTTGGCGCTCAGAAGGACGGCGCCGGAGCCGGCCGGAAGCGCAGCAAGGCGGCGATCCCGGCCGCGACAAACAGCGCCAGCACAAGCGTCTGCGCGACCACGAAATGCGTGTTCACGGGCTCGGCGAACGGCGGGCCGACGGCGGGCGCCACAGGATTGAGCACCGTCAGTTTCTCGAAGGACTGCACGATCAGCACCAGCACGTTGAGGTAAAGCGCGGCGAGCGCGGTGACGACGTAGATCCAGCGCCAGCGGCCGGCGAGGTGCTTGCCGTAGAGCGCCACCAGCGCCGCCGCGAGCACGACCAGCGAGACGCCGCCGGTGCCGAGCGCCGGCGTGAAGCCGTGAATCGGAAACAGGAACCCGCCGAGACTGGTCAGGATCGTGGTTATCAAGAACAGCGCGGTCCAGCCGGGCATCCGCCGCGAGCCGAGCATCCCCACCAGCACCACAAGCCCGCTGGCGATGGCAACGAGGCTGATGACGACGTGCAGCAGCGTGAAATTCGCAGTCGACAGACCGAGGATCATGGCAACTCCCCCTGCACAGGAAGAAGCCTGCACCCGCTTTGTGACAATGTCGATACGCCTTACGGCGGGCCTCAGCGGTTGGCGTGGCTCCAGGGCGCGATGCGGCGGCCGACCCATTTCAGAAGCGTGGTCAGCGAGACGCCGAGCACCATCAGCACGATCACCGGCACGAAGGTCTTATCCATGGCGAAGACGTTGGCGTATTTGGTGATCATGAAGCCGAGGCCGGAGATGGTGGTGTAGAACTCGGCGATGATCATGCCGATCAGCCCACGGCCGATGGCGAGCCGCACCCCGGCGATGATGTAGGGCAGCGCAAAGGGCAGGAGCACGTCCTGCCAGGTCCGCCACTCCGTCGAGCGGAACGACTGCGCGACCTCGAGCATGCCTTTGTCGCACTCGCGCACGCCCTGATAGGTGTTGATCAGCAGCGGAAACACCGCGAACAGGAAGACGACGATGATCTTGGCCTTCATGTAGATGCCGAACCACAGCACCAGCAGCGGCACCACCGCCACCAGCGGCATCGCATAAAGCGCGTTGATCGGCAGATCGAGCGCCCAGTCGAGCCAGCGCAGCCGCGCCATGGCCACGCCGAGCAGAATGCCGACGACGATGGCGATGCTCAGCCCGTAGACCATGACCTGCAGGCTTTGCCACAGGAAGTACGGCAGCTCGCCGGAGATGGTGGTCTCGTAGAAGGCCTGCGCGATCTTGCTCGGCGACGTGAAGAAGATCGGGTTGATGTGGGGCGCAACCAGTTCCCAGACGATCAATATCACCACCACGAAGCCGTAGCGGAACAGCGCCGGCCGCTCCCACCACGGCGTCCGTCCCGTGGCGAGCGGCGGTTGAGCATCGGCGACAGCGCCGGTATGGATGTCATGCGCGACGGCCATCGTCGTCCTTTCCGATATTGACCGGCTGTGGTGCGCCGGCGGCGCCGCCGATCAGGGCGGCGCCGGCAGGCGTTTGGCCGCTCAGAATGCCGCGGTCGGGCACACCGGCCCCTTCCATTCGCCGAGTTGCTCGATCGCCTTCTTGGCGAAGGTGGTATCGACGACGTCCTCGTAGGTCGGCGTCTTGCCTTCCTTGATGTTGCCGATCCTGGTCATCAATTGGGCGGTGAAATTGATACGCTCCGTCGACAGGCCGCTATTGGCGTCCCAGATGCACTCCTTGACGAGGAAGTCAAAGCTCTGCGCCAGGATCGGCTCCGGATAGCCGGTCTCCTTGACCAGGATCGGAATGATCTTGGCGCGATCCGAGTACATGGCCCGCGTCGCTTCGATATTGGCGGCGACCACCTTCTGCACGATATCGGGATGATCCTTGATGGTCTTTTCGGTTGCCGACAGGAACGTATAGAGCGTCTTCGGCTGCAGTTCCCACATGCGGGCGATGGCGTGCAGGTCCGGCACCTTGCTCTTGGCAAACATCTCCTGCTCGACATGCAGGATCGCGGTGTCGACCTGGTTGGCGACCAGCGCCGGCACGTCCTCGCTGGCGATGGTGACGAAATTCACCTCTTTCGGATCGATCTTGGCGGCGCGCAGCACGCTGCGGCTGAGAATGTCGGCAAAGCCTCCCGGCTCCTGGATGCCGATGCGCTTGCCCTTGAGATCTTCCATCGTCTTGATGTCGGCGCGCACCACCATCGAGGCTTCGAATTTCGGCAGATTGGCCGAGAGCGCCTTCACCGCGGCGCCGTTCGAGCGGCCGATGATGGTCGGGGCGCCGGGCGTCAGGCCAAACTCGATATTGCCGGCGAGCAGCGCGCGATACACCTTGACGCCGTCGCCGAGCGACACGATGTCGACGTCAAGGCCGGCTTTCTTGTAGAAGCCGAGGTCCCTGGCCACGATCACCGGCATATGAACGATATTCGGCGGCGAGGTCGGAATGCCGATGGTGATCTTCTGCTGCGCGGCGGCTGTGCCCGGCAGCGCCAGCGCGGCAAGGGCCGCAAGCACCGTGAGTTTGCGCATTGTCATATCCTCCCTGGACGTTTCTTCGGTGTTTTGCCCGCTTCAGTGGGATTTTGCCCCATCCTCCGGGGAAAAACAACGAAGCCGGCCGCAAAGTCCTGCGATTTGACGCCAATTCTCCTTTGACCGCACCGGCGCACCGTGGCTAGGTGCGTCTTCGTTCGACCATGAGTACCCCTGCAGCCAAACCGCAATTCGTCGTCGATTTCGCAAGTCTCGGCACACGGCCGGACCAGGGCCGCCTCGACGCGCCGGCCTTCCATCGCAACTGTGAGCCGATCTGGGCCGCGATCTCCGGCTTTCTCGCCGGCGCAAGCGGCGACGTGCTGGAGGTCGGCAGCGGCACCGGCCAGCATGCCGCAGCCTTTGCCGCGCGCACGCCGCGGCTGACCTGGTGGCCGAGCGACATCCGTGGCTCCCACCTCGCCAGCATCGAAGCCTGGCGGCGGCAGGCGGGGCTCGCCAACCTGCGCTCGCCGCAGCGCATCGATCTCGCCGATCCCGCCTGGACGTGGACGGGCGATGACGGCGGCGGCAGCCTCGCCGCCATGCTGTGCATCAACACGCTGCACATTTCACCCTGGAACGTGTCGCAAAATCTGTTTGCCGGCGCCGGGCGTCTGCTGCGGCCGGGCGGCCGGCTGTTCGTCTACGGACCCTTCAAGCGCGACGGCGCCCATACCGCGCCGAGCAACGCCGCGTTCGACGCTACGCTCCAGGCCGAGAATCCCGAATGGGGCGTGCGCGACCTCGCCGATCTCAATCGCCTCGCCGAGGCCGCCGGCCTCGCGCCTATGGATATCGTGGCGATGCCGGCCAACAACCTGGTGCTGGTTTTCGCCCGCCCCGACCAACAGACCTGAAGAGCGAAGGACGTCATGCAGCCCGAACCCAATATGGACATCGCCCATCTCGGTCATCTCGAGATGCTCACCCCCAAGTTCGAGGAGAGCCGTAAGTTCTTCATCGACGTCATGGGCATGACGCAGAGCGGCGAGAAAGGCGACAGCGTCTATCTGCGCGCCTGGGACGACTACGAGCGCTATTCGCTCAAGCTCACCGCTGCCAAGACGTCGGGCATGGCGCATGTCGCCTTCCGCACGCGCTCGGAACAGGCGCTGGAGCGGCGCGCCGCGGCGCTGAAGGGCTCCGGCTTCGACGTCGGCTGGTCAAACGGCGACCTCGGCCACGGCAAGACCTTCGTCTGCAAGGATCCCGACGGCCACGTCATCGAGCTTTACTACGAGACCGAATGGTACGACCCGCCGCCCGACAAGAAGCCGGCGCTGAAGAATCAGGCGCAGCGCTACCCGGCCCGCGGCTGCAACGTCCGCCGTATCGACCACTTCAACGGCCTTGCCGTCGACGTCAAAGCCAACCGCGAGTTCTTCCAGAACTATCTCGGCTTCCGCCTCACCGAGCAGATCGTCATGGACGACGGCAGCGAAGCCGGCATGTGGATGACGGCCACCAACAAGTCCTACGATTTCGCCTACACCCGCGACCACACCGGCACCAAAGGCCGCTTCCATCACGTCACCTACGCGCTCGACAGCCGCGAGGACGTGCTGCGCGCCGCCGACATTTTCCTGGAGAACGGCATCTACATCGAGACCGGCCCGCACAAGCACGCCATCCAGCAGACCTTCTTCCTCTACGTCTACGAGCCGGGCGGCAATCGCGTCGAAGTGGCCTGCCCCGGCGCGCGGCTGGTGCTGGCGCCGGACTGGAAGCCGATCACCTGGAGCGAAGCCGAGCGCAAGAAAGGCCAGGCCTGGGGTCTGCAGACCATCAAGTCGTTCCACACCCACGGCACGCCGCCGGTTCCGGGGATTCCGGAGTCGTGACCATGAGCGATGCGGTAATGGACGCCGACCGGAGTTTCGTCGCCGCGCTGGCCCGCGGCGATGCCGCCGCCGCGGCCGGCCTGCTCGACGAGCAGTTCAACTGGATCGACGGCTTCGGCCGCGTCAGGACCAAGGCGGAGAGCGAACGCATCACGCCGCTGCTCGGCGACGAGACCGGCCTGAAGCCGATCGTGCACCGCTACGGCGACGTGGTGAGCGTCGTGGTCGAGGGCGACAAAAAATATCTTTTGCGCGTCTGGGGCAGGCGCGCCGCGGGCTGGCGGCTCCTCGTCTACCACGAGGTATCGCAGGATGTGCCGGTGTTCGGCCACGGCCCGGGCAAGAAGGAATGGGACAATCCCTGCTTCACCTTGCCCTATGAGCCGAAAAACCAGGACGAGCGCGATTGCCTCGCCGCCTGGCAGCAGCTCGAGATCGCGGTGATGCGGCACCTGCCCGAGGAATGGGTGAAATACGTCGCCGACGAGTTCTCGCTCTATGCCGCGACGCGCCAGCACACCAAGGCCGGACGCGTGGCGGTGATCGAGGAGCAGCGCAAGACCAACGCCAACTCGGCGCCCTCGCCGCTGGTGTGGAACGAAATGCTCTGCTTCCCCGACGCGATCGTCATGCGCTGCGAGCACCAGCCGTTTCACGGCAAGGCGACGCGGGTGTCGCGCGTCTTCACCAAGCGCAACGGACAATGGCTGATGGCGGTGAGCTTCCAGACCTCGCGGCAGGACGCGCCGGTGAAAACCATTTGACGTCATGGCCGGGCTTGTCCCGGCCGTCCACGTCTTTAATGTTGTAAGGCGAAGTCGTGGATGCCCGGCACAAGCCTGTAGCCGGGCCGGCCGAGGGCCGGACCCGGTTGGCCGGACATGACGAAGGTGGAATCATGAACCGCAACACCCCGCGCATTTCCTTCATCGGTTTCGGCGAGGCCGGCCAGGCGATCGCCTCCGGCCTGCGCGAGGGCGGCATCGAGCGCATCGCCGCCTGGGACATCCTGTTTCCCACGCCGGCCGGCGCCCGCTTGCGGGCGGCGGGCGAGAAATTCGGCGTCAGGCTTGCAACCTCCGCCGCCGATGCCGTGACGGAGACCGACATGGTCATCTCGGCGGTGACGGCGGCCTCGAGCCTGGAGGCCGCGCGCTCGGTGGCCCCGCATCTCAAGGGCAGCCCCTATTATCTCGACATCAATTCGGTGTCGCCGGGGCGCAAGCAGGAAACGGCCAAGCTGCTCGGCGGCGGGGCGCGCTATGTCGACGTCGCGGTGGTGGCGGCGATCCATCCCAAGCGGCACCGGACGCCGCTGCTCATTTCGGGGCCGCACGCCGAACCGGTCGCGCCGCTGCTGCGCGAGATGGACATGGAGCTCAAGGTGGTCGGCGATGCCGTCGGCGGCGCGGCGGCGATCAAGATGATCCGCTCGGTGATGATCAAGGGCATCGAGGCCCTGACGTTCGAATGCTTCGTGGCAGCGGCGCGCGCCGGCGTGCTCGACGAGGTCACGGCCTCGCTCAAGAACAACTATCCCGGGCTCGATTGGGCGAGCTTGTCGGAATACAACCTCGAGCGCATGGCGAGCCACGGCGAACGGCGGGCGGCCGAGATGGAGGAATCCGCAGCCACGCTGCGTGAATTAGGCCTCGACCCGCTGATGGTCGACGCCACGGTGAAGCGCCAGCGCGAGATGGGCGCCATCGGCAAGGATGATGCAGTGCGGCAAGCGCTCGACAAGGGCCGCGCCGCCATCCTCACCTCGATCAGCGCCGCGAAGAAATGACACATGGATTTCTGAACGCACGTTCAGATTCTGCACGCGTAAATTTCTTGTCACCTTCGCGCATTACCTCCTAGTATCGCGGTCCTAACAATGCTGGGAGGAACACATGAGGCTGAGGACTATCGGATACGCGCTCGTCATCGGTGTGGCTGCGGTCGCTCTGGCGATCGGATCAGCGACGACGGGTGAAGCCAAAGGCAAGAAGAAGAAAGCCGCCGCCGCGCCGCCGGCGCAGCCGCAAATCTGCTTGTACCAGGCCAGCACGCCGGTGTGCGGCTCGCTGCGCGGTCACAAGTTCACCTACGCGAATTCCTGCGCGGCCTGGAAAGACGGCGCCACCATCGTGTCGCAAAAGGCCTGCCCGGTGAAGAAGGCGAAGGCGGGCAAGAAGCACAAGGCCAAGAAGGCGGCGAAGAAAAAGGCCGCGAAAAAGAGCTGACGCTTCGCAACGTGGAAACCGAACGGGCCGCTGCATGGCAGCGGCCCGTTTGCATTTTGCGATACCGCGTTACTTGCGCGGCGGAATCTGAATCAGTTCGGCGAGCTGCTCCTTGGTGAGCGGCTGCTCGAGGAACTTCAATTTCACCGCGTCGCGCACCGCGCCCTCGAGGTCCGCCATCTTGTCGGTCTGCAGCGCTTCCTTCGGCTGGAATTTCGCCATCGACTCTTTCAGCAGATCGACCGGCAGGTTCATCTTCTTCGAATACATTTCGACAGCATTCGGGTCGGAATACATCCAGTCGACCGCCTCGCGATAGCCTTGCATGAAGCGCATGATGGCGTCGTGCTTGGTCTTGAGCGCGTTGGCGTTGACGATCAGCACCCGCACGGTCTGGCCGCGCAGCGAGGGCACGTCGCTGCCGTGGGCGACGATGCGGATCTTGCCTTCCTTGAGTTCCTTGAGGCCGAAGGGCGGCGCCGCCCAGCCGATGTCGACCTGGCCGGACATGACGGCGGTCAGCGTGCCGGCGGGGCTGCCGGTCGCGGTCGGCTTGGCCTTGCAGCCAAGCTCGGCGCCGAAGGCGACCACGATGTTGTTCGAGCTCGAGCCGTTGGTCGAGTAGGCGATGGTCGTGCTCTCGGTGGCATCCTTCAGGCTCTTGATCGGCGAATCCGCCTTCACGTACCAGTACAGATCGCCGGTGCCGGTGAACATCGGCGCGAGGATGCGCACCGGCGCGCCCTTGGCGAAGGCACGCATGGCGCCGGCGACCCCGACCCCGGCACCGATGTCAGCGCTGCCGGCGATGACAGGCTGCAAGGTCTCGCCGGCGCCGCGCGTGCCGACGTTCTCGAGCACCAGCCCGTGCTTCTTGAAGATGCCGGCATCCTGGCCGAGCGTCGGCGCCTGGTTCTCCCAGTTGTTGATCTGGCCGATCGCGACCTTGAGCTGGTCCTCGGCCGAGGCCGCGCCGGCCGCGAGCGCCAATGGCAGCGCCAGGCCGATCGCAGCGGCGAAACGCTTGAAAGTCGTCATGCTTGTCCTCCCATGATTTTCTTGTGAGGCCGTCCCCGCTGGGCGCTATTCAACACCGAACGCCGCCCGCCGGGAAAGCCTAAAACGTCAGCCTCGCCGTTTGCCGCGTTTGCGAGCGACCTTTGCCTGCGCCTTGCGCTTGGCCGGTGCCGGCAGGCCGCCGCCTTTGGCCACGCGCAGCGCCCAGGACTCCCAGCATCGGGTGACCCCGGTGGTCTTGCCGATGATATCGCCGCAGCGTTCGGTTTCGCCGGGCGAAAGCGAGGCGATGTTCGGGCTGATGGCGAGCGCGCGCACCTGATACTCGGCATTGCGGCAGGTCTGTACGGCCCGGTAGACGCATTCGCGGACACTGGCGCCGATCACGGTGACGCCGTGCCGGCGCATCAGCACCATCGGGTGCCGGCCAAGGGCGCGAGCGAGCGAGGCGCCCTCCTCCGGCTTCACCACCAGCAGATTGGTGTCGCCGAATTCGTCGCGCTGGTCCCAATAAGGCGGCTTGATGCCGCCGGCCGAGCCGAGGTGAAAGACCGGCACGTAATCGGCGCCGATGGCGATCAGCGGCATGAACGACGGCGAATGATGGTGGCAGACCGACATGACGTCGGGCCGCGCCTTGTAGATTTCGCCGTGGATGACGCGCTCGGAATATTGCGGCACGCCGGGATCGCGCACCGGCCGGGAGTCGAGGTCGTATTCGATCAGGCCGTCCGGCGTCACCATGTCGGGCGCGCTCGAGCGCGACAGGAAATAGCGGTTCGGATTGTCGGGGTGGCGCATGCTGACATGGCCGAAGGTGTCGACGACGCCTTCGTTGGCGGCGATGCGGTTGGCGAGCGCGAGTTCGCGCAAAAGCTCGGCGAGGCTGGGCACTGACGTGATCCTTGCGGGTTGGGGCCGCCATTATAGGGAAAGGCCGCCGCCGCAACAGCCGTGCTGCCGCTTGACTTAAAGGCGCCATTGGCGAGGCTGCCTTCCGCCATGGCTGCCCAGATCGTCATCGACGGCGTCAACCACGTCTATCGCCCGCCGCGCGGGCGCGAGGTGCTGGCGCTCGATCAGGTGTCGCTCGAAGTAGCCAACCGCGAATTCGTCGCCCTGCTCGGGCCGTCCGGCTGCGGCAAATCCACCCTGCTCTATCTCATCGGCGGTTTTCTGCCGGTCGAAGCCGGCAGCATCAGCGTCGACGGCAAGCCGGTCGAGGGACCCGGCCCCGACCGCGGCATCGTGTTTCAGCACTTCGCGCTGTTCCCGTGGAAAACCGTGCGCGGCAACATCCTCTACGGCCTCGAGCGGCAGGGCATGCCGAAGGACGAGCGCGAGAAGCGCGCCATGGATTTCATCGAGCTGGTCGGCCTCTCCGGCTTCGAGGACAGCTATCCCTCGCAGCTGTCGGGCGGCATGCGCCAGCGCACGGCGATCGCCCGCACCCTCGCCTTCGATCCGAAGATCCTGCTGATGGACGAGCCGTTCGGCGCGCTCGACGCGCAGACCCGCGGCCTGATGCAGAGCGAACTGCTGCGCATCTGGCAGCGCACGCCGAAAACCGTGATCTTCGTCACCCACGACGTGCAGGAAGCGGTGTATCTCGCCGACCGCGTCGCGGTGATGTCGGCGCGGCCCGGCCGCATCAAGACCATCGTCGACACCAAGTTCGCCAAGGGCGGCGACAATATCTTCAAGGAAAAAGCCTTCGTCGAGAAGGTCGACGAGATCTGGCATCTGGTGCGCGAGGAAGCGATCAAGGCGCAAGGCAAGCGAACATGATGTTTCGCGACATTCTTTATTCGAGCGCCGCGACTCCCCTGCCCCCGCGAAGCGGTGGGGAGGAAAAGAGGCAGCCGCCATGAAAACGCTCATCCGCTTTTCGCCGCTGCTGCTGCTGGCGCTCGGCTGGGAGGCGGTGGCGCGGCTCGAGCTCGTCTCCACCACCGCGCTGCCGCCGCTGTCCGACGTCATCGCCTCATGGTTCGACATGGTGAAGGACGGCGAGCTCGTCACCAACGGCCTGTCCTCGCTCTACCGCGCCTTCGCCGGGCTTGGCCTTGCCATCCTCATCGGCGGCACGCTCGGCATCGTCATGGCCTGGTGGCGGCCGGCCTTCGTGCTGCTCAGCCCGCTGGTCGAGATCTTCTACCCGCTGCCGAAATCGGCGCTCATCCCGGTCACGGTGATCTGGCTCGGCTTCGGCGACGGCTCGAAAATCCTGCTGATCTTTCTCGGCTGCATGCTGCCGGTGACGATCGGCGCCTTCAACGGCGCGCGAGCGAGCGAGCAGGCGCTGGTGTGGTCGGCGCGCAGCATGGGGGCAAGCCGGCTCCGCATGCTGTGGGACGTGGTGCTGCCGAGCGCCATGCCTGAGCTGCTCAACGGCGTGCGCACGGCGCTCGCGCTTTCCTTCATCCTGCTGGTGTCGTCGGAGTTGATCGTCGCCCAGAAGGGCTTCGGTTTCCTGATCGGTTCCTTCGGCGCCAACGGCTCCTACGACGCCATGTATGCCGTGGTGCTGACCGTGGCGTTTCTCGGTTTCGCCGCCGACCGCGTCTATCTCGCCATCACCAAACGGGCTCTGGCATGGCGCGAGTGACGGCGACCGACAGGCCGAATGGCTGGCCGGAAAAGGCCGCGCGCATCGCGGTCACGCTCTATTGGGGCGCCGCGCGCGCCGTTTCGGTCGTCGTGCTGCTCGCCGCCTGGGAGCTGCTGGCGCGCAGCGGCATGTTCACGCACTACCAGCTGCCGGCGCTGAGCGACGTCATCGAGCGCATCTGGCGCGACGGCCTGTCCGGCGACCTCTGGATCAACACCGCGCTCACGCTCTATCGCGCGCTGACCGCGTTCTGCATTTGCGCGGTCGGCGGGGTCCTCATCGGCATGGCGATGTCGCGCAACGTCATCGCCAACTGGTTCTTCGATCCGATCGTCTCGGTCGGCTTTCCGATGCCGAAAATCGCCTTTCTGCCGGTGGTCATCCTGTGGCTCGGCGTGTTCGACGTCTCCAAGATCACCATCATCGTCATTGACGCCATTTTCCCCGTAATCGCGGCGACCGTCATCGCCATCCAGGGCGTCGAAAAGGAGCTGATCTGGTCGGCGCGCAACATGGGCGCGAGCAACCGCGAGCTGCTCACCCAGGTCATCCTGCCGGCGGCCTCGCCGCAGATCATGACCGGACTTCAGGTGGCGCTGCCGTTGTCGCTGATCGTCGCCGTCGTCGCCGAGATGCTGATGGGCGGCTACGGCCTCGGCGGCGCCATGATCACGGCCTCGCGCTTTGCCAATTCCACGGGCGTATTTGCGGGAATTGTCGAGATCGCGGTGGTCGGTTACGCGCTGGTGAAAATCATGGCCCTGGCGCGCCGCCGCCTGCTGATCTGGCACCAGGAAGCGAACGCGCCGAGCACGGCGTAAACGGCTTGCCAAAGCCGGTGCGACGCCGGACAATCTTTGCTGCTGGCACCACGCCTGAACCAACAACAAAGCCGCCACACTGGGAGGACTCCGATGCGCCTACTGAAACTCGCGCTGGCCGGCGCCTGCGCGCTCGCCTTGACCGCCGCCGCCAAGGCCGAACCGGTCAAGATCCGCATGTCCTGGGTGGTCCCGGTCGCCAACTGGGGCTCGGTCATTCTCGAAAAGAAGGACCTGCTCACGCATCTGGGCAAGTCCTACACCCTCGACGTCATCCGCTATCAGGGCACGCCGCAAACCATCACGGCCATCGCCAACAACGAGCTGGAGGTGGCGAGCCTCGCCTATTCCTCGTTCGCCATCGCCATCGACAATGCCGGGCTCGACGACCTGCGCGTCATCGCCGACGAATTCCAGGACGGCGTGCCGGGCTACTACACCGACCAGTATTACGTCCGCAAAGACAGCGGCATCAACAAGGTCGAGGATCTCAAGGGCAAGGTGATCGGCACCAACGGCGGCGGCAGCGCCGTCGACGTTGCCATCCGCGCCATGCTGCACAAGCACGGGCTCGAGGAAAAACGCGACTACACCATGCTCGAAGGTCCGCTGCCGGCCATGCCGGCGATGCTGCTGGAGAAGAAGGCCGATCTCATTCCGGCGGTGCTGCCGTTCTCGTTCAATCCGAAGCTGCGCGAGGAAGGCCGCGTGCTGTTCAACCAGACCGAGGCGCTCGGCATCACGCAGATGATCATCCTGGTGGCGCGCAAGCCGTTCATCGACAAGAACCGCGCCGCCATGGTCGATTTCATGGAGGACCTCGTGCGCGTCGTCCACTGGTATCTCGATCCGAAGAACCACGACGAGGTCGCCAAGATCGCCTCGGCATTGACCAAGGTGCCGCCCGAGCGCTTCGGCTGGCTGTTCACCAAGCAGGACACCTATCGCGACATCGACCTGTTGCCGAACCTCGAAGCGCTTCAGCGCAACGTCGACACCACGCGCGAACTCGGCTTCGTCAAGAACAAGATCGACGTCGCTGGGCACTCCGACTTGAGTCTGGTGAAGGAAGCGGCGGCGCGACTGAAAAAATAATCGCGTAAGACTCGAAGATGAATTGAATAAAATTTTATCGACCGTCTACATCTTGCGACTCGAGCCGGCGCAAATGCGCCGGCTTTCTATTTGTTGAGAACGTGTCGCGATGGTCACAAATGCGAACAGAGCGGCAATGCAAAACATTTCTCTCTTTACAACTATGGTTAACAGCTAAAAGATACCTGCGCTGAAACACTTACTTGGTTAACGGGGCGTTGAACAATGAAACACGTTTACAAGGCGATCTACGGTGCCCTGCTCGTCCTCGGGCTGGCGGGCGTCAATCCGGTCCCTGCGCTTGCGGACGGCGGTCACTGGGACTCCGTCTGTAACTGTATGCGCCCGGACCATGAGTACAACACCAAGCGCGAGGTGCGCGCTGCACCCCGCGTCGTCAATCACGAACGCGTCGTCAATCAGACGCGCGTCGTTCGCGGCCAGACCCGGCTCATCCAGGAGAACCGCCTGGTCGTGCACGTGCAGCCGGTCGTGCATCGCGACATCGTCGTGCGTCGCGTCAACACGATCGTGCGCGACGTCGAGCTGCATCGCGTCAATACGATCAACAAGACGCGCGTTGTGGAAGCGCGCGTCGTGGTCAACCGCGAAGTGCCCGGCGAAGTCCGGCACGTCCTCGAGCGGCGTGAGGTGCGCGGCGTGAACTGCAACTGCGGCCCCGACGGCGGACGCCGCTACGGCGGCGAGGTCGTCTCCTACCGCGACTAGCGCCTTAAGACTTTAAGCCGCTCCGCCGGGGTTCCGGCGGGGCGGTTTTTCATTTGCGCGAGCGAAAAAAAGCGCGTCGATAGGGCCCGGATCCGCACTGCCGCCGGCAGGCCGCCCGGTGCTAGACTGTTTCGGCCCCGCATGCCGGACGCGCAGAAATGACCCGTATTTGCAGCAACTTACGCCGTGCTTCGGCGGCCCTTGTCGGCGCCGCGGCCGCCTTGCCGGGCGCCGCCGCCGCCCAGACGCCCGATCCGGCCATCGTCGTCAACCTGCCACGCGATCTCACCCCCTGGGGCATGTTCATGGCGGCCGACGTCGTGGTGAAGGCGGTGATGATCGGGCTCGCCTTCGCCTCGGTGCTGACCTGGACGATCTGGCTCGCCAAGGCGCTCGAATTGCTGGCGGCGCGGCGGCGGTTGCGCGCGGCGATCGCCGCGCTGGCGCAGGCGCACAGTTTCGCGGAGGCCGTATCCGTCATGCGCGGCCGCGGCGACTGCGTCGGCGCGCTGCTCGGCGCAGCCGAACAGGAGATCGGGCTGTCCGCCGGCGCACTCGCCGACGTCAAAGACCGCATCGGTTCCCGGCTCGAGCGCATCGAAGCCGCCGCCGGCCGCGCCATGATCCGCGGCACCGGGATTCTCGCAACCGTCGGCGCCACCGCGCCCTTCGTCGGGCTGTTCGGCACGGTCTGGGGCATCATGAACAGCTTCATCGGCATTTCGAAACAGCACACGACAAATCTCGCGGTGGTGGCGCCCGGCATCGCCGAAGCGCTGCTTGCCACCGCGCTCGGCCTGGTGGCGGCCATTCCGGCGGTGGTGATGTACAACATGTTCTCGCGCTGGGTCGCCGGCTATCGCGCGCTCATCGCCGACGCATCGGCCGAGATCATGCGGCTCATCAGCCGCGATCTCGACCGCGGCGCGTTCGACCGGCCGGCCGAGCGCCGCCGCGCCGCGGCAGCCGCCGAGTAAGCGCCATGGCCACGCCGAGCTTGCACGAGCAGGACCTCGACGAGCTGCACGAGATCAACGTCACGCCGTTCATCGACGTGATGCTGGTGCTGCTGATCATCTTCATGATCGCGGCGCCGCTGGCGACGGTGGATATCGCCGTCAACCTGCCGTCCGCCAATGCCGAACCGAGCCCGCGTCCCGACAAGCCGCTGGTGCTGACGCTGAAGGCGGATCTCAGTGTCGACCTCGACGACGGCACGGTGAACCGCGCTGCGCTCGGCGCGGCGCTCGACCGCGCGACCGGCGGCGACAAGACGCAGCGCGTGTTCCTGCGCGCCGACAAGACGGTGTCGTACGGCGACCTGATGGCGCTGATGGACGCATTGCGCGGCGCCGGCTATCTGCACGTCGCGCTGGTCGCGCTCGAAGCCGGCAAGGTGGCGCCGTGAACGCGGGCCGGCATCTCACGGAGGCCGCGCGCTGGACGCTGTGTTTTGTGCTCGTGTTGGGCGCCCACGTGGCGGGCGCGGTTGCATTGCACGCGCATTGGAGCGGCGCGCGGGACGCGCTGACTGCCGCGCCGGCGATGCTGGTCGAGCTTGCGCCGGTGCCGGCGGCGCCGCCGATCCCGCCGACGAACGCAACGCCCGGCCCGCAGCAGGCTGAAACGCCGGCCGAGCCGCAGCGCGAACCGCCCGCAGCAAAGGCCGCGGTCGCGCCCTCGCCCAAGGGCGCCGAACTTTCCGCGCCGCCGCCGAAGCCGCCGGACCGGCCGCATGACAGGCGGCCGCGCCGGCTGGCCAATGTTTCGAGCGCGCCCGTCAACGCCGAGACCCAGGCTGCGCGCGCCGCGGCGCCCGCACCCGGCGCTGCTGCGCCCGATCCGAGCGCGCTGCCGAACTGGAAATCCGCGCTGGTCGCCCGGCTCGAGCGTTACAAGCGCTACCCCTCCGAAGCGCGCGGCGAGCAGGGCGTCGCCCAGCTCGCCTTCAGTGTCGACCGCAGCGGCGGCGTCCACCGCGCGCATATCGCGCGCAGCTCGGGCTCGGCGGCGCTCGATCGCGCGACCCTGGCGCTCGTCGCGCGCGCACAGCCGCTGCCCCCGCCGCCGCCGGAGATCAAAGGCGCCGAGATCGCGATTACCGTGCCGATCCGCTACAGCGTGCCGTGATCGGCCGCGCCACACATTGATTCAAATTTTACGAATTAACTATAGCGCAAGGCAGCGGTGATCTTAAGCATCGCTTCGCTTGCCGGAGTGCCGTCCGCTTGGAAAAAATGGCGTCCGCAAGCCGGCCTGAGGCTCGCGTAGTTAACCGCGAGTCGATGCGCCAAATGACAAAAGAAACGGATCCTGCAAAGGACGACGTGGACGTCAAAGCCATGCGAGACAGCAAGCGACCCATTGCCATCGCTCTCACGTGCGCTTTCGTGATCGGCATCGTGCTGCCCGCGCAGGCGACCGCCGTGAAGTCGGCCGACCGCTTCGCCAACACCGAACCGCTCGAGCCTTTTACGCGCAGCCGCAGCGACGCCATCGAGGCGGCCGCCCAAGTGCCGGGCGCAGCCGGCGTGCTGCTCGAAGCGCTGCGCTGGCGCGGCCGCACCGCCTCGCAGATCGGCCTGCCGACCAAGCTGTGGTGCGCCGATTTCATGAACTTCGTGCTGCGCCGCGCCGGCGGCAAGGGCACGCAATCGCGCGCCGCGCGCTCGTTCCTGAAATACGGCGTCAAGCTCGACGGCCCGCGCGTCGGCGCCATCGCCATTCTCTACCGCGCCGGCCCGAACAACGGCCATGTCGGCGTGGTGCGCGGCACCGACGGTCAAGGCAACCCGATCATCGTCTCGGGCAATCACGGCAACAGCGTGCGCCAGTCGGTCTACGACAAGAGCCGCGTGCTCGCCTACGTGATGCCGCCGCAATACGTGCTCGACGACATGGCGGCGGCAGCCCGCGCCGCCGCGGCGCAGGCGGCCGACACCGGCAAGTAGATTTCGAAGCGCCGGTAAGATTAACGTGGGCCGCGCAAACCGCCGGCCGGGGTTAATGTTAACTCCGGCTAGTCCGCGAAATGCCGGTGTGACCGGCTAAATTTGCCGCCAATTCGGAGGAATCCGGAACGCGCAATCGAGCGCGACGAGGCGGCATGAGCGGGGGAACGCAGCGTTTTATGACCGGCGCGATCGCGGCAGCGGCGACGCTGCTCGCGTCGGCCGCGTTCGCCGCGCCGGCGCCGGCACCGAGCGCCGCCGAGATCCGCCTCTGCAGCGCCAAGCAGGACGAGACGCCCGACGTGCGCATCGCCAACTGCACGGCGGTGATCGAAAAGACCAAGATCAAGAAGCAGAAGGCCGACGCCTACGCCGAACGCGGCAAGGCCTATCGCTCCAAGGGCGACGCCGACCGCGCCATCGCCGATTTCGACGAGGCGATCAAGCTCGACTCCAAGCACGCCGAGGCCTTCTTCAACCGCGCGCTCGCCTTCCGCGACCGCGGCGACGCCGAGCACGCCGCCGAGGACCTCGAGCAGGTCGCCAAATACGACAAGCGCAATTCCGGCGCGCTCGATACCTTGAGCCACATCTATTACGACCGCCGCGACTACGACCGCGCCATCGCCACGCTCAATAACGCGATCAAGCTCAATCCGAACAATGCGCTCGCCTATTACAATCGCGGCATGGCCTATCGCGCCAAAGGCGAGCCCGATCGCGCCATCCCCGACTACGACCGCGCCATCAAACTCAACCCGAACGACGCGGTAGCCTATGAGAGCCGCGGCCTCGCCTATCGCGACATCCGCGACTACGAGCACGCGATCTCCGATTTCGATCAGGCGATCAAGCTCAATCCGAAATACGTGCTTGCGCTCAACGACCGCGGCATCGCCTATGCCGCGCGCGGCGACGCCGACCGCGCCATCCAGGATTTCGACGAGGCGATCCTGACCGACCCGCGCGACGGCTTCGGCTACAACAACCGCGGCCTGGCCTATCGCAATCGCGGCGAAATCGACCGCGCCATCAAGGACTACGACCAGGCGATCCTGCTCAATCCGAATTACGTGCTGGCCTACTACAACCGCGGCAACGCCTATTACGACAAGCACGACTACAACCGCGCCATCAAGAATTACGATCAGGCGATCCAGCTCGACGCCAGCTACGCGCTCGCCTATTACGATCGCGGCATCGCCTACTTCGCCAAGCACGACTACAATCAGGCGCTGAGCGACCTCTCCCAGGCGGTCAAGCTCGATCCCAAGGATGCGCTGTCGCGCTACAATCGCGGCGTGGTCTACGCCGCGCGCGGCGAACTCGACCGCGCCATCGCCGATTTCGATCAGGCGCTCAAGCTCGACCCGAAGAACGCCCTCGCCTTCTACAATCGCGGGCTGGCGCTGCGCCGCAAGGGCGATACCGACCGGGCGATCGCCGATTTCACGCAGGCCATCCACTTCGACCCGAAGAACGCCAATGCGTTCTACAACCGCGGCTTGGCCTACCAGGCCCACGGCGACATCGACCGCGCCATCGCCGACTACAACCAGTCGATCGCGCTCGATCCGAAGAACGCCGAGGCTTATTTCGACCGCGGCCGCGCGTTGTACGGCAAGCGCGACTATGACCGCGCCATCGCCGACCTCAACCAGGCGATCAACATCAAGCCGGACTATACCGACGCCTTCGACGTGCGCGGCCTCGCCTACCAGGGCAAGGGCAACGACGACCGCGCCATCGCCGATTTCGACCAGGCGATCCGCATCGACCCGAAGAACGCCGCCGCGCTCAGCAACCGCGGCAACGCTTATCACCGCAAAGGCGAATATGACCGCGCGGTCGCCGACTTCGACGCCGCCATCAAGGCCAACCCGAACTATTCCGGCGCCTATTACGCCCGCGGCCTGTCCTACCAGGACAAGAAGGACTACCAGAAGGCGATCGCCGACTTCGGCCAGGCGATCAAGATCGATCCGCAGAACGCCGCCGCCTTCAATGCGCGCGGCTTCGCCTACCTGCGGCTTTACGACGACGAACACGCCTTCCAGGATTTCGATCGCGCCATCAAGCTCAATCCCAATTTCGCCGCCGCCTATTTCAACCGCGGCACCGCGCACTACGAGCGCCAGGAATACGACGGCGCCATCGCCGATCTCAGCCAGGCGGTGCGGCTCGACCCGCGTGACGCGCTTGCCGCGCACGCCCGCGGGCTCGCCTATCGCGAGCACGGCGACTACGACCGCGCCATCGCCGATTTCGACCAGGCGCTGCGGCTCAATCCGAAATTCACCGCCGGCTACGTCGACCGCGGCAACGCCTACCAGCGCAAGCGCGACTACGACCGCGCCGTGCGCGATTACGACGCGGCGATCAAGCTCGAGCCGAAATACGCCGCCGCTTTCACCGAGCGCGGCAACACCTACGCCGCCCAGGGGCGCATCGACCGTGCGTTGCAGGATTACGAGCAGGCGATCAAGTTCAACCCGACCTATGCCGGCGTGTTCAACAGCCGCGCCATGCTCTACGAGCGCAAGGGCGACATCGCCCACGCCCTTGCCGATCTCGACCAGGCGATCAAGCTCGACCCGGAATTCGCCGTCGCGCTCAACAACCGCGGCTCCATCTACCAGCGCAAGGGCGACCTCGACCGCGCCGTCGCCGATTTCGACCGCGCCATCAAGGCCAATCCGCGGTTCGACATCGCCTACAACAGCCGCGGCCTGGTGCTGAAGAGCAAGGGCAAGCTCGAGGAGGCGATCAAGGATTTCGACCGCGCGCTCGCCATCAACCCGGGCTTTGCGCTCGCCTTGTTCAACCGCGGCGAGACGCTGGAGACCATCGGCTACCACGACCGCGCCATCGCCGACCTCGACAAGGTGATCAAGATCAGCCCGGCCAACGCGCAGGCCTATGACGCGCGCGGCCAGGCCTTCAACAACAAGCGCGACTACGACCGCGCCATCGCCGATTTCAATCAGGCGCTGCGGCTCGATGCCAAGCTCGCCTCGGCCTACAACAATCGGGGCATCGCCTACCGCGCCAAGGGCGACAACAACCGCGCCATCGACGATTTCAGCATGGCCGCCAAGATCGATCCCAATTACGCCATGGCGTTTTCCAACCGCGGCAACGCCTATTTCGACAAGCACGACTACGACCGCGCCATCGCCGACCTCAATCAGGCGATCAAGCTCAACCCGAACTACGTGCGGGCCTATTACGACCGCGGCATCGCCTACGGCGCCAAGGGCGACAGCGATCACGCCATCGCCGACTTCGACCACGCCATCAAGCTCGATCCGCAGAACGCGATTGCGCTCAACAATCGCGGGCTCGCCTACCGCAACAAGGGCAAGGCCGACCGCGCCATTGCCGACTTCACCGACGCCATCAAGATCAATCCGAATTACGCCTTCGCCTATTACAACCGGGGCGATGCCTATTTCGACCAGGGCGACTACGACCGCGCCATTGCCGACTTCGACAGCGCGATCAAGATCGACGCCAAGGATATCTTCGCGCTGCACGACCGCGGGCTCGCCTATTATCAGAAACACGACATCGCTCGGGCCATCGCCGACTTCGAGGCGGTGACCAAGATCAATCCGAACTACGCCGTCGCCGCGCGTCCGCGCGGCGAGGACGCGCGCGCCCAGCGCGGCTTCGACCGCGACGTCAGCGAGGGCGTCCGCGTCATGCAGGTGAGCCCGATCTTCGCGCTGGCCTACAACACGCGCGGCATCGCTTTCGCGTCCAAGAGCGATTTCGCCCGCGCCATCGAGGATTTCGACCGCGCCATCAAGATCAATCCGAACCTGTCGCCCGCCTACTACAATCGCGGCAACGCCTATTTCCAGAAGCACGACTATGCGCAGGCGGTCGCCAATTTCGATGCCGCCATCAGGCTCAATCCGAAAGACGCCATGGCCTATTACGACCGCGGCGTGGCGCGCTACGAACACGAGGACTACGACCAGGCGGTCGCCGATTTCGAGCAGACGGTGCGGCTCGATCCGAAGAACGCCGGGGCCTTCTACAATCGCGGCGTCGCCTATCACGAAAAGCGCGACTACGACCGCGCCGTCGCCGATCTCACCCAGGCGGTCAAGCTCAACCCCAAGCTGGCGCAGGCCTATGCCGCGCGCGGCGCCGCCTACGCCGGTCTCGGCGACTATGACAAGGCGATCGGCGACCTGACGCAGGCGATCGGGCTCGATCGCAATCAGACGATCGCCTTCAACGACCGCGGCATCGTCTACAGCCTCAAGGGCGATACCGCCAACGCCATCGCCGATTTCGACAAGGCCGCCGAGCTCGACTCGAAATACGCGGCGACTTTCAACAACCGCGCCATCGTCTACGCCGCCAAGCGCGATCTCGACCGCGCCATCGCCGACTACGATCAGGCGCTCAAGATCAACGGCAACTACGCGGTCGCCTTCTATAACCGCGGCAATGCCAAATACGACAAAGGCGACTACGCGCGCGCCATCGCCGATTACGACAGCGCAATCAAGCTCAATCCGGCCGACGCGCTGGCGCTCAACAACCGCGGCAACGCCTACGCCAACCGCCGCGACTTCGATCACGCCATCGCCGACCTGACGCAGGCGATCCGCTTCAATCCGAATTATGCGCAGGCCTATAACGACCGCGGCGTCGCCTATGCCGCCCGCGGCGACATCGACCGCGCGCTCGCCGACTTCGAACAGGCGGTCAAGCTCGCGCCGCAGAGCAGCATCGCCTTCTACAATCGCGGCCTTGCCTACCGCGACAAGCATGACGTCGCGCGCGCGCTCGCCAGCTTCGACGAAGCGATCAAAAACAATCCGAGTTACGCCGCCGCCTATTACAATCGCGGCAACGTGCTCGAATCGAAACGCGACTACGACCGCGCCATCGCCGACTTCGACCAGGCCATCAAGCTCGCGCCGGACCTTGCCGCGGCCTACTACGACCGCGCTCTGAGCTACGGCGCCAAGGGCGACACGGAGCGCGCCATCGCCGATTTTGGCGAGGCCATCAAGCGCGATCCCAAGGACCCGATGGCTTTCTACAATCGCGGCATCGCCTACCGCATCAAGGGCGACCGCGAGCGCGCCGTCGCCGACTTCGCCCAGGCGGCGACGCTCGACCCGCATTTTGCCCCCGCCTTCTACCAGCGCGCCATCGCCTATTACGAAAACCACGATCTCGACCGCGCCATCGCCGATTTCGGCAACGCCGTCCACCTCAACGGCAGCTACACGCAGGGCTTCTACGCGCGCGGCCTCGCCTATCGCGACAAGGAGGACTACGACCGCGCCATCGCCGATTTCGCCCAGGTGCTGCGCCTCGATCCGAAGGACGCCGCCGCTTACGACAATCGCGGCCTCGCCTATCGCATGAAGGGCGATCTCGATCGCGCGCTGGCCGATCTCAATCAGGCGGTGAGGCTCGACAACAAGGCGGCGATCTTCAATGACCGCGGCACGACCTATGGCATGCGCGGCGAGACCGACCGCGCCATCGCCGATTTCGACGCGGCTCTCAAGCTCGATCCCAAGAATGCGATCGCCTTCAACAATCGCGGCTTTGCCCTGTACGCCAAGGGCGACGTCGAGCGGGCGATTGCCGACTACAACGAGGCGATCAAGCTCAAGCCGGAATACGTTGTGGCGCTCTACAACCGCGCCAATGCCTATCTCGACAAGCGCGATTTCGACCGCGCCATCAAGGATTTCAACGCCGCCATCAGGCTGAACGGCAAGTTCGCCGCCGCCTATAACGGCCGCGGCATGGCCTATGACGGCAAGGGCCAGTTCGATCAGGCCGTCCAGGATTACGGCCAGACCATCGCGCTCGATCCGAAGAATGCGCGCGCCTACAACAATCGCGGCTTCGCCTACCGCAACCGCGGCGACTTCGACCGCGCCATCGCCGACTACAACCAGGCGCTCGCCGTCGATCCGAAATATGCGCTCGCGCTCTACAATCGCGCCATCGCCTATTACGACAAGCGCGAATTCGATCAGGCCACGCGCGACATGAACGACGCCATCAAGCTCAACCCGAACTTCCAGACCGCGTTCCGCGACCGCGGCACCGCTTATGCCGACCGCCGCGACTATGACGACAGCATCGCCGCCGCCGAAGCGGCGAAGCCGGAATTCGTCATCACATTCAACAACCGCAGCAGCTACGAGAACCGGCGCGAGGGCGACCGCATCATCCAGGATGCGAGCCCGGCGATCCGCAACAATCAGTACAACGCCTTTGCCTATTCGCCGGACACGTTCCCGCCGGCGAGCCCGCCGCTGCTGGGCGCGGCGGAGCCGGTCAGGGTCTCGCCGCCCAAGCCGGAGCCTGCCCCCGCCGCGGCCGCGCCCGCGGAGACGGTCGCCGTTCCGATGCCGGAGCCGAAGCCTCACCTCCAGGGACCGCCGCAGCCGAGGGCCGAATTGCATCAGCGGCCGGCCGCCCAGCAACAGCGTCCGCACGCCCCGCTGCGGCCGGTGCGCCGCGTCGATCCGCGCGACAAATTCTCCCAATCCTTGCGCTGATTCCGCGGCAGGCGCGGGCGCTCGCGAATCGGCGCCTCGGCGGCTAAAAGAAGCCGCCATGACGACACGAGCCTATCGTGACGCGCTGCGGGCGCTGCTGACGCCCGCCGAGCATCGGCTGTTCAGGCGGCTCGATACGCCGCAGAAGATCCAAATCTTCATCGAGAAGCTGCCGCCGAATTTCGAGCTCAAGGGCGAGACCTACATGTCGCCGCGCCGCGCGCTGAAAGCGCGCACCGTGCATTGCGCCGAGGGCGCGGTGCTGGCGGCGGCGATCCTTGCCTACCACGGCGAGCCGGCCTGGCTGATGGATATCCGCGCGCTGCCGAGCGACCAGGATCACATCGTGACCTTGTTCAAGCAGCACGACCTGTGGGGCGCGATCAGCAAGACCAACCACGCGGTGCTGCGCTGGCGCGACCCGATCTACCGCAGCCCGCGCGAGCTGGCGATGACCTACGCGCACGAATACAACCTGGACTTCGGTAAGAAATCGATGCTGGCCTATTCGCGGCCGTTCTCGCTCGCGCGCTACGCGCCGCAGCGCTGGGTGATCGCCGAAGAAGACCTCGACTGGCTGATGGACGACCTCGATCTATCGCCGCACGAGCCGGTGGCGCCTGAACATGCGCTCAAGCGCCGGCGGCGCTCGACCCGCGTCGAGCTGAAGTCGCAGGACGTCACCGAGCATCCGGTGCCGGCCTCGCGCCGGGTGGCCAAGACCAAATAAGTGTATAGTCGGGCAGGTTCAGCGAGGCAGCGCGCGTGGCGTCATTCATCTTCCGCAGACGGTTGACGATCGAGTGGGGCCAGTGCGATCCGGCCGGCATCGTGTTCAACAGCCGCTTTTTCGAGATGTTCGACACCAGCAGCTGGCTGATGTTCGAGGCGGCGCTCGGGGTGAAGCCGCAGGATCTTGCCGGCACCTTCGGCATCATCGGCATCGCGCTGGTGGACGCGCGGGCGAACTTTTTGAAGCCGGTCAGGTTCGGCGACGAGATCGAGATCGCCTCGCGCGTCTCCGAGTTCCGCCGCTCGAGCTTCGACGTCGAGCACAAGATCACGCTCGGGGGCACCTTGGCGGTCGACGGCGGCGAAAGCCGCGTGTGGACGGCGCGCAGCAAGCACGACCCGCACAAGATCGGCGCCATGCCGATCCCCCCGGAAGTCATTGCCAAGTTTGGGTAATTCGGTCCGGCGCGCCGGCAATATCCCAGCCATTCCCGAGTTTTGGTCTGGGGCCCGGCCCGCCCTGTCGTAAGCTGCGGCACAACGAGCTCGATTCTGAAAAATCGCGCCAGAGGGACGAAACGCTTGGCCCGGCTGCTTGAGTTCACGCTCAATGGCCGCGACCGCGCCGACGCGGTGGCGGACAACATGCTGCTGCTCGACTTTCTGCGCGAGCAGCTGGGGTTGACCGGCACCAAGACCGGCTGCGACGGCGGCGAGTGCGGCGCCTGCACCGTGCTGATCGACGACAAGCCGGCCTTGTCCTGCCTGACGCTTGCGGCGACCGTTGCCGGCAAGCGCGTCGACACCGTCGAGTCGCTCGGCCACGACGGGCAGCTCTCGGCGGTGCAGCGCGGCTTCCACGAGAAGCTCGGCTCGCAATGCGGCTATTGCACGCCCGGCTTCATCATGGCGTCGGCCGGACTGCTGCGTCGCAATCCCGATCCGAGCGACGAGGACATTCTCGAGGCGCTGGGCAGCAACATCTGCCGCTGCACCGGCTACGTGAAGATCATCGAGGCGGTGAAATACGCCGCGGCCCTCGGCAAACAGGGGGTGGCGCCGTGACGGATGCTCGTCGACCTTTCTCCTCGTCATTCCGGGACGCCGCGAAGCGGCGGACCCGGAATCCAGATGCAGGCACGAATTTCGTCTCTGGATTCCGGGTTCGCGGCCTTCGGCCGCGCCCCGGAATGACCGGTTGCCTCACGCCATGAACAAGCCCGTTCCCGCGCACAACATCGGCGGCTATGTGCCGATGATCGACGGGCCGGAGAAGGTCTCCGGCCGCGCCAAATACACCGCCGATATTATCGCGCCGGGGCAGCTCGCCGGCCGCATCTACCGCAGCCCCTACGCGCACGGCGATATCGTCGGCGTCGACATCTCCGAAGCGCTGAAGGTGCCCGGCGTGAAGGCGGTCGTCACCGGAGCCGATTGCGACAAAGGCTTCGGCGTGCTGCCGATCGCGCGCAGCGAGCATCCCCTGGCGCGCGACAAGGTGCGCTACCGCGGCGAGCCGGTCGCCGCCGTCGCCGCCGTCGACGACGCCACCGCGCGCGAAGCCATCCGCCGCATCAAGATGACCGTGCGCCAGCTGCCCGGCTATTTCACCGCCAAGGACGCGCTCGCCCCCGGAGCCACGCCTTTGCACGACAAGAAACCGGGCAACATTGAGCGCGACGTGTTGTTCGAGCTCGGCAGCACCGACAAGGGCTTCGCCGAGGCCGATTTGGTGCGCGAGGGCACCTATAACTGCGCCGAGGTTTGCCAGAACCAAATGGAGATGCACGCCGCGGTCGCCGAATACGACGCCGTGCGCGAACGCATGACGGTGCACGCCTCGACCCAGGTGCCTTACTACGTCCACCTGATGCTGTCGCAGATCCTCGGCATGGAGATGTCGCGCATCCGCGTGATCAAGCCGCATGTCGGCGGCGGTTTCGGCTGCCGCACCGAGACGCTGAACATCGAATTGATCGCGGCTCTGCTGGCGCGCAAGGCGCAGGGCACGGTGCGCATCGTCACCAACCGCGAGGAGACCTTCATCACCCATCGCGGCCGGCCGGAGACCGACATCAAGCTCAAAATAGGCATGCGCAGGGACGGCCGCATCACCGCGGTCGAATGCGACTGCGATCAGCGCGGCGGCGCGCATTCCGGCTACGGCGTGGTGACCATCCTTTACGCCGGCTCGATGCTCTACGCCATCTACGACCTGCACAACGTCAAATATGTCGGCCGGCGCGTGCTCACCAACACGCCGCCCTGCGGCGCCTTCCGCGGCCACGGCACCGTCGACATCCGCTTCGCCTTCGAGAGCCTCATCGACCAGATGGCGCGCGAGCTCGGCCTCGATCCCTTCGCCGTGCGCCGCGCCAATCTGCTCACGGCGCCGACCTTCACCGACAACGATCTGATGGTGAATTCCTACGGCCTGCCCGAATGCCTCGACTGGGTGGAGCGCCAGAGCGGCTGGAAAAACCGTAAAGGCAGGCTCGGCAACGGCAAAGGCAATTTGCGAAAGGGGCTGGGCATGGCCTGCTCGCATTACATTTCCGGCGCCTCCAAGCCCGTGAACTGGACCGGCGAGCCGCATGCCACCGTCAAGATCAAGGTCGACTTCGACGGCTCGGTGGTGGTGCTGTCGGGCGCCGCCGATATCGGCCAGGGCTCATCCACCATCCTGGTGCAGAGCGTCGCCGAGGTGCTCGGCCTCGACATCGCCCGCGTGCGCATCGTCACCGGCGACTCGGAGGTGGTGCCGAAGGACAACGGCTCCTACTCCTCGCGCGTCACCTTCATGGTTGGCAATGCGGCGATCGACGCCGCGCAAAACCTGAAAGGGCTACTGATCGCCGCGGCGGCGCGCAAGCTTGATGCCAAGCCCGAAGATATCGAATGCCTGGGCGAGCTTTATCGCGCCGGTGCACAGGACAAGGGTGCCTCATTCGATGAAGTCGTTGTCGAGGCACTGAAGGACAGCGGCACGATTACGGTGACCGGCAACTATTCGACGATCCCGGAGTCCCACGGCGGCAAGAAATATCGCGGCGCGGCCATCGGCGGAACGATGGGCTACAGCTACTCCGCGCAGGTCGTCGAGGTGAGTGTGGATGAGGAAACCGGTGTCGTAACCGTCGACAA
>DASRGB010000066.1:0-76552 GCA_035651255.1 Pseudolabrys sp.
GAGTGCCGGGGCCGAAACGGTGGAGTGTCATGGCCCCTGAAGATGGGGTTGAACGTGACGAACGGACCACCACCGGGGACACTGCGGAGCAAACCTAAAAACACCGCGCGCGGGACGCCTTGGGACTGGCGGACTTGCGGAATGAAAAATCCTCCGAAGCGCAAGCGCGACGGAGGTCGACGAAGCCTCGACGTCGCGAGGTGTCGAGGCCCGTGGGTCCGTTCGGACCCCTGGCGTCCCGCGCGCCCTCGGTACTTTCAAGGGCGATGCGGAAACTGGCAATGCGGCTCACCCCGGGCCGAAAAGAATAGGGGCGGCGGAGCGTTGGCTAAACCCGACCGAAAGGGCATAACTCCAGCAGCACAGGACTACATATAATGATGAGCAAACGGGTCGCCCTCATCACCGGCATCACCGGCCAGGACGGCAGCTATCTCGCCGAGCTGCTGCTGGAAAAAGGCTACGAGGTGCACGGCATCAAGCGCCGCTCGTCCTCGTTCAACACCGAGCGGGTCGATCATCTCTACCAGGACCCGCATCTATCCGACGTGCATTTCCACCTGCACTACGGCGACCTGACCGACGCCACCAACCTGATCCGTGTCATGCAGGAGGTGCAGCCGGCCGAGATCTACAACCTCGCGGCGCAGAGCCACGTCCAGGTCTCGTTCGAGACGCCGGAATACACCGCCAACGCCGACGCGCTCGGCACGCTGCGCCTGCTCGAGGGCATCCGCATCCTCGGCCTGCGCGACAAGGTGCGCTTCTATCAGGCCTCGACCTCGGAGCTGTACGGCAACGCGCCGGAGACGCCGCAGACCGAGACGACGCCGTTCCGCCCGCGCAGCCCCTACGCGGCGGCCAAGCTCTACGCCTACTGGATCACGGTCAATTACCGTGAGGCCTACGGGCTGCACGCCTCGAACGGCATTCTGTTCAACCACGAGGGGCCGCGCCGCGGCGAGACCTTCGTCACCCGCAAGATCACCCAGGCGGTCGCCGCCATCCACCTTGGCCGGCAGGACCGCGTCTATCTCGGCAATCTCGACGCCAAGCGCGACTGGGGCCATGCCCGTGACTACGCCGAAGGCATGTGGCTAATCTTGCAGCAGCCGCAGCCCGACGATTACGTGCTGGCGACCGGCGAAAGCCACTCGGTGCGGGAATTCGTCGAGCTTGCCTTCGCCGAGATCGGCCTTGTCATAAAGTGGCAGGGCAAGGGGGCGCAGGAGCAGGGGCTGTGCAGCAAGACCGGCCGCGTCCTGGTGCAGATCGATCCGCGGTATTTTCGTCCCACCGAAGTCGACGTTCTGCTCGGCGATGCGGCAAAAGCGCACAAGGCGCTCGGCTGGAAGCCGCGCCTCAAGTTCCGCGACCTGGTGCGCGAGATGGTGGCCGCCGACATTAAGTCGTTGTCGGCAAACGCGAACGCCCGTCACATTAGCAACGTGTAATCGGTCGCATCGGCAACTATACGATTACGTGTTTCAACTTGGAGTTCGCTCCCACGCGGGCTCCCATCGCAAGATTTTGTCATGCGATTGTAAAATTTGATTATGCCCGTTCCTTTCACTCTCCTAAAACGCGATTTCAGCGCGAGCGCGATTTAGTCGGAAGTCTAATTTCACGCGTAACGGCAGGCTATTCCGGAACTCACATCATTTCGCGCTGCGGTCGAATTTTCAGTTGATTAAAGGGCATCAACCGGGAATAGTTGTGGCAACGCGGGGGGGAATGACCGGTTTGATTCGGGGGGCCCGTCGGCCGGTAACAATCCGCAAACAAAACAACCGCGGGTTTGACGCAAGTCAAACAGCGGTCGTTTGCGGCTCATAACCTCGCCGCCTCTTACATGAGGAGGATGAGCCATGAGCGCGGTATTGAAGATCACTGGTATTTCCCCGGACACCGGCACCAGCTCCACCGACGGCATCACCGACACCAGTCACATCAACGTCCTCGGCTCGGGCGCCGTTGCCAATTCCGTGGTCACGGTTTTTGACGGCGTTACCGCGCTGGGCACGACGACCGCCAACGGCTCCGGCGTCTGGACGTTCAACTACACCGCCTCGACGCTGGGTGACGGCGCGCACAACCTGACCGCCAACGACGGCGTCAACACCTCCGGGATTTTCACCGCCACCATCGACACCAGCACTCCGGCCCCGACGCTCGACACCATCACGACGGACTCCGGCAAGAGCGCGACCGACTTCATCACCAGCGACCACACCCTCGTGCTGAACGGCACCGCGGAAGCCGGCGCCGAGGTCGACGCTTTCATCAACGGCGTGTCGAAGGCCTTCGCCACCGCCGACGCCAGCGGCAATTATTCGATCGATCTCGGCTCGCAGGCTGTCAGCCTCGCCGACGGCACCTACTCGGTGCAGATCCTGGCGACCGACGTCGCCGGCAATTCGCATTTCTCGGGGGTGTCTTCGGTCACGGTCGACAGCACCGCCGCGGCCGCGCCCGTCATCAGCAACATCGTCACCGACTCCGGCCGCAGCAGCTCGGACGGCGTCACCAACCAGATGAACTTCGACCTGCACGGCACCGCCGTGGCCGGCGACGAAGTCGATGTCTATGCCGACGGCGGCTTCGTCGCCTCGGTCACGGCGGACGGCTCCGGCAACTGGACCTACAGCGCCTCCCAGGGCGGTAACACGACGGCGGACTGGACCGCCAAGGACGTCGACACCGCCGGCAACGTCAGCTCGGCCTCGAGCGCATTCCATGTCGTGGTCGACGTCTCGGCGCCGGCGGCGCCGGGCACGCCCGATCTCGCCGATGCCTCGGATACCGGCCGCAGTCAGACCGACGACATCACCAAGGACAGCACGCCGACGGTGACCGGCACCTCGGAAGGCAACGCCATTATTCATGTGCGGAATGGTACGCTTTTGGACTGAGATTTATAAAAGATAAGCAATTTCAATGGGGGGTCTTCCAAAAAAGGCTCCAGAAAGACTCGACCTTTGGCCAGAACGGGCGTACCTTGGTTTTCGACGTGATGGCCGAGCGGTCAGGCACCGGTCTTGAAAACCTGAGTGGAGGGTGATGCCTCCGAAGGTGGGTTCAACTCCCACTCACGTCTCCAGAAATACCGGGCCACGTCGCATCACCGTGGCCCACTTTTCTTCAGCTTTATCAGGAACTTATAACATGACTTGGGGTTTACCCCAAGTCAGATTTTTAACTTGTAATACAGGGTATTACGCTATAACTCTGTTTTACAGGCGAATTGAGCATCACCGGGCGCTGCCCGTCGATTCGCCGTTGGCTGGAAAAAATATCCAGCCTGGAGACGTGAAGTGACTTAGCAAAGCCCCGTCCTTGTGGCGGGGCTTTGTCATTGCAGCGGCAACGACTGCTGCCCGGTGGCGATCCGTGTCCCCACTTTCGTGGGGGTATGAAACTCACGCTTCTTTTCGAGAATATCTCGCACCGTCAAAATCTGCATCCGATCGTATTTGACGCCGGAATATTCAAATTGACCGGCGGCCACGGCCTCTTCGCGCATCGCCTTAGTCGGCTCATTCAGACACAGAAAGCCCGCCAGCTCAGTATCGGTCTCGCGCTCAAGTACACCCCGAAGGTCTCGAAGGTCAGTGGGTCGAACCTTTCCGCCCTTCACTGACAACACCATCGCCTTCAGTCCTTCCTGGGTCTCAAAGTACATCCGGCCATCGATGCCCTTATCAGCAACTTTCTTGAGCATCGGAAAACCGCCGATGCGTTCGACGAGCCAATGCTGAAATTGAAATGGATCGCGTTTGAATAGCTCTTGGGCAGCCTCGACGCTCGCTGGAATGCCGTTCACATCGAAATGCACTCCTTCGACAAGTCGATACTTATCGCCGGTCAAAACCTCACGGATCAACTTGATCGAAAGAATTGCAATGTCACAGCCGATCCACTTGCGCTCAGTTTCTTGGGCGGCGTAAATCGTGGTGCCGCATCCGCAAAACGGATCAAAAACAACATCCCCCTTGTCACTAGAAGCGGTAATGATCCGCTTCAAAAGCGCAACGGGCTTTTGAGTCGGGTAACCAAGTCGCTCCTTCGCTTGGGGATTTACTGGGGGAATATCGGTCCAGATGTTTTGAAGGGGGACGCCGCGCATCTCATCTGCATACTGAAGGAGAGTCGGAGTCCCTGTTCGTGTGTATCTCAGTAAGCCGTCTCTCTCGTATTGCTCCATCGTCTCCCTTTTTATTGCCCATGTCCGCGACGGAGCCGGGAGCTTTCCCTTCCAATCATAAAGAAGATTTGGGCTGCCCTCACCATGTCGAGGCGCGTCAAGCGGCACAGTGCGATACCAACGCCCCTCTTCATCTTTCTTGAAATGACTGTCGTAATATTCCTCACGATAGGGCGTATGCTGAGTATTCCATTTGTATTTATTGCCCATCGTGTAGAACAAAAGAGAGTCCGTTATGCGGCCATATCCCTTTGGATCATTATGCGCGTTTGCTCTCTTCCAAATAATTTCGTTTCGGAAATTTTTGTGACCGAAAATCCCGTCCATCATCACTTTAATGTAGTGACTGGCGGTCGAATCGCAGTGCAAATAAATGGAGCCTGTAGGACGCAATATGCTTTTCATGTGCAGCAACCGCTGCACCATGTAGATCAAGTACGCGAGTAAGTGTGGTTGTGTATGACGTAGCGCGTTAATCCAAAGCCGCCAAAACTCAACGTAGTAATCCTCAACTCCGTGCTCGCGCATAAGCACCGGCATTTTTTTTGCAAGCTCTTCCTTCTCCGTATCCATTTCCCAAGTATCGCAAAACGCATCTACCTGTTCCGGCACAGGCAGACCGGTCAGAGTTTTGTACATAAGGTTGTAGTTTTTTTTGGAATTGAATGGAGGGTCTAAATATATCAGATCAACACAATGCTTTGGCATGTGCTGCATGATTGTGAGATTATCGCCGTAATAGAGATGATTTTCTGGTTTATGCTTCGGGTGACTCATGCGCGCACCATCACCGCGATCATTTTTTCAAACGTATCTGCCTTTCCGCGCTTGTTGAATTTGTAGCAAGCCTCAGAAATATAGAGCGGCATATATTTGCGGCTATAATGGTGGTGCTGGCCATACCAAGCGCGTTTCACAAGCGACCAAAAACCTTCAATCGAGTTGGTGTGGATTGGCCCATCGGCATAAGCAATTTCATGATTGATCGTCATATGACGGATCATGCTGCTCATACCAAGATAGCCACGATACTCGTCGGTAATTAGAAGCGATGCAGCGCGATCAACGTGCTGCGAAATGAATTTCGCCAGCGCCGTTCGCGTTAGGTCTTTTGGCTTTACCGGTTTTGCGATCACGCGCCCCCCGCGCTCGATCACGCCGATCACGGGAGTTTTCTTGGTCGCGCGTCCACGTCCGTGGTGCTTCGGATCGTCATCGTCTCTCCGATTGCCTTTACGCGGTTTGCCACCAACGTAAGTTTCATCGGCCTCAACAATCCCGTGAAGCAAAGCACTTTGAGCCGGGTCGCTCGACATGGCGACTCGAATCCGATGCATCATGGACCAAACGGTTGGACGGCGCATCCCTAGGTCGCGGGCGATCTGATAGGCGCTGGCCGACTTTTTCGCGTTGAGCATCAGCGCCAATACGAGGAACCAGTTCTTGAGCGGCACATGGGTCCGATGGAAAATGGTCCCCACGGTCACAGCAAAGGCTCTATGGCAGTTTTGGCACTGCCAGCGTTGTTCGGCCCGGTCACCGCTGGCATGGCGGTAAACCCGTTGATCGTGGCAATATGGGCAAACCGGCTTGCCGTGCCATCGGGTGGTTTCCAAATACTCCAAAGCCTGTTCTTGGGTCTTAAACGACTGAAAAAGGTCTATTAAATTCATGGGCTTAGCTCCCGATTTATGAGCTAAGTCTATATGAATCCTCAGATTCTGTCAAGTCCAAAAGCGTACCATTACGTTCATGTGTTCGACGGCGTGACCGAAATCGGCACCGCGCTGGCCGACGCCTCGGGCAACTGGTCCTTCACCGCCAATACGCTGGGCGACGGCGGACATACCCTGTCGGCCGAGGCCGAGGACGCGGCCGGCAATGTCGGCTCGGCCTCGTCGGGACTGTCGATCACCATCGACACCAGCGCGCCGGCGGCGCCTGGGGCACCCGATCTGGCTGACGCCTCCGACACCGGCAACACCAACTCCGACAACATCACCAACGACAACACGCCGACCCTCAACGGCATCGGGGCGGAGGCTAACGCGATTATTCATGTGTTCGACGGCGCGACCGACATCGGCACTGCGCTGGCGGACGGCTCCGGCGACTGGACCTTCACGGCGAGCACGCTCTCGGACGGCGTCCACAGCCTGACGGCGAAAGCCGAAGATACCGCCGGCAATACCGGTTCGGCGTCCTCCGCACTGTCGGTGACCATCGACACCGCGGCCCCGACCATATCGATCAACGCCATCGCCACCGACAACGTCGTCAACCAGAGCGAAGCGGCGGCGGGCGGCACGATCAGCGGCACCACCAATGCCGAGGACGGGCAGACGGTGACGGTCGAGATTTTCGATAACCTGAACGCGCTCATCTACACCGATACCGCAGCCGTTTCGAGCGGTTCGTGGTCGATCAACGTCAGCAACACGACGCTGCAGAGCCTGGCCGACGGCTCCTACACGGCCAAGGCCGACGTCTCCGACGTCGCCGGCAACGCCGCGACCGAAGCGAGCCGCGGCTTTACGGTCGATGAGACCCCGCCCGTGGCGCCGTCGACGCCCGATCTCGACGCTACCTCGGATTCCGGCCGCAGTCAGACCGACGACGTCACCAACGACGCAACGCCCACGATCAGCGGTTCGGCTGAGGCCAACGCGACCATCGACGTCTATGACGGCGTCACTCACCTGGGCAGCGTGCTCGCCGACGCCTCGGGCAACTGGACCTTCACCTCCACCACGCTCAGCGATACCACCCACAGCATCACGGCGACGGCAACCGATGCCGCCGGCAATACCGGTCCGGCTTCGTCCGCACTGTCGGTGACCATCGACACCGCGGCACCCGGGACCCCGAGTGCCAGTCTCGACCCGGCAAGCGACAGCGGCGTGTCGGGAGACGGCATTACCAACGACACGACGCCGACGTTTAATGGCTCGACGGAAGCCAACGCCATCATCCAGTTCACCGTCGACGATGTCTCCTTTACCAACGGCGTTCTGGGCACGGTCCTGGCCGACGCCAGCGGTAACTATACCTTCACCCTTCCGAGCGCGCTTTCGGACGGCAACCACGCCGTCTCCGTGCGAGCCGTCGACACCGCCGGAAACACCGGCACCACCGATAGCCTCGGCTTCAAAATCGACGCCACGGCGCCGGCGGCGGCGACCGTCACCGCCATTGCCGACGACACCCATCCGTCCTTCGTCGGCACCGCGACCGACGGCATCACCAACGACACCACGCTGCACATCCTCGGCACCGCCGAGGCCAACAGCACCGTCCACGTCTTCCAGGACAATGTCGAGGTCGGCACCGTCACCGCGGACGGCTCGGGCAATTTCGACTTCGATTACACCGGCACGAATCTGGCCGAAGGCGGCTACGACTTCACCGCCAAGGCGGAGGATGCCGCCGGCAATGTTGGCTCGGCTGCCTCGGCGTTCCATGTCGTCGTCGACACGACGGCGCCGTCGCCGACGATCTCCAGCACCTTCACCGACGATTCCGGGGCCGCCGGCGACGGCCTCACCAATGACAAAACGCTGACCTTCCACGGCACCGCCGAAGCCGGCAACGAAGTCGACCTCTACGACCAGAGCGGGCTTCTGGTGCACACGGTTGCCGACGCATCCGGCAACTGGACGATGACGACCGGCGCGCTGAGCGACGGCGTGCACCACGTGCGCGTTTTCGCCGACGACCTTGCCGGCAATTTCGCCTCCAGCACCACGGTCGACGTCACCGTCGACACCGTGGCGCCGACCGCGGCCGTCACCGCGATCACGACCGATACCGGCTCGAGCGGGACCGACGGCGACACCCGCGACCGCACACTGGTGATCTCCGGCACGACCAGCGAAGGCGGCAGCACCGTCCACGTCTTCCAGGACGGTGTCGACATCGGCAGCGTCACCGCCGACGGCTCCGGCAACTGGAGCCTCGACCACACCGGGACGATTCTGTCCGACGGCACCTATCAGTACACCGCGCAGGCGACCGACACCGCCGCCAATACCGGCGCGGCGTCGAGCAACTTCACCGTCGTGGTCGACAACGTCGCGCCGAATCCGGCGGCCACGACCCAGATCGCCGACGACACCGGCACGAGTCCGACCGACCACATCACCAATGACAACACCGTGCACATCTTCGGCACGGCGGAAGCGGGCGCCACGGTCCAGGTGTTCGTCGACGGCGTGTCGCAGGGCACCACGGTGGCCTCAGGCAGCGGCACCTGGTCGTTCGACGACACCGGGCAGACGCTGTCCGACGGCGTGCATTCGGTGACGACGCGCGTTTCCGACGCCGCCGGCAACTCCGCGCTCAACAACACGCCGTTCAACTTCACTGTCGACACCACGGCGCCGGCGGCGACTGTCGCGGTCAGCGCCATCGCCGATGACACCGGCACCAGCGGCAGCGACTTCCTGACCAACGATACGACGCTGACGCTGACGGGCACGAACAGCGCGCTGGGCTCTGGTGAGACGGTGCAGGTCAGCTCCGACGGCGGCGTCAATTGGTCGGATGCAACGCAGACCGACGCCACGCACTGGAAATTCGTCGATCCGACCACGCACAACTCGACGTTCACCTACGACGTGCGGGTCGTCGATACGGCCGGCAATGTTGACGCCAATACGGCCACCCAATCGGTGCAGATTGACACCACCGCGCCGGCCGCTTCGGCCGTCACCGGTGTCACCACCGATACCGGCACGAGCGGCACTGACGGCGTTACGTCCGATACCTCGGTGATCATCAACGGCACCGGCGAGGCCTTCTCGGCGGCCACCATCTACAAGGATGGCGTCCAGATCGGCACCGCAACGACCGACAACACCGGGCACTGGAGCTTCGACTACACCGGTACGCCGCTCTCCGACGGCAGCTATGCTTTCACGGCGACCGCGACCGACACTGCGGGCAACACCAACTCGCAGTCGCCGGCATTCACCGTGAAGGTCGACACCGCGCAGCCGAACGCGCCGTCGACGCCCGACCTCGACGCCACGTCGGATACCGGCGCCAGCAGCACGGACGACATCACCAACGACAACACGCCGCTGCTGAAGGGCACGGCGGAAGCGGGCAGCATCGTCACCATCTTCGACACCACGACGGTGACGACGCTCGGCACCACCCTGGCCGACGGCTCGGGCAACTGGTCGTTCACCAGCAGCACGCTCGCCGACGGCAGCCATGACATCGTCGCGGCGGCGACCGATCTGGCCGGCAACACCAGTTCGGCTTCGTCCGGCCTGACGATCACCGTCGATACGGTGGCGCCGACGGCGACCGTCGCGATCGGCGCCATCTCGACCGATAGCGGCGCGAGCGCGTCCGATTTTGTCACCAACGACACGACGCTGACGCTCAGCGGCACCAACAGCGCCCTCGATCCCGGTGACGTCATCCAGGTCAGCAATGACGGCGGCGACACCTGGTCGAACGTGTCGCAAGACACCGGCACGACCTGGAGCTTCGTCGATCCGACGACGCACAATTCGAGCTTCACCTACAGCGTGCGCATCATCGATACCGCCGGCAACGTCGATACCAATACCGCGAGCCAGGCGGTCACCATCGACACCTCGTCGGTGGCGCCGGCCTTGACGTCGATCACCACCGACACGGGCAAGTCTTCGTCCGACTTCATCACCACCGATCAGACGCTGGTGTTGGCCGGTACGGCGGAAGCCAACAGCACGGTCCAGGTGTCGGTCGACAACTCGACCGTCGGCACCACCACCGCGGACGGTTCCGGCCATTGGTCGTTCGACCTGACCGGGACCGTGCTGTCGGAGGGCCAGCACACGGTGGCCGAGGTGGCGACCGATCTTGCGGGCAATCAGACGCCTTCGGCGACGCAAACCGTCACCGTCGATGAGACGGTTGCCGCCCCGGTCGTCACCGGCATCACCAAGGATACCGGCACGGCGGGGGACGGCATCACGTCGGACCAGACGCTGTTCTTCAACGGCACGGCTGAGGCCAACAGCACCGTCGAGGTGTTCCAGGATAACGTCTCGCTCGGCACCGTTACGGCGGACGCCTCCGGCCACTGGAGCTTCGACAACACCGGGACCGTGCTCGCGGTCGGGGACTACGCGATCACCGCGCAGGCCACCGACCTCGCCGGCAATCTCAGCGCCGTCTCGGGGGCCTTCGACGTCACCATCGACCTGACCGGCGTGACCATCACCGGCACCACCAAGAACGACACCATTGACGACACCCACGCGCCGGCGGGTCAGCCGTTTGCGACCGACGGCAACGACACCATCAACGCGCTGGGCGGCAATGACATCATCAATGGGCTGGCCGGCGCCGATACCATCGACGGCGGCACCGGCAACGACACCATCCATGGTGGCGACGGCAACGACGTCATCACCGGCGGTGCCGGCAACGACCACCTGTTCGGCGACGACGGCAACGACACCTTCGTTGTCGGCGGCAAGGACGGCCAGAGCGACACCTTCGACGGCGGCACCGGTACCGACGTCTTCCACGCGCTCAATGCCGTGACGCTGGCGGGCTTCAATGCCGGGGCGGATTCGATTGAGACCTGGAACGGCGACGTCAGCGCCGGCATCACGGGCACATCCGCCAACGAGGTCTTCGATCTCAGCCATCTGACGTCGGTCACCAACCTCGCCTTCGTCGACGGCGGTGGAGGCAACGACACCATCACCGGCACCGACGCCTGGGCCGGCGACCTGCGCGGCAATGCCGGCAACGACACCCTGACCGGCGGCACCAACGACGATACCCTGACCGGCGGCGCCGGCAACGACATCCTGCACGGCGGCGGCGGCGCCGACACCCTCGTGGTGTCGGGCACCGGCGATCAGAACGACGTGCTCGATGGCGGCACCGGTAGCGACACGCTCAAGGCCGTGGGTGGCGTCACCTTGCATGGCTTCAATGCCGCGACGGATTCGATCGAATCCTGGCTTGGCACCGACGCCACCAAAGGCCTCACCGGAACGTCCGCCAACGAGACGTTCGATCTCAGCCATCTGACATCGGTGACCAAGCTCGCCTTTGTCGACGGCGGCGCCGGCAACGACACCATCACCGGCACCAACGCCTGGAACGGCGATCTGCGCGGCAACTCCGGCAACGACACGCTGCACGGCGGCACCGGCGACGACAAGCTGACCGGCGGCGCGGGTGTCGACACCTTCGTGTTCGCGACCGGCGACGGCCACGACACGATTGCGGACCTGACGTTCAAGTCCAAGACGACGGTCAATGCGGCCGACGACCACGTCGACCTGACGTCGTTCGGCTTGGCGGACTACAACGCCCTCCACGGTCTCATGGTCACCAACGGGGCGAACGTCGACATCCACTTCACCGGTGGCGAGATCCTGACGATCACAAAAACCACGATCGACATCCTCGACCACCACCAGGCCGACTTCCTGCTGCACTAGCGGCCGGGTGAATCGCTCGGAATGCGGCGCGCCGCGAGCAATCGCGGCGCGCTTTTTTTGAGCCGGGGCGGCCGCGGCGACGGCTCGGGCGCAATTGCCGCGGCCTGGCGGCGGTAACGGGCGTTAACCGGTTCAGCCGCGGCAGGCCACATTCCCGGTTCTTTTTGCCGCCGAATTTGCTAGCTAGACCCTCGAAATCGGGCCTGTTTCGGTCATTTGCGGCGGCCGAAACCGCTCGCCATCGCACAATTCGCGGTATAATTCCTTAATCCCGCACGGACCACGCATGAGCGCGCTCTTCAAACTCACGCCGCGTCAAATCCTGATCATGCTGCACGATCTGGTCGCCACGGCGCTGGCGATCGTGCTGACGTTTGTCATGCGGTTCGAGGATCAGCGCCTCGCCGCCAAGCTGCCCGGGCTGGAGCGGCTGTTGCCGGTCTTTCTGGTCTATGCCGCGGTCGTCTATTTCCTGTTCGGCCTGCAGCGCAACAAGTGGCGCTTCACCTCGGTTCCCGACCTCTACAACATCTTCCGTGCCGCGACCGCGCTGGCGCTGTCGCTGCTCGCGCTCGATTACATCCTGCTGACGCCGAACGTCTACGGCCAGTTCTTCTTCGGCAAGATCACCATCCTGCTGTACTGGTTTGTGCAGATGTTCCTGCTCGGCGGCTCGCGCATCGCCTACCGCTATTTCCACTATTCGCGCACCCTGCAGCGCGCCAAGGTCGAGGACGCGCAGCCGACCCTGATCCTCGGCCGCGCCGCCGATGCCGAGGTGCTGCTGCGCTCGATCGAGAGCGGCGCGGTGAAGAAGATCTGGCCGGCGGGCGTGCTGTCGCCGTCGGCCAACGACCGCGGCCAGTCGATCCGCGGCATCCCGGTCATGGGCGACATCAGCGACCTTGAGCGGGTCGTCGCCGACCTGAACAATCACGGCACGCGCATCGTGCGCGCGGTGCTGGCGCCGTCGGCGCTGTCGCCGGAGGCGCGTCCGGAATCGATCCTGATCCGGGCGCGCAGGCTGGGGCTCAACCTGAGCCAGTTGCCGACGCTCGACTCCGGCGGCCCGGCGGTGCAGCTCGCGCCGGTCGCGGTCGAGGATCTGCTGCTGCGCCCCAGCGTCAAGATCGACTACCGGCGGCTCGAACAATTCGTTGCCGGCAAGTCCGTCGTCGTCACCGGCGGCGGCGGCTCGATCGGCGCGGAAATCTGCGAGCGCATCCTCATCTTCGGCGCCGCCCGGCTGCTGGTGCTGGAGAATTCCGAGCCGGCGCTGCATGCCGTTCTGGAAAAGCTTGCCGCTATGGCAATTACAGCCGAGGTTGCCGGCCGCCTCGCCGACGTCCGCGACCGTGACCGCGTCATGGCGCTGATCAAGCAATTCAAGCCCGATATCGTCTTTCACGCCGCCGCGCTCAAGCACGTGCCGCTGCTCGAAACCGACTGGGACGAGGGCATCAAGACCAACGTCTTCGGCTCGATCAACGTCGCCGATGCGGCGGCCGCGGCCGGCGCCGCCGCCATGGTGATGATCTCCACCGACAAGGCGATCGAGCCGGTGTCCGTGCTCGGCGCCACCAAACGACTCGCCGAGATGTATTGCGAGGCGCTCGACCAGGAAACCGGGCGGCACGGCACGCGGCTGATCTCGGTGCGGTTCGGTAACGTGCTGGCCTCGAACGGCTCGGTGGTGCCGAAATTCAAGGCGCAGATCGAGGCCGGCGGGCCCGTCACCGTGACGCACCCGGACATGGTGCGCTACTTCATGACCATCCGCGAAGCCTGCGACCTCGTCATCACCTCCGCCAGCCATGCGCTGGCATCGAAGGGCGCGGACGTCTCGGTCTACGTCCTCAACATGGGCCAGCCGGTCAAGATCGTCGATCTCGCCGAGCGGATCATCCGGCTCTCCGGCCTCGAGCCCGGCCGCGACATCAAGATCGCTTTCACCGGCATCCGGCCCGGCGAGCGCCTGCACGAAATCCTGTTCGCGCGCGAGGAGGAGACCGCCGATATCGGCATTTCCGGCATTGTCGCCGCCAAGCCGGTGCGGCCTTCGCTCGAGGCCGTGCGCACCTGGCTGGCGCGGCTGGAGCAGGGGCTGGCGCGAAACGAACGTGCGGTCATCGACAAGGCGCTGCGCGAGGCGGTGCCGGAATTCAGCGGCGAGGCGGCATGACGGACCTTGCCGCTTTCTTCAAGTCCGAATTCGCCGAGCATCATGACGTTGCGCGCCAGAGCGAGGCTGCGCTCGCGGCCGCCTTTGCCGGTCTGGTCGGCGCCTGCGTCAAGTCGCTGCGCGGCGGCGGCAAGCTGATGTTTTTCGGCAATGGCGGCAGCGCCGCCGACGCGCAGCACCTCGCGACCGAACTCACCGTCCGCTACAAGGCCGACCGCGCCGCCATCGCCGCCATCGCGTTGACCACCGACACTTCGGCGCTCACCGCCGCCGCCAACGATCTCGGCTTCGAACACGTCTTCGCCCGCCAGATCGCGGCGCTGGGAAAGCCGGGCGACGTGGCGGTCGCGATTTCGACCTCAGGCAAGAGCCCGAACGTGCTGGCCGGTCTGCGGCAGGCGAGGGCCCTCAAGCTCGTCACCGCCGGCCTCGGCGGCAAGGACGGCGGCGACCTCAAGGGCCTCTGCGACCATCTGCTGGTCGTCCCGTCCGCCACCACCGCCCGCATTCAGGAGATGCATATTCTGCTCGGGCAGATGCTCTGCGGCGCCATCGAGATTGAGCTCGGACTGGCAAAAAACACCTGATCCGGCGGCAGTTTTTATAAAGTAACATATTTTCACGCACCGAAAACAGGATTGGCGATCCTGAAAACCGCTTGACTCCCATGCGCCGGGCCTATTTCCCTTCCCGCAATAGGGAGGAACGACCAATGGACGCAAAGATCCTGCCTGGGCCGGGCGCCCAGGCCCGCCCGTTGCGCGCGCGCGCCAATGGCGACCGTCACAGCATCCAATCCGTCGACCGCGCGCTGTTCCTTTTGGAAACCATCGCCGAGGCCGGCGGCGAGGCGACGCTGACCGAGCTCGCCAACCGCACCGGTCTCAACATCTCGACCTGCCACCACCTGCTGGCCACGCTGATCCAGCGCGGCTTTGCCGCCAAGGTGCCTGGCCGCCGGCTCTATGCGCTCGGCGCCCGCATCCTCTATCTCGGCCATGCCTGCCTGCAGGTCGACCTGCCGCGGCGCGCACAGCCCTACATGGAGGCGATCAACCGGGTCACCGGCGAAACCGTCCATCTCGCCGCACTGCAGGGCGACAGCGTGGTGACGCTGGCCGTGCGCGACGCCCGCCATGCGGTGCGCGTCGAAACCGGCAAGCTCGGCAAGGTCGAGGCGCCGCACGCGACCTCGGTCGGCAAGGCCATCCTCGCCTGGCTGCCGGAAGACGAGATGCGCCGCATTTTGTCCGGCGGCATGAAGCGCTACACGGAAAAGACCATCACCGATTTTCCGACGCTGCTGGAATCGTTACGCGTGGTTCGCCGCAACGGCGTCGCCATCGACCGCGAGGAGTACCTGCCTGGCGTGATCTGCGTCGGCGCCGCCATTCGCGACCAGGCCGGCGCCGTCATCGGCGCGATCAGCGCCTCGACGCCGACCATGCGCGCCAGCGAAGACCACGTCGCGCTGATGCGCGAGGAGATTGTCAAGGCGACGCGCGCGCTCTCCGCCGAGTTCGGCGAACCGAACGGTCAAACCACGATCGAGCGGCCGCAGGCCGCCGCCAATTGATCGCGCGCGCGGCGCAATCGTCTGCTTCTGGAGGGAAACGTGTACGCACCTGCCGGCGTGAAGACCAACCACAACGAATTTCCGATCCCCGACATGATGCGCGCCTGGGTACTCGGCAACCCGGGAGAGCTCAGCATCGGACAGAAGCCGGTGCCGGTGCCGAAGAAGGCGGAAGTGCTGGTGCGCATCGACGCCGTCGCCATCTGCGCCACCGATCTCGAGATCATCTATCACGGCCCGCCGGCGATGATCCAAGGCGGCGCGCCGTTCAACAAGAACTTCACCCCCGGCCATGAATACATGGGCACCGTGGTCGCGCTCGGCCCCGGCGTCGACGAATACAACATCGGCCAGCGCGTGGCGGTCGAAATCCACGCCGGCTGCGGCCAGTGCAAGCGCTGCCGCGAGGGCATGTATACCTCGTGCCACAACTACGGCCTCAATTACGGCGACGTCGACAAGGGCCACCGCGCCAACGGCTTCACCACCGAAGGCGGCTTCTGCGAATACCAGGTCAACAACATCAACACGCTGGTCTCGATTCCCGACGACATGTCGGACGAGGAGGGCACGCTGGTCGTCACCGCCGGCACCGCGATGTACGCACTGACCGAGCTCGGCGGCCTGGTGGCGGGCGAAAGCGTCTGCGTCACCGGACCGGGGCCGATCGGGCTGATGGCGGTCGCCGTGGCCAAGGCGCTCGGCGCCCAGCCGGTCATTCTCACCGGCACGCGCGATAACCGGCTCGACATCGGCAAGCAGCTCGGCGCCGACGCCGTCGTCAATATCCGCAAGGAAAAGGACGTGGTCGCCGCGGTAAAGAAAGCGAACGGCGGCAAGGGCGTCGATTACGTGGTCGAATGCTCGGCCGCGACCAGCGCCGTCAACGACGCCGTGCGCATGGTCAATCGCGGCGGCCGCGTCTGCCTTGCCGCCTTCGCGCACGAGGAGGTGCCGGTCGACGTCGCCCACATCGTGCGCAACAACATCTACCTCTACGGCATCCGCGGCGAGGGCAAGAGCGCGACGCACCGCGCCGAGGCCTTCATGCAGCAGAAGCGCTTCGACGCCAGAAAGATCCACACCCATACCTTCCCGCTCGACGATCTGCCGACCGCGATCCGCTACGCCAAGGACCGCGTCGACGACGCCATCAAGGTGGTGGTGAAGGCGAAAATGGACGCCGCGCAGAAGGTCGCGGCGGAATAGGCGCATGTACGTCACAACGGCAAAGCGCCTCACCTACGAGGGTGCGCGAAAGATCATTGCGGTCGCCGTTGAGCAGGCGCGGGCTGCCAAGATCGCGATATCCTGTTGCGTCGTCGATGCGGGCGGGCAGGTCGTCGCGCTGGACCGCATGGACGGCGCGCCGTTTCACACCATCCACTCCTGCAGCACCAAGGCGGTGTGTTCGTCGTCGACGAGGCGCAAGACCAGCGCTAAGGGCGCCGTCGGCCAGCAGCTCGACGTGGCCCATGCGCTGGGCCTGACCCTGGCGGCCGGGGCCGAGCGCTGGACGGCCATGGAGGGCGGCGTGCCGGTTCTGTTCGACGGCGAATGCGTCGGCGGCGTCGGCGTCAGCGGCGGCGACTGGGAGACCGACCAGCGCATCGCACAGCTGGCGGTCGAAGCGATCGGCGCCAAGGGAGGGTGAGCCGGACGCCGATAAACAACGCATGAGCCGCAGGCTGAATAACGAGAAACGGCAACAGGGAGGACCACATGCACATCGTCAGGAGCGCGATTTTTTCCTTGGCCGCGGTCGTGCTCGCGAGCCTGCCCGCCGGCGCGCAGGACTACCCCACGCGCACCATCACCATGATCGTGCCGTACCCGGCCGGCGGGCCGAGCGACGTCGTCGCCCGCATCATTGCCGACGGCATGAGCAAGAATCTGGGGCAGACCATCATCATCGAGAACGTCGGCGGCGCCGGCGGCACGGTCGGCACCGGCAAGGCAGCAAGCTCTCCGCCCGACGGCTACACCTTGCTCGGCGCCAGCATGGGCTCGCACGTCGCGGCGCCGGCGCTGTTTCCCAACATGCGCTACGATTCGACCAAGGACTTCGAGCCGATCGGCATGGTGTCCAACGCGCCCGCCGCGGTCGTGGCGCGCAAGGACTTTCCGGCAAGCAATCTCAAGGAATTCATCGCCGCCGTCAAAAAGGACGGCGCCAAGATCAATCAGGCGCACGGCGGCGTCGGCGCCTCCTCGCACATGGCCTGCCTGCTGTTCAACGCCGAGGCCAAGCTGGCGCCGAGCGCGATCGCCTATCGCGGCACCGGCCCCGCGCTCAACGACCTGATCGGCGGTCATGTCGACTATTTTTGCGAGCAGGTCGTCAGCGTCGCCGCCGCGGTCAAGGGCGGCACGGTCAAGGCCTTCGTGGTGTCCGGCAACGAGCGCTCGCCGGCGCTTCCCGATGTGCCGTCGGCCAAGGAGGCGGGGCTGCCCGGCTATCAGATCAACATCTGGAGCGCGATCTTCGCGCCCAAGGGCACGCCCAAGCCCGTCCTCGCCAAGCTGACCGCGGCCTTGGGCAAGGCGCTGGACGATCCGGCCGTGGTCAAGCGGCTCGCCGATCTCGGCGGCACGGTGCCGGCAAAGGCCGACCGCGGTCCGCAGCACCTCGAGCAGGTGCTCAAGGCCGACATCGGCCGCTGGAACCCGATTCTCAAGAAGGCGATGGCGGAATCGAAGACCGACAAGTGATTGCGGGACTGGCGCGCCGGGAACTCGCGCGCCAGGCTCCGTAAGCCCTTCTTAAGCCTGCGACAGGCTATGCCCTGCCGGCATGGAACTTCCGCCGCGGTTCCGTGGTTGCCGCCATGACCGAATTGGAGGCCGTCCCATGGAAAAGCCGCAGCAGCGCAGCGCCCAGGAGCGCGACAGCGTCGAACGCGAGCGTGCGCGCATCGAGCGCGAAGAAGACGAGGTCGTGGTGAACTCGGATGAAAGCTTTCCGGCGAGCGACCCGCCGTCGTTCAATCCGGGCGTGACCGGCGCCGGCGACGCCCGCAAAAAGAAGCCGGGCGCGCGCCACTAAATGCCCAACCCCGTCGTTCCGGGACGGCGCGCTCGCGCCGAACCCGGAATCCACACTGCCCAGCGCTGGGGTCATGGATTTCGGGGTTTGCTCGTTTGCGCTCGCTCCCCGGGATGACGGTTCAGAATTTCATCTTGAGCAGTTTCTCGGCGTTGCCGAGGAACAGCTTGCGCGCGTCCGCTGGCGACAGCCCGAGTTGCCCGATCGCCTTGATGGTCGGCGGAATGGGGCCGAGCGGCGCGTCGGTTGCGAACACCACGTGGTCGGCGTTGAAGAATTCGAGCCCGCAGCGCAGCGCGTGCGCGCCGCCGCCGAACATGGCGGTGTCGCCGTAGAAATCGTGCAGGTAGTCCATGTGCGGCCGCTTCAGCGACGGCAGGATGTTCGAGTAGTCCTCGTCGGTGGTGCGCGCGCCGAGCACCTTGAGCCCGTTGCCGACGCGGCCGTCGTAATAGGGGATCATGCCGCCGAGATGGTGGGTGATGATCTTGAGCTTCGGATAGCGGTCGAACAGGCCGGAGAACACCAGGCGCACCATGGCGACCGACGTCTCGTAAGGCCAGTGGAAGCACCACCACATCTCGAAGCGCGATTTCTTTTCCGCCGGATAGTCGGGCATCGCCGCGGTGCCGACCGGGTGCAGCCAGATCGGCAGATCGAGCTCGGCCATCAGAGCGAAGATCGGCTCGAATTTCGGCTGGTCGAGCGGCTCGCCGGCGACGTTGGTGTAGATCAGCACGCCGCGGGCGCCGAGGTCCTTGACCGCGCGCCGCGCTTCCGCCACCGAGCCTTCGACGTCCGTCAGGCACAAGGCGGCGGCGAAGGCCGGGAAGCGGTCCGGGTGCCTGCGGCACAGTTCGGCCATGCCGTCATTGGCGATGCGCGCCAGCGTGAGCCCGACGTCGGGCGGTGCGATGTCCTCGATCGCCGGATTGGGCAGCGAGATGATCTGGCGATAGTCGCCGATCTCGTCCATTTCCCTGAAGCGGGCGTCGAGGTCGAACAGCTTGGTGATGGTGCGCAGCCGCTTGCCGATGTTGCTGGCCATCGGCGTCACCTTGGTCATCTCCTGGAAAAAGCGCTCCGGGAAGATGTGGGTGTAGATGTCGATCCTGGGCTCGGCCATGGCGTTCACTTCGGCGGGATGACGCGGATCGGCTTGCCGTCGAGCCAGGCGCGGATGTCCTCGACCATGTGGCCGTAGAAGCGCTTGTAGTTTTCGGCGGTGACGTAGCCGAGATGCGGCGTGATCACAATATTGTCGAGCTTGCGGAAGGGGTGGTCGAGCGGCAGCGGCTCCTCGTTGTAGACGTCGATGGCCGCGCCGGCGATGCGGTTGCCGAGCAGCGCCATCTCGATCGCCTTCTCGTCGGCGATCGGCCCGCGCGAGGTGTTGATGAAATAGGCGGTCGGCTTCATCAGCGCCAGTTCGGCGGCGCCGACCAGCCCGCGCGTGCGCTGGCTGAGCTGCAGATGGACGGTGATGAAGTCCGACTGCTTGAACAGCTCCTCCTTGCTCACCAGCGTGGCGCCGGCGCCTTGCGCTTTCTCCGCCGTCAGGTTCTGGCTCCAGGCCAGCACCTTCATGTCGCAGGCATTGGCGATGCGCGCGACCCGGCTGCCGAGCTTGCCGAGCCCGATGATACCGAGCGTCTTGCCGTAAAGGTCGATGCCGAGCGTCGACTGCCAGCGCGCACCGGCTTTGAGCCGCGCATGCTCGCGGCCGATCTTGCGCGCCAGCTCCAGCATCAGCCCGAAGGTCAGTTCCGCGGTCGGCGGGCCGAGCGATTCGGTGCCGCAGACCGGGATGCCGCGGGCCGCCGCCGCGTTCATGTCGATGGCGGCATTGCGCATGCCTGAGGTGACGATCAGCTTGAGGTCGGGCAGGGCGTCGATGATGTTTTTCCCGAACAGCGTGCGCTCGCGCATCAGGCAGACAATGTTGCAGTCCTTGAGCGCGGCGATGACCTTGTCCGGCCCGCCGAGCGCCTCGGTATAAACCCGGAAGCGGACTTCCTTGGCGACCGGCGACCAGTCGGCCACTTTCTGCGAAACATCCTGGTAGTCGTCGAGAATTGCGCCTTGCAGCATCGCGTTTTGCTCCGCCCCGCGGTCGTTGACCCGCCGCTTCGTCTCACCATACCATGCTGAAAACGACAAGAGGCCCGCGCGTCGAGGGGACGAGCAGGACGGGCCGGTCCTGGGAGGACGGTTGCAGGAGCTCTCAAGCGTCGCGCTCGCGGCCGCGGCTCGCGACGTCATCTCGGTGCGGCACCTGTCCAAGGATTACGGCGAGGGACCAAACGCCATCGCCGCGCTGCGCGATATCGATCTCACCGTCGGCGACGGCGAGTTCGTCGCCATCGTCGGCCCCTCCGGCTGCGGCAAGTCCACGCTGTTGAAGATCCTTGCCGGCCTGCTGCCCGCGACCGGTACGGCGATGCTCAACGGCACGCCGGTCTCGGGCCCGCGCCGCGACATCGGCATGGTGTTCCAGTCGCCGGTCCTGTTTCCCTGGCGCACGGTGCTCGACAACGCACTGTTGCCGGTCGACGTGCAGCAGCTCGGCCGCGACCGCATGGTGGAGCGCGCCAAGTCGCTGATCGCGCTGGTCGGCCTGTCCGGCTTCGGGCACCGCTATCCATGGGAGCTGTCGGGCGGCATGCAGCAGCGCGTGGCGCTGGTCCGCGCGCTGATTCACGATCCGGCTTTGCTGCTGATGGACGAACCGTTCGGCGCGCTCGACGCGCTGACGCGCGAATCCATGAACGTCGAGCTGCAGCGCATCTGGCTCGACCGGCGCAAGACGGTGGTGTTCGTGACGCATTCCACCAGCGAGGCGGTGTTCCTCGCCGACCGCGTGATGGTGATGACGGCGCGGCCCGGCCGCATCGGCGACGTGCTGAAGATCGATCTGCCGCGCCCGCGCACGCTCGACGTCATGACCGGCGAGACGTTCGGCGCCTATGTGCGCCGCATCCGCGCCGGCCTCAATGCCGGAGGAGGCATCGAATGATCGGCGGATTGCGCAATTTCAGCCTTCGCCTGCTGCTGATCCTCGCCGTGCTCGCGGTCTGGGAGGGCTTCGTGCGGCTGTTCGACGTCCCGGCATTCATCCTGCCGCGGCCGTCGAACGTGTTCCTCGCGCTTTACCGCGGCACGGTCAGCACCATGTACCTGGAGCACCTGCGGGTGACGCTGTTGGAGACGCTGATCGGCTTCGCCGTCGGCAGCGGACTGGCGCTGGCGCTCGGCACCGTGGTCGCGCTGTCGCGCCGCACCGAGTACTTCCTCTATCCCTTCATCGTCATGTTCCAGGCCATGCCCAAGGTGGCGCTGGCGCCGATCATCATCGTCTGGTTCGGGCTGGGCCTGACGTCGAAGGTGGTCACCGCCGCGCTGGTCGCCTTCTTCCCGCTGCTGGTCAACACCATTGTCGGCTTGCGCTCGGCGGACGAGGACCGCGTCAGCCTGATGCGCTCGCTCGCCGCCTCGCGCTGGCAGATCTTCTGGATGCTGCAATTGCCGAACGCCATGCCCTACATCTTCGCCGGGCTGGAGATCGCCATGATCTTCTCGCTGCTCGGCGCCATCGTCGCCGAGCTGGTCGGCGCCGAATCCGGGCTCGGCATGCTGATCCAGAGCATGAACTTCACCATGGACGTCGCCGGGCAGTTCTCGGTGCTGCTGATCCTGTCGGCGGTCGGCTTGGCGCTCAACGGCATCGTCACCGCCATACGCCGCCGCGTGCTGTTCTGGGACGTGTCGCAGAAGGCCGCCGACATTCCGGGTGCCAAGGCCACAAAGGGAGGAGTTCCATGACAAGAACGCTCGCCGCGCTGGCGGCGCTCGCCGCGCTTGCCGCGGCGCCCGCGTCGGCGCAGACCACCGTGCGTGTCGGCTGGTGCGCCAAGACCATCACTTCGGCCGCCGCCCCTTACGCCATCGCCACCAAGCTGGGCTGGTTCGAAAAATCGGGCATCAAGGTGCAGCTGGTGCCGTTGCCGGGCTCGACCGACTGCGTCAAAGCGGTCGCCACCAGGGACGTCGATTATTCGGTGCCCTCGATCGAGCCGCTGGCCATCATCCGGCCGCAGGGCGTCAAGGCGCTGAATTTCTACACGGCCTACCAGGGCAATATCTACGGCATCATGGTGCCCGCGGATTCGGCGGTGAAGGACTTCAAGGACCTCAAGGGCAAGACCATCGGCGTCACCTCGATGGCCTCGGCCGGCGTCATCATCGCCCGCGCCATCGCCAAGACCGAAGCCATGAACCCGGACAGCGACATCAAGATCGTGGTCGCCGGCGAGGCGGCGCAGACCGCGGCGCTGTTGCGCAGCGGCCAGGTCGCGGCGCTGTCGCAGTTCGACACGCAGTACGCGCTGACCGAGAATGCCGGCGCCAAGCTGCGCCCGCTGGAGCAGGCCAACGCCCAGATCAGGCACTTCCCGTCGAACGGCTTTGTCGCGCTCGAGGAGACGCTCAAGACCAAGCGCGAGCAGTCGGTGGCTTTGGCCAAGGGCTACGCCATGGGCACCGTGTTCGCGCTCGCCAATCCGGAGGCGGCCATCCGCATCCTGTGGGAGGTGTTCCCGCAGACCAAGGCGACCGGCAAGGACGAGGCGACCGCCCTGCACGACGACCTGCTGACGCTCAAGGCGCGCGCCGCCAACTGGCCGCCGGCGGCGGGCGCCGTGACGAAGTGGGGCGAGAACTCGGTCGAGAACTACAACAAATACGTCGACTTCCTGGTGGCCAACGGCGTGCTGAAGCAGAAGATCGACGCCAAGGAGCTGGTCACCAACGACTTGATCGACGACATCAACAAGTTCGACGCCGCCGCCGTGACGCAGCAGGCCAAGGCCTACAAGTAGCGAATGGGTTCCCCGCCATCGCGGGGACGAGCGGGCGTCAGGATTGGCCGTGCTTGGCGCGCCAGGCCGGGCCCGGCCCGCGCATATAGTGGCGCTCGGGATGATAGCCGTCGCCGATGATCTCGTGCCAGAAGGCGCTCAGGACGTGGCGCAGGCCGGCGAAGGGCGCTGATGTCGATATTGCCAGGATCGCGCGTGTCATGAGGCACCCCCCAAATTCTCCCACCCTGTGCCTTGGCCGCTGGATCGGCGGCGGTTTTCAAGGCTAAGCGATGATTGCGCGCCGGAGGTTAATGGGAGGTACGGGCTACCGTCGGTCATCCGACATTTTTGCCGTCAACCTTTCTAAAACTTTACCGGCTTTCTTCACCACTTGCGGCGGTAATCGGCCCCGCCTAAATCATCTGCTGGCCGCGTTGGACGGATGTCGGCTGTTTGTTCGATCGGCAAATCTCTCTTGGAAAGGAGGATGCGGAGGGTAGGGGCCGAGCTATGCAGATCGCACAGATTGCTCCTCTCATTGAAAGCGTTCCGCCACGGCTTTACGGCGGCACCGAACGGGTCGTTTCCTATTTGACCGAAGAACTGGTGCGGATGGGTCACCATGTGACCCTGTTTGCCAGCGGCGATTCAACGACATCGGCAAAGCTGGTTCCGTGCGTGCCGACCGCTCTGCGGTCGGATACCAGAATTCTCGATCCGATCCCGTATTACATGCTGATGCTCGACCGTGTGCGCGAGGCCGCCGCCGAATTCGATATCCTTCACTTCCACATCGATCAGTTCCATTTTCCGTTGTTTCGGTCTGAGGCCGGGCGAACGCTGACCACGCTGCACGGGCGGCAAGACCTGTACGATCTCAAGGCGCTGTATGCTGGCTTCAATGAAATGCCGCTGGTCGCCATTTCGCGGGCGCAACGCAGCCTCATTCCACGCGCCAATATCGTCCAAACCATTCATCACGGACTACCGCTCGATCTGCACAAGCCGACCTTCGGCCCGCGCGGGGGATATCTTGCTTTTCTCGGCCGCATATCTCCGGAGAAACGTCCCGACCGGGCCATAGAAATCGCGCGGCGCGCCGGCATGCCGCTCAAGATCGCCGCGAAGGTGGACAGGGTCGATGAGCGTTATTATCGCGAGGTCGTCGAACCCCTGCTCGGACCCAGTGTGGAATTCATCGGGGAGATCAACGAGCAGGACAAATCCGAATTCCTGGGGCAAGCATCCGCGTTGCTGTTCCCAATCGATTGGCCCGAGCCGTTTGGTCTGTCGGTGATCGAAGCGATGGCCTGCGGCACGCCGGTGCTGGCCTTCCGCTGCGGGTCGATTCCAGAAATTGTCGATGATGACGTGACCGGTTTTGTCGTCGAGACGGTGGACCAAGCGATCGCCTGTCTACCGCGTGTCCTTGGCATCGACCGGCGCGGCGTGCGACGTCGCTTCGAGCAACGCTTTTCCGCGGCGCGCATGGCAGCTGATTATGTGAGGCTCTACGAGCGCTTGCTCAAGCAACGGATGGGCGGTCGGCATTCCAGTGGCGACATCGAGGTTCCATCGGGCGGCGATATGGTGCCCAGGAGCGGCGCGGTAACGATGAGGCCTTATGCAAAATAAAGTTCCGCTGGCAGCCGCCCGTCCGCACGGAAAAGCGGAAACGCCTTTCTATATGCAGGCAACCGATGCTCCGTCGCGGAGACTGCTAAGCCTCAAGCACGGCAACACTTTTGCCATTCTCGACGACCACGGCGACGTTGGCGTAGCGGCCGCCGGCGGCGGCGGCATTTTCCACGACGACACCCGCCATCTCTCGCGGCTGGAATTAAGGATCAACGGCCTGGCGCCGCTTTTGCTCGGCGCGAGCCTGCGCGACGACAATGCGGTGTTGCGCATCGACCTGACGAGTCCGGATCTGTTTTCCGAACGTCGGATGTCTCTCGGCAAGAATACCATCCATATCATTCGCACGATTTTCTTGTGGCGCGGGGTCGCCTATCATCGCGTCGGCGTGCAAAATCATGGCAGCGATCCGGTCGATCTCGACCTGTCGCTGACTTTTCAGAGCGATTTTGCCGACCTCTTCGAGGTTCGCGGACTGCGGCGAAGAGCGCGAGGTCTCGCCCATGAGCAGGTCGCCGGCATTGACCGCGTCGTCCTCGTCTATCGCGGTCTCGACAGCGTGGAGCGGCATACTGTCCTGAAATTTTCCCCCGCGCCGCAGAACCTGGAACGGAATGCGGCATCTTATCGAGTGCACTTAGCTACGGGCGAACGGGCGGCGCTTTATCTGACCGTTGCCTGCGACGGATCGGCCGACGATCCGGTACCGTTTCTGCGCGGTGTGCGCGCGGCCACGCATGAACAGCGCGCCTCAATGGCACAGGCGGCGACGTTCGAAACGTCGAACGACATTCTCAACCAGATTCTATGCCGGTCGATGTCGGATCTGACCATGCTGTGCACGCAAACCCCGGAGGGTATCTATCCCTATGCGGGGGTGCCCTGGTTTTCGGCCACGTTCGGTCGCGACGGCCTCATCACCGCCATTCAGATGCTGGCCTGCATACCCGATCTTGCGCGCGGGGTTCTGCGCCGTCTGGCGACGCATCAGGCGACGGAGACCGATCCGGCGACGGACGCGGAGCCCGGAAAGATCCTGCACGAAATGCGCCGCGGTGAAATGGCGTCGCTGCACGAGGTGCCGTTCGGACGCTACTACGGCAGCGTCGATTCGACGCCGCTGTTTGTTCTTCTCGCCGGTCTGTACGTCGAGCGCACGGGCGATGTCGCCATGTTGCGGGAGCTGTGGCCCAATATTGTTGCGGCGCTGGGATGGATCGACGGTCCCGGCGACCCGGACCGCGACGGGTTCATCGAGTATCGCCGCGCCGATCCGCGGGGCCTCATCAATCAGGGCTGGAAGGATTCCAGCGACGCCATTTTCCATGCCGACGGCCGGCTGGCCGAAGGGCCGGTCGCCCTCGCCGAGGTTCAAGGCTATGTTTTTGCCGCCAAGCGACTGGCGGCGCGCTGTGCCGCCCGCCTCGGCGACGACGCGATGGCCGGCCGGTTGAGCGACGAAGCCGACAGGCTCGCCGAGCGGTTCGACGAGGCCTTCTGGTGTCCGCAGATCGGGACCTATGCGCTCGCCCTCGACGGGGCAAAGCGGCAATGTCGGGTACGCACGTCGAATGCGGGGCAGGTCTTGTTCACCGGGATCGCGCGACCGGCGCGCGCCCATGTCGTTGCGCGGCATCTGATGCAGCCGAGCATGTTCACGGGTTGGGGAATCCGCACCTTGTCGAGCGAAGAGGCGCGCTACAATCCGATGTCCTACCACAACGGTTCGGTCTGGCCGCACGACAATGCGCTCATTTCGCTCGGGCTTGCCCGCTATGGAATGAAACACGCGGTCGATAAGATCTTTCGCGGACTGTTCGACGCCGCGAGCTACATGGATATGCACCGCCTGCCCGAGCTGTTTTGCGGGTTTCGGCGCGGACGCGGTCAGGCACCGACGCTTTATCCGGTCGCATGCGCCCCGCAAGCATGGTCGTGCGTGGCGCCTTTCGCGCTGCTGCAGGCCTCGCTCGGGCTCGAATTCCGCCCGGACGAGCGCGAAATCCGGCTCTGGAATCCGCGTCTGCCGTCGTTCGTCGACGAAGTGATCTTACGCAAGCTCAGGCTTGCGGATGCTCAAGTCGATCTCGCAATCCGCCGCCATGAAACGGGTGTCGTCGTGCAGGTCCTTCGCCTGGATGGCGATGTGCGCGTGGCTGCGATCCATGGCTGACCGCAGCGGGGCTTGCCCTTCCTCGTACCGCTCGCTACATCAGCGCCGGCTTTCCCGAAAATGGTCCCGTTTGCGTTCGCGCGCGGACGGATTCGAACGAAATTCAGGGGTTCAATGAACGGCCGCCAATTCATCTATCACATGCACGGGCTGTCCAAGTCCTATCCGGGCGGCCGCAAGGTGCTGGAGGACATCAACCTGTCCTTCTATCCGGACGCCAAGATCGGCGTGCTCGGCGTCAACGGCGCCGGCAAGTCGACGCTGCTGCGTATCATGGCCGGCCTCGACACCGAGTTTTCCGGCGAGGCCTGGGTCGCCGAAGGCGCCCGCGTCGGCTTCCTTGCGCAGGAGCCGCAGCTCGACGCCACGAAGACCGTGCGCGACAACGTCATGGAAGGGGTCGCGGCCAAGAAGGCGCTGCTCGACCGCTACAACGAATTGGCGGCGAACTACTCGGACGAGACCGCCGACGAAATGGCGAAGCTCCAGGACGCCATCGACAGCCAGGACCTGTGGGATCTCGATTCCAAGGTGACGCAGGCGATGGATGCGCTCAATTGCCCGCCCGACGACGCCGACGTGACAAAACTCTCCGGCGGCGAGCGCCGCCGCGTCGCCTTGTGCCGGCTGCTGCTCGACCAGCCCGAGCTGTTGCTGCTCGATGAGCCGACCAACCATCTCGACGCCGAGAGCGTCGCCTGGCTCGAGGGCCATCTGCGCAACTATCCCGGCGCCATCCTCATCGTCACCCATGACCGCTACTTCCTCGATAACGTCACGGGCTGGATCCTCGAGCTCGACCGCGGCCGCGGCATTCCCTACCAGGGCAACTATTCGTCCTGGCTGGGGCAGAAGCAGAAGCGCCTCGAGCAGGAGGGCCGCGAGGAGGAAGCGCGCCAGCGCACGCTCGCCCGCGAGCAGGAATGGATCGCCGCCAGTCCCAAGGCGCGGCAGGCGAAATCCAAGGCGCGCTATCAGCGCTACGAGGATCTGGTCAAGCAGGCCGCCGAAGCCCGCGCCCAGACCGCGCAGATCATCATCCCGGTGGCCGAGCGGCTCGGGCAGAACGTCATCGATTTCGACCGGCTGCGCAAAGGCTACGGCAACAACCTGTTGATCGACGACCTGACCTTCAAGCTGCCGCCCGGCGGCATCGTCGGCGTCATCGGCCCGAACGGCGCCGGCAAGACCACGCTGTTCCGCATGATCACCGGCCAGGAGAAGCCCGACAGCGGCACCATCAAGATCGGCGACAGCGTCAAGCTCGGCTATGTCGACCAGTCGCGCGACAGTCTCGACGGCAAGAAGACGGTGTGGGAGGAGATCTCCAACGGCCAGGACATCATCCTTCTCGGCAAGAAGGAAGTGAACTCGCGCGCCTACTGCGCCGCCTTCAACTTCAAGGGCGCCGACCAGCAGAAGAAGGTCGGCCAGCTCTCCGGCGGCGAGCGCAACCGCGTGCATCTGGCCAAGATGCTGCGCTCCGGCGCCAACGTGCTGCTGCTCGACGAGCCGACCAACGACCTCGACGTCGACACTCTAAGAGCGCTGGAAGAAGCCTTGGAGGATTTTGCCGGCTGCGCCGTCATCATCAGCCACGACCGCTGGTTCCTCGACCGCATCGCCACCCACATGCTGGCTTTCGAGGGCGACAGCCACGTCGAATGGTTCGAGGGCAACTTCCAGGACTACGAGGCCGACAAGATGCGGCGGCTGGGCACCGACAGCATCATTCCGCACCGGCTGAAGTACAAGAAGTTCACGCGCTAGAACGCTTGGCGGCGAGGAGCCCGGCTTGCACGGCCCGCTTCGCCATGGGGCGAGGATCGGAAGCCTTCGGGACGCCTCTCTGATCGCGTTAATTTATAAAATATTCAACCCTTAGTTGATGCCGCATGAGAGCTGTGGCAAGCTTTGCCGGCGTCGGATGCATTCAATTGGGAGGGACGACGTGAGCAAAGCAATTTTGATCGCGGTTTGCGCGATCGGATCGTTGATGTCTGCGGCTCCGGCCGATGCGCAATCCCGGCCGTCGTGGTGCAGCACGCAGAAGAACCAGAACGCCGCCGAACGCACGATCTGCGCCAAGCAAGATCTCTGGCCGCTCGATGCGCAGTTGAGCCTGATTTTTGCAAGCGCCCTCAAGAGCGTCGGCAAGGAACGCGGCCAGCTGCAAAAAAGTCAGGCCGATTGGATCCGCGTCACGCGCAACGGCTGCAACGACGACGATAGCTGCCTGCAGGACGTCTATCAGCGCCGCATCGACATCGTCCGCAGCATCGACAATCGCGGCTCGATCGCGCCGAATGGCACGCATTGAGGCGCAGCGGTCGACGAGATGCGGCGCCGGAGGACGCCGTCACGCCTTATCGGCCGAAGAATAAGCCTGCTAAGGCCTGGCTTGTGCCGGCCGTTCCTGGGAAGGAAACCCCGGAGCAGTGAGCCCCGGGGTTTCTGCCGCCCGCGTCAGTGGAACAGGAAGTCGCTGCCGTGCAGCTGGGCCATGGTCATGTGCTGCAAGGTGATCGTGTTCGACGCATCGTGCGTGATCACGACGTCGTCGCCGACCTGCGCCGCGGCAGCCTGAACCGCGGCGAAGTCGCTGAACACGGTGTGATCGAACGAAATCGTGTCGGTCCCCGGCTTGAAGTCGGCGATCTTGTCCTGCCCGAAGCCGGCGGTATTGAACACGAAGCCGTCGTGCCCCGACCCGCCGCTCAGGATATCGTTGCCGGCGCCGCCGGTGAGCGTGTCGTCGCCGGAGCCGCCGCGCAGGTCGGTGCCGACCGACGGCCCGGTCACGATGTCGTTGCCGCTGCCGGCGTCGACATATTTGATGCCGGTGGCGGTGACCAGCCCGCTGAAGTCGAAAGTATTGTCGCCGGAATCGCCGCGGATGCCGGTATTATTGCCCTGCCAGTTCTCGATCGAGGCAGCGGTCGCGTCGAAGCCGTGCAGCGTCACGTCGCTATGGCCGGACACCGATACCGTATCGTTGCCGGCGCCGCCATCGAACGTGTCGAACTGCGCCTGGTTCCCGGCAATGACGAACGTGTCGTCGCCGGTGCCGCCGTGCAGCGTATCGTTGCCCATGCCGCCGCTGAGCGTGTCGTTGCCGTCGCCGCCATCGAGCACGTCATTGCCGTTGCCGCCGGTCAGCTGGTCGTCGCCGGCGCCGCCTGAAACGGTGTCGTTGCCGTTGTCGCCGGAGACGGAATCGTTGCCGTCGCCGCCGGCCAGAAGATCGTTACCCATGCCGCCGCTGAGATGATCGTCACCGGTGCCGCCGGCCAGCGTATCATTGCCGTTGTCACCGGACATCGTATCGTTGCCGTCGTCGCCTGACAGCATGTCATTGCCGACGCCGCCATGGAGGCTGTCGTTGCCGGCCCCGCCGGCGACGACGTCGTCGCCGGTGCCGCCGTTGCATTGGTCGTCACCGCTGCCGCCGCTCAGGTTATCGTCGCCGGTGCCGCCGCTCAGCATGTCGTTACCGCCGGCGCCGTTGACGAAGTCGTCGCCGCCCGTCCCGGAAAAAACGTCGTTGCCGTCGCCTTCCGATTCGGTCTCGCCAACCGCCGTCAGCGTGAACGGGCTGGTCAGCACGCCGTCGGGAGCCGTCGCCGTGATGTTGATCGGCACCGCGCCCGGGTCGATGGTTTCGACGCCGTCCGCCACGCGCAATTCGAAGACGGTGCCGGAACCGTCGCTGCCGTCGAGCTTGATTTCAAAGCGCGGGTCGTCGACCGTGACGACGATGTCCGACATCGCGGTATCGGGGTCCGTCACGGTCACGATGCCGACGACGCCGTCGTCGTTGGCTTCGAAGGTCAGGTTGGACAGCGTTATTGCGCTCGGTGCGATCGTCATTCAAGCCTCTCCTGCTGTTTCATTCGTCCAACCCCCCGAGCATTGCTGTGCTAACAGCAGGCGTTGCAAAAAACTCCCTGATCTTTTTCGGGTGCGACAATTTGGTTTCCAAAACTCAAAACGCGGCGGTGAAACTTTAGACAGCGTCGCGGTCGGCCGCGGCGCCGCGCCGGCGCGCCGCCCTGCATGCGCGCGCGGGGTGGCGTTTCAGACATCACGTTTGATGGGAATTAGATGATTGACGGGAATTAACCGGCTTTTGCGCCTGGCCTGAATGGTCTGGTCATGAAAAAAGTTTGCGTGCGATGACCAAGTGACGCAGGGAACTTGTAAGGACGTGAGGCCGACAAGATTGTGGCGGCCGGGCAGCGTCAGCATCCTTCCGCACCGGCTGACGTGCAAGAAGTTCACGCGCCAACTTCCTTTTCGTCATTCCGGGGCGTGCCGCAGGCGCGAACGCGGAATTCAGACGCTCGCACTAAGTGTGCATCTGAAGCGAGGATCCAGTAAGTGCAAGCCGCTCTCCGTCACCTGGGGTAGCCGCGCATAGCGCGGACCCGTTGGCGGGCTCCTCGCCATGAGGATATATGTCCTGCCATCCGGCATCGGCTGAGGCACAAGAAGTTTTCGCGATAGGGGATTCGTGCTATAAGGACGCTATGACCGAGACCGAAGGCATCGTTATCGAGCACCTGCGCCATATGCGTGGCGCACTGGACGGCGTGCGCGACGATATTCGGGAAATCAAAGGCCGTCTTGGCACGCTGGAAAGCCAATACGCCAATATTTCCAATAGAATGGACCGGCTCGACGGTCGGGTCGAGCGCATCGAGCGCCGGCTGAACCTCGCCGAAGTCTGAAAGCTTTGCAGTTTTTGTCATGGCGGGCTCGTGCCGGCCATCCGGTTTAGCGACGCAGTGCCTTTCTAAGCGGCATCACGGGACAAGCCCAGTGATGCCAGAAATGGCAGCGCCGCAGTCAATCTCAGCCGGTCATCGCCACGAAGGCGGGCATCCAGTAAACGCAAGCCATTCTCGGCCAGCCTGCGCTCGCCGCCAACGGGTTCGCATTGACTTTTCGCTGGGGAGGGACAACCCTACGTTGTTGGGGGCTAATTCATGTTTCTTCGAGTAATCGCCAGCGCAATTCTCGTCGCAATTTTGGGTAGTCCATCGGTTGGTCTGGCTTGCGGCACAGGACAGAGCTGCCTTCCAGACAATGACGCTACGGCTCTCAACAATTCATTCGAATCCGCCGAAGACCTGGGCTTACTGGGTAGCGATGTAACAGGCCAACCGCGGACGGTGACGGTCCAAGGCGAACTTGGCCATGCCGACAATGGGTTCGACACAGTAGATTTCTATAAGTTTCGCCTTCCACTCAATCAATTTGAAGTCGCGATATCTTCGACTGAGAGCCCCTCAACAACATCTTGGATAATGATCTACGACCAAAATCGACAGCCGCTCGTCGATGAATCACAAGTTCGCGGTCACGATAATGAGTCGGTTACGCTCAATCTTTCAAGCGGATTTTATTACGTTGTGGTTCGCACAGATGGTGCTACCGCTGGAAATCGTCTTCTCAAATATACCCTGACGATTAAGCCGTCGGTGCGCCCGCTTCCGGATCAAGGCGTAGGCGACTGCCGCTCTGCTCCGTCACCTCAACAAGCGGTCAGTGGTCGAATATTTTCGGGGTCTTTAGCCGCGCCTTTCTTCAAGAGTTCTTACGCAATTTACATAACCAATGGGACGGGTTTTATGGCAGCCCCATCGGGTTTTCCTCAAATCTATCAAGTCACGCTAATTGACCGACCGACGGGTGACCGAATTGTCGTGCCAAAAATTCCACAGGCAATCGCGATTGATCCCGGACTCTATTGCCTTGAAGTAAGCGCAAGTGAATTCGGGCCTTCAACGGTCAACTATCAGTTCAACATTGGTGTCCCGAATATGGGCTTTCCGCCTGAGCCTCAACGTGACAGCGCACATTGTGTCACAATGCTGAATTTAGGAAATCTTTCTACGAATGGGCGCTACGGTACCGTGCGCCAACCGCAGGCATCTAACCCGGGTACGCCCTGTTCTTTGGAAACCAGCACGCAATACGTGATGCGTGAGTGGATAGGGCCACAGAGGAGCGAGGGATGGTTTCAGTTCGACCTCCAAGAGCCACGTAAGCTCGAATTGAGGATGACAAACCTCTATGATCCAGCCCGAGCGGAAATACAGGATAGAACCGGGAATGTGCTCGCAACTTCGGTTGTGGAAGGTATCTCTTTAACGGATCAACTTCCGCCGCAAGTGCTGTCGCGGACACTTGGGGCAGGCAGATATTTTTTGCGGACTATCTACACGGGAACGCGGCAAGCGGGTACGAATATGCAAATATGGATGGTTGCCAACCCACCTTGACGTACATTTCTCGGCGAGCCCACCAATGATCTCGACGGGGCGGCCCACGTTGGATGAGACATCGTGAAGTATAAGAAATTCACGAGGTCAATTTCAGCCTTGTCATGCCCCGCGAAAGCGGGGCATCCAGTATGCCGTGTCCTGGGCATTACGGAATCGATTCGGATTACTGGATCACCCGCTTTCGCGGGTGATGACCGTGGCGTTAATGCTCGCGGCCTGTGCCTCATCTGCGCGCGCCGAACCCTTCCACGATTTTCTCCAATCCACCTTCCCCGCCGCGCAGGCCCTCGGCGTCTCCCGCGCCACGTTCGATGCCGCCATCGCCGGCCTCGAGCCCGATCTGACGCTGCCCGATCTCGCCATCCCCGGCCGGCCTGAGACAGCGCCGCAGCAGCCGGAATTCGTACAGACGCCGGGCCACTATCTGCGCGAGGCCAATTTCCAGCGCCTGGCAGCGCAAGGCAAGGAGCTCGCCGCGCAATACAAATCGGCGCTGGCTCGCATCGAGCGCGAATTCGGCGTGCCTGGCCCGGTCGTGCTGGCGATCTGGGCGCGCGAGACCGACTATGGCCGCGAGATCCAGGGCCACGACGCGCTGCAAGTGCTGGCGACGCAGGCCTATACGGGGAAGCGCAGGGATTTCTTCCGCAACGAATTCCTGTACGCGCTCAAGCTATTGCAGGACGGCGTGCCGCGTTCGGAGTTGCGCTCGTCCTGGGGCGGCGCCATGGGGCTGACGCAGCTGCTGCCGTCCGAGTACTACAACTACGCCGTCCATCTCGACGGAGCCGGCAAGCCCGACATCTGGCATTCGGTGCCGGACGCGCTCGCCTCCGCCGCCAAGCAGCTCAAGGACAAGGGCTGGCGCAGGGGTGAGCCCTGGGCGATCGAGGTGCGTCTGCCGGCCTCCGTCGATTGCACCCAGGCCGAGCCCTCGCACACGAGGGCCATCGGTGACTGGCTGAAAGCGGGTTATGCGCCGGCCTACGGCCGCAAGCTGAAGGCAGCCGATCTTTCCCTTGCCGCCTCGCTGTTGCTGCCGGAAGGCGCCTCCGGTCCGGGCTTCCTGACGCCCAAGAATTATTACGTGCTCAAGGACTACAACACCTCGGATCTCTACGTGCTGTTCGTCGGCCATCTTGCCGACCGCATCGCGGGCGCGCCGCCCTTCGAGCACCCGTGGAGCAAAGCTGCGCAGCTCAAGACCGCTGACGTCGAGACCATGCAGCAGCGCTTGGTCGCGCTCGGCCTCTATCACGACAAGGTCGATGGCAAGGCCGGCATGCTGACGCGCGCGGCACTCGGCGCCTATCAGAAGAACAACGGCCTGACCGTCGACTGCTGGCCGACCGCCGAGCTTCTCACGCACATGACGCGGTAAAACATTTTCTGTCATCACCGGGCCGCCGCGAAGCGGCGAAATCTGGTGATCCCGCTTAGGTGGGCACGGTGCGCCCCTAAACGAGATGGCCGGGACAAGCCCGGCCATGACGGAGAATTCGAGTTACGCGGCTGATGTCCTAGTCGCAGATCTCGACGCGCCGCACGCGCCAGCCGAAGCCTTCGATCCACTCGCGGCGGTTCTCGACGTGACAGACCGGGCCTGGACCCTCGTCGTAATAGACCTCGGACGGCGGTCCCGGCGGCGGGGCCGGCGCCACATAGACCGGTGCCGGCGCGCTGTTGGCGATGGCGCCGCCGATGATGGCGCCACCGATCACTCCGGCCGCCACTCCGGCACCGACGGCGCAGCCGTAGCATCTCGCCTCGGCTGAAGACGGCATCGCCGCAGCCACCAGCGCGGCCGCGGCGAGCGCGAAGATCGTTTGTTTCATGGGTCCCTCGGGGCCGTTATGAAGCCGGCCCCGATCATGCACCCATGCCGGTTACGCGAAGCTTAAGGGCAGACGAACCGCGGCCTGCTCCAGCCGACGAAGTTGCCAAACCGGTCATACAGCCGGCGGCGGGCCCAATAGCCGCCCGGGCAGGCCACCGGATAGGGCTCGTAGTAGTTCTGATAGACCACGTAGCCCGGCGCGGGCGCGTAATAGCGGGGCTGGCTGTTGGCGATGGCCGAGCCAATGATGGCGCCGCCGACGACGCCAGCGGCGACGCCGACACCGACGGCGCAGCCATAGCAGCGCGCTTCAGCGGGGGCGGGTGCAGACAATGTCGCCGCAGCAAGGGTAGCAGCCGCCGCGACCGCAAGAATGGCCTTCTTCATTGGGGATTCCCTCCAGGGTCCAGGTCGGCCGGAGCCGACGAGTCGTAAAGCCTATGCGGTTCCGGCTGAGGATCAAGCAGGCAGGTTTAATATGTCCTAAATTTGGCGCCGTCCCGCCAAACAAAAAGCCCGGCCGGCTTGGCGCAAACCGGGCTTTTCGGCCTCATTTCCGCTGGCCTCAGCCGCAAACGCGCACGCGGTGCCAGCCCCAGCCCCATCCCATCCAGACCCGCTCGCGGGTCCAGTAGCAGGGCGGGCCGTAATAATAGGGCCCGGGGGCATAGGCGTAGTACGGGCCGGGGCCGTAATAGCCGCCGGCGGCGGCCCCGATCAGGGCGCCCGCGGCGAGCCCGCCGATGACGCCGGCAGCGACTGCTCCGCCGTGGCCGCGCCAATGGGCGTCGGCCGGTTGCGGCGCGGCAACGCTCGCGGCGATCAGCGCCGCTGCGGCCGCGGTAGCGATCAGGATTTTCCTCATGGCACACCTCATGACATTGTCGCAGGGATTGAACGTTACTGCTGCACCATCCCTGCGATCGGCCTCGAACATGAAAACGCGTCCTTGTTCGCGATGTTCCGGCTTGCGGCTTGAACGGCGCATGAATGGGCCGTTTAGACAGGCCGTATCGGCCGCCGGCAAAAATTAAATTTCGGCAAGGCTTGCGGCGGCAATGCGGCGCTCAGCGGCCGAACCGTCCGAGCACGCGTTGCAGCATGGTGGCGCGGCGCCGGGGGCGCGACGCCGACGAGGCGATGCGCGCCGATGTCTGCTTGGCGGCGGCGATGCGCACCGGCGCCCCGTGCGTCGGCCGGCGCGCGCGACGCAGCTTGCCGCTCCAGCGATGCACATGGGCGACGGCCGAGCGGCGCTTGCGGCGTGTCTTCGACGTCCGGCGTTTGCGACCGCGCGTTCTGCGGCGCGCCGCGCCGCGCTTGCCGGTTCTGCCGTGCTTGAGCGCGCGGCGCCCCGCGTGCTGCAGAAACAGCCGCTCGAGCGGGTAGCTGAGGCGGCGCACGGCGGCGCCGAGCGGCAGCCATTCGACCGCGACGATGTCGCTCATGATGTCGCGGCTCGGCCGCTCATAGGCCTGCATGCGCCAGAACTGCACGACCTTGGAGCGGCCGCGCACGCGATAGGTGATGGCGCCGAGAAATTCATGGACCTGCACGCGATGGCCGGTTTCCTCGACCACCTCGCGACGCGCGCCGGCCATTGGATTTTCGTCGCGCTTGAGCTTGCCGCGCGGCAGCACCCAGCGCTCGTCCTTGCTGCGCTGGACGACGGCAATGAGCGGGCGCGCGCGGCCGCGTACCACGATCCCGCCCGCTGCATAGATAGGACTGCGCGCCATGCTGCAATTCCCGATCGCAATGGGTGTAGCAAATATTCTCCGGCGGCGAGCGAAAAAGGCGCATTCTACGCGCGCTTGTGGGCAACTCCTTTGTGCGCTGCGCCGTGATTGTCATAAATTTGTCATCGAGCCATCGCCGCGCCGCGGCCGTCCGCTGCACGACACCCCCGTTGCGCTCGTGCCGGCCATGATGACAATGCGCCGCAAAGCAAAATGGAGAACGCCGATGCAGGTCACCTGGGATCACATCCACTTGCGCAGCCCCGATCCGGAAGCCACCGCGCAATGGTTCGAGCGCATGTTGGGCGCCGAGGTCATCCGCTCGACGCAAGCCGGCAAGCCGCGCATCGACCTCAAGCTCGGCGGCGCCAAGATCTTCATCGCGCAGGTGTCGCCCAATGACGGCGTCAACCCGCCGCCGCAGACGCCCTACCAGGGCCTCGATCATTTCGGCCTGGCCGTCTCCGGCATCGACGCCATCGCCGCGGGGCTCAAGGCCAAGGGCGCCGAATTCACCAAGGAGCCGCACAGCCCGCGGCCGGGCATCAAGATTTGTTTCCTGCGCGGGCCGCAGGGCATCTCCATCGAACTGCTCGACCGCGACCCGAAATATGCCTGAACCGGGCGTTTTCGGCCCTCTGGCACGGGGATAAGCGGCGGCGGGCGCTTGCCTTGAACCCTCGGCCTTTCGTAAAAATTGCTGGGGACTTGTCGAGCGTGAGGAGACCGGATGCGGCGGCTCGCACTGACGATCGGCGCAACCCTCATCCTGGCGAGCCCCGTTGCCGCCGCCGATGAGCGCTTCGAAAGAAGCCTGAAAATGCTCGATCCGGTCGACCGGCTCGAGCAGCTCTGCGACTACGCGGCCATGCAGGCGATCCGCAAGGAGCACCCCTACAGACCGGACCGCGCGGTCGCCGGCAACGAGCCGACCATCAAAGGCGACACCATCGAGGCCAAGGTCGGCGCCTTCCGCAGCAAGAAGAAATGGTACGCCTTGTCCTATAGCTGCACCGCGGCGCCCGATCATCTGTCGGTGATCTCGTTCAAGTACAAGATCGGCGACGAAATTCCCGAAGCGAACTATTCAAGCTACGGCCTGTGGGATTGAGGCGATGCGTGCCGAAGACCTGGTCGGTGCCTGGCGTGAACTTGGCCGCGAATTCATCGGCGGCGACGGCAGCGTCAGGGCGGACGTGCCGCGCACCTCGCAGATCATGTACACGCCGGACGGCTTCATGGGCGTGGTCAACACGCCGGCAAAGCGCGCGCGGGTCGGCGAGGGCTCCAACCCGATGAGCCTCGACGGCCTTGCCGCGGCCGAACGCGCCGCCGCCGCCGAAGGCGTGGTGGCCTATAGCGGGCGCTACGAGGTCAAAGGCGACATCGTGCACCACGTCATCTATTCGTCGCTCAATCCCAATCTCGTCGGCACCCGTCAGGAGCGCCGCGTGACGCTGAGCGGCGACGACCTGACGCTGGCGACGCTGCCGGACGCCAAGGGGAACTACTTTCGCATCCGCTGGCGGCGCGCGAGCAAGATGACATGACCACCAGGCAGTTCAGCCTGGCGGTGCTGGCGCTCGCCGGAGCCGAGCTGCTGTTCTGGGTCTACACCTTCTATGACATCGATCGCCGCGCCAATCCGATGGGCGACGGCCTGGAATGGATCGCCGAGGTGCCGATGACCATGATCGTGCTGTTCGGCGTCGCGCCGGCGGCGCTGCTGGCGATCGGCGGCTTGTGGTATCGCTGGGCGGGCGTGATCGGCGCGCTGTTTGCCGGCGGCGCGCTGATGGCGGACGTCGTGGTCTGGAGCCAAATCCTCGGCGAGTTCGCGCACAAGACCGCGCACTAGCAACCGTCCGGCGGCGCTAGGCCTTGTCCTTGACGTCGGTCTGCGGCCGGTCGGTGCCGCGCGCCGTTTCGGTGTGCCAGCGCCCCTGCTCGTCTTCCCATTCGATGGTCTGCGTGGCGCCCGGAACGCGCTGCTCGGCGGCCGCCGCCTTGGCCGCGGCCAGCGCCTCGGCGTGGCTCGGGAAGCTCTCGGAGAACACGCCATTGGCCTTGTAGGCCCAGCCGCCGTCGTGCTCGACGATCTCGTAAACGACTTCGGTCATGATGGCCCGCTCGATAATCTCTCAGTAATGTACTCCGCGCGGCGCAGACATTCCAGGTCCGCGGGCAGGGTGCAACCCACCCTCAAATACCGCGCTCGCGCTTGAGGCGGTCGATGGCGTCGACAATGTCGGGCGGCAGCGCTTGCAGGCCCTGCTGGCCGGCCGCCGACAGGATGGGCCGCAGCCGCGAGCCGGCGAGGAACGCCGGTTCGCGTCCGGGCGGGATGATGCGGTCGAAAATCAGCACCAGCACCACGGCGAGCAGGACGACGCGCACGGCGCCGAGCATGGCGCCGGCCATGCGGTCGCCGACGCTGACCGATTGGCCGGTGAGCTCGCCGACCGCGAACCGCATCAGGGCGCCGAGCACGATGCCGGCGGCGACGAAAATGCCGGCGACCACCAGCCAGTCCTGGGCGGGCGTGACGCGGCCGCCCAGCATGCCGGCGGCGGCCGGCGCCGCCATCACCGCGACCGGCGCGGCGCAGACATAGCCGAAAATGGTGGCAAGGCTGCGCAACAGCCCCGACTGGAAGCCCATGACCACGGCCACCAGCATCACCACGATGACGGCGGCATCGAACGGATTGAGCGAGGTCATGGCGGGCTGCCGCGTTGAGCGCGGCGCAAGCTTAGCTGAGTCGTCTTGCCATTGCGCTTTGCGCGTCCCGCACTAGGCTTAAGCCCGGGGTGGATAGCCGAACGGAGAGGGTCATGGCGTTCACGGTCACCAGCAACAGCTTCAAGGACGGCGACTATCTCGCCAAGGATTTCATTCTGTCGGCCGATTACGGCTTCGGCTGCGCCGGCGGCAACAAGTCGCCGCATCTTGCCTGGTCGGGCGCGCCCGCGGGCACCAAGAGCTTTGCCGTGCACTGCTTCGACCCCGACGCGCCGACCGGCTCCGGCTTCTGGCACTGGCTGGTGGTGAACATTCCGCCGAACGTCAGCGAACTGCCGGTCGGCGCCGGCAATCCCGGCGGCAAGCTGCCGGCCGGCGCGCTGCAGACCCGCACCGATTTCGGCGTGCCCGGCTACGGCGGCCCGTGCCCGCCCGAGGGCGATCATCCGCACCGCTACCTGTTCACGGTGTTCGCGGTATCCGACCTGCTCGACGTCAAGGCCGACACGGCCGCGGCGGTGATCGGCTTCAACCTGCACTTCAAGACGCTCGCCAAGGCGAGCATCATGGGGCTGTTCAAGCGCTGAGGCGGCGCTCAGCCGATGCAGGCGAGCCCGATCAATCCGAACACCTGCTTGAGCAGCAGCGCCGCGACGATCAACGCCAGCGCCCCGGCGGCGACATGGAGCGCCCGGTCGCTCCTGAAACGCGACGCGATCCACACCAGCAGGCCGCCGGCGGCGAGCAGCACGCCGGCGGTGACGGCGAGGAACTGCAGCAGGATGTAGCCGACGCAGCTTGCCGCCAGGGCGACGTTGAAGCCGGTCGCGGCGTCGAGGCCGATTGCGAGCACCACCAGCGCGGCGACAACGACGCCGCGCTTGAGCGGGCGGTTGATGGAGTGCATGCGCGGGCTTCTTAGCGCGCGCTCAGATCGTGCGATAGCCGCCGTCCGCCATCAGCACCGCGCCGGTGACAAAGGCCGACAGATCCGACGCCAGGAAGATCGCCGGGCCGACGATGTCCTCCGGCTTGCCGGCGCGGCCGAGCGGGGTGTGGTCGAGGAAGACCTTCACCAGCTCCGGGTTGTTGGCGCGCACCTTCTCGTTCAGCGGCGTCTCGATGAAGCCGGGGCCGATGCAGTTGACGCGCACGCCCTCCTTGCCGAGCTCGGCGGCGAGCGCCCGGGTGAAGCCGAGCACGCCGTGCTTGCTGGTGGTGTAGGCCGGCGAGGTCGGCGTGCGCAGATGCACGAAGGACTGCACCGAGGCGAGGTTGACGATACGGCCTTTGCTGGCGCGCAATTGCGACAGGAAGGCGTGGGTGACGTTGAACATGCCGGTGAGGTTGACGCCGAGGATGTCCTGCCAATCCTTGACCACCGCCTCGGCGTCGCCGGTAAAGGCGTTGCGCCGCGTGATGCCGGCGTCGTTGACCAGAACCGAAATCTGGCCGAGCTGCTTTGCCACGTCGGCGGCGGCGGCGCGGCAGGCGTCGCGGTTGGTGACGTCGAGCGTCAGCGCGATCGCCTGGCCGCCGGCTTGCTTGATCTGGCGCGCGGTCTCGGCGGCGCCGTCGCCGTTCATGTCGAGGGCGGCGACCGCGGCGCCTTCGCGGGCAAAGCCCGCCGCGATGGCGCGGCCGATGCCGGAAGCGGCGCCGGTCACGGCGGCGATGTGGTTCTGCAGCAGTCCGGCCATGTCATTTCTCCCCTAGGGCGCCGCCGATACCTTGAGAATCTCGATCAGCTTGCGGTCGCGCCATTTGGCAAGCTCGCCGATCGAGCGGCCGCCCGCTTCCGCCAGCACGCCGTCGGTGATGGTCTTCTGCACCTCCGGCGTCATGCGCGGGCTGCCGAGATCATCCATCCAGCTTTGCACCGGCCCCGCCGCGAGGTGCGACATGAAGTGCTGCATGCCGCCTTCGCCGCCGGCGAGGTGGAAGGTGAGATGCGGGCCCATCAGCGCCCAGCGCAGGCCGGGACCGTAGGCGATGGCGGCGTCGGCGTCGGCGACCGACACCACGCCCTCCATCACCAGGTGGATCGCCTCGCGCCACAGCGCCGCTTGCAGCCGGTTGGCGACGTGGCCCTTCACTTCTTTGCGGATGTGGATGGGGTGCTTGCCCATGGCGCGGTAGAACGCCATGGCGCTCTCGATCGCAGCCGTGGAGGTCCTGGCGCCGCCCACCACCTCGACCAGCGGAATAAGGTGCGGCGGGTTGAACGGATGGCCGATGACGCAGCGTTCCGGATTCCTGCATTTTGCCGCGATGCGGCTGATCAGCAGCCCCGACGAGCTCGACGCGATCACGGTGTCGGCGGGTGCGGCAGCGCCGATCTGCGCGAACAGGTCGACCTTCGCATCCTCGCGCTCGGGGCCGCTCTCCTGCACGAATTGCGCGCCCTCGGCGGCGGCGCCCGGCGTCGCGTGGAAGCTGATGCGGCTGCGATCGGCGCCGGCCGCGACCCAGCCGAGCTTGTCGAGCGTTGGCCAGGCATTGTCGATGAAGCGCCGCGCGAAAGCTTCGCCCGACGGGGCAGGGTCGTAGGCCGCCACCTCGCAGCCGCGCGCCAGGAAGCACGCCGCCCAGCTCGCGCCGATGGTGCCGGCGCCGATCACCGCAACACGTTTGTTCATGGCAGACCCGACGCTTGAGTGAGACAAAACGCCGGCGCATTTGGCCGCATTTTTTCCGCGGCGGTCAATGGTCCCGGCCGCGCCGGCGTCGTGCTATAAGGGCTGATGGCCCGAGGACCCCACCCCCCCGACGCGCGCTCGCTCGCCGAGAAGGCCTTCAAGGCCGCGACCACCAGGAAGGCCGACCTGCCGGCGGACAAGCCCGCCGTCCCCGGCGTCCGGGAAACGGTGTCGCTGCGCATCGACCGCGACGTGCTCGACTTCTTCCAGGCCGACGGGCCGGGCTGGCAGGAGCGCATCAACGCCGCCTTGCGCAAGGCGGCGGGCAAATAGCGATGCCGGCGGCGGCCGAGAAAGCCGGCGCCGCTTGCTGTAACATCCGCGGCGTCTGATTCGCACGACAGCCGGAGGCAACCCCCATGACACTCGTTTCGACAGTCCGCACCGCTTTGCTCGCGCTCGCAACCCTTGCGGTCTCGTCCGCAGCCTATGCCGACTCGGGCAGCATCAGCTTCCGCGTCATCAAGGCCGGCTTTGTCGTCGGCGGCTCCGGCGGCTCGGGCTCGTTCACCTTCCACGGCCGCACCTATCCGATCGGCATCGGCGGCTTGAGCTACGGCTTCACCTTCGGCGCCTCGGAGACCCGCTTCCACGGCACCGTCAGCAACATCAACCGGCCGGGCGACGTCGCCGGCGTCTACGCCGCCGGCAATGTCGGCGCCGCGGTCGGCCGCGGCGCACAGGCGATCGTGCTGACCAACCAGCACGGCGCGGTGCTGACGCTGACCGGCTCGTCGGTCGGCGCCATCGTCAGCGCCGACCTCAACGGCCTGGCGATCACGGTAAAATAACGCCGCGCCGTCACCCGCAGGATCCCGGCCGCGGTAGCCCGTTCCGGCTCCGGGCCGGCCCTTAGGCACATCATCTGAATTTTCCACGGCGCCCCCGCGCGATTAGAGACAATCGAGGCTCTGATCGCGCGGAGACACGCTTATGGCCCAGGTCTATTTCCACTGCTCGTCGACCGAGCGCGTGCTCTTGAACTACGGCGACGCCGAGGTGCGCGACCTGACCGAAGCGCGCGAACAGGCGGCGCTGATCGTGCGCAGGCTGATCGCCGGCCGCGGCGCCGAGGACTGGCGCGACTGGATGCTGCACGCCAGCGACGACCTCGGCGAGCCGCTGTTCGCGCTGCCGTTTGCCGCCGTGATCGGGCCGCTGCAATGACCCGGGGAAGGCGTGCGGTGACGCGGTCGTTGTTGGCGAAACTCGAGCGGGTCTGGCGCGAGCTGCGGGCCAGCATGACCGATCCCTACCGCCCGGAGCGCCACTACATGCGCGGGCCGGGGCCGAAGGCGATGGCCCGGCGCAACGGCTGACGCAGCCTAGATATTGGCGCCGCGATTGTAGGCGTCGACCAGCTGGTTGTAGTCGCGCAACAGGCGGGCCGGCGAGCCCTCGACCATCCAGGCGCCGCTGCCGGAATTGAGCATCATGCGGTCGCCCTGGCTGTAGGGCACGTGATCGCGGATGCGGCGCATCAGCTGCTTGGCGGTGACCAGAAACGACTTGGCGTTGCTCATGAACAGCGAGCCGATCCTGCCGCCGCCGGAGCCGCCGGCGAATTCCTCGGCGCCCTTGACGGTGTCCTCGTAGTCGGCGAGCGCCTTGGTGATGGCGGCCAGATCGGGCTTGCCGGCATCCTCGGCGTGCAGCAGGCGCTTGGCGTTGATCATCAGCGCCTCGACGTGATAGCGCGCCTTGCGGCCCTCGCTTTGCTCGATGGCGGCGAGTTTCTCCAGCGCGCGCCGGTCGTTGAACTGCTCGACGCCGGTGCGCAGCGTGCGGTCGGCGCTGGCGAAGGCCTCCCAGGCGGCGATGAGGCGCGGATGCAGCGCGCGGCCCTTGGCCATGCGGTCGTCCTTGTAGTCCTGCTGCGAATAGTAGTCGTCGGCCTCCTTGAGCAGCGGCTCGAGCGCGGTCACGGCGTCGACGTAAGCTGCGGCCGCGGCCTCGAGCGCGGCGTCGTGCGGCTCCAGGGCGTTGGCCTTCTCGACATTGTTGCGGCAGCCGGCGGTGTCATAGATGGTGTAGGTGCCGTAGACGATGCGCTCCTTGCCGGTCGGGCCGTTCCTGCCGGCCCAGCTGAAATAGCGCTCGCGCGACTGGTAGGCGCGCTCCGACAGCCGGTTGATGCAGCCGATATAGGCGTTGACCTTCTCGGTCAGCGTTCCTTGCGCCGCCGCGCGCCCGGCCGAGAGCGGCGCCAAGGGCTGTGCGATGAGGCAGATCGTGGCAAGCGCCAATGCAGACAAGGCTTTCATGGTGGTCACCCCCGCGGCCAAAGTGTCGCCGCAAGCGCCGCGCCCGGCAAGGCGCTGCGGCGGTCGACATCCATAAGCTGCAGTCGCGCCGGAGTTGGCCGCGGTTCAATCGCCGGGCCGCGGCGGCCTGCGCCGCCGCTCTAGGAATAAATATCGGAAGGCCTGGCCGCGCCACGGCGCGCCCGGCGCCCTTTGCCGGCTGCGCCGGGGCCGGCAAAGGCGTAGATTGGGGGCCGAATCGCGGCGCCCCCGGGCGCTTTATTTTGCGTGTTTTCATCACCATATCGAGGCGTGAGGGCCGCTGGCCGGCGCGTGCGGCAAGACCCATCGGCCGATTGCAGCCAAGGAGACCGTCTTTGCAGGACAACACCGCCAACAAGAACGCCGCCAACCGCGAATTCCGCAAGGCGCGCGCCGCCGAGGACGGCAAGCGCGCGCTGTTGGACTACGAGCAGGCGGCGATCGCGACCCGCGCCAAGACCGCGAAGCTGCGGGCGCTGCGGCTCGCCCGTGACGCCGAGCTCGCCGCGGCGGCAGCGGCGGCGCCGCAGGCGGAGCCGAAGAAGAAGGCCCGCAAGAAATAGCCGTGCGCCATGCACGTCTTCATCACCGGCGCCAGCGGCTATATCGGCGGCGCGATCGCGCAGGCGCTGACCGCGGCCGGGCATGAGGTCAGCGGGCTTTCCCGCTCCGACGCGGCCGCCGCCGCCCTGGCCCAACGCGGCATCACCCCGGTCAGGGGCACGCTCGACGACGCCGGCCTGCTCGCCGCGGCGGCGCGCAACGCCGACGCCGTCATCAACGCCGCCAATGCCGGCCACCGCGGCGCCGCCGAAGCGATGGTGGCGGCGCTCTCCGGCAGCGGCAAGACCTTCATCCACACCTCGGGCTCGAGCATCGTCGGCAGCCGCGCCCGCGGCGAGCTGGTCGAGGCCGTGTTCGACGAGGCGACGCCGTTTACGCCTTCGCCGCAGCGCGCCGAGCGCGTCGCCATCGACACCATGGTGCGCGCCGCCAAGGGCCTGCGCGGCATCGTCATCGCGCCGAGCCTGATCTACGGCCGCGGCGCGGGCTTGAACCCGCACAGCATCCAGGTGCCGTGGCTGATCGCGCTTGCCAAGAAAGCCGGCGTGCCCAAGCACATCGGCTCCGGCGAGAACCGCTGGTCGAACGTGCACATCGCCGACGTCGTTAAGCTCTATCTCGCGGCGCTCGACCGCGCGCCGGCGGGCGCCTTCTATTTCGCCGAGAACGGCGAGAACTCGATGCGCGAGGTGTGCGAGGCGATCGGCCGCATGCTGGGCCTGGGCCCGCGGACGCAGAGCATGACGGTCGAGGAGGCGGCGGCGGAATGGGGCGAGGGCCCGGCCGAGGACACCATGGGTTCGAACAGCCGCGTGCGCGCCCGCCGAGCCCGCGCCGAGCTTAACTGGCGGCCGGCGGGGCGGCCGCTCATCGAGGAGATCGAGCGCGGCTGTTATGCGGCGGAGGAGGGGCGGGGGCGGTAGCCCGCATGGAGCGAAGCGGAATGCGGGGACGCGCGGAGAGGTCGCTCCCGGATTTCGCTGCGCTCCATCCGGGCTACGCTTGCTGCGCTCCATCCGGGCTACGCTTGCTCATCGAGGAGATCGAGCGCGGGTGTTATGCGGCGGAGGCGGGGGCGTAGCCGGTAGCCCGCATGAAGCGAAGCGCAATGCGGGGTTGCGCGCGGCGAGACCGGCCCCGGATTTCGCTGCGCTCCATCCGGGCTACGCTTGCTAGACCGGGTAGTCGGTAGCCCGCATGGAGCGAAGCGCAATGCGGGGTTGCGCGCGGCGAGACCGGCCCCGGATTTCGCTGCGCTTATCCGGGCTACGCTTGCTGAGGAGCGGCCGTCAGGCCGCGTCGCGAAGGATGGGGCGGCCGCCTTGACCGGGTAGGAATATATCTCAGGGAGTGTTTTTGGACTTCTAATTGCGGCAGACGCCATTCTCGCTATGATTGCATATGTATTTTTGCGGTCAGAGGTGATCCATGAAGCGCCTTCTCCCGTTCTTAGTCGTTATTTTCTGTTCGATCGCTTTCGGAGCTAATGCGCAAGGGCTGCCAGGAAATTCGACCTGGAAGAACCAGCGCGGCTCGCAAATGACAATCGCGAGCGTGGACGCGACGGGGAAATTTACAGGCCAGTATGTAAATCAGGCCGCCGGTTTCGAGTGCGCGGGACAGCCCTACGACGTCACGGGACGGGTTACTGGAGCGAAGCTTTTTTTCGTCGTTACGTTTACGAAATGCAACACCGTGACGAGATGGACAGGCAGAGTCGCCGGAAGCCGAATCTCAACGCGGTGGCGACTGGTCTACGTCGACCCGGACGGAACGATCAAAACGCTGCGCGGGTCGGACGTTTTTGACCGCGCCAATTAGCACTTGTGACCTGCACGCAACGGAGCGCGTGCGAGGCCCGTTATTATTTCTATGAGCTACTGTCATGCCAAGGAAGAAAAAGTCTGGCGCCGCCGCATGGAAGGATCGGGATGATTCTATTTGCGCATTCGAAGCGCTGATGTGGAGTTGTAGCGCCTTGTCTGGCGCGAGGTCGCAGCGTGGGGGCCCATATGACATGGATAGAGTTTTTCGAAACTGCGGCTAAATTTGCGCCGCTCGCGACAGCAATTGTCGCCGTCGTTGCCGCGATTATTGCCTTCCTAGCAATCCTTACCCAGCGAGATATTGCGCGCCGCCGGGCTGCAATCGATTTCTTTCTTAAAACCGAAATGGATCAAACGCTGATCGACCTGTACAACGATTTTAAAAAGATTGCTCCGACAATACTTTCGCATCCTTCAATGTCTGACTTCGCGAAAACGGCAGGCTACCAAAAGGTCCGCGCTTTCTTGAATGTCTGTGAATTAATTTCGGTTGGGATCAATCAGGGTGCGTTTTCGAAACGTGTGTCATATGCATATTGGGGCGACGTTTTGCCAAATTCATATAAGGCCACGCTCCCTCTAATTAAATATGTTCGAGAAAGTGGCGACGACGGGAGTGCTGCAACGTATGTCGACCTTGAAAAGATCTGCAAAAAATGGACCGGCGAAGCTCCGGATCAAATGTCAGGAAGGTTTCAACTGCTGAGCATCGTTGCTGCATTGTTGTCAGCAGGTCTTGCATGCTGGGCAGCTTTGTTGCCGCCATTAGCTATGGGGTCGTACTGGCAGCCGATCGCTGCAGCGATTTCCGCATTGGCCGCTGCAATTTTAGGATTTATAGTTTGGTGGCGAGGCTAGGTACTGGCTCACTCGCTGCTTGGAAAATCGGATCGCTTCGCAGTTCGGCGATCTCTTCGCCGATAAACGTTTCGCGACCGAAGATCGTTATGAGTGGCTTGTCTCCATTGGGCATTTGCTTCCAGCTGGGAACGGCTTCTTCCAAGCTAATGCCATCCCACAGCACGCGGCCTCTCTCCGGGAACATGGGGTCGCATTTCAATTTTTTGCACCCGAACCTGATCAGTTCAATCGACCCGACATCTGCTCCAAGCCGGCTTCGGCCTCACGCTGCGACAGACCCCCTCCCTGACCCTCCCCCGCAAGCGGGGGAGGGGAGAAGGCCGGATCGTTCAGCGTCGCCGCGTAATCCCGCACATCCTGCGTGATCTTCATCGAGCAGAACTTCGGCCCGCACATCGAGCAGAAGTGCGTCAGCTTGTGCGCTTCCTTGGGCAGCGTCTCGTCGTTACCGTGCTACGATCCTTTGGCAACGGAATGGTCCGTGCCGCCGTTGACCTTCTCGGCCGCTTCATGAATAAAACGTCCCGCGCGCACCTCGGCAGGTCCGCTCTGGGCGTCGCGGGCGGCCCGGTCAAGCTCCGCCTGCACTTCTTCGATATCGATGATCGTATCCGTCAGTCGTTCCATGCTTCGGCGCGACGGAAGTCGCCCTCCAAGCTGTCCCATATATACCATTCGTCGACAGCGGATTTGTAGTACCTTTCCAGATAATCGACGCTCTTGGCAAACCGCTGCCGGATGACGCTCTCCGGGAGGCCGTGGCCGCCGCACGCGACCCGCCGGCGTACTCTTTCAAGCGACATTTCAACGTTCGGCAGCCGCAGATAGATGAGAGCGGTTCGGTATCCGGCCGCGCGCCATTGCCTGAGCTTGCGAACATAACCGAGCGACGCCAAGGTCGTTTCGAGCATGAAAGACAGGCGCGCAGCAACAAGGGCGTCGATCCGCGTCAGCATCTCGCGACCAGCACGGATATCGAGCTCCGGCTGAGACAGGCCCGTGCGGTCGAGGCTGCGGGCGATCTCGTCCGCATTGAGGTAGACGAACCCCGGTCTCGGCACATCGAAGTGCTTGTTGGCAAAGCTCGTCTTTCCCGCGCCATTTGGTCCGGCGACAATGATGACCTCCGGCACGCATGCCCCCGCCTACAACGCCTTATTACTCTCCTTCACCTTCGCCGCATCGACATACACCTGCTCGCCCATCGCCTTGAACTTCTCGCTCATCTCGCGCATGCCGGCTTCGGCCTCGCGCTGTGACAGGCCCCCTCCCTGACCCTCCCCCGCAAGCGGGAGAGGGGAGCCGAGGCCGAGCGCGGCCTTCTCGTTGTCGCGCAAGCCCGCCGCATAGTCCCTTACGTCCTGCGTGATCTTCATCGAGCAGAACTTCGGCCCGCACATCGAGCAGAAGTGCGCCACCTTGTGCGCTTCCTTGGGCAGCGTCTCGTCGTGATATTCGCGCGCGGTGTCCGGATCGAGGCCGAGGTTGAACTGGTCCTGCCAGCGGAACTCGAAGCGCGCGCGGCTCAATGCGTCGTCGCGCAGTTGCGCCGCAGGATGCCCCTTGGCCAAGTCAGCCGCGTGCGCGGCGATCTTGTAGGCGATGACGCCTTCCTTGACGTCGTCGCGGTCGGGGAGACCCAGGTGCTCCTTCGGCGTCACGTAGCAGAGCATGGCGCAGCCGAACCAGCCGATCATGGCGGCGCCGATGGCGCTCGTGATGTGGTCGTAGCCGGGCGCGATGTCGGTGGTCAGCGGCCCGAGCGTGTAGAACGGCGCCTCGCCGCATTCTTGCAGCTGCTTGTCCATGTTGATCTTGATCTTGTGCATCGGCACGTGGCCGGGGCCTTCGATCATCACCTGGCAGCCTTTGTCCCAGGCGACCTTGGTCAACTCGCCCAGCGTCTCGAGCTCCGCGAATTGCGCGCGGTCGTTGGCGTCGGCGATCGAGCCGGGGCGCAGGCCGTCGCCCAGCGAGAACGACACGTCGTAGCGGCGCATGATGTCGCAGATCTCGTCGAAGCGCTCGTACAAAAACGATTCCTTGTGCCGCGACAGGCACCACTTCGCCATGATCGAGCCGCCGCGCGACACGATGCCGGTGACGCGATTGGCGGTGAGGTGGATGTAGCCGAGGCGGACGCCGGCGTGGATGGTGAAATAGTCGACGCCCTGCTCGCATTGCTCGATCAGCGTGTCCTTGTAGACCTCCCAGTCGAGCTTGACGGGATCGCCGTTGACCTTTTCCAGCGCCTGGTAGATCGGCACGGTGCCGATCGGCACCGGCGCGTTGCGGATGATCCATTCGCGGGTGTTGTGGATGTTGCGGCCGGTCGACAGGTCCATCACCGTGTCGGCGCCCCAGCGGATCGCCCACACCATCTTCTCGACTTCTTCTTCCACCGACGAGGTGACGGCGGAGTTGCCGATATTGGCGTTGATCTTGGTGAGGAAGTTGCGGCCGATGATCATCGGCTCCAGTTCGGCGTGGTTGATGTTGGAGGGGATGATGGCGCGGCCGCGCGCGACTTCCGCGCGCACGAACTCCGGCGTGATGAAGGCCGGCACCGCCGCGCCGAAGGACTCGCCGTCGGCGAGCGCCGCCTGCGCCCGCTCCAGCATCTTTTTGCGGCCGAGATTCTCGCGCTCCGCAACGTAGATCATCTCCTTGGTGATGACGCCCGCCCGCGCCCATTCCAGCTGGGTGAGGGGGTGTTGCGGGGCGTTGGGGAACTGCAGAGCGTTGAAGCTTGCCGCAGCCTGCTCCCTCCCCCCTTGAGGGGGAGGGTTGGGGAGGGGGGTGGATACTTGCGCATGCGCTTGTGGCTTACCCCCCTCCCGGCCGGCTTCGCCGGCCGACCTCCCCCGCAAGGGGGGAGGTGAAGAAAGAGAGTCGAGCGCCCGCCAGGGCTTCGGCGTGTTGGGGAAATTGCGCGCCAGATGCGTGCCCGACACATTGCCGTTGTCGACCGGCTTGATCGGCCGCCCGTCATACTGCTCGACGCCGCCGCGCTCCTTCACCCATTCGATGCGGGTGCGCGGCAGACCCTTCTCGACGTCGACGCTGAAGCCAGGGTCGGTGTAGGGCCCGGTGGTGTCGTAGACCGGCAGCGGCGGCTCGCCGCTCGCGGCATCCAGCACGATCTCGCGCAGCGGCACGCGCAAGCTCGGCGCGGCCTCGGGCGCGGAATAGACCTTGCGCGAGGCGGGCAGAGCGCCGGTGGTGACCTTCGGCAGCGTGACCTTCGGATCGTGGATGTTCATGATGTTATCTCCTGCGGCGACGCGACGATGACCCGCGAGCGGGCGACAGTGAAGCCGGCTCGAGATAGCCGAAATAGCTCAGCAGCACGCCGAGCAGCACGGCGATCCAGCCGTCGATGAGGAAGAAGGTGTTGTAGGCGATGATCTGCAGGCCCCATTGCTCGACCAGCTGCGGCGCCACCATGCGCACGATGCCGCCGATGACGGCGAGCCAGCCGAACAACGTGACGATCACCGTCCAGTTCCAGTCCCAGCGGTTGTGCAGGATGACGATGGCAAGCCCGCTGACCAGCGCGATCAGCCCGGCGACGTAGATCAGCAGGTGGTCGTGCAGGCCGCGCTCGAACATGGCCTTGAACACCGTGGTGTTGAACAGCATGCCGGCGCCGCCGGCGATGCAGACCGGACCGAGCAGTTTGGCGATGAAGCGCGAGCGTTCCATGAGGTCCCCCCGTTTAAGCGACGTAGCCCTTGAACGTGATGAAGCCGCCGAGCCCGATCAGCACGACGCCGGCGCCGGTGAAGAAGCCGGCGTGGCTCAAAATGGCGCCGCCGACGAAAGGCACGTATTGCGGCGCGATGATGCGCCAGACCCCGGCCGCGGTGAAGATCCAGCCGATCGCGGTGATGACGCTGCGCCAGTCGCGCGTCCAGACATTGTGGACGTTGAGGATGGCGAGGCCGAAGCCCAGGATGATGATGCCGGACAGGTAGATGATGGCGTAGGTCTGCAGGAACTGCTGGCCGATGGCGCGGTAGGTGTCGGTGTTGGTCAGCATGCCGATGCCGACGGTCGCCAGCACCGGGCCGAGCAGCCTGGCAATGATGTGCGAGACCTGCAGCGGGCGCATGTGCGAGGCCTGCCGCGGGTCGATAGGCGCGTCGTGCCGGGGCTGGACGTGCGCCTCGTGCCGCGGCTGGGTGTGCGCGTCGTGCCGCGGCTGGGTGTCGTGCCGCGGCTGGGTGTGCGCGTCATGCCGCGGTTGGGTGTCGTGCCGCGGCTGGGTGTGCGAGTCGTGCCGCTGGATGTGCGGGTCGTGCAGCGGGTGCTTGGAGTGCATCGGGTTTCCTGTCCCTTCGCCGGCATGACCCGGATCAGGTTCAAAGGGTTTTTCTCAGCCCCAATTGCGCGACCAGGGGCACCCCTCGGAACCCTTGTAATGTAGGCCCGGAGCGGGGGGTGTCAATGCTCGGCGCTGGTCGCCCCCTCGGCCGGAAACGGCCTCACACCCGCATCGGCTGCGGGATCGGCGCCAGCGATTGCGGCTGGAAATGCGCCAGCGCCTGCATGGCGGCGGCGTCGATGAATTCGACGGTGCGCTCGCGGTCGGCGATCAGCTTTTCGGCGCGCAGCCGCTGCATCATGCGATTGAGGTGCGGCACGCTCAAGCCCAGCACGTCGGCCATGACCTCCTGCGAGAACGGCAGCGTGAAGCGAGCGGGCTCGGCGCGCCCCACCGCGAACAGCCGCGCGTGCAACTCGAGCAGGAAGTGCGACAGCCGCTCGATCGGCGTGCGGCGCCCGACGTCGATGATGTGCTCGGCGTAGGTGGTCGCCTCGTGCACCGCGATCCACGACAGCGCCAGGCCGAATTGCGGCCGCTGGTAGCTGAGCTGCACGTAGGCATCGAGCGCGCAGACGTGCATGCGCAGGTCGCTGATGGCGATCACCGAGTAGACGGCGCGCTCGTAGAAGCTTCCCGGTAGGCCGATGATGTCGCCCGGCAGCACGACGTTGAGGATCTGCCGCTTGCCGTTGCGCAACAGCTTGTAGCGCACGGCATAGCCTTCCTTGACGAAGCACAGCTTGCGGTATTCGTAGCCGTCGATGACGAGGTCGCGGCGTTTGCGGATGGTGAGCTCGCCGTCGATGATGCCGTCGAGGCTGTCGAGATCGGCGGCGCTCAAGTCGACGTGGCTGAGCAGCCGGGTCACGAACGGATGCTGACGATTCAACGCATTACGCGGCGCGGCGGCGGCCATGGAGATATCCATCATAGGAGCCTAATCCGCTTCATTAACTTGAATCAATGATTCAGAAGAAAGCCGCCAGTGGCACGTTTCGGCACAGTTTTGGCGCCACTCTTTCCCCTCTGGAGCGGGTGGTTATGACCAAGCCTTCATTGGCCGCGCCTTACCAGTGCGGCCAATTTTTACCGGCGAGAGGCGCGTCATGAACGTGACACTGGATGATTTCGCCGACCGGATCGGCAGAGGCGTGGCGATGGGCTTGCTCGTTCGGCTCGGTGCGCTGTGTGCCTCAGGGTATCTCGGTCGGCCGCGTTAGCGCCGGCGCTTCACCACTGCCGGGACGGTTGGTTCGGTTTGCCCCTTTCCAACCGTAGCCAGCGGGGAGCCCCAGTCTCGCCGCTGGGGCTCCTTCCGTTTTTGCCCGGCGCTTTGTCCGGTCAGCCGCGCGAGGCGCCCATGCGGTGCAGCTTGAGCACGGTATAGACCGTGTCGCTCGCCGGCGTCGGGATGCCGTATTGGCGGCCGAGCGCGCGCACCTTGCCGGCAAGCCAGTCGAGCTCCAGCCGGTTGCCGCGCTCGAGATCGTGCGCCATCGAGGCTTTCATGCCGGGTTCGACCTTGCCGGTGAGAAAGGCGAGGCGCTCGTCGACATAGGCATGATCGAGTGCCACGCCTTTGGCTTTGCCGACGGCGAAGGCTTCCTCCATCAGCGCGAGGAAAAATGCCTTGAGCTCGGGGTCGTCGCGGATCGGGCCGATCGGCGAACGCAGCGCCGCGGTCGAGCCGGCCATCGCGGTGAGGAAAATGAATTTCTGCCACAGCTCGCGCTCGATGTCGGCGACGAGCGCGATGTCGAGCTTGGCGGCCTTGGCGGCGTCGACGAAGGCTTGCAGCCTGGCGTCGGCCTTCCTGTCGGGGCGGCCGACGTTCATCTTGGCAAACGAGCTGGTGTGGCTGATGACGCCGGGAGCACTGATGGTGGTGGCGATGTAGGTGGCGCCGCCGACCACGCGCTCGGCGCCGAGAACGGCGGACAGGCGCTCGACGCTGTCGACGCCGTTCTGGAACGTGATGAGGCGGCTGTCCGGTCCGAGCAGCGGGCGCGCCGCTTCGGCCGCCTTTTCGGTGTCCCACAGCTTGACGGCGAAGAGCACGATGTCGACCGGCCCGACCTTGGCCGGATCGTCGGTGACGTTGGGCTTGGGCAGGTGCAGGTTGCCGTGCACGCTGTCGACCCTGAGGCCGTTCCTGCGGATAGCCTCGAGATGCGCGCCGCGGGCGATGAAGAACACGTCATGGCCGGCATCGGCCAGGCGCGCGCCGTAATAGCCGCCGACCGCTCCAGCCGCCATCGCTGCAATACGCATAGTTTTTGCTCCGCGCTTGATCCGTCATCCTGAGGTGCTCAGGCCAACGGGTCTGCGCACAGCGCAGCCCGAAGGTTAACGCCGCCGCGAAAGATAGACGGCTCTGGTGCATCCGTCATCCTTCGAGGCTCGCGCTCGCACCTCAGAATGACGGATGCTACGCTAGCGCATGCCTCGCGCTTTGATCATCGGCGGCTCGCTCGGCGGGCTGTTCGCCGGCTTGCTGCTGCGCCAGGCCGGCTGGCAGGTGACGGTGTTCGAGCGCTCGACCGGCGACCTCGCCAGCCGCGGCGCCGGCATCGGCACGCATGTCGAGCAGTTCGACGTCATGCGGCGGCTCGGCATCACGGTCGATGAATCGATCGGCGTCGCAGTCAGGGCGCGCATCTGCCTCGGCCGCGACGGGGCGGTGATCGCGCGGCTGCCGTTCGAGAAGATCCTCACCTCGTGGGCGCTGTTCTACCGCGCGCTGCGCCGGCATTTCCCCGACGACTGCTACCGCGCCGGCATGCAGTTCGAGCACGCCGTCGAGCGCGACGGTGGTATTACCGCGGTGTTTGCCAACGGCGCGCGCGAAGCGGGCGAGCTGCTGATCGGCGCCGACGGGCTCTCCTCGACGGTGCGCACGCGCATCTTCGGCGGGCCTGCGCCGCGCTATGCCGGCTACATCGCCTGGCGCGGCGTGCTCGACGAGCCGGCCTTGCCGCCTTCGGCGCGCGAGCTCGCGGACATCTACGGCTTCTTTCTGGCGCCGCACGAAATGCTGCTGTCCTACTGGCAGCCGGGCGCGGACGACGACGCCCGGCCCGGACGCCGCCGCCTCAACTGGATGTGGTATCACCCGCTGCACGCGAGCAGGCTCGCCGACATCGTCACCGATGCCACCGGCCGCCGCCACGACGCCGGAATCCCGCCGCCGCTGATCCGCCCCGACGTCATTGCCGCGTTTCGCGCCGAGGCGCGCGCGCTGCTGCCGCCGCAATATGTCGCGGTCACCGAGGCGACGGCGGCGCCCTTCGTGCAGCCGATCTACGATCTTGAATCGCCGCGTGTTGTCAGCGGCCGCGTTGCCCTGATCGGCGACGCCGCCTTTGTCGCCCGGCCGCATGTCGGTGCCGGGGTCAGCAAGGCGGCGCTCAACGCGGCCTGGCTTGCCGACGCGCTCACGGCACACTCCGACCTTGCCGCGGCGCTCGCCCGCTACGAGACGCGCGCCGTCGCCTTCGGCGCGGCCATGGTGGCGCGGGCGCGGTTTCTCGGCGCCTATCTGGAAAGCCCGCCGCGCGCGGGGCTCACGCCCGATCCGGTTGCGGTGATGCAGGCGATCGGGGCGCCGCTGCGCGACATCCCCGAGCTCAAGGGACAATTGGTCGACGCCGCGAGCGCGTGAAAAAATTGCCCGGCGCGGGGCCGGGCAAGAACCTGGGACGGTCCGGCGCTCAATAGAGGCCGGCGGGCCGGCCGGCATTCCAGCTGGTGTGTTCGGAAGGCCTTGCCGCCGCGATTGCCGCCTGCGTCTTGGCCTGCCATTCGGGGAGCGGCCGCCTGTCGTCCGCATTGGCCTCCCGCGCCGGCGCGCCCTTCATCGGCAGCACGATCACCTTGGCGCCGATCTGGGCGCGGTTATAGAGGTCGATGGCGTTGTCATTGGTCATGCGGATGCAGCCCGACGACATGAACTTGCCGATCGAGGACGGATCGTTGGTGCCGTGGATGCGATATTCGGTGCCGCGGATGTACAAGGCGCGCGCGCCGAGCGGATTGCCCGGGCCGCCCGACACCATGCGCGGCAGGTAGGGCTGTCGCGCCAGCATATCCGGCGGCGGATACCAGTCCGGCCATGCGGTCTTGCGCTCGATCGATTTCACGCCGGACCAGGTGAAGCCTTCGCGGCCGACGCCGATGCCGTAACGGATCGCCTTGCCGTTGCCGAGCACGTAATAAAGGTAGGTGTGGGGCGTATCGACGATGATGGTGCCGGCGGCTTCGCGGGTCGGGTAGTCGACGACCTGGCGCTGCAGGCGCGCCGGCAGCTTCGCGTTGTCGTCCTGCACGTCCTGCGCATCGACGCCCTGCGCCACGTCGGGCGCGAGCGATTGCGGCTGGCCGATTTGCGGCCCCGGCTGCATCAGCGGCGGCCGCAGGAATTGCGTCGGCAATTGCTGCGCGCGCGCCGGTGCGCAGAGCGCGGCAGCGGCGATCGACGCGGCGAGCACGCAGGACATTCGGACCGTGGCCATGACATACCCTCGCAAAATTCCGTTCTCGATCGGAAAAATCGCGAAGTCGGTTCAGTGGTTCCTGCACAAATGCGTGTAGGCGGCGGAACCCGCGCCTCAGCCCGTTACCGTCAGTCTGTCTTGCGATGCCAGCCCACCACGGCCTCCGGCACGCTGTCGGTCGAGGCGAAATAGGGCTTGATGTCGAGCAGCGGCGTGCCGTCGAGGCAGTCGAGGCCGACGACGGACAATGTGCGGTCGGCGACGCGCAGGAGTTTCACTACGCTCATGGCGATCGGATTGGGGCGGGCCGGCGAGCGCAAGGCGAAGGTGCCGTGCTGCACGCCGTAATGGCCGGGCACCTGCAGCACCAGATTGCGCGGCGCGCGGTCCATCCAATAAAGCACGACGAGGTGGGAGCAGGTCTCGACGTCCTTGAGGCCTTCGGCGAAGGCGGGGTCGAGTTCGATGGTGCAGACGGCGTCGGGTTCCCGCGCGTTCTTCGGACAGTCCTTGCGTTGCGTCCACGGCGTGCGGATGCGGCCGATGAAATAGACGCCGGCGTCTGGTTTGGCGGGCAGGTCCATCGCCTTCTCGCCGTCGCGGATGCCGAACTCCTTTTGGGTCATGGCGCTCCTTGTCATGTCCGGGCTGCCGCCAAGGTGCGGGACCCGGACATCCACAGCCAAGTTCATCGGCCAACCCCTTTGTAGCCGTGGATTGCGGGGTTTGCGTGCTTTTGCACGCGTCCCGGAATGACGGAAGTGGGGCTTGCGCCCGCCCTTTTCAACGTATAAAGATATCTTTATGTAATGGGAACTGGCCCATAAGCCAGTGTTAGGGCCCCACATGACCCCCAGCGGTCGTCTCGGTTTCGATGCCCTCAATGCCGCGCTGAAGGCGGCCGGCGAGGAGACGCGCCTGCGCGTGCTGGCGCTCTTGGCCGAGGCCGAACTCACCGTCTCCGACCTTACCGACATTCTGCGGCAGTCGCAGCCGCGCATTTCGCGGCACCTCAGGCTGCTCGCCGAAGCCGGCTTGGTCGAGCGCTTCCGCGAGGGCACCTGGGCGTTTTTCCGGCTGGCCGAGCAGGGCGGCGGGGCGTCCGTGGCGCGGGCGCTGCTCGACCGGCTCGATCCCGCCGATCAGACCATCGCCCGCGACCGCGCCCGGCTTGCCTCGGTGCGGGCGGCGCGCGCCGCCGCCGCGCAGGCCTACTTCCGGGCGCACGCCGCGGAGTGGGACCGCATCCGCAAGCTGCACGTCGCCGACGCCGCGGTCGAAGCCGCGATCCGCGCCGCGCTCGCCGACAAGCCGTTCCGCTCGCTGCTCGACCTCGGCACCGGCACCGGCCGCATGCTCGAATTGTTCGGACCCGAGATCGAGCGCGGCCTCGGCCTCGACCTGTCGCTCGACATGCTGCTCTTGGCGCGCGACCGCCTGGAGCGCGCCGGCTTCAAGCATTGCAGCGTGCGCCAGGGCGACATCTACGATCTGCCGCTCGCCAACGATTCCTTCGACGTCGTCATCCTGCATCAGGTGCTGCACTTCCTCGACGACGGCGCGCGCGCCATCCGCGAGGCGGCGCGCGTGCTGCGTCCCGGCGGGCGGCTGCTGGTCGTCGATTTTGCGCCGCACGAGCAGGAATTCCTGCGCGAGCAGTTCGCGCACCGCCGGCTCGGCTTTGCCGCCGAGACGGTGACGCAATGGATGACGGCATCGGGCCTCGAGCCGGTGCTGCACAAGTCGCTTGCCCCCGAGCCGGGCTCGGACGGCAAGATCGCGGTGTCGCTGTGGCTGGCGCGCGATACCCGCGCGCTGCAGGCGGTGCCGGCGTCGCGGGAGGTGGCGTGATGAACGTGCGGCTCAGCCGGTTTTCGCTGTCGCAAATGCGGCGCATCCACGTCTCCTTCGAATTCTTCCCGCCGGCGACCGAGGAGATGGACAAGATCCTGTGGGAGTCGATCGAACGGCTCAAGCCGCTGGCGCCGAACTTCGTCTCGGTGACCTACGGCGCCGGCGGCTCGACCCGCGAGCGCACCCACGCCACCGTCAAGCGCATCCTCGCCGAGACCATGCTGACGCCGGCGGCGCATCTGACCTGCGTCGCAGCGACCCGCCAGGAGATCGACGGCATCGCCCGCGATTATTGGGCGGCCGGTGTGCGCCATATCGTGGCGCTGCGCGGCGATCCGGTCGGCGGCGCCGGCACCAGATACACGCCGCATCCCGGCGGCTACGAGAACGCCGCGGCGCTGACCGCGGGGCTCAAGCGCATCGGCGATTTCGAGATTTCGGTGTCGGCCTATCCGGAGAAGCACCCGGATTCGCCGACCATCGCCGCCGACATCGACATGCTCAAGGCCAAGGTCGACGCCGGCGCCTCGCGCGCCATCACCCAGTTCTTCTTCGAGAACGACCTCTACTTTCGCTATCTCGACCGCGTGCGCGCCCGCGGCATCGACATCCCGATCGTGCCGGGCATCCTGCCGGTGCAGAATTTCAAGGCGGCGAAGGGCTTTGCGCTGCGCACCGGGGCGAGCGTGCCGCGCTGGCTTGCCGAGCGCTTCAACGGCCTCGACAACGATCCGGCGACGCGCAAGCTGATCGCCGCGGCGGTCGCCGCCGAGCAGGTGACCGATCTGGTCGACCGCGGCGTCACCAATTTCCACTTCTACACCATGAACCGGGCCGACCTCGCCTACGCCATCTGCCACCTGATCGGCCTGCGCCCGGTGCTGCAGGAGGTGACGTGATGTTTCGAGTTGGGTCAGGTCGACGATGCCGCAAGTCGCAGCCTGCTCCCTCCCCCCTTGCGGGGGAGGGTTGGGGAGGGGGGTACGAAGCGCGCCTCGAGCCGTCGCATACCCCCCTCCCTGTCCCTCCCCCTCAAGGGGGGAGGGAACGCTAGAAGCGCAACACCACGACGAGTCTCATGTCCGCAAAGACAATTCGCTCCAACTTCACCGACGCGCTGAAGCAGCGCATCCTGGTGCTCGACGGCGCCATGGGCACCATGATCCAGGCGCTCAAGCTCGACGAAGAGGGTTACCGCGGCGCCCGCTTCGACGCCTGGAACCGCGAGGTGCGCGGCAATAACGACCTGCTCAACCTCAGCCGACCGGACGCGGTGCGCGACATCCATCTCGCCTATTTCCGCGCCGGTGCCGATATCGTCTCCACCAACACCTTCTCCTCGACCGCGATCGCGCAGGCCGATTACGGCATGGAGGACATCGCCTACGAGCTCAACGTCGCCGGCGCGACCCTGGCGAAAGAAGCGGCGGCCGCGGCCGAACAGGAAGACGGCAAGCGGCGCTACGTCGCCGGCGCCATAGGCCCGACCAACCGCACCGCCTCGATCTCGCCGGACGTCGCCAATCCCGGCTTCCGCGCCATCACCTTCGACCAGCTGCGGAGCGCCTATGGCGAGCAGGTGCGCGGGCTGATCGACGGCGGCGCCGACCTCCTACTGATCGAGACCATCTTCGACACTCTCAACGCCAAGGCGGCGATTTTCGCCATCGCCGAGACCTGCGAAGCGCGCGGTCTCGACCTGCCGGTGATGATCTCCGGCACCATCACCGATCGTTCCGGCCGCCTGCTGTCGGGGCAGACGCCGGCGGCGTTCTGGACGTCGGTGCGCCACGCCAATCCGGTGACCATCGGCCTGAACTGCGCGCTCGGCGCCAGGGAGATGCGCGCCCATATCGAGGAGATCGGCCGCGTCGCCGACACCTTCGTCTGCGCCTATCCGAACGCCGGCCTGCCCAACGAGTTCGGCTATTACGACGAGAGCCCGGAATACATGGCGGAGCTGCTCGGCGAGTTCGCCGAGGCCGGCCTGGTCAACGTCGTCGGCGGCTGCTGCGGCACCACGCCCGCGCACATCGCCGCCATCGCGAAAGCGGTGCAAGGCAAGCCGCCGCGCGCCATCCCGGATGTGCCGAGGCAGTTGCGGCTGTCGGGGCTGGAGAGCTTCGCGCTGACGCCGGAAATCCCCTTCGTCAATGTCGGCGAACGCACCAACGTCACCGGCTCGGCCAAGTTCCGCAAGCTGATCACCGCCGGCGACTATGCCGCGGCGCTGTCGATCGCGCGCGAGCAGGTCGAGAACGGCGCCCAGGTCATCGACGTCAACATGGACGAGGGCCTGCTCGACTCGGAAGCGGCCATGGTCACCTTCCTCAACCTGATCGCCGCCGAGCCCGACATCGCCCGCGTGCCGGTGATGGTCGATTCATCGAAGTTCTCGGTGATCGAGGCCGGGCTGAAATGCCTGCAAGGCAAGGCGGTGGTCAATTCGATCTCGATGAAGGAGGGCGAGCAGGCCTTCATCGACCACGCCAGGATCGTGCGCCGCTACGGCGCCGCGGTGGTGGTGATGGCCTTCGACGAGAAGGGCCAGGCCGACACGCTCGCGCGCAAATGCGCCATCGCCAGGCGCGCCTACGACATTCTTACACAGACGGTCGGCTTCCCGCCCGAGGACATCATCTTCGATCCCAATATCTTCGCCGTCGCCACCGGCATGGAGGAGCACAACGGCTACGGCGTCGCCTTCATCGAGGCGGCGCGCTGGATCAAAGCCAACCTGCCGGGCGTGCACGTCTCCGGCGGCGTCTCCAACCTGTCGTTCTCGTTCCGCGGCAACGAGCCGGTGCGCCAGGCCATGCACTCGGTGTTCCTCTATCACGCGATCCAAGCCGGCATGGATATGGGCATCGTCAATGCCGGGCAGATCGCGGTCTATGACGACCTCGACCCGGAACTGCGCAGATCTTGCGAGGACGTGGTGCTCAACCGCCGGCCCGACGCCGCCGAGCGGCTGCTCGACATCGCCAAGCGCTTCCACGGCAAAGGCCAGGAGGCCAAGGAGGCCGATCTCGCTTGGCGCGCCGAGCCGGTGGAGAAGCGGCTGGCGCACGCGCTGGTGCACGGCATTTCCGACTTCGTCGAGGCCGACGTCGAGGAGGCCCGCCTCAAGGCCAAGCGCCCGCTCGACGTCATCGAAGGCCCGCTGATGGACGGCATGAACGTCGTCGGCGACCTGTTCGGCTCCGGCAAAATGTTCCTGCCGCAGGTGGTGAAGTCGGCGCGCGTCATGAAGCAGGCGGTCGCCTACCTGATGCCCTTCATGGAGCAGGAGAAGGACGGCCGCGCACACAATTCATCGAACGGCAAGATCGTGATGGCTACGGTGAAGGGCGACGTCCACGACATCGGCAAGAACATCGTCGGCGTCGTGCTCCAGTGCAACAATTACGAGGTGGTCGATCTCGGCGTCATGGTGCCGGCGGCGAAGATTCTGGAAACCGCGCGCGCCGAGAAGGCCGACATCATCGGCCTGTCCGGCCTGATCACGCCGTCGCTCGACGAGATGTGCCACGTCGCCGCCGAAATGGAGCGGCAGGGCTTCGATCTGCCGCTGATGATCGGCGGCGCCACCACCAGCCGCGTGCACACGGCGGTGAAGATCCACCCGAATTACCGGCGCGGCCAGGCGGTCTACGTCAATGACGCGAGCCGCGCCGTCGGCGTCGCGCAGTCGCTGCTGTCGCCCGAAGGCCGCGCGCCTTATATCGCCGAGCTGCGCGGCGAATATGCCCGCATTGCCCAGGCGCATGCGCGGGCCCAAGAGGACAAGGCGCGGCTGCCGCTCGCCGCGGCGCGCGCCAACGGCCTCAAGCTCGACTGGCGCGGTTATGCGCCGCCCAAGCCGTCGTTCCTCGGCAGCAAGGTGCTGGGCAATTATTCGATTGCGGAGCTCGCCGACTTCATCGACTGGACGCCGTTCTTCCAGACCTGGGAACTGTCCGGCAAGTTCCCGGCGATCCTCGACGACGCCAAATTCGGCCAGGCGGCGCGCTCGCTCTATGACGATGCCCGCGCCATGCTCGACAAGATCGTGGCCGAGAACTGGTTCACCGCCAGCGCCGTGTTCGGCTTCTGGCCGGCGCAGGCCGAGGGCGACGACATTCTCGTTTATGGCGAGGAGGCGCGCGGAACGCCGATCGCGACGCTGCATACGCTGCGCCAGCAGCTGTCCAAGCGCGAAGGCCGCCACAATATCGCGCTTGCCGACTTCATCGCGCCGCGCGGGGCCGCACGCGACTATATCGGCGCCTTCGCCGTCACCGCCGGCATCGGCGAGGACGTGATCGCCGAACGCTTCAAGCGCGCCAATGACGACTACTCCGCGATCATGGTGAAGGCGCTGGCCGACCGCCTCGCCGAAGCCTTCGCCGAGCGGTTGCACCAGCGCGTGCGCCAGGAGTTCTGGGGCTACGCGCCGGACGAAAATCTCAATGGCGAGCAGCTCATCGCCGAAGCCTATCGCGGCATCCGCCCCGCGCCCGGCTATCCGGCGCAACCCGACCACACCGAGAAGGGAACTTTGTTCCGTCTGCTCGAGGCCGAGCGCATCGGCGTCAAGCTGACCGAAAGTTTCGCCATGTGGCCGGGCGCCGCGGTGTGCGGGCTCTATTTCAGCCATCCGGACGCCGAGTATTTCGGCGTCGGCAAGATCGAGCGCGACCAGGTCGAGGACTACGCGCGGCGCAAGGGCTGGAGCGTTGCGGAAGCCGAGCGCTGGCTGGCGCCGATCCTCAATTACGATATCCACGCCGCGCCGAGCATTGTGGCGGCCTAGCGCCTCGTCATTCCGGGGCGCCGCGCGAGCGGCGGCGCCTTCGGCGCGTCCCGGAATGACAACGACCGACGCAAAAACAAGACACCGGAGAGACGCTCTCCGGTGTCCGTATTGTTTCGCCCTATCGGCTTCGGTTCTGACGCTGTCGTCGGCCGCTTGAACTCAAAAAGCCCCCAGCAAGATCGCGCCGACGAACGCAAACACGGCGCACACCGCCAGCAAGTCGAGTCGCAAGGTAAGGTCCACGGCAGGTGCCTCCCTTGTTGATGTGTTGAAGCTAGCAGACAACGCCGATGGCCCGAAGCGGTTGCGGTCCGCCCGAGAAATATTTCCGCGGTAGGTCATGCAGGGGGCGAATAGTGCGGTCAAAGGCTTGATCGCCCGGCAGAAATGCCGTCCCGCGCAACAAAGCGTCGGTGCACAAGCCGGCACGGAAATGTTTTGCCCGCGAAAACCCCGCCAAACCGCGCCAAATCGGAGGTGCCATGGTGGGAAGCGGATCGAGCCGCCGCAAAAATGCATATGCCCGGCGCCGCCAGAGTTCCCGCAGAACCCGGCATGGGCGGTTCCCATGCCCGCGACGGGCCGGAAAGGAATCCTTATCCCTAACGAATTCCTGCCGGGCGAGCGTTGAAGCCTCGTTAAAGAAGCTGCCCGCATTTTGCGCGAATGCGGCGTCGACTGGCGTTTTCCATCGCGGGAGGCGTGGTGCTGCTGGCGCTGGCCGGCTGCGGCCGCAGCTATCTGATGCAGGGCGAGCGCGCCGCCTGGCGGCACGAGGCGGAAGAGACCTGCATGAAGTCCGGCACGGTCACCGTCGGCACGGTGCAGATCGAGCCGATCGAAGGCCCCGGCATGTGCGGCATGGATTTCCCGCTCAGGGTCTCGGCGCTGGCCGAATCGGCGCCGGCGATGAGCTACGGCGACGATCTGCGGCCGCCGGCCTCGGTTCCCAACGGCGCCGACATGCCGCAATGGCCGCCGGGCCAGCGCTACGTGCCGCCGGCGCGCGTTCCAGCGGTGCAGAGCGCGCCGGTCGCGCCCGTGCAGGCCGTGCCATCAGCGCCGGTGCGCGGCGAGACGCTGCGCTGGGTGCCCGGCCCGCCGGGTGTCGATATCGAGCGCCACGGCAACGCGCCGCCGGGCGAGCCGATGCCGCTGAGCCCTGCCGGCGAGCAGGCCACAGTGCCGCCCTATCGCGGCGCACCGCAGTACGTTGCGCCGCGCGGCAGCGCGCCGCAAAGCCTGCCGCAGAACGCCGCGCCGCGTGCCTATCCCTCCGCTGCGCCGGCTGCGCGCGCGCTGCCCGACGACATTCCCGACGATGCGCAAGTGCCGCCCGGCGGCAGCGCCGGCGCGCCGCTGCGCCGCCAGCCGGCCTATGATGCGCCGACCTATCAGCCGCCGCCGCGCGAGCCGCCGCGGCTCGGGCCGATGCGCGGGCCCAATCTGGCGGCGCTGCAGCCGGCCGCGTTGCAGCCGCCGGCGACGCTCGCCTGTCCGCTGGTCTCGGCGCTCGACCGTTGGGTCAGCGAAGGCGTGCAGCCGGCGGCGCTGCACTGGTTCGGCTCGCCGGTCACCTCGATCCACCAGATCGGCGGCTATTCCTGCCGCGGCATGGTCGGCGGCGACGGCGTCTCCGAGCATTCCTTCGGCAACGCGCTCGACGTCGCCGGCTTCACGCTGGCCAACGGCCGCAAGATCACCGTCAAGGACGGCTGGCACGGCGCGCCGGAGGAGCAGGGCTTCCTGCACGACGTGCAGCTTTACGCCTGCGAGACTTTCTCCACCGTGCTGGCGCCGGGCTACAACGTCTATCACTACGACCACATCCACGTCGACCTGATGCGCCGCGACAGCGGCAGCCGGCCGTGCCGGCCGAACGCCATTCCGGGCGAGGTCGCCGCCGCCAAGGCGCGCGCCGTCTACGCCGCGCGTCACCGCAGCCCGGCCTATACCGGCTCGATCGACGGCAAGACGTCCGAGCCGGTCGCCGTCCCGGGCGCCGACGGCGATGTCGCCGATCCCGACGCCGAGCAGCCGAAGGTGGCGGTGCCGAAATATCTCGGCCGCGCGGCGAAGCTGCCGAACGAGGACCGCCTCGCCATCCACTGACGCCTAGACCGCGGCGCTGAGCAGCATGGCGCCGAACAGGATGAGCCCGGCGTCGCGGTTCGACTTGAACAGCCTCAGGCACAGCGCCGGGTCGTCGACGTCGAGGCGGTTGATCTGCCAGGCAAGATGCGCGGCGAAGGCGGCAAGGCCGAGCGCAAACACCACGCCGCCGCCGGCCATGAAGCCGGCAATGCCGATCAACCCCGCGGCCCCGGCATAGAAGATCGTCAGCATCCGCGGCGTGTCGTCACGGAACAACAGCGCCGTCGACTTGATGCCGATCAACAGATCGTCCTCGCGGTCCTGGTGCGCGTAGATGGTGTCGTAACCGATCACCCAGGAGATCGAGCCGGCATAGAGCACGAGCGCCGGCCAATCGAGCCGGCCGAAGGCGGCCGGCCAGCCCATCAGCGCGCCCCAGGAGAAGGCGAGCCCGAGCACGATCTGCGGCCAATAAGTGACGCGCTTCATGAACGGGTAGATCACCACCACCAGAAGCGAGGCCAGTCCGGTCAGCACCGTGAAGCGGTTGAACTGGATCAGCACCAGGAAGCCGACGAGCGCCTGCGCCACCATGAACAGCGTCGCCTGGCCGACGCTGACCTGGCCCGAGGGAATGGGACGCGAGCGCGTGCGCTCGACCTTGCCGTCGAGGTCGCGGTCGACGAGATCGTTCCAGGTGCAGCCGGCGCCGCGCATGGCGAAGGCGCCGATGAAGAACAGCACGATGTGCCAGAGGCTCGGCAGGTGAGCGCCGCGCATGCCGGCGAGGCCAACCGACCACCAGCACGGGATCAAGAGCAGCCAGGAGCCGATCGGCCGGTCGAGGCGGGCCAGCCGCAGGTAGGGCCGCGCCGAGGCGGGAGCCAGGCCGTCGACCCAGTTGCCGGTCGCATCGGCAACGCGTCCGGCCTCATCGCTCATTGTCGTTCATTTTGCCGTGCTGCCGAGCGGCGTGCCCGTCAGCGTGTCGAAGGTGCCGCGCCCGGTCCTGATGTTGCTGGAATCGGTGACGGGCGCGCTCAACGCGTCGCTCAAGGACGGCCCCGCCGGTCGCGGCGGCTGCGCCGCCATCTCGCACACTTTGGTGCGGGCCTTCACCACGTTGGCGTGACCGACGCCGATCTTCTGCACGAGCTCGGCCGGAATGCCGCACGTGCTCTGGTTGGCCTTGGCGTATTTCAGGAACTTGTCCTGCGAGGCGGCAAAAACCGTCAGCAGCTTGCAGGCCTCCGGCAGCGGCGCCTTGCGCTTCTGCGCCGCCATGACCTGCACGGCGAGTTTTTCCGCGTCATCGCGCAGCCTGACGAATTCCTTGATGCAGGGCGGCTCGCCCTGCTGCACCGGGGGATTATCGAAGGGGTTGGCCGCGGGCGGCCGATCGAACGGGTTTGGCGCCGGCTGCTGCGCGGCCGCGGGCGCCGCCGGCGACAACATCAAGACGGCAATGACCAGTGCCCGGCGCAGGCTCATGGTTGTCCTCTGAATGGCTCCAAACCCATTATACAGGGCGTTGCCCGGAACCGATACCAACCCGGCGATTGCGTCGGGAGCGCGGCAGCGGCATGTGAATTCGCCGGGCCTCGCCAGGCCGCGCCGGGTCAAGTAAACCGGCGCGGTTGCGCCATGCCAGCCCACGATTTCCGCATGCCCCGGCTCTATGTCGACGCCCCGCTGGCCGCGGGGGGCGAGCTCGCGCTCGACCGCGACCAGGCCAATTACCTGCTCAACGTGCTGCGGCTCAAGCGCGGCGAGGAGGTTTTGCTGTTCAACGGCGCCGACGGCGAGTGGCGGGCGAGGCTCGCCGGGCAGGGCAAGCGGGCCGCCGTCGAGCTTTTGCGGCGGGAGCGCGAGCAGCCCGGAGCCGGCGACCTGCATTTCCTGTTCGCCCCGCTCAAGCACGCGCGGCTCGACTACATGGTGCAGAAGGCGGTGGAAATGGGCGTCTCCCACATCCAGCCGGTCATCACGCGCCACACCCAGGTCGCCCGCGTCAACCTCGAGCGCATGCGCGCCAATGTCATCGAGGCCGCGCAGCAATGCGGCATCCTGGCTCTGCCGGCGGTGGCCGAGCCCGTGGATTTCGCCAGGGCGGTGACCGACGACGGCCGATTGTTGATCTTCTGCGACGAGCGCGCCGACGTTCAGGACCCTTTGGCCGCGCTCAAGGCCGCGCCGCGGCTGCCGCTGTCGCTGCTGATCGGGCCGGAAGGCGGCTTTGCCGACGATGAACGGGCGATGCTGCTGCGGCGCGGCCATGTCGCCCGCATCGCGCTCGGCCCGCGCATCCTGCGCGCCGATACCGCCGCGGTCGCCGCGCTCGCCGTGGTGCAGGCGGTGCTCGGCGACTGGCGCTGAAAAAAATTGCGGCGCGGTTGCCGGCTTTACGCCGGCAACCAGCGCCGAGCACGCACGCTGCACAACAACGATACGCGGACTACAACAAGGCGTATGCCGTCGATACCATTCCGACCGCGCGGCGATCGGTCGCGGCCGTCAACGCAACGCGACCGAAGGTGGTGGTCCGCCCGATGCGCACGACGCGCGCATCGGCAAGAACGTCCGAACTCGCCGGCCGCAGGAAATGCGTGGTCTGATCGATCGGCGCAACCGGCCGATAACCGTTCCACGCCGCCGCACAGGCAAACAACATCGCGCTGTCGGCCAGCGCCATCAGGGCCGGCCCGCACACCACAGTGCCGTCGCGGCAAATCCCCGCGGACAGGGGCAAACGCAACACCGCCCCCGGCTGCCAATCGTTCGGCGCTGCCGCCGGACGGGTGGCCTCCACCTTCTCGATCACCAGGCCAAGATCCTGGACCCAGGGGCTCAGGATCTCGCCCAGCAACCGTACCGCAGACTCAAGACCAAACACCGGATCGGCCAGTTCGGGCCGCCGCAGTGCCGCGGTCATGACTCCTCCTGCCTCGGGCACTGAAAAACCGCGTCGCGCAACGCTCTACTCACGCAACGCGAATCCGGCCCGATTAGCGGTCGGACTCTTGGCCGAGTCGTCCCCCGGTCACGAGTCTTGCAATGCGGAATCCTGTGTACGAATCGACTTCTGCGACTAAAAAGCTGTGGTAAGCTGCTCAACCGGAGAGCTGGAGTGCAACCATGGGTTTGTCTGGGTATCTTCGGGCTGCTGCCGCGGCCGCTTTGCTGAGTTTGGCCACGTTGGCGCCGGCGAAAGCGGCGAGCTGGCTGGAAAAGACCTTCTATATGTTCGGCCCGGACTACACCGCGGTGTTGCCGACCTGCGAGGCCGCCCTCGGCATGATTGCCTATCAATTCGCGGTCAAAGAGGAGCGGTTCTGGAACTCCAACCTCAAGATCGTGGGTTTTGATCGCGTCCGCGAACTGCGCAATACCTGGCCGGCCGATACCGTGCCGCGCCGCTTTTGCCAGGCGCAGGCCACCATGACCGATCAGACCGTGCATACCGTGAACTACTCGCTGGTCGAGGATGCGGCCTTGATCGGCGAGGGCGCGGGCGTGGAATGGTGCGTGGTCGGCCTCGACCGCAACTGGGCCTATAACCCGAAGTGCAAGATGGCGCTGCCGTAACGGACCAGAGTTTTGTTACCGCCCAAGCGTGGTTTACCCCCTTTTTGTTCTTGTATTGTTCTCAAATTTTAGGTATTCTTTACCGGAACTGTTGAGCCTGATCAATTTCCGGTTTGTTCTTTTGCTCGGAACTGGACAGGCGCCGGCGTCCGTTGGGGGTAATCATGTCCAGTGACCGCATCGCCCGCGCGCTGCAAACCGCGGCCATTGCCTGCAGCTTCGTCTTTATCTTTGCCATCGTCGCGCTGGCGCAGGACCGCCGCCAGAATGCGCCGGGGCAATTCGACTTCTATGTGCTGGCGCTGTCCTGGTCGCCGGCGTTCTGCGACGGCCTGACGGAACGCGCCGGGGCGACCCGGTCCGATCCGCAATGCAGCGGCCGGCCCTTCGGCTTCGTCGTGCACGGCCTGTGGCCGCAATACGAGCAGGGCTTCCCCTCCTACTGCCAGGTTCCGGCGCCGCGGCTCGACCGTGCCATTGTCGGCAGCGCCATCGACCTGATGCCCAGCCCGCGGCTGATCTTCCGCGAATGGGATCGTCACGGCACCTGTTCCGGGCTCGAGGCGCGCGCCTATTTTGAAGCCGTGCGCAAGGCGCGCGCCGTGGTGAAGATCCCGGCCGACTATCTTGCGCCGGCCGAGCCGCGGTCGGTGTCGCCGGATGATGTCGCTGCGGCTTTCGTGAAGGCCAATCCGGGTCTGCCGCGCAACGGCTTGGCGGTCGTCTGCAATGCCAGCCGGCTGACCGAGGTACGACTGTGCCTCTCCAAGGATTTTTCCTTCCGCGACTGCGCCGGCGTTGCGAGCCGCTCCTGTCGGCGCGACGCGATCGCCATGCCGGCGGTGCGCGGCGAAATGAATGGAATGAAATAATCCGGTGCCGCGCGCGGACTTGCTTTCTGCAATCGCATTAAGCCGCCACTAACGCTGCCACCCGGCGTTGTGGGGATAACCCCGCGGTGTCGAGAATTCGCGCAAGCTTCCGTTCAGAAAATTCCGCAATCTTGCGCGCGCGTACAGGCGCGGGGAAGTGCGATGAATCGTGTCTGGGACTACGCCGGTTTTGTCGTTTGGTTCTTGGGGCTCGGCTACATCGTATTGTGGCTCATTGCTTCGCCTGGGCACCGGATATCCTTACCGCCGGCCTTGCATTGGGTTGGACTGGCGTCGGCCACATTCGTGGCCGTGCGTCTGCTGTTGCTCGCCATTGCGCGCTGGCGGGCGCCGGTGAGCGTGGTGCGCGCCGCCGCCGCGGCGCGCCCGCCGGACGCCGTTCTCAAATCGCCGCCGCGGCCGAAACCGGCCCGGCCGCTGCCGACCGTCAAGCCGCGGGACCATTTCGGCCTGCGCAACGCGCCGCATTGAGTTCTGTGGCATAAGGCGTGGCGTGAACTATCGCCACGCCTTCCATGCCGGCAGCTTTGCCGACGTCTTCAAGCACGCGGTGCTCGCCCGCATTCTCCATCATTTGCGGGACAAGCCGGCTGCTTTCCGCGTCATCGACACCCATGCCGGCAGCGGGCTCTACGATCTTGCCGGCCCGGAAGCGGCGCGCGGCGGCGAGTGGCACGACGGCATCGAGACGCTGCTGGCCGCGCCCTTGTCCGGCGCCGAGGCCGATCTGTTGGCGCCCTATCTCGACGTCATCGGCGCGCTCAACGAGCGCGGCCGGCTCACCGTCTATCCCGGCTCGCCGGCGATCGTGCGCGCCTGGCTACGCCCGCAGGATCGCCTGCTCGCCTGTGAGCTCGAGCCGAAGGCGGCCGCGGCGCTCGGCCGCAATCTGCGCGGCGATCCCCGCATCAAGACGCTCGCCATCGACGGCTGGACCGCGCTGTCGGCCTATGTGCCGCCCAAGGAGCGCCGCGGCCTGGTGCTGGTCGATCCGCCGTTCGAGGAGGACAGCGATTTTCACCGCCTGTCGCGCGGCCTCGCCGCCGCCCACCGCAAATGGGCGACCGGCATTTACATGCTCTGGTATCCGATTAAGGACCGCGGCGAGCCGGACGCACTGGCCAAGCGCCTGCGCCGGCTGGCGCTCGGCAAGACCTTGCGGGCCGAATTGACCGTGCTGGCGATGAGCGAGGCCAGCAGGCTCAATGGCTGCGGGCTTGTGCTGGTCAATCCGCCCTGGCGGCTCGCCGACGAACTCGGCATCCTGTTGCCGGCGCTGGCAAAAATCCTCGGCCGCGAGGGCAAGGGCGCCTTCCGGCTCGACTGGCTCAGCCCTTGAAGCCCAGCCGGGCCTTTCCAGCGGAACCCAGTTGGTGTCTAGTTCTGTGACAGGCAGTGACGTTCCGCCTTCCTGGATGGGGGGCCGGCGGAGTGACTGAGGCCGTGGCTGAGGCGGCCGACGCCTTCCCGACCGGGAATGTCCGGCCAAGCCGCCGCGCCGTGGGGGCGGGCGGTTGAGCAGTGCGGGAGGACTGTAAATGGCGCAGACGGGGGTGGTGAAGTTTTTCAACGGCGAGCGTGGCTACGGCTTCATCAAGCCGGACGACGGCGGACGCGACGTGTTCGTGCATATCACGGCGGTCGAGCAGGCGGGGCTCAAGAGCCTCAACGAGGGACAGCGCATCAGCTTCGACGTCGAGCCCGACAAGAAGGGCAAGGGGCCCAAGGCCGTCAACCTGGTCATCACCGGCTGACCGCGCTCCGCGGGCTTTGGCCGTCATTCATGGACGTGGGGTTTGGCGCCCCGCACTTTGCGGGGTAGAACGGCTTTCCCATGATCCTGCGTTCGACTTCAGCCTCACCATTTGCACGCAAAGTGCGCATCGCCATCGCGCTGCTCGGTCTCGGCGGCAGGATCGAGGAGCGCGAAACCGATCTCAACGATCCGGCCGACACCATCCGCCGGCAGAATCCGCTGGGCAAGATCCCGGCGCTGCTGCTCGAGGACGGCACGGCGCTGTTCGACTCGCGCGTCATCCTCGACTACCTCGATCATCTGGCCGGCGGCGGCAAGATCGTGCCGCGGGAGCCGGCTTCGCGCTTTGCCGCCTTGCGCCTGCAGGCGCTGTGCGACGGCGTCATGGATGCCTCGCTGCTGATCGTCTATGAGGGCCGCTACCGGCCCGAGGACAAGCGCGTGGCGGGCTGGGTCGAGCGCCAGGCCGAGAAGGTCAAGCGCGGCCTCGAGGCGCTGGAAGCCGAGCCGCCCAAGCTCACGGCCATGCCCGACGTCGGACAGATCGCGTTGGCCTGCGCGCTCGGCTATCGCGACCTGCGCTTCAGCGGCGACTGGCGCAAGCAATATCCGCGGCTGCTCGCCTGGCACGACGCCTTCGCCGCACAGGTGCCGGCCTTCGCCGCCACCAGGCATCAAGGCTGAGCGGCGGGGCGGCTTTATTCTCAGAAGCGGTAGTTGAGCCCCGCGCGCACCACGTTGGTGTGGAAGTTGACGTTGGTCGGCACGCCGCAATTGACGGCGCTGCAGCTATCCTTGCCGAGGTCGACGTAGAGATACTCGAGCTTGGCGGTCCACGGCCCACTGATGGCGAACTCGAGCCCGCCGCCGGCGGTCCAGCCGGCATTGGTGGTGTCCTGGCCGGCAAAGCCAGGCACCGAGGTCTTGAGATTGCCGAAAGCGGCGCCGCCGGTCACGTAAGGCATGAAGCGGTCGACGGCGTAGCCGACGCGGCCGCGCACGGTGGCGAGCCAGTCGTTGCGGAACGAGCAGGTGCCGCCGGGGCAGATGCCGCTCGTGGTGCTGCCGCGATTGTCGGCCCAGTCGATGTCGCCTTCGAGGCCGAGCACCAGCTGGTAAATCTGGTAATTGTAGCCGAGGGTGCCGCCCACCATCCCCCCATCAATATTTGTGCTTTGTGTGCCGAGCACGTTGCTAAACGACGAGCGTCCGAAATCGCCGCCGCCGTTGATGCCGACATAGAAGCCCGTCCAGTTGTAGGCCGGTGTCACATAGGGCGCCGGGGCCGGCGGCGGCGGGCGCCGTCCGAGATCTGCGGCCGGCGCCGATGCGGTGCCGAGCGCGACCATGCATGCGCTCGCGAGCAGAAGCTTCTTCATGACGCTACCCTCACTGAAACGACTTGGACGGACACGGATGCGCCGTCCCCCGATTTGGCCCATTAACGCGCCACGAATGCGGCTTGTTCCCGGCGGCGGCGCCGGGGAACCTCACAATGCCAGCGACGAAAAAGCCCCGGAACTTCCGCTCCGGGGCCTTTGCTTGGCTGCCGTATGTCGGCTCAGAAACGATAGTTGATGCCGCCGCGCACGATGTTCGCGGTCAAATCGGCGGTGGTCGATACGCCGCAATTGGCGGCGCCGCAATTGGCATCGCCAAGATCGGCGTAGAGGTATTCGACCTTCGCCGACCACGGTCCGTTGATGCCGATTTCGACGCCGGCACCGGCGGTCCAGCCGGCGCGCGTGTCGGTCTCGCCGGGGAAGCCGGCGGGCGTCAGCTTGACGTCGCCGAAAGCGCCGCCGGCGGTGACGTAGGGCAGCACCCGGTTGAAGGCGTAGCCGAGGCGGCCGCGCGCGGTGGCAAGCCACGAGTTCTTGGTCTCGCAGCCGGCCGGGCAGGGCGCGTTGGTTCCGCTGCCCTTGAGGCTGCTCCAGTCGATGTCGCCTTCGATGCCCCAGACGACGCGGTTGACTTCCCAGTTGTAGCCGATGGTGCCACCGACCAGGCCGCCCGACACGTCATGGCTGGCGGACCCCAGCACGTTGCTGACGTCGGAATTGCCGAAGGCGCCGCCGCCGTTGATGCCGACGTAGAAGCCGGTCCAGTTGTAGTAGGGCTCGACATAGGCCGGCGCCTTGGTTGGCATGCGGCGGCCGAGATCGGCCGCGTTGGCCGCCGTCATCGTCGCCGCAGCGGTAAGCGCGACCGCGCTCGCCAGAAACACACGCTTCATTACAAACCTCCGTAGCAGGCCCCCAGCCCGAACGGTGCGCGCAAAGTATTCAGATCACGCGCTGCGTCTAGTGCAGCAAAGCCACAGAGCTCGGCGAGTTGTTTTCGCGTTGACGCAATGATGGCGATGAATTGCCACGGTTATGCCGCGATCAAAAACGCGGGCCGCTCCAAACGAATACTTATGTGCTGGAACCGACGCGCCTCGCACATAAAAAGAAAGCCCGGGCGCCGAGGCCCGGGCTTTCCGCCACGCGCGCGGAGCGCGACGCTCAGAAGTGATAGTTGATGCCGAGGCGCAGCATGTTGCTGGTGAAGCCGTTGTTCACGCCGGTGATCGTGTAGGAGCGATCGCCGAGATCCATGTAGAGGTATTCGGCTTTCGCCGACCAGCGCGGGGTGAGGCCGACCTCCATGCCGGCGCCGGCGGTCCAGCCGACCAGCGTCTTGTCCTCGTCGATGCCGCCGCGCTCGCCGGTGAGGCCGCCATAGGCGAGACCGGCGGTGCCGTAGAACAGGATGTTGTTGAGCGCGACGCCGGCGCGGCCGCGCAGCGTGCCGAACCAGGGGTTCGAGAATTTCCACGGCGCGAAGGTGTCGTCGGCGGCGGATGCCTGGATGTCGGTTTCGGCGCCGAACACGAATTGGCCGATCTGCCAATTGTAGCCGACCTGGCCGCCGCCGAACACGCCCGCCGGATCCATGCTGCTGTTGGTGACGTGGCCCCATTCATAGCCGACGTTCGCGCCGGCATAGAAGCCGGCCCAGTTGTAATAGGTGGCGGGCGCCGGATAGTACGGGGCGGGGCCGCGGGCAGGCAGGTCGGCAGCCTCGGCCGTACCGGCCAGAGCGGCCGCAATTGCCGCCAAGGTCAACAGCCGCATCGTCTTCGTCATCTTACCCTCCACTCGCCTGTCCTTTGCCGCCGTTCGGCCGACAAGTCCCGGCCTCAAAAGCTCACCCGCAATCGTGGACCCATCACGCCGCGCGGTCGGCGAAAGTTCGACATTTTCGAGGAGGGTTTATCGGGCCTTTTAAGTTAAACGGTTATGAATCGCTAAGCATCAGCATCGGTTATCCCTAAAGGAGTGTTAGCCGCGCCGCGCGCGTTTACCATCGCGCTTGGCAGGCCGTTTACCATAAGCGGCGCCGGCGCCGGTTTGGCCGCGATTTGCGCCGCCTGCCCCGCCCCCGGTGGCGAGCCGCCACGCCGCGGCGTATGACTGCGGCGGGGACCTCATGGCGGAGCGACAACCAGCCGCGCTGATCACCGGGGCGAGCCGCCGCATCGGCGCGGCGATCGCGCGGGCGCTGGCGCGCGCCGGCTATGCCGTCGTGCTGCATGGGCGGGCGCGCAGCGAGGCCGAAGGGCTCGCCGCCGACATCGTCCGCGCCGGCGGCAAGGCCCACGTCGTGCTCGGCGACCTCGCCGAAGCGGCGGCGGTCGGCGGCCTGATCAAGGCGGCGTCGGCCTTTGCCCCGCTTGGCCTGCTCGTCAACAACGCCGCCGCCTTCGAGGCCGACGATATCGCCGCGCTCGAACGCGCGCGCTTCGAGCGCATGATGGCGATCAACCTGACGGCGCCGCTGATCCTGTCGCAAGGCTTCGCCGCGCAGGCCGCGCCCGGCGCGGCCATCGTCAACATCCTCGATCAGCGCGTGTTCAAGCCGACGCCGCGCTTCCTGTCCTATGCGCTGAGCAAGAGCGCGCTGCACGCGGCGACGACCATGCTGGCGCAGGCGCTGGCGCCCAAGGTGCGCGTCAACGCCGTGGCGCCCGGCCCCGTGCTGCCGAGCCCGCGCCAGAGCGAGGCGCAATTCGCCGCCCAGGCTGAAAGCCTGCCGCTCGGCAGGGGGCCGTCGCCCGACGATATCGCCGCCGCCGTCGTCTATCTGGCGCAGGCGCAAAGCGTCACCGGCGTCACGCTGGCGGTCGACGGCGGCCAGCACGTCGCTTGGCGCACGCCGGATGCCGATGTCGCGGAATAGGCGGCGGCGTATTATCTAGAGGTCATGAACGGCGGCAAAAGCGACATCGACCCGCAAAGCGAGCTGCGCGAGGAGGACGACGACGCCTCGCTGCCGGAGCTCGATCTCGACGACGCGCCGTCCGGCACGCTGGCCGCCGGCCGCAAGGCGATCGCGCATTTCGCCAGGCTGGCGCCGTCCTCGCCCGGCGTCTACCGCATGCTCGACGCCAAGGGCGAGGTGCTCTACGTCGGCAAGGCCAAGAACATCAGGAAGCGCGTCAGCAATTACGCGCGGCCGACGGCCTACGACGCGCGCATCGCGCGCATGATTGCGGCGACGGTGACGCTCGAATTCGTCACCACCAAGACCGAGACCGAGGCGCTGCTGCTCGAGGCCAACCTGATCAAGCAGCTGCGGTCACGCTTCAACGTGCAGCTGCGCGACGACAAGTCATTTCCCTATATCCTGATCTCGGGCGATCATTGGGCGCCGCAGATCCTCAAGCATCGCGGCGCGCAGTCGCGGCCTGGCCGCTATTTCGGCCCGTTCGCGTCGGTTGGCG
>DASRGB010000067.1:0-8325 GCA_035651255.1 Pseudolabrys sp.
CACTTGCTCCGGCGTTTCCACCTGCAGCGAGTGGTGATCGATGACGCCGATGCAGATCTTCTTGTCGGTGATGGTCTTGCAGATCGCTTCCAGGTCCATGCCGCCGGAGCTCGCCGATTCGAAGGTGATAACGTCGTCGTCGACCGTGTTGTAGACCTCGAGCGATGGCTTGTAGCTGATGTCGGCCGCGAACATCTTCTGCTGCGAGGGATTGCCCCAGCAAGAATGCGCCCACACCTCGGTCTTGGCGCGCAAGCCTTTTACCGTGCGATTGAAGACTTCGACCATCAATTCCGGATTGATCACCTTGTCGACGATCTTGCGCACCGCGATCAGATGGATCTGCGGCTCTTCGATCTGGATCACCGGGCAGCCGGCGTCGGCGAGCTCGTGGTATTCCTCGTTGAAGGCCTCGGCGATGGCGAACATGCGATCCGGCACGCTCTTGTAGTAGCGGTCCTGCAGCGCGAAGGCGACGATCTCGGCGGAGACGCCGCCGAACTTCACCGGCTTCTCGGTGAAACGCTGCGCCGCCTTCCACATCGCGGTGTATTGCAGATTGCCGCGGCCGATCGGGCCGGTGATGACCGGCATGACGCGCGATTCGAGATAGTCGTGCAGGATGTGGCCGCGCGGGAACCAGATGCCGCCGCGCCCGGCCGGCGTCGGCAGCGGATTGTCGCGGGTGAGGCCGGTCATGTGATTGGGCGGATAGGCGGTCCAGCTCTGGCCGCCGACGTCGTCGTCGAAGCGGCAGTCGCCGTCGGTGAGGATGTCGAGGCCGGCGAGCTCCTGGTCGCGCAGATAGCAGGTCAGCGCGTCCTCGTACTGCTCGCGGAAGCGCCGCGTCACCATCGCCTCGAGGAAGTGCCGGTTGCCGAGATTCTCCGTGTACCAGCTCGGCCGCGGCAGCGAGCCGGTGATGGTGGTCGGCAGGATGATGTCTTTGGTGGCGCGGTACATGAACGTCTCCTCGGGCGCGTTGGTTTTGTTGCCGGCATCTTACGGCGCAGCCGTGCGAACATGCAATTTCTGCCCTATATGACGGGATGAAAAGCCGCACCGCCAGCCCACCGCGTTGGGCAAGCTTGGGCCGGGCGATTCTGATATGATCAGCACCATGAGCAAAGACCGCGACGATTATGTCATCAAGCCCGATCCGGCGGACCCGCGGCTGACCGAGCGCGTTTCCGGCATCGATCAGACCGGCGAGCGCGTCGAAACCTCGGTGACGGTCGAGCGTGCGCTGACGATCTTCCTCAACGCGCAGGAAATCGTCACGGCGATGACCATCAACGACTATCCCGAATATCTGGCGATCGGCTACCTGCTCAACCAGAACATGCTGCTGCCGGACGACGAAGTGACGGCGGTCGACTACGACGAGGAGCTTGCGGTCGTCGTCGTGCGCACCAGGCGCAAGACCAATTACGAGAAGAAGCTGAAGAAGAAGGTGCAGACCTCCGGCTGCGCCCAGGGCACCGTGTTCGGCGATTTGATGGAGGCGCTGGAAGGCGTGTCGCTGCCGAAGGCGACCTTGCGCACCTCCTGGCTCTACGCACTGACCCACAAGATCAACACCACGCCCTCGCTCTATCTCGAGGCCGGCGCCATCCACGGCTGCGTGCTGGCCAAAGAGGACCGGCCGCTGGTCTACATGGAGGACGTCGGCCGCCACAACGCCGTCGACAAGATCGCCGGCTGGATGTTCAAGGAGGAGGTCAAGCCGAACGACAAGATCTTCTACACCACCGGACGGCTGACCTCCGAAATGGTGATCAAGACCGTGCGTATGGGCATTCCGATCCTGATTTCGCGCTCGGGCTTCACCGCCTGGGGCGTCGAACTGGCGCGCAAGGCCAACCTGACGCTGATCGGGCGGGCCCGCGGCCAGCGCTTCGTCGCGCTTTCCGGCGAGGACCGCATCGTGTTCGATCAGGACCTCGCCGCGGTAGCCGAGGAAAGTTCAAAGCACCGGCGCAAGGCGGCGGTGCACGATGAGTAACCTCACTTCCTCTGCTTCACCCTCCCCTGGAGGGGGAGGGTGGCGCGCCGAAGGCGTGCGGGGTGGGGTGAGCGGCCAAGTTAAAAAGATCACCCCCTCCCGCCAGCCTTCGCTTCGCTTCGGCTGGCGACCTCCCCCCACCAGGGGGAGGTGAAGAGCGATCGTGGCAATGTCGGTACCCGTTCCCCCCACCCTCGGCCTGGTGCTTGCCGGCGGCCTGGCGCGCCGCATGGGCGGCGGCGACAAAGTGCGGCTGAAGATCGGCGGTTCGACCATTCTTGACCGCGTGCTGGCGACGCTGTCCGGCCAATGCACCGGCATCATCATCAACGCCAACGGCGATGCCGGGCGCTTCGCCGACACCGGCTGCGAGGTCGTGCCCGACAACGTGTCCGGTCATCCCGGGCCGCTCGCCGGCATCCTCGCCGGCCTCGACTGGCTGGCGGCGCAAAATAGCGGCGTCGAATGGCTGCTCAGCGTGCCGGGCGATTGCCCGTTCCTGCCCGACGACCTGGTCGAGCGGCTGCATCAGGCGCGCCGCCAGGCGGGCGCCGGCGTGCCGCTCGCCTGCGCGCGCTCGGGCGAATGGCGCCACCCGGTGGTCGCCCTGTGGCCGCTCGCCCTGCGCACGGACTTACGCAAGGCTCTGGTCGAGGAGGATTTGCGCAAGATCGAGGTCTGGACCGCGCGTCACGGCATTGCCGTCGCCGATTGGCCCGATCAGCCGATCGACCCGTTCTTCAACATCAACACCCCGGAAGACGCCGAGCGCGCCCGGCGCATCGCGCTGCAACATGCGGCCTATTGACTGGGCTCGTCTCGCTCTGTTCGATTATCCTATCTTGGTATAGTTCAAGCGGGGCGGCCTAGAGGGAGCTCAAGTCATGAAGGCGTTCGTCATTGCGTGTCTCGCAGCGGTCGTCATTGCCGCAATCGGGGTGGTCGCGCTCAACAGCGTGCAGCAGGAGGCCGATCAGGCCTACACCTCGCCCTACGCCAAGCTCGGCGCCTGAGCGGCCGGGCGGTCAGCCGATCAGCGCCGCGTAGGAGATGAAGCCGACGCGGGCGCCCGGCTCGATGGCGGTGACGTCCTCGGGGAACTCCAGGAGCCCGTCGGTCTCGGTCAGCGACGTCAATATGCCCGCGCCGTCCTGCGGGTGCTTCACGGCCTCGATCTCGCCGTCGGCGGCGCGGCGCAGCGCCACGCGCACGTATTCGCGGCGGTCTTTCTTCTTCTTGTAGGCGAAGGCGGCGCGCACCGGCAGCGCCACCAGCTGCTGCGGCACCGCGCCGGATAGCTGGCGCAGCAGCGGCTTCACCACCCGCACGAAGGTGACGAACACGGCGACCGGGTTGCCGGGGAGGCCGGCGAAGGCGGCACCGCTGCCTTTGCTGCCACGGATGACGGCCAGGGCGACCGGCCGCCCCGGCTTGATGGCGACGCGCCAGAACACCAGTCTACCGATGCGTTCGACGGCGCTACGCACGTGATCGGCCTCGCCCGTCGACACGCCGCCGGAAGTGAGGACGAGGTCGTGGTGGACGGAGGCCTTTTCCAGGGCGCGCGACAACGCGACCGGCTCGTCGGCCAGGATGCCGAGATCGGTGACCAGGGCGCCCAGCCGCTCCAGCAATTCGCGCAGCAGAAAGCGGTTGGAATCGTAGATCGCCGCCTTGCCGAGCGGCGCGCCGGGCTCGACCACCTCGTCGCCGGTCGAGAACACGGCGACGCGCAGGCGGCGCCGCACGGCGAGCTCGGTCAGCCCGAGCGCCGCGGCCAGCGCGACATGCTGGGCCTCCAACACCGTGCCCGCCGTCAGCACCACGCGGCCGGCCGCCACATCCTCGCCGGCCAGCCGCCGATTGGCCCCGCGCCTCAACCCTTTCGGCACGATGACGCTGTCGCCTTCGACCGTGACGTCCTCCTGCATGAACACCGTGTCGGCGCCCTGGGGCATCGCCGCGCCGGTGAAGATGCGGATCGCCTGACCGGGTCCGAGCGCAAGGTCGATGCGCGCGCCGGCGGCAAGCCGCCCGATGACGGCGAGCTTCGTGTCGCTGTCCGGCTTGAGATCGGCGTGCCGCACGGCGTAGCCGTCGACCGCGGAATTGTCGAACGGCGGCAGGTTGACCGGCGCCTTGACGTCGAAGGCCAGCACCCGGCCGCGCGCGCCATGCAGCGCCACCCGCTCGGTCTCCGCCACCGGCTTGATACGCTCGCCGATCAGCCGCTCCATGTCGTCGAGCCGCAGCAGCGGGCCGGAAAACGCAAAGCAGTCGTCGGTCAATTGCGCCATTGCAAGCGCCCCGTCCAGGCCGCTCGTCCCCGCGCCAGCGGGAATGAGCGGATCAATGCTCGATCAGCGCGCAGCATGTTCGCTCCTGCCTGCCGCGATCTCCTTGACCGGCACCGCGTGCTTCAACAGCAGATCGGCGATCGTCTCGATGTCGTCGAGACCGACCACCGGCACGCTGGCGGCCGGCAACGCGACGTCCGAAGCGATGGCGACGATGTGGCCGTCCTCCGGATGGATCAGCGGCTTGCCGTTGGCGGCGCGATGGATCTCAAGCTTCGGAAAGGCGTCGCGCTTGTAGCCCTCGACCAGCACCAGATCGACCGGCGACATCTTGGCGACGAGGTCCGGCAAATCCCATTCCGCCTCGCCGCGCAGCTCATGCAGGATGGCAAAGCGCTTGGCCGAGGAGATCGCCACTTCGGTCGCCCCGGCGGCGCGGTGAAAAAAGCTGTCCTTGCCGGGCTGGTCGAGATCGAAGCCGTGATGGGCGTGCTTGAGCGTCGACACCTTAAGCCCGCGCGCGATGAGGCGCGGGATCACCTTGGTGATCAGCGTGGTCTTGCCCGACCCGCTCCAGCCGGCAAGGCCGATGATGCGCATGGCCGTCGTCATGGCCCCCTTATAGCAAAACGCCCGGCCGCAAAGGCCGGGCGTTTCGCAGTGTCGGAGGTTCAAGCCTATTCGGCGGGCCGCATGGCGCCGCGGGCGCGGGCGCGGCCCGAGCCCATCTCTTCCTCGACCCAGAGGCTGTGGTGCTCCTTGGCCCAGTTGAGGTCGACGTTGCCGTCGCTCATGGCGTCAAAGGCGCCTTCCATGCCGATGGTGCCGATGTAGATGTGGCCGAGGATCAGGGCGATGAACAGCATGGCGATCACGCCGTGGAAAACCTCGGCGAGCTGCATGCCGCCGACGCTGAGACCGCCATAGAACGGGAACATCAGGATGAAGCCGCTGATCATCATCGCCACGCTGGAGAAGATGACGAGCCAGTAGAGGATCTTCTGCCCGGCGTTGAATTTCCAGGCCGGCGGGTGCGTCTTGTCTTCCTTGTCGAACATGCCGCCGCCTTCGCTGAGCCACTCGCCGTCGGCCGCGGTCGGGAAGTTCTCACCCACCCACATCAGGAACATCAGGATGACGCCGATGGTGAAGGCGAAGCTCAGATAGTTGTGCGAATACTTGGCCCATTCCGACCATGTGCTGAAGGCTTCCGCGCCCATCCACGGCAGCAACAGGCTGCGGCCGAAGGTGATGTTGAGGCCGCTGATGCCGAGGATAATGAAGCTCACCGCGGTCAGCCAATGCACGAAGCGCTCGAAGGTGTTGAAGCGCAGGATGGTGGTGCCGGAGAAGCCGGAGCGGAGCTTTATGCTGCCGCGCCACAGATAGAAGATAACCGCCAGCGCGATCGCGCCGAGGATGGCGATGCCGCCGATCCAGTGCAGCGTGACGTTGTGGAATTCGCGCCAGTCGCGGCCGGCCGGGTGCTCGAGCACATAGGACTTCTTGTCCGGGATGGTGCCGAGGCCCTGAATGGTCTTGAGCTGGTCGAGCAGCTGCTGCTCCTTCACGGCGCTCGCGTTCGGGTTGACCGAGGTCGGCTGCTGGGCCGGCGCCGGCGCCGTCATTGCGATCATGAAGGTCAGCGCCAGTGCCCCCGCGACGAAGCGGATCCGCGCAAAAAGCGTGGCCATGGAATCTCTCCCTTATAAATCCGCGGTTTTATTATTGACCGCCGGCGCGCCTCGCCACGCGCCGGCGATTGTCGATCAGGTTGCGATGGTCTCGCGGTAGGCGGTCTGCCAGCCCCAGACGCCGGAGCCGTAGCCGCGCCGCGACACGCGCTCCTTGTAGATCTGGGCAATGACCTCGCCGTCGCCCGCCAACAGCGACTTGGTCGAGCACATCTCGGCGCACAGCGGCAGCTTGCCTTCGGCCAGGCGGTTGGCGCCGTATTTTTCGTACTCTTCCTTGCTGCCGTCGGCTTCCGGACCGCCGGCGCAATAGGTGCACTTGTCCATCTTGCCGCGGGAACCGAAGTTGCCGACGCGCGGATATTGCGGCGCGCCGAACGGGCAGGCGTAGAAGCAATAGCCGCACCCGATGCAAATGTCCTTGGAGTGCAGGACCACAGCATCCGCCGTCGTGTAGAAGGCGTTGGTGGGGCAGACGGCGGCGCACGGCGCGTCGGTGCAATGCATGCAGGCCATCGACACCGAGCGCTCGCCGGGCTTGCCGTCGTTCAAGGTCACGACGCGCCGCCGATTGATGCCCCACGGCACTTCGTGCTCGTTCTTGCAGGCGGTGACGCAGGCGTTGCACTCGATGCAACGATCGGCGTCGCAGAGGAATTTCATACGTGCCATGGTCGTTGCTCCTTATGCCGCAGCGATCTGACAGAGGGTGACCTTCGGCTCTTGCATGCCGGTGGCCGGGTCGTAGCCGTAGGTGGTGATCGTGTTCGCGCTCTCGCCGAGCACGATCGGGTCGGCGCCCTCGGGATAGTTCTTGCGCAGATCGGCGCCGCCGAACCAGCCGCCGAAATGGAAGGGCATCCAGGCAACGCCCTTGCCGACACGCTCCGTGACGAGCGCCTTGACCTTCGCTTTCGAGGCATTCTCGGCGCCGGTGACCCAGACCCAGGTGCCGTCCTTGATGCCGCGCGCGTTCGCATCGGCAGGATTGATCTCGATGAACATCTCCTGCTGAAGCTCGGCCAGCCATCGGTTAGAACGCGTCTCCTCGCCGCCGCCCTCGTATTCGACGAGCCGGCCTGAGGAGAGGATGATCGGGAATTGCTTGGCAATACCCTTGTCGACGGCTGTCTTCTGCACGGTGAAGCCGATGTTCGGCAGGCGGAACTGCTTGGCATCCGGCAAGGTCGGGTATTTCGTCACCAGCTCGACCCGCGGCGTGTAGATCGGCTCGCGGTGCACCGGGATCGGATCGGGCAAGCCGAATGCGTTCATGCGTGCCTTGCCGTTGCCGTAGGGGATGCAGCCGTGCTTGAGCGCGACGCGCTGCACGCCGCCGGAGAGATCGGTCGACCATGAAACGGCGTCCGGATTGGCCGGATTGACCTTGTTGATCACCGCCCACTCGGCTTCGGTCAGGTCCTTGTCCCAGCCGAGTTTTTTCAGCACGGCCACCGTGAATTCGGGATAGCCGTCCTTGATCTCCGAGCCTTCGGAATAGACGCCATCGGCGAGCAAGCTGACCTTGCGCGTCGTGCCGTCCGGCAGCTTCTCTTCGCGCTCGAGTCCGAAGCGCGGGCGGAAGGTCCCGCCGCCGTCCATCGCCGAGCGGAACGTGGCATAAAGCAAAGGCGAGCCCGGATGCTTGACCTCAGGTGCGCCCCAGCACGGCCACGGCAGACCGTAATAATCGCCGCCGACCTCGGGATCGTCCTTCGGCGCGCGCGTCGTGACCAGGTCGAACTTCGCCTGGTTCTTCATGTGCGCCTTGAGCCGCTCGGGCGACTGACCGCAATAGCCAGTCGACCAGCTGCCGCGGTTGATCTCGCGCAAGATGTCCTCGGCCTCGGGCAGATTGTTTTCGACCTTGATGTTCTTGAACATCTGCTCGGCGAAGCCGAGCTTCTTGGCCATCAGATACATGACTTCGAGATCATCCTTCGACTCGAAGATGGGCTTCACGATCTGCTCGCCCCATTGCAGCTGACGGCCTGTGGCGACGCGCGATCCCTTGCATTCGAACTGCGTCGCGACCGGCAACAGATAGGTGCCGTCTTTGCGCCCGGCCTGAACGGAGAGTGAGGCCCAGGTAGTGGGATGAGGGTCGGCAATGACCAGAAGGTCGAGCGCCTTCAGGGCCTTCATCGATTCAGGGATACGCGTGATCGAGTTGCTGGCATGCCCTTGCACGAACATGGCGCGGACATTGTCCTTCTGCCCGACCTGGTCCTTCGGCAGCAGAGTCGCGTCGAACCAGCGGGTCAGCGGGATGCCCGCCGTGTTCATCATCTTTTTGTCGTCGAAGCGCGACACGAACCAATTGTAGTCG
>DASRGB010000068.1:0-30773 GCA_035651255.1 Pseudolabrys sp.
GGACCAGACGTCAAGATTCACCCTTGACGCTACCGCCGCCCGAACAGGCGATCGAGCAGCCAGTTGTCGAGGCCGCCACGTGCGGCCGCGGAGGCACCGGCGACGCTGCCGGTGCCGACCGACGCCGGCGGTACCGGATGGGCCCCCGAGCCCGGCGGCGTCGCGGCGATCCAGCTTTCGCCGGCGACGCCCGGCAGATTGGACGGCGCCAAGCCCTGGTGGGCCACTTTCATGAACCGGCTCCATATCTCGACCGGCAAGCCGCCGCCCGTCGCCTTGTGGGTCGGCGTATTGTCGTCATTGCCGAGCCAGATGCCGGCGACGAGGCGTGAAGTGTAGCCGATGAACCAGGCGTCGCGAAAATCCTGGCTGGTGCCGGTCTTGCCGGCCGCCGGCCAGCCGGGCAGCGCGGCGTGCTTGGCGGTGCCGATCAGCAGCGTCTGCTGCATCATCGCGTTCATCTCGGCGACATAGCCGGCGTCGACGACGCGGCCGAGCGAGCGGTCGTCGTGGGCGTAGAGCAATTTGCCCCTGGCGTCGTTGATGCGCTCGATGACATAAGGCTGCGCCGCATAGCCGCCATTGGCGAAGGTCGCGTAGGCGCCGGTAAGCTCGAGCACCGATACTTCCGAGGTGCCGAGCGCGATCGAGGCGTTCGGCTCGAGCACCGAGGCGATGCCGAGCCGGTGCGCGGTGCGGACCACCTCGGCCGGTCCCACTTCCATGGTCAGCCGCACCGACACGGTGTTGAGCGACAGCGCCAGCGCCTGCGTCAGCGTCACCGGCCCGTAATATTCGTGCTTGTAGTTCTCCGGCCGCCAGCCCTTGATCGCGATCGGCTTGTCCTCGCGCACGGTGTCGGGCGTCAGCCCATGCTCGAGCGCGGTCAGGTAGACGAAGGCCTTGAACGCCGAGCCCGGCTGGCGCTTGGCGGCGACGGCGCGGTTGAACTGGCTTTCGGCGTAGTTGCGGCCGCCGATCAGGGCGCGCACCGCGCCCTCCGGCGTCATCGCCACCAGCGCGCCCTGGCTGACGCCCGCCTTGGCGCCCTTGGCGGCGAGCTCGGCGACCAGCGTCTGCTCGGCGCCCGCCTGCAGCGCGCCGTCGATGCTCGTGTGCACCACGATGTCCTCGTCGACATGGCCGAGCGTGTCGTTGAGCGCGTCCATCACCCAGTCGGCGACGTAGTTGATCGAACCGGAGCCTGCCTGCGCCACGATGCGCGGCGGCAAAGCGAGTGCGGCGCGCTCGTTCGCCGCCGTGATCATGTGCTGCTCGGTCATGGCCTTGAGCACCATCTGCGCGCGGCGTTCGGCGCCGTTGAAATTGCGCGTCGGCGCCAGACGCGACGGCGAGCGCACCAGGCCGGCGAGCAGCGCCGCTTCGGCGAGCGTGATGTGGCGCGCCGATTTGCCGAAATAGCGCTGTGCCGCCTGCTCGATGCCGTAGGCGCCGGCGCCGAAATAGACGCGGTTGAGATAGAGCTCGAGAATCTGCGTCTTGGAGAATTTCCGCTCCAGCCACAGCGCCAGCAGCACCTCCTGCAGCTTGCGATGGACGGTGCGCTCCTGGGTCAGGAACAGGTTCTTCGCCAGCTGCTGGGTGATGGTGGAGCCGCCCTGGCTGATGCCGCGGTGCAGGACGTTGGCAAGCCCGGCGCGCACAATGCCGTAAGGATCGACGCCGTAGTGGTCGTAGAAGCGGCGATCCTCGATGGCGATGAAGGCCTTCGGCACGTAGCTCGGCAGCTCCTTGAGCGGAATGACCTCGCCGCCGGTGTCGCCGCGGGTGGCGAGCACGCGGTTGCCGACGTCGACGATCTGGATCGCGGGCGGCCGCTTGGGGATTTCGAGCGACTGGATGGCGGGGAGGTGGGCGCCGGTCCAGACCACGGCGGCAATGCCGGCGATGCCGAGCCAGAGGCCGAGCACCAGGCTCCAATAGATGAGGCGGCCGATCAGCGAGCGGCGCGGGCGTTTTGCATTGCGCGCGGCCTTGCCTTTGCGCCGGCGCGGCGGCTCGCCCGCGGCGCGATCGCCGGCGGCGACGCGCAAAGCGGGCGCCGCATCGAACACCGGCTCCCGGCGTCCGCCGGCTTGTCCCCGTCCCGCCATCCGCGACCCACTCGCCCGCTGACCCCGCGCCTGACGCTACGAGGGCCGGTTTAAGGGGCCGTTAAGGGGTAAGCCAAGTGACCTAAATCAATGATGGCTATGCTCAATCTATGAGTAAATGCACCGGTTTGCGGAGCGACAGCCTCGGTCTCCACCCATGCCTCAATCGCAACGTCCGCCGCCCAGCCTTGTCTTTCACGCCCGCCATTTGTCGAAGGTTTATGTCATGGGCGAAGTCACGGTCCATGCCCTGCGCGATATCGATCTCGATATCTATGAAGGCGAATTTGTTGTCTTGCTGGGGCCGTCGGGCTCCGGGAAATCGACGTTGCTTAATATTCTCGGCGGGCTCGACGCCGCGACATCCGGCGAGGCGATCTGGCGCGATCACGATCTCACCAAGGCCGACGATGCCGAATTGACGCGCTATCGGCGCGAGCATGTCGGCTTCGTGTTTCAATTCTACAATCTGATCCCCAGCCTCACCGTGCTGGAAAACGTCGCGCTGGTGACCGAGATCGCCGACAAGCCGCTCGATCCGCACGAGGCCCTGGCGCTGGTGGGCTTGATCGACCGGCTCGATCATTTCCCGTCGCAGCTCTCCGGCGGTGAGCAACAGCGCGTCGCGGTTGCGCGCGCTATCGTGAAATCTCCCGATGTGCTGTTGTGCGACGAGCCGACCGGTGCACTCGACTATGATACCGGCAGGCTGGTGCTCGCGGCGATCGCACGCATCAACGAGCAGCTCGGGACCACGACCGCCATCATCACGCACAATGCGGCGATCGCCAGCATGGCCGACCGCGTGCTCAAGCTGGGAGGCGGCCGTATCGTCGGCGAGGAACGCAACCCGCGCCGGTTTGCGGCCGATGAGGTGCGCTGGTGAGCCTGCTTGACCGCAAGCTCCGACGCGACCTCGTGGCCTTGCGCGGACAGGTCATCACCATTGCGCTGGTGGTGGCGTCGGGCGTCGCGGTATTCATCGGTTCGATCTCAACGTACAATTCTTTACTGTCCGGCCGCGACCGCTTTTACGACAGCACTCGCTTTCCGCGGATTTTCGTCACGTTGAAGCGCGCGCCGCTCGCGATCGTGCCGCGGCTGACCACAATTCCGGGCGTTGCTACCGTCGAGCCGCGCATCGTGCGTGACGTGATCGTCGACTGGCCGGCCGCACCGTTGCCGGTGTCGGCGCGCGTCGTTTCGCTCGGCCATGCCGGCGATGAGCCGCTCGCGCGCCTCTTCATGAGGCGCGGCACCGCGCCGGGCCCGCATGACACGCGCGACGCCGTGGTCAACGAAGCCTTCGCGGACACCAATGGCATCAAGCCAGGCAGCGATATCCGCGTCATCCTGAACGGGCGCCTGCAGCGCTTTACGATCAGCGGCATCGCGCTGTCGCCCGAATTCGTTTACGCGGTGAAGCCGGGCTTGCCGATTCCCGATGATCGCTTCTTTGCCGTCCTCTGGGTGGACCGCAGTGCAGCCGAGGCTGCCTTCGATATGATCGGCGCTTTCAACGATCTTGCCGTATCGCTGGCGCCCGGCGCCGATCCGAAGTCGGTCGTTGCCGAACTCGACCGGCTACTTGAGCCCTATGGCTCGGTCGGCGCTGTCGAACGGCGCGATCAGCCGTCGAACCGTTTCCTGGAAGATGAGCTGAACGAACAGAAAGTCATGGCGATCACCGTACCGGTGATCTTCTTCGGAGTGGCGGCGCTCCTTCTCAACGTCGCGCTCGGCCGGCAGGTGGCGGCACAACGCGAGCAAATCGCGGCGCTCAAGGCGCTCGGCTTCCCCAACGCGCCGCTCGCGATACACTATCTGAAGCTGGGCGCGGTCATCGTGCTGCTCGGCTCGCTGCTCGGGCTTGCGGGCGGCATCGGCTTCGGTCACGCGATGATCGCAAGTTACCGGGCGTTCTTCCGGTTGCCGGCGCTCGACTTCGAGTTGACGTCGTGGTCGGTGATGGCGGGGGCTGTCATCAGTTTCGCCGCCGCGTCGGCGGGGGTTCTGACTGCCGTGCAGACGGTGGTGCGTCTGACGCCCGCCGTCGCCATGCACCCGGCGCCGCCGCTGCCGTTCCGCCGTTTCTGGCTGGAGCGGCTCTTGCCCCGGATGCTCCCGCCCTCACGCACCATGATCGTGCGCAATCTGGCTGGCCGCCCGGTGCGGGCGGCGCTCACGACGCTGGGCATTGCTTTTGCGGTTCCGATCGTTGTGCTCGGGCTGTTCTGGCGCGATGCCATCGACCATATGATCGAAATCCAGTTCCGTCTGGTCGAGCGCGGCAATACCGCGGTCACCTTCCCGCATCCGCTCGACCGAAACATCATCGGCGACCTTAGGCGCGAACCGGGCGTGCTGGCAGCCGAAGGCCAGCGTATCGTTCCTGTGCGACTGCGCGCGGCACACCGCAGCTATCTCACGTCGGTCATCGGCTTGCGGCAAGGCAGCGAATTGCGGCGCCCGCACGATTCGTCCTTGCGGCCGATCGAAGTCGCGCCGGAAGGCATTACGTTGACGCGGCGTCTGGCCGAGCGTCTTGCGGTCTTGGCCGGCGATACGATGACGATCGAGGTCATGGAGGGAAAACGGCGCAAACGCGATGTGCCGGTCAACGCCATCGTGGACGAGGTCATTGGCATGACGGCCTATATGGATATTGGCGCGCTCAACCGGTTGACCGGCGAGGGCGACGTCGTATCGGCGGCGGCCTTGTTCGTGGAGCCGTCGGCGCTCGACCGGTTGCTGGCACGGTTCAAGGAATTACCGGTGATCGAGTCCGTGGCCATGAAGGCCTATACGCTGCGCTCCTTTTTGGAGAAGATCGCCGATCTTGTGCTCATCACCTCTGGAATCCTTACGATTTTTGCGGTGATCATCGCAGTCGGCATCGTCTACAATAGTGCGCGCATCGGCTTGTACGAGCGCGCACGTGAGCTTGCGAGCCTGCGTGTGCTGGGTTTCAGCCGTGCTGAGGTGTCGCGCATCTTTTTCAGCGAATTCATGGTTGAAGTCGTCATCGCGATTCCCGTCGGTATCGCGCTATCGCAGGCCATTATCGATCTGATTGCCCACGTCCATCCGAGCGAGAGTTTCCAGATTCCGGGCGTGATCGGCGCGCGCACTTTTATCGCTGCCTGCGCGATTGTGATAGCCGCGGCTGCGGGCAGCGCCTATGTGGTGCGACGGCGGATCGACCGCCTCGATCTGGTGGCAGTTCTCAAGGCGAGGGACTGACCATGCAAATTACAGTCGGCCGTGCCGTCGCCCTATCCGGCCTTGTGGCGGGTCTTGCCTTGGTGGTGTGGGCGATGCTGCCCAAGCCGGTTCAGGTCGACGTTGTGACCGTGCGCAAGGGGACGTTTGTCGCGACCGTCGACGAAGACGGCAAGACGCGGATCCGCGAGCGTTACGTAGTGGCCGCGCCACTCGCCGGCCGTCTAACACGGGTTCGGTTTAAAGCCGGCGATAGTGTCGAGGCCGACCAGGTGGTCGCGGCGATTCAGCCGACGCCCGCCCCGTTTCTTGACCCGCGCAGCCGGCGCGAGGCGGAGGAACGCCTCGGCACCGCCGAAGCCGCGCGCGAGCGCACTAAAATGATGGTCGAGCGCGCACGGGTGCAGGCCGCGCAAGCCAGAGCCGATTTCGATCGCACCAGCGCCCTGAAGGAGCGCGGCGTATCGACCGCGCAGGCGCTCGAACGTGTCCAAACCGCTCTTCGCGTGAGCGAACGCGATCTGCGCGCGGCGGAATTCCAGGATCATGCGGCCGAGCATGAGCTCGAACAGGCGAAAGCCCTGCTGGAGCAGTATCGTAATGAGCACGCGGGTGCACCGCCCGAGCGTTGGAATGTGACGGCGCCGGTGCCGGGGGTGGTCCTCAACGTGACGCAGGAAAGCGAGACCGTGGTACAGCCCGGCACCCCGATTCTTACCATCGGCGACCGGCGCGATCTCGAAGTGGTTGCCGACGTGCTCAGCACCGATGCCGTCGAGATTCGTCCCGGGGCGGAGGTCGCCATCGAGAATTGGGGCGGCCCAGGCGTGCTGGCGGGGCGCGTCCGGCGGGTCGAGCCGGCGGCCTTCACCAAGATCTCCACGCTGGGCGTGGAGGAGCAGCGAGTCAATGTGCTGATCGATATCGTTACGCCGGAAAAGGATTGGACCGGCCTCGGCGACGCCTATCAAGTGGATGTCCGCATAACTGTGTTCGGCCGCGACGACGCAACGATCGTCCCGAGCGGCGCGTTATTCCGTACTGGCGAAACCTGGAACGTCTATGTGGTGAACGAGGGCCGTGCACAGCTCCGTCCGGTGAACCTGCTGCGCCGATCCGGTCGCCTCGCGGCGGTGACCGAGGGAGTGGAGCCGGGCGAACGGGTGATCGTCTACCCAAGCGACCGCGTCGCAGCCGGAGTGAGGGTCACGCCTCATCCGTGATCGCGAAAGCACGGCATCAGGATCGTTTCTTTGCCCCGCGGCGGCGCACTTCCTTGATGACCACGGAATTGTCCATGTCGCCTTCGCCGGCTTTCAGGCAGGCCTCCAGCACGTCGGCATGCACCTCGAGCATTTTGAGCGGCTGGCCCACGGCCGCCGCCTGCTCGAGCATGAGGCGGATGTCTTTCAATGTCTGGCGGGCGCGGCCTTCGGCGGCAAAATCGCCGCGCACCATCTTGGGGCCCTTGGTGTCCATCACCTGCGAATAGGAGGCCGAGCCGCGCGCCACCTCGAGGAAGGCGGCCGGGTCGAGGCCGAGCCGCTCGGCGAACACCAGGCCTTCGGCGAGCGCCAGCCGGTTGAGGCCGAGAATGAGATTGACCGCGAGCTTGGCGCGGCCGCCGTCGCCGATCTTGCCGACGTGGAAGCGGCTCTTGAACAGCGCGTCGAGCAGCGGCGCGACCTCCGCGGCGATGCCGGCGTCGCCGCCGATCAATGCGACGGCGTCGCCGCGCCGCACCTGGTCGGAGGTGCCCGACACCGGCACGTCGAGATAGCGGATGCCGCGCGGAATGACGCGGGCGGCGAGCGCCGCCACCTGGTCGGGATCGCAGGTGCTCATGCACAGCACGATCTTGCCCGAGCCGTCGCCGAGCGCCGGCAGCAGATGGTTTTCGATGACGTCCTCGACCTGATCGGTCGAGAACACCGCGATGATGATGGCGCGCGCCGGCTTGGCGAGTTCGGCGATCGAGGCGGCGGCTTGACCGCCGATCGCGGCGAGGCGGGCGCGGCGCGCCGGGTCGATGTCATAGCCGGTGACGGCAAACCGCGCGTCGATCAGGCGCTTGGCATAGACCTCGCCCATCAGGCCGAGACCGATAATGGCAACCGGAGAACCGCTCATTGTTGTCATGCCCGCCCTCGTGCCGGGCATCCACGCCTCGATCCGTCACGACCGTATAAAGACGTGGGTGGCCGGGACAAGCCCGGCCATGACAAACAAGAGCTCACGCTTTCGCCGGCTCGGCAAACAGCGCGATCAGCGCCCGCTTGATGGCGGCCTGCCGCGTCGGCGACGTGATCTGCGCGCCCATCAAGTCGGTGACGTAGAACACGTCGACCACGCGCTCGCCGAAGGTGGCGACGTGGGCGCTGGCAATGTTGAGGTTGAGCTTGGACAGCGTCGCCGTCAGCTCATAGAGCAGTCCGGTGCGGTCGAGCCCGGTGATCTCCACCATGGTGTAGCGGTGGGACCACTGGTTGTTGACGGTGACGGTCGGCTCGAGCGCGAAGGCCTTGAGGCGGCCTTTGGGCGCGGTCCGTTTGGTCACTACGTCGGGCAGCCGCAGTTCGCCGCGCAGCGCCTTTTCGATCGAGTCGGCGATGCGCCTGGCGCGCCGCTCCTCGTCGTCGTCGCGCTCGAATTCGCGCGTCAGCGAAATGGTGTCGAGCGCGCGGCCGTCGGTGGTGGTGTAGATCTGGGCGTCGACGATGTTGGCGCCGGCCATGGCGCAGGCCCCGGCGATGATCGACAACAGCCACGGATGGTCGGGCGCCATCACCGTCAGTTCGGTGACCGAGCGGCTGGCGTCGTAGGCAATGGCGGTCGCCAGATTCTTGCCGGCGGCGTCGGCGGCGCGCAGGAACCTGGCGTGCTCGACCTTGTGCGGCAGATCGACCTTGAGCCAGTAGGCCGGGTAATGCTTGGCGATATAGGCCTCGCGCTCGGCTTCCGGCCAGTCCGTCATGGCGTTGCGGAATTCGCGTTGCGCCTGCTCGACGCGCTGGGCGCGGTTGACCTCGGAGAAGCCGCCGGTCAGCACCGGCTCGGTCTCGAAATAGAGCGTGCGGATGAGCTGCGCCTTCCAGCCGTTCCACACGCCGGGGCCGACCGCCTTGATGTCGGCGACGGTGAGGATGGTGAGCAGCTTGAGCTGCTCGGCCGACTGCACCACGGCGGCGAAATTCTCGATGGTCTTGCGGTCGGAGAGGTCGCGCGACTGCGCCACGCTCGACATCACCAGATGGTTGGCGATCAGCCAGGAGGCGAGCTCGGTCTCGGCCGCCGAGAAGCCGAGCCGCGGGCAGAAGCGCCGGGCGACGCGGGCGCCGGCGACCGAATGGTCCTCGGGGCGGCCCTTGGCGATGTCGTGCAGGAACAGCGCGACGTAGAGCACCCGGCGGTGCTCCGGCAGAATCTTGGTCATCAGCTCGTCGGCCAGCGGCGTGTCGCCGCCGGCGCCGCCGCGGTCGATTTCCGCCAGCACGCCGATGCAGCGCACCAGGTGCTCGTCGACCGTGTAGTGATGATACATGTTGAACTGCATCATCGACACGATCTTGCCGAAGGCCGGCACGAAGCGGCCGAGCACGCCGGCCTCGTTCATGCGGCGCAGCACCGTCTCCGGATCGTTCTTCGACGTCAGGATGTCGAGGAACAGCGCGTTGGCCTCCTCATCGTCGCGCAGCTTGGCGTCGATCAGCTTGAGCGAGCGCGTAATGGCGCGCATGGCGTCGGGATGGAAGGCGAGGTTGTTCTTCTGCGCCAGCTGGAAGATGCGGATGAGGTTGACCGGATCGCGCTTGAACACGTTGGCGTGGGCGACGGTGATGCGGTTCTTGTCGACGTGGAAATCCTCGCTGCCTTCGAGCCGCACGCGCTTGACCGGCCTTAAGCGCGCCATCAGCCGGCTCAGCACCGGCACGCTCTTGGCGTGGCTGTCTTCCAGCTCGGCGCAGAGAATGGCGGTCAGGTCGCCGACGTCCTTGGCGATCAGGAAGTAGTGCTTCATGAAGCGCTCGACGTCCTGCATGCCGGGATGCTCGGTGTAGCCGAGCCGCAGCGCGATCTCGCGCTGGATGTCGAACGACAGCCGCTCCTCGGCGCGGCCGGTGACGAAGTGCATGTGGCAGCGCACCGACCAGAGCACGTCCTCGCAATGGCGGAAGCGCTGGTATTCCTGCTTGTCGAACACGCCGCACTTGATGAGCTCGTCCGGCTCGCGCACGCGGTAGACGTATTTGGCGATCCAGAACAGGGTGTGGAGGTCGCGCAGGCCGCCTTTGCCGTCCTTGACGTTGGGCTCGACCAAATAGCGCGACTGGCCGGCGCGGCGGTGGCGCTCCTCGCGCTCGGCGAGCTTGGCGGCGACGAACTCGGCGGCGGTATTGCGCACCACCTCCTGGTCGAAGCGCTCGACGAGTTCGTCGAACAGCGTCTTGTCGCCGAGCAGGAAGCGCGCCTCGAGGATGGCGGTGCGGATGGTCATGTCCGCCTTGGCCTGGCGGATGCATTCGTCGACCGAGCGCGTGGCGTGGCCGACCTTCAGCCCGGTATCCCACAGGCAGTAGAGGATCGCTTCGGCGATCGACTCGCCCCAGGCGGTCTGCTTATAGGGCAGCAGGAACAACAGATCGATGTCGGAGCCCGGCGCCTGCAGGCCGCGGCCGTAGCCGCCGGTGGCGACCACCGCCATGCGTTCGGCCTCGGACGGGTTCTCCGACGGATAGAAGTGCTCGCGCGCGAAGTCGAACAGGATGCGGATGACCTCGTCTTCCATTCGGCACAGCCGCTCGGCGCAGCGGCGGCCGTGGCGATCCTTGAGCAATAGCTGCTCGGCCCTGGCGCGGCCTTCGGCCAGCGCGCGTTTAAGGCGCTGCGCCACCGCCGAGCGCAATTCGCGGTCGTTGCCGGTCCTGCGCTGCGCAAGCTCCGCGAGTTCGGCGGTCAACGCCCGCGCGTCGATCAGCTCGGCCGAGCTGCGAGGCGGCTGGTCGGCATCGCGTAGGGCGGTTTCAACGGCAAGCGAATTCATGGGGCCATCGGGATAGCGGAGGCGCGGCGGTAAGTCACCCTGTCTGGGCAAGATAATTAGCCGGGCCGAAAGGGCCCGGATTTCGGCGACTCTCGCATGGTGACGGGCGCGGTGGACTGTGGTTCTCTGCGGCGGTTTTCGAAACGGGAAGGAAGTTGGAGAGCTGTCCATGCGAATGTTCCAGGTTTGCGTCTGCGGCCAGCCCTTGCAGTGCAACGAGGCGCCGACGCCGCAGCCCAAGGGCAGCGAGGTGCTGCTCAAGGTGCTCGCCGCCGGCGTCTGCCACAGCGATCTGCACTTGGCCGACGGCTATTTCGATCTCGGCGGCGGCAAGAAGATGAGCCTGGCCGACCGCGGCATGAAATTGCCGGTGACCCTCGGCCATGAAAACGTCGGCGAGGTGGTCGCAGTCGGCCCCGACGCCAGGGGCGTCAGGATCGGCGCCAGGCTGCTGGCTGACCCGTGGATCGGCTGCGGCCAGTGCGAAGTCTGCAAGCGCGGCGACGAGAACCTGTGCCGCGCCATGAAGAGCGCCGGCGTGTTCTCGAACGGCGGCTACGCCGATTATCTCATGGTGCCGCATCCGCGCTATCTGTTCGAGATCGGCGACATCCCGCCGGAGCGTGCGGCGCCGCTCGCCTGCTCCGGCATCACCACGTTCAGCGCGCTGAAAAAGGTGCCGACCATCAAGGACGAGCCGACCGTCATCATCGGCGCCGGCGGCCTCGGCCTGATGGCGCTCGGCCTGCACCGCAAGATGGGCGGCCACTCCGCGATCGTCGTCGACATCGATCCGGTCAAGCGCGAGGCCGCGAAGAAAGCGGGCGCCGCGCATGTCGTCGACGGCGGCGCGCCGGACGCGGTGCAGCAGATCATGAAGCTCACCAAGGACGGCGCCGGCGCCTGGGCGGTGATCGATCTCGTCGGCTCCTCGGCCAGCGCGCGCGTCGGTTATGACAGCCTGATCAAGGGCGGCAAATACATCATCGTCGGGCTTTACGGCGGCGACCTCACGGTGTCGCTGCCGCCGTTGCCGATGCGGGCGCTGACGATCCAGGGCTCCTATCTCGGCAGCATCCCGGAAATGGCCGAGCTGATGGAGCTGGTGCGCAACAAGGGGCTGCCCGACGTGCCGGTGACGACCCGCCCGCTCGATCAGGTCAACGCCGCGCACGCCGAATTGCGCGCCGGCAAGATCGTCGGCCGCGTCGTGCTGACGCCGGCCTAGGGTCCGACCGTCACCCTGAGGTGCGAACCGCGCTTGCGGCGAGCCTCGACGGGTGACGGGCCAAAGACTGACCGAGAAGGAAGAAACAATGGACGGTAATGAACTGCGCGCCATGCAGGCGCCGATCAAGCAGCGCTACAAGGACGATCCCGGCGCCGCGGTGATCACGCTCAAGGCCAAGGGCACGCTCGACGACACCAACATCGCCTGCAAGGTCGAGACCGGCCGCGCGCTCGCGGTCGCGGGGCTGCATCCGGCGACCGGCGGGTCGGGGCTCGAACTCTGCTCCGGCGACATGCTGCTCGAGGCGCTGGTTGCCTGCGCCGGCGTCACCGTCAAGGCGGTGGCGACCGCGCTCGATATTCCGCTCAGGTCCGGCAAGGTCTCGGCCGAAGGCGATCTCGATTTCCGCGGCACGCTCGGCGTCGCCAAGGATGCGCCGGTCGGATTTCGCGAGATCAGGCTGCGCTTCGATCTCGACACCGACGCGCCCCAGGACAAGCTCGACCAGCTGCTCAAGCTCACCGAGCGCTACTGCGTCGTCTATCAGACCATCAAGGCCGGCCCGCCGGTCGCGGTGAAGTTGCAGCGCACCTGATGTCATCGTCCGCGACAGCGGACGATCCAGTAAGCGCGAAAGTTCATAGCTGCCATGAACGCCGGTGTTTACTGGATGCCCCGCTTGCGCGGGGCATGACAACATGGTTTGAGCGCGCGCAATGCCCCCCGACCTTTACTTCGCCCTGACCCTCATCGTGAAAATGGCCGTTACCGCCGGCTTCGTCGTGGCGGCGACGGTGACCGCCGAGCGCGCCGGTCCGGTGATCGGCGGCATGGTGGCGACGCTGCCGATCGGCGCCGGTCCGGTCTACGTCTTCCTCGCCATGGATCATGACGCGCGTTTCATCGCGCAGAGTGCGGTGGCGAGCCTCGCCATCAACGCCGCCAACGCCACCTTCGCCATCGTCTACAGCCTGCTGGCGCAGACGCGCTCGCTCGCCGCCAGCCTGTGCGGCGCCTTCGCCGTCTGGCTCGTATTCGCATCCGTCATCCGGGCCGTCGATTGGACGCTGCCGACCGCCGCAACCATGAACGGCGCCGTGCTGGCGCTGTGCATCTGGCGCGTCGGCCGGCTTCGGCACGTGCGCATGCGGCCGTTTCGCGCGCGGCTGCCCGATTTCCTGCTGCGCGCCGTCATGGTCTCAGTGCTGGTCGGCGTCGTCGTGACCTTCAGTTTCCGGCTCGGGCCGGCCGGCAGCGGGCTGCTCGCGGTGTTCCCCGTGGTGCTGACCAGCATCGCGCTGGTGATGCATCCGCGCATGGGCGGCAAAGCGGCGGCGGCGGTGCTCGCCAATGCGCCGATCGGCCTCATCGGCTTCGCCTTTGCCTGCGTGGTGCTGCATTTCACCGCCGAGCCGTTCGGCAACGTCATCGGCCTTGCGCTGGCGATGGCGACCTCGCTGTCCTGGAGCGTGCTGATGATGCTGCTGCACCGGCCGCCGGCGCCGGAATTGACATGACGGCGTTCCTGACCGGCCTGCTGCTCAAGATCGCGATGACCGCCGGCATTGTGGTGGCGGCCTCGATCGTCGTCGAGCGTTCGGGGCCGTTCATCGGCGCGCTGGTGGCCGCGCTGCCGACCGCGGGCGGCGCCGCCTTGATCATCCTCGGCTGGGAGCACACGCCGCAATTCATCGCCGACAGCGTGGTCGGCAGCCTGATCGCCAACGCTGCCTGCGCGCTGTTCGCGCTGAGCTACGCGGCGCTGGCGCAGCGCCGCTCGCTGCCGCTGAGCCTCGGCGGCGCCATCCTCGTCTGGCTCGGCGCGGTATTTCTGGCGCGGCTCGTCGACTGGAACGCGCCTGCGGCGGCGCTGCTCAACGCCGTTGTCTATCCCATCGCGATCTGGGCCGGCACGCGGTTTCGCGTCGAAGGCGCGGTCAAGCGCGTGACCATCACGAGCGCCGATCTGGCCTGGCGGGTCGGCGTGGTCACGCTCTGCGTCATCACGGTCACGGCGGCGAGCAGCACCATCGGCTCGTATTTCTCCGGCGTCTTCGCCTTTTTTCCGATCGCGATGAGCTCGTTCTTCATCATCCTGCAACCGCGCATCGGCGGGCCGGCGGCGGCGAGCGTCGCCGCCCACGTGCTGGCGCCGCTGATCGGCCTCGGCCTCGGCCTGTTCGCGGTGCACGCGCTCGCCGTGCCGCTCGGCGTGTGGTGGTCCTATCTGATCGGACTCGGCATCGGTATCGGCTGGAACGCGCTGTTGTGGGCCGAGCGGCAGCACCGCCGGCGCAGAGCCGCGGCATGACAGCGCTCGTCGCCGCGAAGGCGGCAGACGCCGGAATGAGCGCAAGGGGTTAGCGCAACAGCCCGAGCTCCAGCGCCTTGATCTGCAGCGCCAGATAGCGCGAGAAAATGCGGCATTGCGCCAGCGAGCCGGCGGTGAACCAGAGGCCGTCCTGCGCGGTGCGCCGCCACATGTTGCGCAATTCACCGCCCTCGTCGAAGCCCCAGACCGGGCCGATCTTGTCGGCGATTGTCTCGCCGAGATAGAGCCGCACCGCGTCCTGCTGGTTCTTGTAGCCGGTCGCCAGCACAAGGAGCTCGGCCGGCACCAGGCCGCCGTCCTTCAGCCGCGCGCCGTCGGCGACGAAGCGGTCGATGTCGGAAAACTGCACGAGCTTGACCTTGCCGTCGATGATCAGCTCCGAGCAGCCGACGTTGAAGTAGTAGCCGCCGCCGCGGCGCAGATACATCATCTGGAAGCCGGTGTCGTCCTCGCCGTTCCACAGCCGGAAGCCGGCCGCCGCGAGCCTGTCGAGCAGCGGCTTGTCGATCGCGCAGCTCATGGCGGTCGAGACCTGGTAGGAGCGGCGCAGCACCGGGTAGGGCATCGAGGTGGCGAGCAGGTCGCAGTCGTCGATCGGAATGCCTTCGGAATAGATGGCGTAGACGCGCTGCGCCTCCTTCAGGCTGACGACGTAGGTTTTGCTGCGCTGGATGATGGCGACGTCGGCGCCGTGGGCGTGGAGCTCCTGCGCCACGTCGTGGCCGCTGGTGCCGGTGCCGAGCACCAGCGCCTTGCGCCCCTGCCATTGCGCGGCGTTCTTGAAGTCGCCGGAATGGACGACGGTGCCGGCGAAATCCTTGAGGCCGGGCAGCTCTGGATAGGCCGGCATGCTCGAAACGCCGGTGGCGAAGATCAGATGGCGCGGCTGCATCGTGCGCGTTGCGCCGTTGCGCTTGAGCGTGATGGTCCAGCGCTTCTGCGCCTCGTCGTAGCCGCCGGAGATCAGCTCGGTGCCGGTCCAGTAATTGAGCTCCATCGCCTCGACGTAGAACTCGAACCAGTTGGCGAGCTTGTCCTTCGGGATATAGACCGGAAAATTCGGCGGGAACGGCAGATAGGGCAGGTGGTTGACGAACACCTCGTTGTGCAGCGTCAGCGAGTGATAGCGCGTGCGCCAGTTGTCGCCGATGCGCGGATGGCGGTCGACGATCAGCGTGTCGACGCCGAGTTGGGAAAGCCGCGCGGCGATCGACAGGCCGGCCTGGCCGCCGCCGACCACCAGCACGGCGGGATCGCGGTCGGCATAGGCGCGCTGCCGCGCGAGCCGGTCGGACCAGTTCTCGGCGCCGAAGTCGCGCGTCGAATCGGGCGGCGCGCGGCGCTTGAACTCCTCCTCGTGGCCGCGCAGCTCGTGCAGATTGGTGTTCATGGTCCAGGCCCGCAGCCGGCCGTCGCCGTCGGGCAGCAGGCGGAAGGCGCCGTTGCAGGGGCCGAACGCGGTGTCGAAATCGAACAGCGCCTCGATGCAGTCGGTGCCGGCGCGGGCAATCCAGCGCGGCGGCGTGCGCTGCGGCGGGATGCGGAAATTGCGCGGCCTGGTACGGGCAAGCGTCTCGCCCAGCGTCTGCGCGATGGCGGCGCGGCCGGCTATGGTCCGGATCGTCCAGGTGAAGGCGAGCAGGTCGCGCCACAGCCCGTCGGGCAGAAACAGCTCGGCCGCGGCGCGCCCGTCCTGCGCCTGCAAGGCGGCGTCGAATTTCGCGAGCCAGGCCTGCGCCTCTTTCGGCGCATTGGCGCGCGTCCGTTCGGCGACGTTCATCATGGGTCTTTCCGCGTCCTGACGAGCTTGGCCTTCAGCGCGTAGAGCGCGTCCATGGCTTGGCGCGGCGACATGTCATCGGGATTGAGCGCGGCCAATGCTGCGGCGACGAGGTCGCTCGGCTGCTGCTGCGGCTCGGCCGGCGGCCTGTAGGGCGCGGCGAACAGCGGCAGGTCCTCGAAGCCTTTGGGCGCGGCGCGGTCCTCCTGCTCGAGCTTGGCCAGCACGACCTTGGCGCGCTCGATCACGCTCGCCGGCAGCCCGGCAAGCTTGGCCACCTGGATGCCGTAGGAACGGTCGGCGGCGCCGGCGGTGACCTCGTGCAGGAACACCACCTCGCCCTGCCATTCCTTGACGCGCACGGTGGCGTTGTGCAGCCGCGGCAACCGCGCCGCCAGCGCGGTCAGCTCGTGGAAATGGGTGGCAAACAGCGCGCGGCATTTGTTGACGTCGTGCAGATGCTCGACGGTGGCCCAGGCAATCGACAGGCCGTCGAAGGTGGCGGTGCCGCGGCCGATCTCGTCGAGGATCACCAGCGCGCGCGGACCTGCCTGATTGAGGATGGCCGCGGTCTCGACCATCTCCACCATGAAGGTCGAGCGGCCGCGTGCCAGATCGTCGGCGGCGCCGACGCGCGAGAACAGCCGGTCGACGACGCCCAGCGTTGCGGCTTTGGCCGGCACGAAGGAGCCCATTTGCGCCAGGATCGCGATCAGCGCGTTCTGCCGCAGGAAGGTGGATTTGCCGGCCATGTTCGGGCCGGTGAGCAGCCAGATGCGGCCGGCCTCCTCCTTTTCTTCCCCCGCCTGCGCGGGCGGGTAGGGCGGCGGCGGCGGCGAAAGATCGCAATCGTTGGCGACAAAGGGCGTGCCGTCCTTCGACAAAGCCTGCTCGACCACGGCATGACGGCCACCCTCGACGACGAAATCGAGGCTGCCGTCGACCTGCGGCCGGGCATAATCGCGCTCGGCGGCCAGATGAGCGAGCGCGGCGGCGACATCGAGGCGGGCGAGCGCGTCGGCGCAATCCTTGAGGGCCTCGGTTTCGGCGACCACCGCCGCGGCCAGGCGCTCGAAAATCTCGAGCTCAAGCCCGAGCGCGCGCTCGGCGGCGCTGGCGATCTTGGCCTCCAGTTCGCCGAGCTCGGTGGTGGTGAAGCGCACCTGGCCGGCCAGCGTCTGGCGATGGATGAAGGTGGCGTTCAGCGGCGCCGCCATCAGCTTGTCGCCGTGCTGGGCGGTGACCTCGACGAAATAGCCGAGCACGTTGTTGTGGCGGATCTTGAGGATGCGCACGCCGGTCTCCTCGGCGTAGCGCGCCTGCAGCGCGGCGATGACGCGGCGCGATTCGTCGCGCAGGCTCCGCAGCTCGTCGAGCGCCTTGTCGTAGCCCTCGCGCACGAAGCCGCCGTCGCGCTTGAAGGCGGGCAATTCTGCGGCGAGCGCGGCGGCGAGCTCCGCGGCCAGCATGCCGTCCGGGCGGCGGGTCGATCGCATGGCCCGCGCGACTTCGGCGGGCGGATCCTTGAGCGCGCCGAGCGCGCGCGCCAGCTCGGCGGCGGCGAGAATGCCGTCGCGGATGCCGGCGAGGTCGCGCGGCCCGCCGCGTCCGAGCGCGATGCGGGCGAGCGCGCGGGCAAGGTCGGGCGCGGCGGCGAGGCGCGAGCGCGTCTCGGCGCGCAAGCCCGCATCGGCGACGAAAGCCTCGACCGCGTCGAGCCGTTCGGCGATCGCCGCCGGGTCGGTCAGCGGCGCCGCCAGCCGCTGCGCCAAGAGCCGCGATCCGGCCGCGGTGACGGTGTGGTCGATGGCGTCCAAGAGCGAACCGCGCCGCTCGCCGGCGAGCGTGCGCATCAATTCGAGATTGCCGCGGGTCGCCTGGTCGATCGCCATCGTCGCGGAGGCCGCCTCGCGCAGCGGCGGCGACAGCGGCGGCCGCTTGCCGATCTGCGTGCGCTCGACATAGCTGACGCAGGCCGCGGCCGCCGTCAGTTCGAGGCGGGTCAGCGCGCCGAAGGCTTCGCTGGTCGCCACCGCAAAAAACGACGTCAGCCGCCGCTCGGCGGTCGCGGCATCGAACACGTCCCGCGTCAGCGGCGTCACCGCCGGCAGCGAGCGCCAGAACGGCGCCAGGTCGGCCTCGCTGTAGAGCGCGTCGGAGACGATGATCTCGCTTGGCTCGAGCCGCGCGATCTCGGCGGGAAGCTGCCCGCGGTCGCACTCGGTGATGCGGAACTCGCCGGTCGAGATGTCGATCCAGGCCAGCGCAAACCGCGTCTCGTCGTCGACCGACGACAGCCGCGCCCGCGCCACGGCGAGCAGGTAGTTGTTGCGGCGGGCGTCGAGCAGGGAGTCCTCGGTGAGCGTGCCGGGGGTGACCAGCCGCACCACGTCGCGCTTGACCACGCTTTTGCCGCCGCGCTTCTTGGCCTCGGCCGGATCCTCGAGCTGCTCGCAGACGGCGACCCGGTGGCCGAGCGCGATCAGGCGGTGCAGATATTCGTCGGCGCGCTCGATCGGCACGCCGCACATCGGGATGTCGCGGCCGAGATGCCTGCCGCGCTTGGTCAGCACGATGCCGAGCGCGCGCGAGGCGACTTCCGCGTCCTCGAAGAACAATTCGTAGAAGTCGCCCATCCGGTAGAACAGCAGGCAGTCCGGATTGGCGGCCTTGATCTCGATGTACTGCTCCATCATCGGCGTGACGCGCGCCTTGTCGTCGCCGGACGGCGGCGTGTCGGGCTCGGCCATGCCGATGGGTTGCGTCAGCGCCATGGCCGCGAAGGTTAGCGATAAGCGCGGCTTCTTTCCACCGCGTCTGCGACAACGCGGTGCGCCATGCCCGGGTTTATGACGGGCATTCACGCCTTTTCTCTAAGGAAGCCGTGGATGGCCGGGACAAGCCCGGCCATGACGAATCAGGACTTGAACGTCACCCCGGTGATGCGCTCGAGATTGCCGTGCCAGATTTTCTCCTTGTCGGCCTTCGGCATGTCGATGCCTTCGAGGATGCGCAGCGTCTCGCGCGCGTACATCGTGCCTTTCTCGGGGTCGAACGGGCAGTCGGAGGCGAACACGATCTTGTCGAGATCGTAGAATTCGAGGCCGCATTTCGTCGCCGGCACGCCGCCGAACACCGCGGTATCGCAGTAGAACGAGTGCTTGAAGTAGTCGAGCGGCCGCTTCTTGAGCTGCTTCAGGAGCACGGTGAGGTCCTCGTCCGAGGTGCGGGCGCCGAGCTGGTCCCAGCCGGGGCCGATGCGGCCCTCCAGCATCGGCACGATGCCGCCGAAGTGGTGGGTGATGATCTTCAGGTTCGGATACTTGTCCATGATCTTGGAAAACACCAGCCGCGCCATGGCGACCGCGGTCTCGTAGGACCAGCCGAAGGTCCACCAGATTTCGTACTTGGATTTCTTCTCGGTTGGATAATCGGCGAAACTGGCGCCGCGCGCCGGGTGCATCCAGATCGGCTTGTTGAGCTTCTCCATCGCCGCGAAGAACGGCTCGAAGGCCGGATCGTCGAGTGGCCGGCCGGCGACGTTGGTGTAGATCTGCACGCCGAGCGCGCCGTTCTTGATGGCGCGGGTGGCTTCGCCGACGCCGGCGTCCGGCGCGGCGAGCGAGGTCTGCGCCACCCAGCCGGGGAATTGATCGCCGTATTTCGCGGTGATGCCGGCAAAGCCGTCATTGATCATCTTGGAATATTCGTCGAGCTGCGCGCCTTGCGTCAGCAGCTCGAGCGGCGGCAGCGAGTACGACAGGATCTGCGCATAGTCGGGAAACTTGTCGACCACCCTGCGCCGGATTTCGAGGTCGTGGATGGAAGGGATCTCGCGCACGCGCTTGCCGATGTCCCGGTGCCCGCTCTCCACCAGCTTGTTGAAGAACTTCTCGGGGATGAAATGGGTGTAGGCGTCGATGCGCATGGACTTTCCTTCCTTCGTGACTTTCGTGTGTTTGCGAGTTTCTCAGTAGGGCGTGATGACGTTGAGCAGCGCCTGCCGGCGGCCCTCGACCACGGCGTCGCGGGCGCGCGTCAGCGCATCGGGCAGATCGGCGGGCTTCTCGACGCGCTCGGCATAGGCGCCCTGCGCGCGGGCGATTTCGTCGTAGGGCGGCGCCGGGTCGAGATCGGCGAGCAGGCGTCCGTCGCCCTCGCCGGCGGTGCCGTCCTTGAACATCGACAGCGTGGCGCGGCGCACGGCGCCGTAGCGGCTGTTGTTGAACACGATCGCGAGGATCGGCAATTGGTTCTTGGCGGCGACCCAATGGCCGACCATGGGATTGCCGAACATGTAGGCGCCGTCGCCGAGGGTGGCGACGACGAACCGGTCCGGCGCGGCGAGCTTGGCGCCGAGCGCGGCGCCGAAACCCCAGCCAAGCCCGCCGGCGGGGCCGAGCGCGAATAAGGTGCCCGGCTTCTCGCGCACGCAATGGTCGGGCCGCAAGGGATATTCGTTGAAGATGACGGCGTCGTCGCCGACGCTCTCGCCGATCAGGCGCGACAGATATTCCGGCGAGATGGTCTGCCCCGGCGCGGAATCCTTGGCGAGCTGGGCGCGCCTTGTGCGCATGCGTTCGGTGAGGCGGGCGCGCCGCGCGGCGATGCGCGCCTCGGCCATCTGCAGCCGTGCCTCGACCGCGGCGGCGAGCGCGTCGAGCGCGTGGCTGACGCCGGCTTGCACCGCGAGGTCGCTCGGGAACGACCGCATCGGGTAGCGCACGAAGAACGGATCCTCGCCGATATGGGCGACGCGGCAGCCGGCCGGCGGATGCTGCAGGTGCGGAATCCACGGCACGTCGGATTCGAGCACGATCACCAGGTCGGCGTCGGCGATCAACGTGCCCGGCTCGACGCCGAAGTTCATGGGGTGGCTCGACGGCAGACAGACCGTGCGCGCGCTGTGCGCCACGACGGGAATGGCGCAGCGTTCGGCAAGATGCGCCAGCGGCTCGACGGCGGCGGCGGGCAGCGTGGCGACGAGCACCATCGGCCGTTCGGCTGCGGCGATCCACTCGGCGAGCGTGGCGATGCTGCGCGGATCGGGATAGGGCTCCGCCGCCTGCGGACGCGGCTTGATCGGCCCGACCGGCTCGGTGAGCGCCGCCGACAGCGGCTCGCGCGGCAGGGTGAGATAGACCGGGCCGCGCGGATGCGCCATCGCCACCTCGACGGCGCGGGCGACGACGTCGCCCGCCTGGTTGGGCATGCGCAGCTCGTAGTCCCATTTCACCAGTTCGCGCAGCATGCCGGCCTGGTCGAACATTTCCTGGCCCCACTGGATCGGGCGGCTGCGCGAGCCGAACGAGCCCTTCTCGCTGATCGGGGTGCGGCCGGCGGCGAGGATCAGCGGCACGCGGTCGCGCGAGACGTTGATGAGGTTGTTGATGGTGTTCCCGGTGCCGACGCTGGTGTGCACCATCACCGCCTGCGGACGGCCGTTCATCAGATAGGCGCCGTGCGCCATGGCGACCGCGAGATTCTCGTGCGGCACCAGGATAGGCCTCGGCACCTTGGCGTTGGTTTTCTTGGCGCGGCTGAAGGCTTCGACGATCGGCGGGAAGTCGGTGCCGGGATTGCAGAAAAAATAGTCGGTGCCGTGATCGGCCAGCGCGCGCAGCAGGGCCTCGGCGGCGATCGTCGGCCGTTGTCCGGTCGGTGCGGCCATGTCGTTTCGTCCCCGCGGCTCCGCCGGTCGGCGGCTTTTTGTCGTTGGCGGGGAGTCTTACTCGACCGGGGGTAGGGCTGACAACGCGGCTACTCTGCGGCCATCGGGAGGCTGCCATGCCCCTCGATTTCGGCGAGGCATTTGGCGAGGCTTTCGCCCTCGGGGTCGACCAGGGCGGCGGTGCGGGCGCTCGCAACCGCGTCGGCCGCGTGCGCGATGGGGATGGTGCCGGCCAGCGCCGGGCGGATCACGCGCGCCTCGATCGCGGCATAGTTTGCGCTGCCGCGCGCGTGGGTGTCGCCATAGCCCTTGATCAGCCGCGCACATTCGGCGACCTCGAGGGCGAATTCGGTCGAGTGCCTGGCGGCTTCGACGATGAGCGCGAGCCAGGCCTCGATCGCCTGCTGCTCTTGCCTGTAGCGGTGGCCGTAGGGCCGCAGCGGCCGCAGCTTGGCCAGCATCAGGAAGCGCAGATAGCCGAGGATCGAGGTGGAGTTGATTTCCATGCCGAAATGGACGCGGCCGAGCCAGCCGCGCCGCCGCGAAACGGCAAGGATCGGCCGCGCCAGGAACGGCGGCAGCAATTGGCACATCTCCTCGATGCCGGGCTTGAGGAAGTCGTGCACCGTGAACGGCTCGTCTTTCACGCGCAGTTCCTCGCGGGCGATGCGGGAGAAGCGCCCCGGCGCGATCTTGGCCTGCGCCACGCGCACGACGTCTTCGTACGACATGCGCACGGCAAGATGGCGCGCCACCTCTTTGAGCAATTTGCCGTGGGCGCCGGCCGCTTCGTCGGCGTCGAGGATGGGCCGCAGCCGGTCGATATAGAGACGCCCATAGGCCGGGCTCTGGTACGGCACCAGGCGGCGCACGCCTTCGAGCGCGGTGGCCTGCGCCAGCGCCGGGAAGGTCCAGGCCACCGCCTGTTCGAGCGACTGGCGCGTCGCCGCGGCGTTGATCTTCTTGTCGGGAATCCTCGCCGGCTCGACCCTGGCGCGGGCGACGTCGAGGCCGGCGCGGAAGCCGCGCACATTGGCGTCGACCTGCTTGCCGTCGGCGCGCACCGCGGCCTCGAGCTGCTCGGCGCTGATCGGCAGGCGGCCGGCGCCGGCGATGGCGCCGAGCATCACGGCATTGACCATCGAGCCGCTCTGCTGCGCCGGCCGCGCCATGTCGATCAGCACGGTCTCGCGCGCATGCTCCTTGATGACTTTCGTCAGCCTGTCCTGGTCGAAGCGGCCGTCGCCCATCGCGATCTTCTCGTCCATCGCATAGAAGCGGCTGGTGGAGGCGATGACCAGCGTGCGGTCGGGCGTGACGAAACCGTTGGCGACGGTACGGCCCGCCTCCAGGAACTCGCTGGTGACGGCGATGTCGATGTCGCCGACGCCGGGCGTCAGCGCCAGCACCGGTCGCCTGTTGCCGAGCTCGCTCGCCGGCACGGGATAGATCTCGATGTAATAGGTGGTGGCGCCGGTGCGCTGCGCGACGCCGGGGATCGAGGTCGACTGCACGGGGAAGCCGGCCTGGGCCGCGGCGTCGACGATCCATTGCGTCAGCACGCCGCCGCCTTCGCCGCCGAGCGCGGCGATCAGCATGGTGATGGGGCGAGCCTTTGCCGCGTGTTCAGTCTGCTCCCTCCCCCCTTGCGGGGGAGGGTTGGGGAGGGGGGTAGCCATTTGCGTCGGCGCCCCCTCCCGCCTCGCTTCGCTCGGCGACCTCCCCCGCAAGGGGGAAGGTGACGAAGAAAACGAGCCGCCGAGCCAGCCGATCACGCGCCGGCGCAGGCGGTGCTTGAGGCGGTCGCGCCAGGTCGGATTGCGCACGATCTCGGCACGGTAGAACGACGGGCACAGCACCGCGGCGTGGGCGACCTCGCCGCACAGGCCGCAACCGACGCAGCTCTCGACCACGGTCGCCACCGGATCGCTGCGCAGCGGATCGGGCGACGGCTTGACGGTGAGCGAGGGGCAGCCGGACAGGCGGATGCAGGAATGGTCGCCGGTGCAGATCTCCTCGTCGACGCCGTAGCGGACGCGGGTGACGCGCTCGCCGCGTTCGAGCTTGACGGCATCCTCGGCGCGCACGCGGCGTTGGCGCGCCAGCTGGCATTCACCGTCGGCGATGATGACTTTGAGGCCCTTTTCGGCGGTGCGCATCGCCTCCTTCAGCGTCTTGACCATCGTGGAGACGCCGTAGGTGCGCACCGTGCGCAGCCATTTCACGCCCATGGCGCGCAACGTCTGCTCGATGCCCATGCCGGGGGCGGGGCCTTCCTTGCTCGCCGCGCTCGACGGGATGTATTGCTGGCCGGTCGCCGAGGCGTAGCCGTTCTGCATCACGATCAGCACGCCGTCGCCTTTGTTGAACAGATTGGAGGCGACGCCGGTGATGAGGCCGTTGTGCCAGAAGCCGCCGTCGCCCATCACCGCGATCGGGCGCTTCGCCATATTCGGCGCCACCGCCGCCGCGCTCGCAAGCGACATGCCGTAGCCGAGGATCGAATTGCCGAGCGAGAACGGCGCGAAGGTCGCGAACGAATGGCAGCCGATGTCGGCGGCGATGTGGGTCGGTCCGAGCTCGCGCTGCATCAGCTTGATGGCCGAAAACACCGGCCGCTCCGGGCAGCCGGTGCAGAAGGCGGGCGGACGCGGCGGCAGGGTGCCGAGCGCCGCGGCGGCTTTGGCCTTGTGCGCGATCAGGCCGCGGGCTTTCCCCGCGAGCGCATCGGCGTCGAGGCCGGCGGGCTTGGCCGCCTGCAGAAAGGCGGCGAGGCCTTCGAGCAGCGCATCGGATGAGTATTCGCCGGCGCGCGGCAACGCGCCCTTGCCGAGCACCTTGGTCTGCAGGTCGGCGCGGCGCAGCTCGACATTGACGGCGTCCTCGACATAGGCCGGGAAGCCTTCCTCGACCACCAGCACGGCGCGCTTGCCGGCGCAGAACTCCGTAATTTCCTCCGGCACCAGCGGGTAGACGACATTGAGCACCAGCAGCGGGACGCGCGAGGCGCCGAAGCCGTCGGCAAGGCCGACGCGCTCGAGCGCGCGCAGCACCGAATTGGTCAGCCCGCCCATGACGATGATGCCGACATCGTCGACATCGCCGGCGATGGTCTCGTTGAGCTTGTGCGCGCGGATGAATGTGCGCGCCGCCGGCAGCCGCTCCTCGACCTTCAGCTTTTCCTGCGTGAAGATCACCGGCGGATGCGCCAGCCGGCCGTATTCGAAGCGCGGCGGGCCGGACAGCTTGTTGAGGCCGGAGACGAGCCCCTTGCGATTGTCCTTGGCGGTAAAGGCACCGGTGGCATGGCAGGCACGGATGCGCAGCTCCAGCATCACCGGCGCGTGACTGGCCTCCGACAACTCGAAGCCCTTCTCCACCGTGCGCACGATGGTCGGCAGATCGGGCCGCGGGTCGAGCAGCCACATCGAGGACTTCAGCGCATAGGCGTAGGAGCGCTCCTGGATGACGCTGGCGCCCTCGCCGTAGTCCTCGCCGAGGATGATCATGGCGCCGCCGACGACGCCCGGCGAGGCGAGGTTCGACAGCGCGTCGGCGGCGACGTTGGTGCCGACGATCGATTTCCAGGTCACCGCGCCGCGCAACGGATAATTGATCGAGGCGCCGAGCATGGCGGCGGCGGCGGCCTCGTTGGCGCAGGTCTCGAGGTGCACGCCGAGCTCGGCCATGATGTCCTTGGCGTCGACCAGCACGTCGAGCAGATGCGACACCGGCGCGCCCTGATAGCCGCCGACATAGGACACGCCCGACTGCAGCAACGCCTTGGTGACGGCGAGGATGCCTTCGCCGCGGAAGGTCTCGCCGTCGCCGAGCTTGAGCGCCTGCACTTCCTTCTTGAACGAGCGTTCCATGGCCGGGCCGATAGTTTGGCTTCAAACTATTATAGCCGCTCCGCCTACATGTGCGAAGGCAGCCAGAGCGCGATGATAGGGAAAGCGATGAGGATGACCAGCCGGACCAGGTCGGTGACGATGAACGGCACCACGCCCTTGAAAATGGTGGAGAAACTCACGTCCTTCACCACGCTCTTGATGACGAAGACGTTCATGCCCACCGGCGGGTGGATCAGCCCGAGTTCCACCGTCATGACGATGATGACGCCGAACCAGATCGGGTTGAAGCCGAGGTGGGTCACCACGGGGAAGATGATCGGCACCGTCAGGATGATCATCGCCATGGCATCCATCAGGCAGCCAAGCACGATGTACATCAGCATGATCAGCGCCAGCACGCCGTAGGCGCCGAGGCCCAGCCCGGTGAGGAACTCGGTGACCTTCTGCGGCGTCTGCGTGATGGTGAGGAAATAGCCGAAGATCAGCGCACCGATCAGCACGGTGAAAACCGCGGCCGCCGTGCGCGTCGCCTGCAACAGCGAGGCGAGGATCCTGTCCTTGTCGAGCCGGCCGGTGACGAGGCCGATCAGGAAGGCGCCGGTGGCGCCGACGCCGCCCGCCTCTGTCGGCGTGAAGCGCGGCAGATAGGGCAGGCCGTAAAGCCCGCCGATGACGAAGACGAACAGCAGGAGCGGCGCCCAGATGTCCTTCAGCCCGGCAAGGCGCGCGCGCCACGACGCCGGCGCCCCGGCGGGCAGATAATTCGGCCGCAGCCGGCCGATGACGAAGATCGTCGTCAGGTACATGGTCATGGCGAGCAGGCCGGGCAAAATGCCGGCGATGAACAACTTGCCGATGTCCTGCTCGGTGATGATGCCGTAGACGGCGAGCACGGTCGACGGCGGCAGCATGGCGCCGAGCGTGCCGCCGGCGGCGATGACGCCGGTGGCGAAGCTCTGCGGATAGCCGAAGCGGCGCATCTCCGGATAGGCCACGGCGGAAAACGTCGCGGCGGTCGCGACCGAGGAGCCGCAGATCGCGGCAAAGCCGCCGCAGGCCGCGACCGTGGCGAAACCGAGGCCGCCGCGCAGATGGCCGACAAAGCCGTTCGCCGCCTTGAACAGGTCGCGGCTCATGCCCGAATTGGCGACGAACGTTCCCATCAGCAGGAACATCGGGATGACGCCGAAGGTGTAGTCGGTCACCGTGCGCATCGAGGTCTGCCCGACCATCTTCAGCGCGGGCGTGCCGCCGACCAGATAGGAGAAGCCGGAAACGCCGACCAGCCCCATCGCCATGCCGACCGGCACGCGCAGCAGCATCAGCGCGAACAATGCGACAAAGCCGATGATCGCCACCGCGTCCGTGCTCATCGCGCCCGTCTCATTCGACCGGTTTGACCTTCGGCTCGGTCATCAGTTCCGGCCGCATGATCAGCCGGTAGGTGCGCACGGCGATCAGCAGCACCGCCGAGACGTCGCCGGCCCAGGCCACGGCGAAGAACGGCCAGGTCGGCAGCCTCAAGTCGAAGGTCAGCACGTTGTCGTAGTAGGTGCCGCGCACCTTGTCGAACAGCGTGTAGGTCTGCACCGTCACCACGAACAGCAGCACCAGGGTGGCGAATACGTCGATCATGCGCTGGTGGCGCGGGCCGACATTCGCCCACACCAGGTCCACCGTGATGTGGCCGCCGCGATAGGATGTCGCGGCGATGCCCCAGAAAATGAGGATGCCGAGCAGCATCCGCCCGAAATCGAAGGAGTCCGGGATCGTGTAGTTGAACAAATTGCGCAGCACGACGGTCAGAAAGACGTCGAGCGCGACGATGCCGACGAAGAAGGCGGCGATCCACTCGATGGTGTCGATGAAACGATCCATGGTGATGCGGGTCATGGCCGCTCCATCGGGCTTACAGGTTTTGCACGCGTCCGGTCATGGCTTCCAACCGCTCATTCCCGCGCAAGCGGGACTCCAGGGCAGAATGCTCCGCCCCTGCAATCTGTGCTCCCGGGTCCCCGCTTGCGCGGAGACGAGCGGTTGACCGCGCCGCGCCGCCCCGACCGGCGCTACTTCGCCAGCGCGCCGTATTTGCCGAGATCGGCGCGCAGCTCCTTCATCGCCGCCTCGGCATCGACGCCCGCCTTCTTGACGCCGTCGGCCCAGGCCTTGGTCAGAGGCTCCGCCGATTTTTTCCAATCGGTGAGCTGGGCGGGCGTCAGCTCGTAGACGTCGTGGCCCTGCTCCGCCTTGATCTTGGCGATGCCGCCGTGTTCGAAGTCGGCCCAGGGGCCGGCGACCTTGAGCGCCCAGTCGGTGGTGCAGTGGTCGTCGATCACCTTCTTTTGCTTCGCCGACATCTCGTCGTACTTCGCCTTGTTGAACACCAGCGCGAAGGTGGTGACGTAGAGCGGCTCGTTCATGTGGTACTTGGTGACCTTGTCGATGCCGAACAGCGGCACCGATCCCCACGGGAAGGTGACGGCGTCGGCGACGCCGCGCTCCAGCACGTCGCGCACCTCCGGCGCCGCGGCGTTGACGTTGGTGCCGCCGAGCTGCGTCACCCAGGTCGCCATGGTGGCATGCGCCGGCCTGATCTTCATGCCCTTGATGTCGGCCGGCACCGTGATCTTCTTCGATGTGGAATGGAAGCTGCCGGGATCGTGCACGAAGGCGAGGCAGAACTTGACGTCCTTCATCTCCTTGGCGGCGTATTTGCGGTACCAGGCGTCGATCGCCTGCGAGCCGCCTTTGGCGTTCGCCATCAGGAACGGCAGTTCGCCGGCGGCGATCACCGGAAAGCGGCCGGGCTGGTAGCCGGGATTGATGTAGGTGAGGTCGGCGATGCCGTCGCGCGCCATGTCGTAGTGGTCGAAGGCCTTGCCGAGCTGCTGCGAGGGATAGACCTTGTAGTGGATGGTGCCGCCGGAATCCTTTTCCACCGAGGCGCCCCAGTCCTCGAGCGCCTTCTGCAGCGGATGCGACGGCGGCACCCAATGCGAAATCTTCAGATCGAAGGTCTTGTCCTGCGCCTGCGCGGCCGTGGCGCACAGCAACACGGCGGCGGCGGTCACCGCGAAACGCTTCATCGCACCCTCCCTTGGTCTTATGATGGCAGCCGTGCCATCTTTTCCGGCAATTGAGCCGAATATCGCGGCGCTTGTAAAGTTGGTTTGACATCAAACTAATGAGGCGGACGTGAACCAGGGCAGGACGCGGCGCAGGCGCGGCGGCAACGGCGCAGGGGCCGCCGAACCGGTCGATTTTGGCCCGCTGCAGCATTGGGTCGGGTTCAACCTGCGGCTGGCGCAGGAGGCCGCCTTCCAGGCCTTCTCGCGCCGCTCGCAGGCGATCGGCGAGCATCCCGGGCGCTTCGCCACCCTGACCCTGATCGCGCGCAATCCCGGCATCAGCCAGACCGCGTTGTCGCAGGCGAGCGGCCGCGACAAGTCGAGCGTCACGCCGGTCATCGAGGACCTGGTGCGGCGCGGCCTGGTCGCCCGCGAGCGCACGCGCGACGACCGGCGCGCCTATCGTCTGACGCTGACGGCGGCCGGCAGGAAGACGCTCACCGAGCTGATGCGCTGCGCGCGCCGGCACGAGCGCAATCTCGACGCCGTCATCGGCCGCGGCGAGCGCAAGCGGTTCCTGGCGGCGCTGAAGCGCATCGCGGCCGGGATCGTGTAGGTGCCGTCATCCTGAGGTGGGAGCGGGCTTCGCCAGCGAGCCTCGAGGGACGACGGCTGCTCACCCTTCGGGGGCCGCGCTTGGCCCGGCCCCCTCAGGGTGACGGACCGAGGTTGAACTTCGCCCGCACCTCGTCGGGCACCGGCTGCGACTTGATGGCGCCGGTCGCCGGATCGCGCACCACCCAGACCCGCGTTTCCGCGCATTCGACGCAGGTCTCGCCCCTGAGGCTCAGGCGGTGCTCGACCGCGAAGCTGGCGCGGCCGAACGTGATGCTGGAGTCCACGGTCACATCGTCGCCGAAACGCGTCGGCCGGATGAACTTGGCGCGCGTGCGCGCCAGCGGGTAGCCGGCGAAATCGAAGCGCTTGAGCTGCTCGAACTTGGTCAGGCCGAGCGCGCGCTCGAACAGCGCCGCAGTCGCGGCGTCGAAGATCTCGAAATAGCGCGGATAGAAGATGATGCCGGCGGGGTCGCAGTCACCCCACTCGATGCGCACCTTGCGGCTGTTGGAAAAGCTCATGTCACCGCGGCGCCATGCGCAGCGCGCCGTCGAGGCGGATGACCTCGCCGTTGAGATAGCCGTTGTGGATGCAGTGCATCACCAGCGCCGCGAATTCGCGCGGCTCGCCGAGCCGCTTCGGGAACGGCACCGAGGCGCCGAGCGAATCCTGCGCCTCCTGCGGCAAGGCGCGCAGCATCGGCGTGCCGAAGATGCCGGGGGCGATGGCGAGAACGCGGATGCCGAATTGCGCGAATTCGCGCGCCGCCGGCAGCGTCAGCGCGGCGACGCCGCCTTTCGACGAGGCGTATGCGGCCTGGCCGATCTGGCCCTCGAAGGCGGCAACCGACGCCGTCGAGACGATGACGCCGCGCTCGCCGTCGGCGAGCGCCGGCAGCGCCTGCATGCCGGCGGCGACAAGCCGCATCATGTTGAAGGTGCCGATCAGGTTGATGCGGATGACGCGCTCGTAATCGGCGAGCGGCATCGGTCCGTCGCGGCCGACGATGCGTTTGGCCGGGCCGACGCCGGCGCAATTGACGAGGATGCGCGCCGGCCCGTGCGCGGCGGCTGCCTTCTTTACCACCGCCTCGCCGGCAGCGCTGTCGGCGACGTCACAGGCGATGGCGATGCCCTTGAGTTCGGCGGCGATTTCGGCCGCCGCCTTGTCGTTGATGTCGACGACCGCGACCTTGGCGCCGGCCGCGGCCAGGGTGCGCGCGGTGGCGGCGCCAAGGCCCGATGCGCCGCCGGTGACGATCGCCGCCTGTCCTTTGACCTCCATCAGCTCTCTCCTGCGCAAATTACCCGCGACGATAGCGGGGTTGCGTAGAGCTCGTCCACAAGCCGCGCGCGGTTATTCAGCACCGCGCGCTGGTTGATCGAGCCCTTGTCGGTCGCTTCGCCGGCGTCGAGCGACGGCGGCTCGGCCAAGAGCATCATCCGGCAAATGCGGGTCGAGCTGCCCGTGCTCTGCGCGGCGAGCGCATTCAGGCGTTTTTTGAACTCGTCGCGCAACTTCGGGGCGCCCAGCACCGCCGCCGGGGGCGCATCGGCGGCGAGGCCCGCGAGCTTGCGGCAGGCCTCGATGTCCGGAAAGACCAGCGCGCCAATATCGTCGCGGTCGGCCCCGGCGATGACGGCGTCGCGCACGAGCGGCGCGCAATGGTCGATGAGATGGGCGCGCACCGCGCCGACGCTGACCCAGGTGCCGGTCGCGAGCTTGAAATCCTCGGCGAGGCGGCCATCGAACACGAGACCCTGGCCGGGGTCGCCGGCATCCTCGAATTTCAGCGCGTCGCCCATCCTGTAGAAGCCCTCGTCGTCGAAGGCTTCGCGGGTG
>DASRGB010000069.1:0-19033 GCA_035651255.1 Pseudolabrys sp.
CAGTCCAGTTCTTCACCAGCTCCCAGGCCGCATCCAGCGCGGCGTCATCGTAAAGCAGACCCGCCCAATAGGCCGGCAAGGCCGGCAGCCGGTTCGCCGGGCCGCTGTCGGCGCCGCGCATTTCCAGATAGCGCTTGAGCCGCACTTCGGGGAAAATCGTGCTCAAGTGATTGGCCCAGTCTGAAATCGTCGCACGTTCGCCGGGAAGCGCCGGCAGTTTTCCGGCGAGCAGATCGCGGAATGATTGCCCCGCCACGTCGATATAGCGATCGCCGCGCTTGACGAAATACATCGGCACGTCGAGCGCATAATCCACCCAGCGCTCGAATCCCATGCCCGGCTCGAAGGCCCAGGGCAGCATGCCGGTGCGGTCGGGATCGGTGTGACGCCAGACCTCGGAGCGGAAGGAGAGAAAGCCGTTCGGCTTGCCTTCGGTGAACGGCGAATTGGCGAACAGCGCGGTCGCCACCGGCTGCAGCGCCAGCGATACCCGCAGCTTCTTGACCATGTCGGCTTCGGACGAGAAGTCGAGGTTCGCCTGCACCGTGCAGGTGCGGTACATCATGTCGAGGCCGAGCGAGCCGACCTTCGGCATGTAGTTGGTCATGATCTTGTAGCGGCCCTTGGGCATCACCGGCATATCGGCGCGTTTCCAGTTCGGCGTCATGCCGATGCCGAGGAAGCCGATGCCGAGCGGCTTTGCCACTTCGCGCAGCTGCGCGAGATGCGCCATCAATTCGGCCGCGGTCTGATGCACGGTTTCGACCGGCGCGCCGGACAGCTCGAATTGCCCGCCCGGTTCGAGCGAGATGGCGCCGCCATGGGTGACGTCGAACATGCCGATGATGTTGTCGCCCTCCATGATCGGCTCCCAGCCGAGCAGATGCTGCATGCCGTCGAGCAGCGCGCGGATGGAGCGGCGGCCGGCGTAAGGCACCGGGCGATGGTCCTCGACCGTGAAGGCGAACTTCTCGTGCTCGGTGCCGACGCGGAATTGCGTCTTCGGCTTGCAACCCGCTTCGAGCCAGGCGACGAGTTCGTCGCGCGTCTCGATGGGCGTCATGTCGATCTGGTCGCGAGCCATTTCAGGATTCCGCAGTGCAAAGGGCCGCGACGATAAACATGGGTTCCGGCAAAGGGCAATGCGAGCCGGCGACGTGGAGACATGCGCGTTTGCCCGTATTGTTTGGCGGCCCCGGGCAGGCCGATGTCCCTTTTTCCGTTCCCCGAAGGCGATGGAGCGCCAGGAGGCGCCAGGGGCTTGCGAGGCCGGCTGCGCATTCCCGCGCTGCCATTCGTGGTGCGCATTGTCGGCCGAGCGGACCCGGTCCGCCCGCACAGCGCATCATGACGGCGCTCCGCGATCAGACCGAGCGCTAGGAATTTCGTCCGGTAAGCGCCACCGTCAAGCGTTCTTTTTTTGTTCTTTCGCCGCAGCGGCCCATGCTTTATTGCTGTTCACGCATGCCACAGTTCACCCCCGCCCAGGACGCCGCCCTCAAGGCCGTCGCCGATTGGCTCAAGGCCAAGCCGGGCGCGAACGGCACCAGCCAGGTGTTCCGCCTGTTCGGCTATGCCGGCACCGGCAAGACCACGCTCGCCAAATATCTGGCCGAGCATGTCGACGGCGAGGTCAAGTTCGCCGCCTTCACCGGCAAGGCGGCCTCCGTGATGCGCGGCAAAGGCTGCCGCGGCGCCTCGACCATCCACGGCCTCATCTACCGCGCCCGCGAGAGCGGCGAGGAAATCCCGAGCTTCGACCTGTGGGACGAGGCGCCGGCCTCCAAGGCCGAACTGATCATCATCGACGAATGCTCGATGGTCGATGCCGAGCTCGGCCGCGACCTGCTGTCGTTCGGCGTGCCGGTGCTGGTGCTCGGCGACCCGGCACAGCTGCCGCCGATCCAGAGCGGCAATTCCGGCGTCGGCTTCTTCACCGAGGCCGAGCCCGACGTCATGCTCACCGAAGTGCACCGCCAGGCGCAGGACGATCCGATCGTGCGGCTGTCGATGGACATTCGTGCCGGCGAGTATCTGGAGCCGGGCCGCTACGGCGAGACCGATGTGGTGCGAAAAGGCGATCTCGATCCGCAGCGCGTGCTCGAGGCCGACCAGGTGCTGGTCGGCCGCAACGCCACGCGGCGCGCCTACAACATCAGGATGCGGGAACGGCGCGGCTTTACCGACGCCATGCCCGCGGCCGGCGACAAGCTGGTGTGCCTGCGCAACAACCGCAAGAAAGGCCTGTTCAACGGCGGGCTATGGTCGGTCAAGGAGCGCGGCGCGCGGCGCACCGGCATCATGACCATGCGGCTTCTGCCCGACGACGAGACCGGCGCGCGCGGCGTCAAGGTTTCGGTGCGGCCGGAGTGCTTCAGCGGCGGCATCGAGAAGATCGAATGGGCACGGCGCAAGCCCTACGACGAGTTCGACTACGGCTATGTGCTCACCGTGCACAAGGCGCAAGGCTCGCAATGGGACGACGTCGTGCTGTTCGACGAGAGTTTCGCGTTTCCGGACAGCCGCGAGCGCTGGCTCTACACCGGCGTCACACGAGCGGCGAAGAAGCTGACGGTGGTGGTCTCATAGTCCGCCTGAGCCGTCCGCGTTTACTGGACGCCGCTTTCGCGGGCATGACGGCTCAGGCCGCCTCTTTCTTCTTCGGCGGGGCGAAGCGCTGGTAGAAGCTGTCGCCGCTCTTGGCCATGTCGATGAGAAGCTTGGGCGGGGCAAAGCGCGCGCCGTATTTCTTCTCGAATTTCTTGCACAGGTCGACGAAGGCCTTGGTGCCCATCATGTCGATATAGGACAGCGTGCCGCCGGACCACGGCGCAAAGCCGAAGCCGAGGATCGAACCGACGTCGGCCTCGCGCACGTCGGTGACCACCTTCTCCTCGAAGGTGCGCGCCGCTTCGACCGCCTGCACGACGAGGAAGCGCTGCTTGAGCTCGTTGACGTCGAGCTTCTCGACCTGCTCGCGCGAAAGCTGCTTGGGCAGCAATTCGGACAGGCCCGGCCACAGCCGCTTGGGCTGGCCTTGCGGATAGTCGTAAAAGCCCTTGCCGTTCTTGCGCCCCAGGCGGCCGCGCTTTTCCACCATCTCCTCGAGCAGTTTCTTCTGCGCCGGATTGATCGCGCTCTTGCCCAGATCGGCTTCGGCGGCGCGCACGATCTTGAGGCCGAGATCGAGCGCGGTCTCGTCGTTGAGCGACAGCGGGCCGACCGGCATGCCGGCCATGCGCGCGGTGTTTTCGATCATCGCCGCCGGAATGCCCTCGAGCAGCATCAGGTGGCCTTCCTGGATGTAGTTGAGCACGCAGCGGTTGGCATAGAAGCCGCGCGAGTCGTTGACGACGATGGGCGTCTTGCGGATGGCGCGCACGTAGTCGAGCGCCACGGCAAGCGCCTTGTCGGCGGTTTTCTTGCCGAGGATGATCTCGGTCAGCAGCATGCGATCGACCGGCGAGAAGAAATGAATGCCGATGAAGCGCGCCGGGTCCTTGAGCTCGGCGCCGAGCGAGGTGATCGGCAGGGTCGACGTGTTCGAGGCGATGATGGCGCCGGCGCCGACCGTGTCCTCGATCTTCTTGAGCACCTCGGCCTTGATCTTGCGGTCCTCGAATACGGCTTCGATGACGAGGTCGCAGTCCTTCAAGGCGCCGTAGTCGGCGCTCGGCGCTATCTGGGCGAGCAGCGCGTCGCGCTCGTCGCCCTTCATGCGCCCCTTCATGACGCGGTCGGACAGCGCCTTGTTGAGCGCCGCCTTGCCCTTGTCGGCGGTGTCCTGGTCGCGGTCGATGAGCACGACCTGCAAGCCGGCGGCCGCGCTCACCTGGGCGATGCCGGCGCCCATGAAGCCGGCGCCGATGATGCCGATCTTCCTGAGCGCGGCGGGCGCGATGCCAGACGGGCGCCGGGCCCCCTTGTTCAGTTCCTGCAGCGACACGAACAGCGAGCGGATCATGTTGGCCGCCTGCGGCGAGCGCACGATTTTCGCAAACCAGCGCGCCTCGATGCGCAAGGCGGTGTCGATGTCGACCTGCAGACCCTCGTAGACCACCTGCAGAATGGCGCGCGCCGCCGGATAGTTGTCGTAGGTCTCGCGGCGGTAGATGGCATTGGCCGCCGGGAAGGTCATCATGCCGGCCTTGGAGTAGACGGCGCCGCCGGGCAGCCGGAAGCCCTGCACGTCCCAGGGCGCGACCGCCTTGCCGCCGGCTTTGATCCAGTCCTTCGCCGCCTTGATGAGGTCGGCCGCCGGCACGACGTTGTCGATGAGCTTCATCGCCTTGGCGCGGTCGACGCGCAGCTGGTCGCCCTTGAGCAGGAATTGCAGCGCGTCGGCCGGCTGCAACATGCGCGCGACGCGTTGCGTGCCGCCGGCGCCGGGGAACAGGCCGACTTTGACTTCGGGCAGGCCGAGCCGGGTCTTCGGATTGTCGGCGGCGATGCGATGGTGGCAGGCCAGGCAGAGCTCGAAGCCGCCGCCCATCGCCGTGCCGTTGATGGCGGCGACCCAGGGCTTGCCGGACTTTTCCAGGCGGCGATAGAGCAGCCCGAGCTTGCGGCTCTCGTCGTAGACCATCTGGTTGGCTGCTTCCTCGCCTTTCGACTTGAGCAGAGCCGCGTATTTGCCCGCCATCTGCTCGAGGATGGTCAGGTCGGCGCCGGCGCAGAACGCCTCCTTGCCGGAGGTGACCACGGCGCCCTTGATGGCGGCATCGGCTGCGACCTTGTCGACGATCTGCGACAGCTCCTCCGTGACGCCTGCGTCGATGACGTTCATCGAGCGGCCCGGCATGTCCCAGGTAATGAGCGCGATGCCGTCTGAGTCGATGTCGAGCTTGAAGTTGATCATGGGCCAGTCCTTTTTCAGTCCTCTCCCGCGTCATCCTTCGAGGGCCGCTGCGCGGCCACCTCAGGATGACGGGCAGAGTCAATACGGCTCGCCGTTCCTGCGCGTGTAACGGAAGCCTTTGTCGTCACGCTCCACCTTCATGTCGATGTCGGAATAATGCGCGCGCTCGGCCGCGGCGCGAGTGCCGACTTCGAGGATCACGGCGTCTCGGCTCGAGCGGTTGACGAGGCAATGGCCGTTGGCGACGCCGGCCTTCCAGGCCGCGGCATCGCCCGGTTTCAGCACCGTCTCGCCGCCGTCCTCGCACAGCACCACCTCGCCCGACAGCACGTAGACGAGTTCGTCCTCGTTCTCGTGCCAGTGGCGCTGCGAGGACGCCGCGCCTGGCTTGAGCGTGCAGATGTTGACGCCGAACTGCGTCAGGCCGGCGGCGCGGCCGAGCCTTTTGCGCGCGCGGCCCTTCACCGCCGCGTCAAAGGGCTTCGGGTAGTTGGTGGAGGCGTCGAGCGGGATTTTGTCGATATCGATCTTGGGCATCCTGTCTTCCTCGGCCTTTCAGTTCCCCTCCCCGCGAGCGAAGCGAGTGGCGGGGATGGGGAATGCGGCCCCGTGCATCATTCACACGCGCTCGATGATGGTCGCCGTACCCATGCCGATGCCGATACACAGCGTCACCAGCGCGGTCTCGAGGTCGCGGCGCTCCAATTCGTCGAGCACGGTGCCGAGGATCATGGCGCCGGTGGCGCCGAGCGGATGACCCATGGCGATGGCGCCGCCGTTGACGTTGATCGTGTCGTGCGAAATGTCGAGCGCCTGCATGTAGCGTAAGACCACCGAGGCGAAAGCCTCGTTGAGCTCCCACAAATCGATGTCCTTCTTCTTCATGCCGGCGCGCTTGAGCACCTTCTCGGTGACCGGGATCGGCCCGGTGAGCATGATGGCGGGCTCCGAGCCGATATTGGCGAAGGCCCTGATGCGGGCGCGCGGCTTCAGCCCCGCGGCCTTGCCGGCCTCCTTGCTGCCGATCAGGACGGCTGCGGCGCCGTCGACGATGCCGGAGGAATTGCCCGGCGTGTGCACGTGGTTGATGGCCTCGACCTCGGGATAGCGCTGCACCGCGACCGCGTCGAAACCGGCCATCTCGCCCATCTGCACGAAGGACGGCTGCAATGCGGCGAGCGTCTGCATGGTGGTCGACGGCCGCATGTGCTCGTCTTTCGCCAGAATGGTCAGGCCGTTGACGTCCTTCACCGGCACCACCGATTTCTTGAAGCGCCCCTCCTCCCAGGCTTTAGCCGCGCGCTTCTGGCTCTCGACCGCATAGGCGTCGACGTCGTCGCGCGAGAAGCCGTATTTGGTGGCGATCAGATCGGCGGAAATGCCCTGCGGCAGGAAATAGGTCGTCACCGCGATCGAGGGATCGACCGGCCAGGCGCCGCCGGAGGCGCCGATGCCGACGCGGCTCATGGATTCGACGCCGCCGCCGATGGTCATGCTGTGCTGGCCCGACATCACCTCGGCCGCGGCGAAATTCACCGCATCGAGCCCCGAGGCGCAGAAGCGGTTGATCTGCACGCCGGGCACCTGGTCGGTGAAGCCCGCGACCAGGGCAGAGGCGCGCGCAATGTCGCCGCCGGCTTCTCCCACCGGATCGACGCAGCCGAGCACCACGTCGTCGAGCAGCGTCGGATCGAGCTCGTTGCGCTCCTTGATGGCGGAAAGCGCCTGCGCCGCGAGATTGAGCGCCGTCACCTCGTGCAGCGCGCCGTCGGCCTTGCCGCGGCCGCGCGGGGTGCGGATGGCGTCGTAGATGAATGCGTCGGGCATAGGTTCCTCCTCGTCATTCCGGGGCGCCTGCGCAGCACGCGAACCCGGAATCCAGAGACAAATTCGAAGCGCTTCGCTGTGGTCCTGGATTCCGGGCTCGCTCGCTCCGCTCGCGCCCCGGAATCACAGGAAAGCTACAAACTCCTCGCGATCAAAAGCTTCATGATCTCGTTGGTGCCCGCGTAGATGCGCAGCACGCGCGCGTCGCGGTACAGGCGCGAGATCGGATATTCGTCCATATAGCCATAGCCGCCGAACAATTGCAGGCAGCGGTCGATCACGTCTGCTTGCATGTCGGTGAGCCGGTATTTGGCCATCGATGCGGTGACGGTGTCGAGCTTGCCCTCGACGTGCTGGCCGATGCAATGGTCGAGGAACACCTTGGCGATGGTGGCCTCGGTCTTGCACTCGGCGAGCTCGAACTGCGTGTTCTGGAACTCGATGATCTTCTTGCCGAAGGCCTGGCGCTGCTTGACGTAGTCGATGGTCAGCGTCAGCGCCCGCTCCATCATGGCGACCGCGTGCACGGCGACGATCAGCCGCTCCTGCGGCAGTTCCTTCATCAGCTGGTAGAAGCCCTGGCCCTCCTCGGTGCCGAGCAGGTTCTCCGCCGGCAGGCGCACGTCCTCGAAGAACAATTCCGAGGTGTCGGCGGAGTCCATGCCGAGCTTCTTGAGCTTGCGGCCGCGGCGAAAGCCGGGCGCGTCGTCGGTCTCGACCACCAGGAGCGAGGTGCCCTTGGCGCCGGCCTTGGGATCAGTCTTGGCGACGACGATGATGAGATTGGCGTGCTGGCCGTTGGTGATGAAGGTCTTGGTGCCGTTGAGCACGTAGCCGTTGCCGGATTTTTCCGCCTTGGTGCGCACGCCCTGCAGATCGGAGCCGGTGCCCGGCTCGGTCATGGCGATGGCGCCGACCAGTTCGCCGGTGGCGAGCTTGGGCAGCCAGCGCTTCTTCTGCTCCTCGGTGCCGTAATGCAGAATATAGGGCGCGACGATGCCGGAATGTAAAGGAGCGCCGAAGGTGTCGAAGCCGGCGAGCGACAGCTCGCGGTTGATCACCGCCTCGTGCGCGAAGGTGCCGCCGGCGCCGCCATATTCCTCCGGCATAGAGGCGCAGAGCAGTCCCGCCGCGCCCGCCTTGGTCCAGACCTCGCGGTCATACATGCCCTTTTCGTGCCAGCGATCGAGATGGGGCGCGAATTCGTCGGCGATGAAGCGCCGCGCCTGCTCCTCGAGCAGCACGAGGTCCTCGCTCATCCAGGCCGGCCGCGGCAGATTGAGGGCGTCCATGTCCCAGGCGTCTTAGCGAATCACCGTGACGCCCACCATAGGGCGAGCGGAAGGTCTGTGGGAGGGGATATAGCGATCCTCTCACTCCGGGGCGGCCCGAAGGGCCGAACGCGGAATCCAGCGGCCGATCAGTGTATCGCTCCGGATGCCGGGTTCGCCCGCCGCCGCTTTGCGTCGTCGGGCGCCCCGGAATGACGAAGACGGCTACTGCTTCGGCATCCGCTCTTTCACCGGATCCTTGACGTTGGCGACCTTGTCGATTTCGGCATTGATGAGCTTGCCGTCGACCTTCTTGACCTCGCGGATATAGACCGTCTGGATGATGTCGCGGGTCGCGGGATCGATCGAGACCGGGCCGCGCGGGCTTTCCCAGCTCATGCCCTTGGCGGCGTTGATGAGGGCCTCGCCGTCGGTCTTGCCGCCGGTCTTCTTCAGCGCGGCGTAGATCAGGTGCATGCCGTCCCACGCGCCCATGGCGAAGAAGTCCGGGTTGCGGTGGTATTCGGCGTTGTAGGCCTTCACGAAGGCCTCGTTCACCTTCGACTTGTGCGAATATTCATAGTGGAAGGCGGTGACGATGCCGATCGCCGCGTCGCCCATCGCCTCGAGCGCGTGCTCGTCGGTGATCTCGCCCTGCCCCATCACTTTGATCTTCTTGGGGTCGAGCCCGCGTTCGGCCATCGCCTTGCCGAGCGCGCCCGGCTGTGCGCCGCCCGGAACGAACACGAAGATGCCTTCCGGGTTCAGGTCCTTGGCCTTCTGCACGTAAGCGGAGAAATCCGGATTGGCGACCGCCATGTGCACCGAGCCGATGATCTCGCCGCCGCCCGCCTTGAAGCCGTCGATGAACGCCTTCTCGGCGTCGAGGCCGGGGCCGTAGTCCGACACCATGGTGTAGACCTTCTTGACGCCGTGCTTGGCGGCCCAGGTGCCGAGCGTCTCGTTGACCTGCGGCGTGGTGAGCGAGGTGCGCGCCATGTAGGGCGACTTGGTGGTGATGATCGCGGTCGCCGCGTTCATCACGACCATGAACTTCTTGGCTTCGGCCGAGACGTCGCCGGCGGCGAGCGCATTCGGCGTCAGCACAAAGCCGGTGAGGATGTCGACGTTGTCGCGCGTGACGAGCTCCTGTGCCAGACGCTTGGCGACCGGCGGGTTGATGCCGCCAGTGTCCTTGGTGATGAGCTCGATCTTCTTGCCGGCGACGGTGCTGCCGTTCTGCTTCATGAACAGCTTGATGGCGTTGTCCTGTTGTGTCGCCGCGTCCGCGAATTGACCGGAGTACGGCAGGATGACGCCGATCTTGATGGTCTGCTGCGCGTTGGCCGAGGCTGCCGTCAGCAACAACGCCGCGGCGGCGAAGAGAAACGTTTTCCGCATTGCTATCCTCCCATTGGCCGTTGACCCGGAAAATCACGGCCGCTTGCTACTGTAACGGCATCCCATTTTTCAGTCATGGCCTTTTAGTGGCATGTTGCGGGACATTTGGGCGAGATGAATACTCGCCCGCCCATCGCGTGCTACGACCCCGGCGGACCCCAAGGCAGGAGAAAAAGGCGTGCTCAGTTTCGGCATTTTCGATCACCTCGACGCCACCGGCGCACCGTTGGGCAGGTTCTTCGAGGAGCGGCTCAAGCTTGTTGAAGTCATGGAGCGCGCCGGTTTTGCCGGCTATCACATCGCCGAGCATCATTCGACGCCGCTCGGCCTGGGCGCGAGCCCGAGCGTGTTTCTCGCCGCCGCAATGCAGCGCACCAAAACGCTGCGGCTGGGGCCGCTGGTCTACGTGCTGCCGCTTTACCACCCGCTGCGGCTCTACGAGGAAATCTGCATGCTCGACCACATGAGCGGCGGGCGGCTGATGGTCGGGGTGGGCCGCGGCGCGGCGCTCATCGAGCACCGCCGCTATGGGATCGATCCCACCGAGGCGCCGGCCATGTATCACGAGGCCTTCGCCGTCCTGATGCGGGCTTTCGAGGCCGACGTGCTCGATTTCGACGGCAAGTTCTACCGCTACAAGGACTTCGTCATCCAGGCCAAGCCGGTGCAGCGGCCGCACCCGCCGTTCTGGTACGGCGCGCCCAATGCCGACGCCATCCCCTGGGCGGCGCCGCTATCGGTCAACGTCGTCTCGCTCGGACCGGCCGACCGCGCCCGCGCCATCGCCGAGCGCTATCGCAAGGAATGGGCGGCGCTCAAGCGCGAGCCGACCGCGCTGCCGAAGATCGGCATCACGCGGCACGTCGTCGTCGCCGACAGCGATAACAAAGCCAAGGACATCGCGCGCGCCGCCTATCCGCGCTGGCGCAACGCCATGGAATGGCTGTGGCAGCGCTCGGGCGTCGATTTCGTCCTCAAGCCGGTCTACCCGACGCAATACGACGAGCTCGAGCGCATCGGCCACGGCATCGCCGGTTCGCCGGCGACGGTGCGCGATTATCTGGCGAAGCTCGAACGCGACACCGGCGTCAATTACGTGTTGTGCCAGATGATCTTCGGCGACATGAATTTCGCTGATGCCTCTCATTCAATCGAGTTATTCGGCCGCGAAGTGATGCCGGCGTTTGCCTGATTTCCCCTGCCCCCGCGAGCCCTGGCGAAGCGGGGGAGGGTAAAGACTCGCTGCCCCGCCGAAGCAATGCTACGACGAAGCGCGAGCCGGGACACACCGCACATGAATGCAGAGGGCGACGACTCATCCGCCTACGGCGTCGAATCGGCCTATGCTTGGCGGCGGCTGGCCTGCGCCCTGCTGATCGCCACCATCGGCGGCGTCGGCATGTGGTCGGTGGTGGTGGCGCTGCCGGCGATCCAGACCGATTTCGGCGTCGACCGCGCCGCTGCATCCGTTCCCTACACCTTCGTGATGCTCGGCTTCGGCGTCGGCGGCATCATCATGGGACGGCTCGCCGACCGCTTCGGCATCATGGTGCCGCTGCTGCTTGGAACGCTGGCGCTCGGCTTCGGCTATATCGCGGTCGGGCTGTCGGCGAATTTGTGGCAGGTGGCGATCGCGCACGGTTTCCTCATCGGCATCGGCTGCTCGACCACCTTCGGCCCGATGATGGCCGACATGTCGCACTGGTTCCTGCGCCGGCGCGGCATCGCTGTCGCCATCGCCGGCACCGGCAATTACGCCGCCGGCACCTTCTGGCCGCCGGTGGTGCAGCACTTCATCGCCGCCGACGGCTGGCGCGCGACGCATATCGGCATCGGCATTTTCTGTCTCGTCACCATGCTGCCGCTCGGCCTGGCGCTGCGGCGGCGGCTCGCACACGCGCATACCGCGGCGGCCGGCGTGGCCGCGGCGCACCGTCAGGCCACCATGCCGTTCTCGCCGCGCACGCTGCAGGTGCTGTTGTGCATCGCCGGCGTCGGCTGCTGTACGGCGATGTCGATGCCGCAGGTCCACATCGTCGCCTATTGCGGCGACCTCGGCTACGGCGTGGCGCGCGGCGCCGAGATGCTGTCGCTGATGCTCGGCTTCGGCATCGTGTCGCGCATCGCCTCCGGCTTCATCGCCGACCGCATCGGCGGCGTGCGCACGCTGCTGCTCGGCTCCTTGCTGCAAGGCGTCGCGCTGTTTCTCTACCTGCTGTTCGACGGACTGTTCTCGCTTTACGTCATCTCGGCGCTGTTTGGCCTGTTCCAGGGCGGCATTGTCGCAATGTATGCCATCATCATCCGCGAATATTTTCCGCCCAAAGAGGCGGGCGCGCGCGTCGGGCTGGTGATCATGGCAACCGTCGTCGGCATGGCGGGCGGCGGCTGGCTGTCGGGGGCGATCTTCGACGTCACCGGGTCCTATCAGGCCGCCTTCCTCAACGGGCTCGCCTGGAATTTCGTCAACGTCTCAATCATGGCCTGGCTGCTGATCCGCTCGCGGCGCGGACCGGCCTTGGCGCGGGCCTAGCCGACGCTGAGCGCGTCGTGATCGTAGACCCAGGCGCTGGCGCCGATCGACCAATCGGCTTCGCCCGCCGCCATGGCGGCATCGCGCGCCACCTGCTCGGGCCCGTCCGGCAGATGATTGCGCGTCTTGTTGCCGGCGGCGACCGTCTGGATGCGGGCCGTGCGCGGCAGCCGCAGCGCCTCGTAGCGCTTGAGCGCCGCCGCCGCATCGCCGCCTTTGGCCAGCACCGCGGCCAGCGTCGCGCCGTCCTCGATCGCCTGCGCCGCGCCCTGCGCCAGGAACGGCAGCATCGGATGGCAGGCGTCGCCAAGCAGCGTGACGCGGCCGACCGACCAGCGCTCAAGCGGCGCACGGTCGAACAGGCCCCAGACGAATGTCTCGGTCACCGAGCCGATGATGCCGCGCACCTGGGGGTGCCAGCCTTCATAGGCCGCGAGCGCGTCCTTGATGTCGCCGGGTTCGGTCCAGGACTCCTTGGTCCAGGCGTCGCGCTCGATCAGGCAGACGAAATTGATGAGCCGCCCGGCCGACACCGGGTAGTGCACGAAATGCCGGCCCGGCCCCATCCAGATCTGATCCTCATTCGGCAGGTCGAGCGCGATCAGCCGCTCGGCCGGCGTCAGCCCGCGATAGGCGATGCAGCCGGTGAAGCGGGGCCGCTCGGCGCCGAACAACAACGTGCGCACGGTGGAATGAATGCCGTCGGCGCCGATCATGATGTCGGCCTCGGCGCGGGCGCCGTTGTCAAACCGCAGTTCGACCTTGCTGCCGGTGTCGGTAAAGGCGGTGAGACAGTGGCCGAGGTGAAGGCGCTCGGCCGGGACCTTGCCGGCCAGCATCAGAAGCACGTCGGAGCGGTGCGATGTATAAAACATCGCCGGCTTGCCCGGCGGCGGCACCACCGGCGTGTACAGCAGCGTGCGGCCGTCGTCCCAGCGCCGCTGCCGCACCCCGATGGGTGCGACGCCGAGCATCGCCAGCATGTCGGCGCAGCCGAGATAATGCAGCACGCGCACGGCGTTGGGGGTGAGCACAATGCCGGCGCCGACCTCACGCAGCACGGGGGCCCGCTCATAGACGTGGACGTCGAAGCCGGCCTTGAGCAGCGCCACCGCGGCGGCCGAACCGCCGATGCCGCCGCCGACGATGGCAATTTTCAGGGGATTGCTGGCCACGACTTCAATCACCCCCGGGCCAAGCCGGGGTCCATGAGGACTCTCGACGCCTTTGGAAGCGCAAAGTGGATTGCCGGGTCAAGTGTCACGGCCGGGGCCGGCCGCAGGCCGGCCGCGGTTGCCCGGTCATTGACGGGCCTTGCTAGAATTGCTCGTCCGGCATGTCCATCATGCTCGCCGCGCCTGACTGGATGCGGGCAAGATGCGCCGCCGTCTCCGGCAGCATGCGCTCCATGAAGAAGCGCGCGGTGACGAGCTTGGCCGAATAGCGCGGGGTTGCGCCGTTGGCCTTCGGCAGCTTGGCGAGCGCGGCGTCGGCGATCCGGCACCACATGTAGCCGAGCGCGGTCAGGCCGAAGAGGTGCATGTAGTCATAGGCGCCGGCGCCGGCATTGTCCGGTTTGGCCAGCGCGTTCTGCATGAACCACATCGAGGCCTGCTGCAGGTGCGCGAGCGACGCGCCGAGCGGGCCGACGAAGGGCTTCATCTTGTCGTCGCCGCTCTTCTCCTTGATGTAGCCCTGGACCTCGTTGAAGAAGGCCATGACGGCGCGGCCGCCGTCCTTGCCGAGCTTGCGGCCGACCAGATCGAGCGCCTGGATGCCGTTGGCGCCCTCGTAGATCTGGGCGATGCGGGCGTCTCGCACGAACTGCTCCATGCCGTGCTCGGCGATGTAGCCGTGGCCGCCGAACACCTGCTGCGCCATCACCGTGTTGGCGAAGCCCTGGTCGGTGAGCACGCCTTTGATCACCGGGGTGAGCAGGCCCATATGGTCGTCGGCGCTTTTGCGCTCCTTTTCGTCGCCGGAGCGGTGCGCGACGTCGGCCTTGAGCGCCGTCCACACCACCAGCGCGCGCGCCGCCTCGTTGAAGGCACGCATGGTCATCAGGTTGCGGCGCACGTCGGGGTGCACGACGATCGGATCGGCCGGTTTGTCGGGATATTTCACCCCGGAGATGGCGCGGCCCTGCAGCCGCTCCTTGGCGTAGGCGGCCGCGTTCTGATAGGCCACCTCGGAGAGCGCCAGCCCCTGCACGCCGACGCCGAGGCGGGCCTCGTTCATCATCACGAACATGGCGTTCAAGCCGCGGTTCTCCTCGCCGATCAGCCAGCCGGTGGCGCCGTCATAGTTCATGACGCAGGTGGCGTTGCCGTGAATGCCCATCTTCTCTTCGAGCGAGCCGCAGGACACGCCGTTGCGCTCACCGAGCGCGCCGTCGTCCTTGACCATGATCTTGGGCACCACGAACAGCGAGATGCCCTTGGTGCCGGCGGGGGCGCCCTCGATGCGCGCCAGCACCAAATGAATGATGTTCTCGGCGAGATCGTGCTCGCCGGCCGAGATGAAGATCTTGGTGCCGGTGATCTTGTAGGAGCCGTCGACCTGCTTCACCGCCTTGGTGCGCAGCAGACCGAGGTCGGTGCCGCAATGCGGCTCGGTCAGGTTCATGGTCCCGGTCCAGCGGCCCTCGACCATCTTCGGCACGTATTTCTGCTTGAGCTCGGGCGAGGCGTGGGCGAGGAGCGCGGCGATCGCGCCCTGCGTCAGGCCCGGATACATGGCAAAGGCCATGTTGGCCGAGCAGAGAAATTCGTTGACCAGCTCGGTGAGCGTCGCCGGCAGGCCCTGGCCGCCGAATTCCGCCGGCACTGAAATGCCGATCCAGCCGCCCTCGGCCACCTGCTTGTAGGCGTCCTTGAATCCGGTGGGCGTGGTGACACGGCCGTCGGCATGGCGCGTGCAGCCTTCCCTGTCGCCGACCCGGTTGAGCGGCGTGAGCACCTCCTCGGCGAACTTGGCCGCCTCGCGCAGCACCGCCTCGACGATGTCGGGCGAGGCGTCGGCAAAACCCGGCAGGTTGTTGTAGCGGTCGAGGTGGAAGACGTCGTTGAGCAGGAACAATGCGTCATCGACGGGTGCTTTGTAGGTCGGCATCGATCCCTCCGGCGCGCCGCTGCGGCGCGCTTAACAACTCGTTAACTATTGAACGGTTGCGACCGATGTAAGACGGCCGCGTCTGTCCCCGGAGCCTGAGCATCGCGCATTGCGCTTACAGCCGCGTTAAGGCGCAGAACCGGCAAAACCGCACGGAAAATCCGGCACTTCCGGCCGCCCGTTAACCCCTTCTTTACCGTGGACGGCAAAAGTCGCGGTTTAAGACGACCGTAGCCGCTCCTGTACCCGCCTTCCCGTTAACGCGTTGCCGGTTCCGCCGCGAACCGGCTGGTCCCCCTTGTTTTGCGTCTCCACTCTTCAACGTGGTGCGAGCAATGAAATTTGGCGTGCCGTGGAGCGTCAAAGGCATACGCCCCGAAGCCCGCGAGACGGCAAAGGAAGCGGCGCGGCGCGCGGGCGTGCCGCTGAGCGAATGGCTCAATGCCGTGATCCTGGAGCAGGCCGAGGAGCAAGGCATAAAGCCGCACGCGCCGGACGATGACGAGGCGGCAGACTCCTATGGCGACGTCCACCAGCGCCTCGACGAATTGTCGCGCCGAATCGAGCAGATGAACCGCTCCGGGCCGGCCGCCTACGCGCCGCGCCGCTCGCGCGGCGAATCCGACAGGACGGCGGAGATGATCGACCGGCTCGACCGCCGCCTCGACCAGTTCACGGCAGCCTCGCGGCCCCTCGCCCCGCCGCTTGCGCCGGCGATGCCGCCGATGCAGATGCCGCCGGGGCTCGACCACGCGGTGGCGGAAATTTCGGCGCGGCAGCGCGCGCTCAACGGCTTGCCGGCGGCAGCGGCGCCAGCGATGCCAGCCGTGCCACGCGCAGCGCTGCCGGCGCAGGACATCTCCGGTCTCGAAGACCGCCTGCGCCAGATCACCGATCAGATCGAGACGCTGCGCAAGCCGGGCGTCGAGGAGGCGATCAATGCCCTGCGCGAGGAGCTTGCCGGGATCGGCCACGCGCTGACCGAGGCCATGCCGCGCCGTTCGATCGACGCCATCGAGAAGCAGATCGCCGGCCTGACCCAGCGCATCGCCGAAGGCCGCCAATCCGGCAACATTGCCGGCGTCGAGAGCGGCGCGCTCGCCAATGTCGAGCAAGGACTGGCCGAGGTGCGCGACGCGCTGCGCCATTTGACGCCGGCGGAAAACCTGGTCGGCTTCAACGACGCCGTGGCCGGCCTGGCGCAGAAGATCGACATGATCGTGGCGCAGAAGGATCCCGCCACGCTGCAGCAGCTCGAGACCGCGGTCACCACGCTGCGCTCGATCGCCAGCCATGTCGCCTCGAACGAGACGGTCGGCAAGCTCGCCGCCGAGGTGCAGGCGCTGTCGGATCGCGTCGAGCAGGTCGCGCATGCCGCGACCGGCGGCGCAGCCCTCGATCACCTCGAGCAGCGCATCAATGCGCTCGCCGATGCAATCGCCGAACGCGCCCAATCCGGCGCCGCCGTGCCGCCGCACGTCGAGGCTCTGGTGCAGTCGTTGAGCGACAAGATCGAGCAGATCCAGAACTCGCGCGGCGACAACATCGCGCTTGGCCATCTCGAGGACCGCATCGTCAGGCTGGTCGAGAAGCTCGACGCGTCCGAGTCGCGGCTCGGCCAGCTCGAGGCGGTCGAGCGCGGATTGAGCGATCTCCTGGTGCATATCGAGGAACTGCGCGGCAACCGCCAAAGCGCGGGCCTGCGCGCCGAGGCCGCGCCCGCGGTCGACGAGCTCAAGCACGACATCGCGCGCACGCAGGACGCGCTCGACAGCGTTCACGGCACGCTGGCGATCGTGGTCGACCGCCTGGCCGCGATCGAGCACGGCATGCGCGGCGAGATGCCGGCGCCGGGCGCCGCAAGGCTCGCCGTGCGGGCGGTGCCCAACGAGCCGCCGCAGCACCTGCCGCCGGCCGCGCCCTTGCAGATGCCGCAGCCGTCGGCGCCGGCTGCGCCCCCGCCGCCGCAGCAGGCCGAACCCCCTGCGCCGCCGCGCCGCCGCGCTGCGAGCACGCAGCCGATCAATCCCGACCTGCCGCCCGATCAGCCGCTTGAGCCCGGCTCCGGTCCGCCGCCGCTGCGCGCCAACCCGGCCGCGCGCATTGCCGCTTCCGAGGCGGCCCTCGGCGGCGCCGCGCCCGCGCCGGATGCAGCGCCTGGCGGCAAGTCGAGCTTCATCGCCGCGGCACGGCGCGCAGCGCAGACCGCGCTCCAGCATACGCCCGGCGTCCGCAGCAAGCCGGCGGCCGCGGCGGCCGCGGCTGCGCCGGCCGAGCCCGCGCCGGACGATTTCGAGGATAGTCCGCCGCTGCGCGCCAAGCTCACCAGGCGCATCAAGTCGCTGTTCATCGCCGCCAGCATCATCGCCATCGTGGTCGGCGGCGCGCAGATCGTCGGCAATGTCCTCACCGGCGGCGGCGAACCCAAGACCGCCAAGACCGGCAAGGCCGAGATCGAAAACCCGCCGGCCGTCGCCGGCGCGCCGCTCGATCTCAATCCCGACCCGCCGGCGCAGCAGGCGGCCGCGCCGCCACTCGCCGCCCCCGCCGCCTCCGCTGCGCAACCGAACGTTCCCGCCGCGCCCGCGTTCAATGTCGATCCCGCCGCCGGCAAGTTCTCGCTGCTCAATCCGACCCTGCCGACCCTGCCGCCGGCGACCGGCGCCGACGTCACCGGTTCGATCCCGGCTCCTGCCAAGGCGCCGCAAGCGGCGCCGGCGGCCGAGCAATTGCCACTCGCCATCGGCGGCCCGCGCTTGCGCAGCGCAGCCGCGGCGGGCGACGTCGGCGCGGCTTACGAGATTGCCTTGCGCTTCTCGGAAGGACGCGGCGTGCCGGTCAACATGGCGGAAGCGGCGCGCTGGTTCGAGCGGGCGGCCGGCAAGGGCCTCGCCCAGGCGCAGTTCCGCTATGCCAGCATGCTGGAGAAGGGCCAGGGCGTGAAGAAGGACCTCGGCGCGGCGCGCCGGCTCTATCTCGCCGCCGCCGGCAAGGGCAATGCTAAGGCCATGCATAACCTCGCCGTGCTCTACGCCGAGGGCATCGACGGCAAGCCGGATTACGGGACGGCGGCGGAGTGGTTCCGCAAGGCCGCCCAGCGCGGCGTCCCCGACAGCCAATACAACCTCGGCATTCTTTATGCGCGCGGCATGGGCGTGGAGCGCAATTTGAGCGAATCCTGCAAGTGGTTCGCCCTTGCCGCCGCCCAGGGCGACCGCGAAGCCCTCAAGAAGCGCGATGAGGTCGCCGCGCGGCTCGATCCCAAGACGGTCGCCGCGGTCCAGGAAAGCGCGAGGACCTTCATCGCCGAACCGCAGCCGCAGGACGCGATCAACGTCGCCGTGCCGGAGGGCGGCTGGGACAGCACCACCCCGGACAAGCCCGCGGCGAAGCCCGTACGCCCGAAGACGACAAGCGCTTTTGATGTCGGAAAACGGTGAACGCGACTGCGTTCATCGCTAATATCCCTGCGAACCATGGGCCGGCCTGTCTGCCGGTCCGGCCTTGTGCAGCGATCACCACGCGGTGAGCCGCATCGCAGCGCCGGCCGGTCCGCGGAGCTTTTGCAAATCGAACGGCGGACGCGCGCTTGCAGATCTACCTCCCGATCGCCGACCTGCCCGTGAACATCTTCCTCGTTTTGGGGATGGGCATCGCGGTCGGGTTCATTTCCGGAATGTTCGGCATCGGCGGCGGATTCCTGATGACCCCGCTGCTGATCTTCATCGGCATTTCACCGGCGGTCGCCGTTGCGAGCGTCGCGAGCCACATCGCCGCGTCTTCCTTCACCGGCGCGCTCACATATTGGCGCAAACGCGCGATCGACGTCGCGCTGGCGATGATGCTGCTGAGCGCAGGTATCGTCGGCACGTTCACCGGCGTCTGGCTGTTCACGATGCTGCGCGCGGTCGACCAGCTCGATCTGGTGATCGGCCTTTCCTACGTGACGATGCTCACCGCCGTCGGCGCGCTGATGATTTACGAGAGCGTGCGCGCCGTGATCCGGGCGCAGCAGGGAATGCCGGCGACGAT
>DASRGB010000070.1:0-6776 GCA_035651255.1 Pseudolabrys sp.
GACGTCGTCCTCTACAACCCAAGCGCACGAGTGCCCGGCCCGATCGCCGAGCTCGATCCGGAGGCGGTCCGCAAGGCCTTGCAGATCTCGGCGTTCGGAGGGTTTCTGGTCGTGCAGCAAGCCGCGAAGCGGATGCTGCCGCATAAAAAGGGCGCGATCCTGCTGACCGGGGCGAGCGCCAGCGTCAAGGGCTATGCACGCTCTGCGATTTTCGCGATGGGCAAGTTCGCACTGCGAGGCCTCGCGCAGAGCGTCGCGCGCGAGTTGGCGCCGCAGGGCATCCATGTCGCGCATTTCGTCATCGATGGCGGCGTCCGCAGCGCCCGCCGCCCAGACCCGGCGGACCGTCCCGACAGCACGCTCGATCCCGACGCGATCGCCCAAACCTACGTGGATATCCTGCGCCAGCCGCGCAGCGCCTGGACCTGGGAGGTGGAACTGCGCCCCTGGGTCGAGAATTTCTGACGGCACATCCGATACTTGGACGCAGACCGGCCCCCTCCGTCTCGCTCCGCTCGCCCCCTTCCCCGCTTCGCAGGAGGGGCGCCTTGAGGTTCCTCACCCGCGAAGCGGGGAAGGGGGACCGTGCTGAGCATGGTGGAGGGGGCGCCGCGGCAGTAAGCCTGTCTTCAAGCCCGGGCGGGCTGCTCCGCAATTTCGCGGCCGAGTGCGGTGAGGGCCGTCGCGACGATGTGGCGGGCATTGAGCCCGGCCGTGTCGTACTGCGCGTTCGGCGAATCGTGGTCGAGGAACACGTCGGGCAGCACCATGGTGCGGATCTTGAGGCCATGGTCGAGCTGCCCGGTCATCGCCAGGTGATGCAGCACAAAGCTGCCGAACCCGCCGATCGCGCCTTCCTCGATCGTGATGACGACTTCGTGCTCGCGAACGAGCCGGTTGACGAGGTCGGTGTCGAGCGGCTTTGCAAAACGGGCATCCGCAACGGTCGTTGACAGGCCGTAGGTTCCCAGCTCCTGGGCCGCTTTCAGGCATTCGGCCAGCCGTCCGCCCAGGCTCAAGAGCGCGATCTTGGTGCCCTCTCGCAGGATGCGGCCGCGGCCGATCTCCAGCGGGATCCCGAAATCGGGCAGCGGTACGCCGATACCGTCGCCCCGCGGGAAGCGCACCGCCGATGGGGCATCGTCGATCGCGGCGCAGGTGGCGACCATATGCACGAGGTCGGATTCGTCGCCGGCCGCCATGATGACGAAACCCGGCAGGCAGCCGAGATAGGTCACATCGAACGAGCCGGCATGCGTCTGTCCGTCGGCCCCGACCAGCCCGGCGCGGTCGATCGCGAAGCGCACCGGCAGTTTCTGGATCGCGACGTCGTGCACGACCTGGTCATAGGCGCGCTGCAGGAAGGTCGAATAGATCGCCGCAAACGGCTTGAGGCCTTCCGCGGCGAGACCGCCCGCAAACGTCACCGCGTGCTGCTCGGCGATGCCGACATCGAAGCAGCGGGTGGGAAATTCCTTTGCAAACAGATCAAGCCCGGTGCCGGACGGCATGGCGGCGGTGATGGCGACGATGCTGTCGTCCTTGCGCGCCTCCTTGATCAGGCTCTCGGCAAAGACCTTGGTGTACTGAGGGGCATGCGACTTCGATTTCGCCTGCGCTCCGGTCGCGATGTCGAATTTGACGACGCCGTGGTACTTGTCGGCGGAGGATTCCGCAGGGCCGTAACCCTTGCCTTTCTGCGTCACCACATGAACGAGAATCGGTCCCGATTGCGCGTCACGCACGTTGCGCAGCACGGGCAGGAGATGGTCGAGGTTGTGACCGTCGATCGGGCCGACGTAATAGAAGCCGAGCTCCTCGAACAGCGTTCCGCCAGTCCAGAACGAGCGTGCGTGCTCGACTCCGCGCGTGATGAACTCGTCGAGCCGCTTCGGCAGATGCGCCGTCAGCTGCTTGCCGACGTCGCGCAGTTTGAGATAGGTGCGCCCGGAGAGCAGGCGCGAAAGATAGGCCGACATGGCGCCGACCGGCGGCGCGATCGACATGTCGTTGTCGTTGAGGATGACGATCAGCCGCTCGTTGCGTGCGCCGGCATTGTTCATCGCCTCGTAGGCCATGCCCGCCGACATCGCGCCGTCGCCGATCACGGCGATGACGTTGTGCGTCTTGCCCTGGAAGTCGCGGGCGACGGCCATCCCGAGCGCGGCCGAGATCGAGGTCGAGGAGTGCGCGGCGCCGAACGGGTCATATTCGCTCTCGGCGCGCTTGGTGAAACCGGAGAGGCCGCCGCCCTGTCGCAGCGTGCGGATCCGGTCGCGCCGGCCGGTCAGGATCTTGTGCGGGTAGGCCTGGTGCCCGACGTCCCAGATCAGCCGGTCGGTGGGCGTGTCGAAGACATGGTGGAGCGCGACCGTCAGCTCGACGACGCCGAGGCCGGCGCCGAGGTGTCCCCCGGTCTTGGCGACTGCATCGATCGTCTCGTGGCGCAGCTCGTCGGCCAGCTGCCGGAGTTGCGCAGGCGAGAAATTCTTGAGGTCGCGCGGCAGGTTGACGCGATCGAGCAACGGTGTCTTGGACGCTTCGGACACGCAAAACTCCAACTGACTTGATTAATGGGCGCCGGCGGCATCGCCCCACACCCAGCCACCGGACGCTGACTTACACCACTTTTGCCGTGGCGGGCAATTCGGCCTCTGGTCCAATGCCCCTCAATCGACGTCCAGCGGTTCGCTGCCTGCGGGCTTTCCGCTTGCGTCGAGGGTTATTTTCTCGACCCGTGCTTCCGCCTGGCGCAGCAGCTCCTCGCAGCGCTTCTTCAGCGCCTCGCCGCGCTCATAGATTGCGACGGATTCCTCGAGCGGAACCTTGCCTTCCTCGAGCCGCTTGACGATGGATTCCAGCTCCTCGATTGCCCGCTCGAAGGGCATTTTCCTGATGTCGGCGTTGTTTTCGGCCATTTGTTCGGCGCTTCCAGATCGTACAGGCGGTTAAGATAGCTTGGATTTCCTACCCGCGCATCAGCGCCATGACATGGGCGGCAACCGAGCGCGACAACCCCTGCAAATCATAGCCGCCCTCGAGCAGCGACACGATTCGCCCCTTGGCGCTCGCATCAGCAATGTCCATCAGCTTTTTGGTGACCCAGGTATAGTCCGCCTCCACGAGATTGAGGTTCGCGAGGGGGTCGCGCGTATGCGCGTCAAAGCCGGCCGATATGACCAGAATGTCCGGCTTGAACTCGCGCAGGCGCGGCAGGATCGCCGTCTCGAACGCCTCGCGGAACGCATCGCCGCCGTCGCCGGCCGACAACGGCGCATTCACGATCGTGTCGAATTCGCCCCGCTCGCCGACCGCGCCGGTACCCGGATAAAGCGGCATCTCGTGCGTGGAGCAGTACATCACGGTCTTGTCGGACCAGAAGATGTCCTGCGAACCGTTGCCGTGGTGAACGTCGAAGTCGACGATGGCCGCGCGTTCGGCGCCATGGGTCTTTTGCGCATAGCGGGCGGCAATCGCCGCGTTGTTGAAGAGGCAGAAGCCCATCGGGCGCGCCGTCTCGGTATGGTGTCCGGGCGGCCGCACGGCGACGAACGCGTTTGCCGCCTTGCCGGTCATCACCTCGTCGACGGCGAGCCTGGCGCCGCCGACCGCGCGCAGGGCCGCCTCGAAACTGCCCGGTGACATCGAGGTATCCGCATCCAGTCGCACCAGGCCTTCGGCGGGCGAGGCATCGCGGATCGCCTCGATGTAGTCCATCGGATGACAAAGCGCGATGATGTCCAGCGGCGCGCGCGGCGCCTCGACACGCGCCAGCGACTGAAATTTCTCATCCTCCAGCGCCTGGTCGATTGCGCGCAATCGATCGGGCCGCTCGGGATGGCCCGCGGGCGTCAGGTGATTGAGGCAGGCCGGATGGGTGAGGAGAAGCGTGGACATTGACTAGACTTAAACGCTCGCATGCCCCGGCGGAAGTGCCTAGCGTGATTTTGCGCCGAGGCTGACGCCGGGGGGCGGCGGGCTGTCGTCGGGCACGAAGAAATCGACCTGCAGGGGCTGGCCGGGATCGACGCGATAGCGGTCGAAATCCGTGACGCCTTCACCCGCGAGGAAGGTGTCGTCGATGAGAAAGTTTCCGGTGAACGTCTTCGGTTTTTCGAAGATCCGGCAGGCGGCCTCGGCCACGATCTCCGGCTTGCGCGAACGCCGCATCATCGCATCGCCGCCGAGCAGGTTGCGGATTGCGGCGGTGGCGATCGTCGTGCGCGGCCACAGGGCATTGACCGCGACCTTGCCGCGCAGCTCGCCGGCAAGGCCCAGCACGACCAGGCTCATGCCGAACTTCGCCATCGAATAGGCCGTGTGCGGGGCGAACCATTTTTCCGACATGTCGAGCGGCGGCGAGAGCATCAGAATGTGCGGGTTCGCGGCGCGCACGAGGTAGGGAATCGCGAACTTCGAGACCATGAATGTCCCGCGCGCATTGATCTGCTGCATCAGGTCGTAGCGCCGCATATCGGTCGTGGCGACGGACGTGAGCTGGATGGCGCTCGCATTGTTCACCACGATGTCGATGCCGCCGAATTTCTGGGCGGCTTCGTCGATCGCCGACTGCACCGCGGCCTCGTCGCGGACGTCGACGGCAAGCGGCAGCGCGCGGCCGCCGGCCTTCGCGACCTCGGCGGCGGCCGTGTGGATCGTGCCCTCGAGCTTCGGATGCGGGTCGACCGTCTTGGCGGCGATCGCCACATTGGCGCCCTCGGACGCCGCCCTGAGCGCGATCGCAAGCCCGATGCCGCGCGAGCCGCCGGTGATGAACAGGGTCTTTCCCTTCAGCGACATCGGCGTGCGGCCTCCTATTCGGCGAGCGCCGCCTGTGCGCCGGCGATGCTGTCGCCTCCGCCGACGACGGTGTGCTCAAGTCCGGACGCCTGAACCGCAATGTTCTCGGCGAAAAAGCGGGCAAGCGCGGCGTGCGCCGTTCCGTCGCCGGCGCGCAACGATGCGAGCGCATCCTCGGCAAGCATGCATCCGCCGGCTGCGCTTGCGAACAGGCGCAGGTAGGGGGTCGCGCCGGCAAGGGCTGCGTCGGATGATTTCTGCGACAGCAGCCAGCGCGTCGCGCGGTCGAGGCTGTCGACGGCTTCGCCGAGCCGGGCGGCGGTTGCGCCGAGGATTGGCGCATTGCTTGCGCGCACGGCCTCGACGGTCCGGCGCAGCTCGTCGAGGTAGAGCGCAACCGTGCGCCCGCCTTCCAGCGGCACCTTGCGGGCGACAAGGTCGAGCGCCTGGATGCCGTTGGTGCCTTCGTAGATCGCCGCGATGCGGGCGTCGCGGAAATGCTGCGCCGCGCCGGTCTCCTCGATGTAGCCCATGCCGCCGTGCACCTGCACGCCGAGCGAGGCGACCTCGATGCCGATGTCGGTGGAGAATGCCTTGGCCACGGGCGTGAGCAGCGAGGCGCGCTCATGCGCCGCCTTGCGCGCCGCATCCGTCTTCGCACGCAGCGAGCGGTCGATCGCGACAGCCGTCGCGTAGCAGATCGCGCGGGCCGCCGCGGTCAGGCCGCGCATGGTCAGCAGCATGCGCTTCACGTCCGGATAGGCGATGATCGCGCCGGCGGCGCCCTGCTTGCGCTCGCGCGCATAGGCGAGCGCCTGCTGCGTCGCGCGCTCGGCGATGCCGACGCCCTGCAGGCCGACGGCGAGACGCGCGCGGTTCATCATCGTGAACATGCAGGCCATGCCTTTGTGCTCCTCGCCGATGAGGAATCCCCTGGCGCCGCCATGGTCGCCATAGACCATCGTGCAGGTCGGCGAGGCGTGGATGCCGAGCTTGTGCTCGACCGAGTGCGCGCGCACGTCGTTGCGCGAGCCGTCCGGCAGGATCTTCGGAATGAGAAACAGCGAGATGCCCCGGGTGCCCGGCGGCGCATCCGGCAGCCGCGCCAGCACGAAATGGATGATATTGTCGGTCAGGTCGTGCTCGCCGTAGGTGATGAAGATCTTCGAGCCGGTGACGCGATAGGTGCCGTCGCCGGCGCGCTCGGCCTTGCTGCGCAGCGCCCCGACATCCGACCCCGCCTGCGGCTCGGTGAGCTGCATCGTGCCCATCCACTCGCCGCTGACGAGCTTGCCGAGATACTGCTTCTTCAGCGTCTCGCTGCCGTAGGCGTGCAGCGCGTCGATGGCCGCCATCGTCAGAACCGGTCCGATGCCGAAGGCCATGGACGCGGAGTTCCACATTTCGATGCAGGCCGCGTTCAATGCATGCGGCAGGCCCTGGCCGCCCCATTCGGACGGGGCGGCAAGACCGTTCCATCCGGCCGCCGCCCAGCTCGTGTACGTCTCCTTCCAGCCCGGTGGCGTGGTGACGTGTCCGTCCTTGAACGGAGTCCCGAACCTGTCGCCGACGCTGTTGAGCGGGGCAATCGCGTCGGTCGCGTAGCGGCCGGCTTCCGCAATGACGGAGTCGATCGTCTCCTCGTCGAGATCGCCGTAAAGGCCTTCGGCGAGCGCGGCCTTCAGGCCGGCGGCATGCTTGAGCGTGAACGCGATGTCGGCGACCGGCGCGCGGTAGGTCATGGCCGGCTAATCTAGTGCCGGGGCAGGGCGGGTCAACGCACGCTTTTGCGCTTGGCACACATATATAAGTGGTGCGGCCGTTGATCGGCCGGACCTGCGCCGCTATGGTCCGGCCGCTGCATGCGAAATCGCTTCGCGGCGGCTCTTCCGGTACCTGTTGGGGCGTAGCCAAGTGGTAAGGCAGCGGATTTTGATTCCGCCATTCCCAGGTTCGAATCCTGGCGCCCCAGCCAC
>DASRGB010000071.1:0-32406 GCA_035651255.1 Pseudolabrys sp.
GAGCCTGAAGGCGCTCTCGGCGATGCGCGTCGAGCGTTCGCGCGTGATCTTGCGCACGGCGAGCGCGAGATCGGGCGTCGGCATGAATTCGCCGGGACCGAGATGCATCGAACGGTCGGCATAGAAGCCCTCGGTGTTCTCGCGCACGATGACGAGATCGACGGCCGAGCCGCAGCGCGGCGGAAAACCGGGCCGCGAGCGCGCCGGGCGGATGTTGGCGTAGAGGTCGAGGCGCTTGCGCAATTCGCCGGACGGATTGAGGCCGCCTTGCGCGACCGGCGGATACTCGTTGTGCGACACCGGCCCGAGCAGCACGCCGTCGGCGGCCTTGGCCTTGGCGAGCACGCCGGCCGGGAACGTCGAGCCCTCGCGCTTGTGCGCGGCCCAGCCGATGGCGGCGCTCTCGAAGGTCAGCTTGAGCGCGAAGGCGCGCTCCGCCGCGCGCAGCACGCCAAGCGTCGCGGCCATGATGTCCGGCCCGATGCCGTCGCCTTCCAGCACCAGGAGCTTGATCGCGTCCGCAGCCGCCATGGTGTTTAACTTTGCATCGCCTGCCGCCGTGGTCTAGCCTTTAGGCCATAAAAAGCGCCGAACGGCGCAACGTGTCCATCGCCTGGGGGAGGCCGCCCGTGAAATTGCCGAGAGCTTTGCTGATTGCCTTCGCCCTGCTGTGCCCGGCATCCGCCAATGCGCAGGCCTTGGCGCAGGGCTTCCCCAACAAGACCATCCGGCTGATCGTGCCGTTCCCGCCCGGGGGACCGAACGACATCATCGCGCGCGTCGTCGCGCAGAAGATGCAGGACATCCTCAAGCAGACCATCGTCATCGACAACCGCTCCGGCCAGGGCGGCGTCATCGGCACCGACGTCGTCGCCAAGGCGGCGCCCGACGGCTACACCATCGCCATCGCCAGCGCCGGCGCGCTCGCCATCAGCGGCAGCATGGAGAAGGTGTCCTACGACACGCTCAAAGATCTGGCGCCGGTGACGCTGGTCGCCAAGGTGCCGGAGATGCTGGTGGTGGCGACCAGCGTGCCGGCCAAGGACATGAAGGAGCTGCTCGCGCTCGCCAAGGCGCAGCCCGGCAAGCTCAACTTCGCCTCGACCGGTCCCGGCAGCATGCCGCACCTGGCCGGCGAACTGTTCAAGCTGACCGCGGGCATCAACATCGTGCACGTGCCCTATCGCGGCGCGGCGCCGGCGATGAACGACCTGCTCGGCCAGCAGGTGCAGATGGTGTTCCTCGACCTGCCGGTGCTGCTGCCGCAGATCAAGGCCGGCAAGATCAGGCCGATCGCGGTCGGCGCGCCCAAACGCGTCGACAGCGCCCCCGACGTGCCGACCACGGCGGAGGTCGGTATGCCGAACCTGCTGACGGAGAACTGGTACGGCATGGTGGCGCCGGCCAAGACGCCGCCTGATGTCGTTGCCGTGCTCAACAAGGCCGCGGTCGAAGCCATGAAGGATCCGGCCGTGAAGGAGAAGCTGGCGAGCCAGGGCGCGATCCTGGTCGGCGACACGCCCGGCGAATTCCGCGCCTATATCGACAGCGAAACCAAAAAGTGGGCGAAGGTCATCAAGGACGCCGGCGTGCGCACCGAGAAATAGAAAAATGGCCGGACGTCTCCAGGACAGGATCGCCATCGTCACCGGCGCGGGCTCGGTCGGCCCGGGCTGGGGCAACGGCCGCGCCACCTGCGTGCGCTTTGCCGAGGAAGGCGCCAAAATCTTCGCCGTCGAGCGCGACCCCGAGCGCGCCAAGGAAACCGTCGACAAGGTCAACGCGGTCGGCGGCGACATGGTCGTGCATCAATGCGACGTAACCGACTCAAAGTCGGTCAAGGCGATGGTCGAGGCCTGCCTTTCGCGCTTCGGCCGCATCGATGTCCTGGTCAACAATGTCGGCGGCTCGGCGCCCGGCGGTCCGGTCGAGATGAGCGAGGAGGTGTGGGAGACGCAAATCGACATGAACCTCAGCAGCGTCTTCCTGACCTGCAAGCACGTGCTGCCGGTGATGGAGAAGCAGAAAAAAGGCTCCATCATCAACATCGCCTCGACCTCCGGCATCCGCTTCACCGGCGCCTTCCAGGTCGGCTATGCCGCGACCAAGGCCGGCGTCATCCAGCTGTCGCGCGTCGTCGCCGTGCAATATGCGCCCAAGGGCGTGCGCGTGAACAGCATCGTGCCCGGCCAGCTGCACACGCCGATGGTGGAGGCGCGCCTGGCGCGTGAGCGCGCCGGCGGCGACATCGCCGGGCTGCTCAAGCAGCGCCTCGAGCGCATCCCCATCGGCTTTGCCGGCGATGGCCGCGACACCGCCAACGCCGCGCTGTTCCTTGCCTCCGACGAGGCACGCTTCGTCACCGGCACCGAAATCGTCGTCGACGGCGGCATGTCGGTGCGCTGCGACTGAGCTCTGCCGCCGTTTCCCCGTCATTGCCGGCGTCCCGTGGGCGCGACAGCGCGCTGCACGCAGTTGGCGTAATATTTCTCTTGACAATCTATGGTTGAATTAATCAACTCCGACACGCAGCGTCGAAGGCCGCGTCTGCGGGGGGACGCACGATGTCCGCGTCAGCGTCGATTGGCGCCTTTGCCGGAGTGATGCCGGCCGTCCCCGCCGCTTGCCGCGCCGGGCTGCAGCCATCGCCATTCAGGGAGCACGGTCATGCGCGCTAGCGCCTGCTACGCCTTTGGAACAATGAGTGTCGTGCTGGCCGCCGGCATTTTTGCCGCCGCGCATGCGCAAAATCAGGGCGCGCCGCCGATCATCAACAATCCGACCATCGGCACCTGCAACACCACGCCCGACACCAATGCCGGGGCCAATCCGCCGCCGCCGAAAATCGAGCCGACGCCGATCGACGCCAAGCTGCTGACCTCGGGCCAGCCGTGCCAGCAGGTCGTCAGCGGCAAGGGGTTGACCAACGATACCCTGGCCAACCTGCAGCGCGGCTTCGACTTCTATTCCTGGCTCACCTTCATCGCGCTCAATTCGCCGGCCGACGGCAAGGTCATCGGCAAGGGCCCCCGCCCCGGCGGCGACGCCGTCACCAAATGGGAGTCGCTCGCCAATTACCGGCCGCTCGCCGACGTCATGCTGCCCGACGGCGCCAAGCCGGTCTGGGGCACGCGCATCGTGCCGCAGCCCTGCCAGAAGTTCGACGGCCCCGGCAATATCGTCGTGACCGTCATCGAAGAAACCTGGAACCAGCCGTTCAAGACCGGTCCGCTGATCGACCAGTACGGCCACTACGCCCTGTTCGACATTCTGATGAACAAGGTGATGTTCGACTACATCGCCGACAACAATCTCTACAGCAAGCAAGGCCAGGCCGGCTCGCGGATCAATCCGATCGCCTTTCCGGAAGGTGTCAACGACGACAAAAGCAAAAATCCCGGTCCCGGCAAAATGGGCGCGGTCATGGTCAAGGTGTCGTGGCGCATCCTCGATCCCGCCCGCGACGACCTGAGCAAATTTCACACCGCCGACGCGCTGGTCTACTTCCCGGGCCCGCCCCACAACCCGGCGCCCGACTGCGTCGAGAAGAAGCTCGGCTTGATCGGCTTCCATGTCGGCCACAAGACGGCAAGCGCGCCGCAATGGGTGTGGACCTCGTTCGAGCAGGTCGCCAACGTGCCGAGCACCTCCGACATCAGGAACCGGACCTTGCTGCCGCGCTACAGCTTCTACGACGCGGCCTGCGACCTCACGAAATGCCCGCCCAACCGCACGCCGCCCGATCCCTGGCCGCCCAATACGTCGCTGACGTTCCACGACCCGGCCTTCCACAGCCAGATCGTGCGCGAGGAGACGCTGCCGCCGTTCACCGCCGACGTCGCCGAGCTCAACAAGTCGTTCCGCGCCATCCTCAAGGGCACGGTGTGGGAGAACTACATGCTGCTGGTGACGCAATGGCCGAGCGACCACACCAACCCGGTCGAACTGACCGGCGTGCCGGCGCCGACCTATCTCGCCAACACCACGCTCGAGACCTACAGCCAGGGCACGGTGCCGCTCGCCTCCTCGAGCTGCATGGCCTGCCACGGCAACGCCACCGATCAGCACGTGCCGGCGCTGCCCTCCGACTTCACCTTCATCCTGGAAAAAGCGCAGCCGCAGCCCGCGGCGAAATGATCAGGAGCGCGTCATGACCGATCTATCCCGCCGCAACATGCTCACGGGCGCGGCCGTCGCCGCGGCCGCGGTTGCCGCGCCGCGACTGGCAATCGCGGCCGTTCCGGCGACGCCGGAGAACATGGCCGCCTTCGTCAATCTGTCGGTCGGGCTGACCGGCATCGATCCGAGCCGGCTCGCGCCCGGCGTCGATCCCATCAACATCAAGCAGCAGTATTTCGCCCAAGCCGCGCTCGATCCGAATTTCGAGGCGCTGATGGCGATCGCGCTCGCCAACAGGACCGATCCGACGGCGGCCGCCACCGCGGTGATGACCAGCACCAACACCGCCGTCAAATATCTCGGCCGCGCCATCCTGCTCGCCTGGTACACCGGCTGCTGGTACGCGCCGGACAAGCTGCGGCTCTACAACACGCCGCAGGCGCCCAAGGTGCCCGCCGATCCGCAACTGGTCGTCTCGGACGCCGCCTATACCCAGGGCTGGAACTGGGCGGTCGGCCAGACCCACCCGATGGGCTACAGCGTCTGGCAGTTCGGCTACTGGCACGACCCGGCGCCGCCGCTCGACGCCTTCATCAAGACGCACGCTTAGGGAGCCGCGCCATGGCCGTGACAATCGCAAATCCCGACGTCGTCATCGTCGGCTCCGGTATTTCCGGCGCGCTGATCGCCAAGCACCTGGCGCTGGCCGGCAAGACCGTCGTCATCCTCGAAGCCGGCGAAGAGCAGCCGCCCGACATCAACGGCTACATGAAGCGCTTCCTCACCTCGAAAGCCAAAGTACCGGAAAGCCCCTACCCGCCCGATATCTTTTCCGATCCCGCGCAGAATGTCTTTACCGACCCGGCGACCATCAATGCCGGCCGCCCGACCGTGCTCACCCTCAACGCCAACAGCAGCCCGTTCGGCGCCTGGCAGAACCCGCGGCAGGCCTACCTGATCCAGGACGGCCCGCTCGCCTTCGGCAGCACCTACGAGCGCATCAATGCCGGCACCGCGCGGCACTGGCTCGGCACCAGCCTGCGCAACCTGCCGAACGATTTCATGATGAAGACCAAATACGACAAGTTCGTCGACTGGCCGATCCGCTACGAGGACCTCGAGTCCTGGTACGGCGAGGCCGAGCGCCAGATCGGCGTCTCCGCCAACAAGGACGAGCAGGCCTATCTCGGCATCACGTTTCCGCCAACCTACAACTATCCGATGCCCGGCCTGCCGGTGTCGCGGGTCGACATGATGGTCGAGGCGGCCATGCCGTCGTTCAAGATCGGCTTCGGCATGGACAACGTGCCGTGGAAGATCACGCCGACGCCGGCGGCGCGCAATTCGCAGCCCTACCAGAACCGCCGCGTCTGCGCCGGCAACACCAACTGCATCCCGATCTGCCCGATCCAGGCCAAATACGACCCGACGGTGACGCTCGCCGAGGCGCTGCGCACCGGACGGGTCGAGATCAGGTACCGCACCGTCGCCGCGAACATCTCGGTCGGCGCCAACCGGCGCGTCGACGGCATCGACACCATTACTTATGCGACCGACCAGGGCCCGCCGACCGGCACCCGGCGCGTCACCGCCAGGCTCTACATCATCGCCGGCAACGCCATCGAGACGCCGCGCCTGTTGCTGCTGTCGAAAGGCGCCAACGCGCCGAACGGCGTCGCCAATTCGAGCGGGCTCGTCGGCCAGCACCTGATGGACCACCCGCTCTACCTCGCCTGGGCGCTGGCGCCGGCGCAGGTCTGGGGCTACCGCGGGCCGCTGTCGACGTCCGGCATCGAGATGGCGCGCGACGGCGAGTTCCGCCGCGCCCGCGGCGCCTTCCGCATCGAGATCGGCAACGAGGGCTGGAACTTCGCCATTCAGGATCCCAACACCACCACCGTCGACCTGATCAACGGCACCAATATCAGCCAGCTCAATCCGGGCAATCAGGCCATGTTCGGCCAACAGCTCGTCAACGCGCTCAACGACAGACTGTCGCGGCAATTCCGCCTCGGCTTCCTGGTCGAGCAGTCGCCCGAGGACAATTGCGCGGTGACCTTGTCGACGCAGCACAAAGATCATCTCGGCCTGTGGCGGCCGCAGATCAAATACGACCTGTCCGACTACACCAAGGAAGGCCTCTGGGTGGCCAAGCAGACGGCGAGCGCGATGTTCAAGGCGATGGGAGCGCAGGAATACACCAAGCCGCCGGAGCCCACGCCCAATCCCAACGACCGCGATCCGACGGTGTTCGAGTGGCGCGGCGAGCGCCTGAAGTATTTCGGCGCCGGCCACCTGGTCGGCACCCATACCATGGGCGCCGACAGCAAGACGTCCGTGGTCGACGACAAACAGAAGTCGTGGGACCATGACAATCTCTATCTGGTCGGCAGCGGCAGCTTCCCGACGGTCGCCACCGCCAACCCGACGCTGACGATCGCGGCGCTGTGCTTGCGCACCGCCGACCATATCGCCAAGAATGAGCTGCGATGATGGTGCGAACGCTACGCAGCCTGCTTGCGGCAACCGCGCTCATTGGCCTGCTCGCGGCGGGCGCAACGGCGGCCGACTGTCCGGCGGTGCCGGAGCCGCATCTTCCCAAGCCGGAGGCGCCGCTCAACGTCCAGCTCGTCAAGGATCAGCTGCGCGCCTACCACGACGGCGACTACATGGCGGACATGGCCGCGGTCTATGCCGTCGCCCGCAGTTACGTCGTGCAGCGCGCCGCCCAGGTGAAAAAACCCGCGGTCGTCCTCGATATCGACGAGACCTCGTTGTCAAACTGGCCCAATCTCAAGGCCGACGATTTCGGCTTCATCGGCAAGGGCCCCTGCACCCTCGAAAAAGGCTACGCCTGCGGCTTTCCCGCCTGGATCATGAAAGGCCGCGCGCCGGCGATCGAGCCGGCGCTCGCGTTCTACAATGCGGTGCGCGCCAGGCAGGTCGCGGTGTTCTTCATCACCGGGCGTACGCCCGATCAGCGCGAGGCGACGATCCGCAACCTGCGCCGCGCCGGCTTCGACGGCTGGGCCGGCCTGACCATGCGGCCGGAGAGCGACAAGGCCGCGAACAAGTCGGTGATCCCGTACAAGAGCGGCGAGCGCGCCAAGATCGAGAAGCGCGGCTATACCATCCTGGCGGCGATCGGCGACCAGCTGAGCGACAGCGACGGCGGCTCGACCGAGTGCAAGTTCAAGCTGCCGAACCCGTTCTACTTCATCCCGTAGCGCCGCCGCGCCTCACAGCTTGTGCGGCGAGCCGCGGTAGCCCTCGATGTCGGCATAGGCGTAGAAGCTCCTGGCGTGCGCCAGGCACTGCGCGTTGCTCAAGGTCTTTGCCGTCGCATTCCTCGGCTTCCAGTCGCCGGCGCCGGGCTTGAGCTGATCGAGCTTGCTGCCGCCGGCGGTGAAGATCTTGAGGGCGGCGTCGGTGCACAGGAACGACGTGATCGACGGCGCGAAGTCGGCGGCGCCGTCGGCGCCGACGAAGAACGCGCCGCTCGTGTCGCCGGCCTTGCCCGCGGCGGTGATGTTTTTTGCGAAATCGAGATTGGCGTCGTTGAGCTGCTTGAACTCGTCGAGCTGGATCTCGGAGCCGGCGATCGGGATCGGCGCGCCGGGGATCGACACCGCGTTACCCTGCGCGTCGCGCGTATCGATGCGGTTGGCGAGCTTGTACATGATGTTGCCGATCTTGTAGGCGGTGAAATCGTTCTGCAGGTAGACGATCTGCTTGACGCCGGCGAGCGACATCACGCCCGAGCATTGCGCGCACGATTCGAGCGAGGTGTAGAGCGTGACGTCGCCGAGCGAGGCGGCGCGCGGTCTGCCGGGAATCGCGCCGGTCCGCCAGTTATCGAAGATATCGGTGAGGCTGAACAGGCGCCGCACCATGCGCGACTCGGCGTGCTCGGCCGAGCTGCGGAAGAAATCGTTGTGGTTGAAGTCGAAGTCGATGATCTCGCCGTCGCCGTCGACCGCGATGCAGGCGATGTTGTGGCCGAGATAGCGGTCCCAGTTGACGCGCAGTCCGCCCGGGTTCGCCATCATGTCGCCGCGGTAGCGCGCCGGCGTCTGCGCCACGTCCTTCTGCGCCGCGCGCAGCGGATAGGTTCCGAGGGGCCCGCGCTTGTTGCCGTTCCAGAACCGCGTGATCAGCTTCATCAACAGGTAGCAGTAGATGCGGTGGCGCTCGCGCGCCGGTTCCTCGGCAAGCTCGGGCGCATCCCGCCTGAGATCGGCGGCGACGTCGGCGACGGCGTTGAGCGCTTTGTCCCAGTTGGCCCGCAGCGGCGCCTGATCGGCAAAGCCGGGCGGCAGCGGCTCGGCGGCGGCGGCCGGCGCCAGGCTCGCCGCCGAGAGCGCGCTGGCCGCGCCGGCGGCGCCGGCACCCTTCACGATCAGGTCACGGCGATTGATGTCGCGGTCCGCGCTCATAGGAGGCCCCCGAAATCTGCTACTTTGGCGCGAGTGTCCTTTAGCACGCACCAAGAACGGGCCTAATATACTGGATATATCCTACAACGTAAAGTTGAGGCCTCCGCGGCAGTCCTTAACGGACTGCGGCGCGGCGTCACTGCCGCCGCCGTCATCGCCAGCGGCCTTGCGCTCGAATTGCCGCGCTAGCGGCGCCTAAGGCTGGCTGGGGCGCCAGGATTCGAACCTGGGAATGGCGGAATCAAAATCCGCTGCCTTACCACTTGGCTACGCCCCAAGACTGCCGCCGGAAAACCGCGCCGAACCTGACGCCGGCCGCGGCTGGCGCGGACCATAGCGGCGCGGCCTTAAGCGATCAACTTGAGGTCGCCTCGCCCCCGCTCTTGCCCCGCCTCCGGCGCGGGCTAGATTGGCCGCCAAGGACGACAAATGACCTACCGCGCGCCGGTTGCCGACATCGTATTTGCACTCAAGCACGCCGCGGGCTTTGCCGCGGCGCTGAAGGACGGGCTCTACGGCGAGCTCGACGAGGCGACCGTCGAGGCCGTGCTGCAGGAAGCCGGCAAGTTCGCCACCGACGTCATCGCGCCGCTCAATCGCGAGGGCGACAAGTTCGGCACGCCGTTCAAGGACGGCCGCGTGACCATGCCGCCGGGCTGGAAGGAGGCCTACACCGCCTGGGCCGCCGCCGGCTGGAACGGGCTTGCCGCGCCCGCCGCGTTCGGCGGCCAGGAGCTGCCGCACGCCGTCAACGCCGCCTGCGTCGAGATGTGGAATTCGGCGTCGGCGGCTTTCGCCATCGGCCCGGTGCTGACCATGGCGGCGATCGACGCGCTCGCCGCCTATGGCACCGACGAGCTCAAGCAGCGCTATCTCGGCAAGCTGACGAGCGGCGAATGGATGGGCACCATGCAGCTCACCGAGCCGCAGGCCGGCTCCGACGTCGGCGCATTGCGCAGCAAGGCGGTGCGCGCCAAGGACGGCAGCTACCGCATCGCCGGCTCCAAGATCTTCATCACCTATGGCGAGCACGAGCTGACCGACAACATCATCCATTTCGTGCTGGCGCGGCTGCCGGACGCGCCTTCCGGCACCAAAGGCATCTCGCTGTTCCTCGTCCCGAAATTCCTCCCCGACGGCACGCGCAACGACGTGCGCGCGCATTCGGTCGAGCACAAGCTCGGCATCCATGCCTCGCCGACCTGCACCATGGTCTATGGCGACCAGGGCGGCGCGGTCGGCTTCCTCATCGGCGAGGAGCACAAGGGCATGGCGGCGATGTTCACCATGATGAACCGCGCCCGCCTTGCCGTCGGCCTGCAAGGCGTCGGCATCGCCGAGCGCGCGCTGCAGCAGGCAGAAGCTTACGCCCGCGAGCGCCGCCAGGGCGCCGGCGGCACCATCATCCATTATCCCGACGTCAAGCGCATGCTGCTGACCATGCGCGGGCTCACCGGCGCCGCGCGCGCCATCTGCTATGCGACCGGCGTCGCCATCGACCGCTCGCTGCGCGACAAGAGCGAGGCGGCGCGCAAGTCATGGCACGAGCGCGCCTCGCTGCTCACGCCGGTCGCCAAGGCCTTCTCCACCGACATCGGCATCGAGGTTGCCTCGCTCGGCGTCCAGGTGCACGGCGGCATGGGCTTCATCGAGGAGACCGGCGCCGCCCAGCATTACCGCGACGCCCGCATCGCCGCGATCTACGAAGGCACCAACGGCATCCAGGCTTTGGATTTGGTGACGCGAAAAGTGCCGCTCGACGGCGGCAGGACGGTCGCGCGTTATGTCGAGGAGCTGCGCGGCATCGTCGGCGCGGTGCAGGCGAGCAATGCGCCGGCCTTTGGCGAGACCGCGGCGCGGCTGCGCGAGGCGCTCGACTCTCTCGAGCGGGCGACGCAATGGCTGCTGGCGCAGCAAGGCTCGGACGCGGCGCTTGCCGGCGCCACGCCCTATCTGCGGCTGTTCGGCGGTGCCGCCGGCGGCTGTCTCTTGGCCGAGCAGGCGCTCGCGGCGCTGCGCGCGGGCGACGGTGCGGCGCGCGTGGTGCTTGCCCGCTTTTTTGCCGAGAACATCGCCGTGCAGGCCTCCGGCCTGGAACGATCCGTCACCGCGGGCGCCGACAGCGTGTTGCAGGCCGGCGCGGCGCTGTCCGTGTAGTCATTCCGGGGCGGCGCGAAGCGCCGAACCCGGAATCCAGCCGCTTGCTCCTTGCCCGGTTCTGAATTCCGGGTTCGCGTGCTACGCACGCGCCCCGCAATGACGAGACAAGAATTCGAGGTCGCCGCATGTCCCTCAAATCCAAAACCCTGTTCATCACCGGCGGCTCGCGCGGCATCGGCCTCGCCATCGCGCTCAAGGCAGCCAGCGACGGCGCCAATGTCGCCATCGCCGCCAAGACGGTTGCGCCGCATCCCAAGCTCGAAGGCACCATCCACACCGCCGCCGCCGCGATCGACAAGGCCGGCGGCCGCGCATTGGCGCTGCAGGTCGACGTGCGCGACGAGGCGGCGGTCAAAGCCGCGCTCGATGAGACCGCGGCCAAATTCGGCGGCATCGACATCGTCGTCAACAATGCCAGCGCCATCCAGCTCACGCCGGTTGCGCAGACCGACATGCGCCGCTTCGACCTGATGCACCAGATCAATACCCGCGGCAGCTTCGCGGTGTCGAAGTTCGCCCTGCCCTATCTGGAGAAGGCGGCGAACCCGCACATCCTGATGCTGTCGCCGCCGCTCGACATGGCGGAAAAATGGTTCGCGCCGCACACCGCCTATTCGATGGCCAAGTTCGGCATGAGCCTGGTGGTGCTCGGCCTGGCCGGCGAATTGCGCGGCCGCGTCGCCGTCAACGCGCTGTGGCCGCGCACCATCATCGCCACCGCCGCGATCAAGAACCTGCTCGGCGGCGACGCCATGATGGCGCGCTCGCGCAAGCCCGAGATCATCGCCGACGCGGCGTATCGCATCTTCGAGAAGCCAGTGAGCTTCACCGGCCATTTCCTCATCGACGACACCGTCCTCGCCCAGGAGGGCGTCACCGATTTCGACCGCTACCGCGTCGATCCGAGCCAGCCGTTACAGGTGGATTTCTTCGTGCCCGACTCCATGCCGCCGCCCAATGGCGTGAGCCTCCAACCTCTCTCGTCATCCTGAGGAGCGAGCGCAGCGAGCCTCGAGGGATGACAGTCCCGGGCCGTCGCCCTTCGCGGGCCGCGCTGCGCGCGGTCGCATCAGGGTGACGGAGATAGGTCTTCCACAGAGGCAACCCAGCGTCTAAGTATCGTCAATGTCCACGCTCCTCATCACCCATCCGGCCTGCCTCAATCACCTCACCCCGCTCGGCCATCCCGAGCGGCCGGACCGGCTGCGCGCCATCGAGCAGGCGCTCGAGGACGAGAAATTCCAGACCCTGGCGCGGGTCGAGGCGCCGGCCGCCGCCGCCGAGATCATCGCGCTCTGTCATCCGATGGATTACATCGAGGCGATCCGCGAGGCCTCGCCGCAGCAAGGCATGGTGCGGCTCGACGCCGACACCTCGATGTCGCCGGGCTCGTTCGAGGCGGCGCTGCGCGCGGCCGGCGGCGGCATCAAGGCGGTCGACGAGGTGATGACCGGCAAGGCGGCCAACGCCTTCATCGCCGTGCGCCCGCCCGGCCACCACAGCGAGACGGCGCGGCCGATGGGCTTCTGCCTGTTCAACAACGCCGCGATCGCCGCCCGCTACGCGCAGGACCGCTACGACGCCGAGCGCGTGGCGATCGTCGATTTCGACGTCCATCACGGCAACGGCTCGCAGGACATCTTCTGGTCGGACAAGACGGTGATGTACTGCTCGACGCACGAGATGCCGCTTTACCCCGGCACCGGCGCGATCACCGAGCGCGGCGAGTTCAACACCGTGGTCAATTGCCCGTTGCGCGCCGGCGACGGCGGCGTCCAGTTCAAGCAGGCCTTCGACAGCGTCATCCTGCCGCGGCTGCGCGAGTTCAAGCCCGACTTGCTCGTGATCTCGGCGGGCTTCGACGCGCACACCCGCGACCCGCTCGCCAACCTCAATCTGGTGGAAGCCGACTACGCCTGGGTGACGCAGAAGCTGATGGAGATCGCCGACGCGTCCGCCAAGGGCCGCATCGTCTCGCTGCTCGAAGGCGGCTACGACCTGCAGGCGCTGTCGCGCTCGGTCGCCGCCCACGTCACCGCGCTGATGCGCGGCTAGCGCAGCGACCTTCCTTCACCCTCCCCCTCGGGGAACGACCCTCCGTAACTCAGCGCGCCGTCAGCCCGCCGTCGATCGGCACATCGGCGCCGGTGATGAAGGCCGACGCGTCCGACAACAGATAGGCGCAGAGCGCGGCGACCTCCTCCGGCGCGCCGAGCCGGCCGAGCGGGACGTCGAGCGCCAATTTGTTTTTCACGGTGCCCGGATCCTTGGTGCCGGACGCGATCTCGTCGACCATCGGCCCCTCGACGAAGGCCGGGCACACGGCGTTGCAGCGCACCGGCGGCTTGAAGCGCGCGCCGTAGAGCGCAACCGACTTGGTCAGCAGCGACACCCCGCCCTTCGACGCCGTATAGGCGGCAAGGTTCGGCCCGCCGACCAGCCCGAGCACCGACGACAGATTGACGATCGCCCCGCCCTGCTTGCGCAGCAGCGCAAAGGCGTATTTGCAGCCGAGAAAGGTGCCGTCGAGATTGATCGAGAGCACGCGGCGCCAGGTGGCGAAGTCGGTTTTCTCGATATTGGCGACGGCGGCAATGCCGGCGGCGTTGACCAGGCCGTCGAGCCTGTCGATGGCGGCAACCGCGCGCTGCCAGTCGGCCTCCGAGGTGACATCGAGCGCGACATCGATGCCCGGGCGGCCTTTGAGATCGCTGGCGATGGCCTTGCCGCCGGCCTTCCTCACCGCCGCAACGACCGCCTTGCCGATGGCGCCCGCGGCGCCGGTCACCAGCACGGTTTTGTCGTTCAAATCGGCCACGCCCGCCCCCGTCATTGCATTATCGCTCATTCTCAAGCATTCATCGTCCGATGTCACCCGTCTGCCTCATCACCGGCGCGTCCATGGGCATAGGCGCGGCGCTGGCGCGCGAATTCGCCAAAGGCGGCCACGCGCTGGTGCTGACCGCGCGCCGCGAAGCGCATCTGGAGGCGATGGCGCGCGAGATCGCCGACGACGGCTATCCCGAGCCCGTCGTCATTCCCTCCGACCTGTCGACGCCGGCCGGCGTCACCGCGCTGGAGAATGCCGTTGCCGCCCGCGGGCTGGAGCCGGCCTTTGTCGTCAACAATGCCGGCTTCGGCCTGCACGGCGACGCCGCCACGCTCGACCGCGACAAGCAGCTCGCCATGATCGATCTCAACGTGCGCGCCTTGACCGACCTGTCGCTGCGCTTCATCGACGGCGTCAAGCGCCAGCGCGGCGGCATTCTCAACGTCGCGTCCGTCGCCGGCTTCCTGCCCGGCCCCGGCATGGCGGTCTATCACGCCACCAAGGCCTATGTTCTGTCCTTCACCGAGGCCCTGCACGGCGAACTCGCGGCTGACGGCGTGCGCGTCTGCGCGCTTTGTCCGGGGCCGGTCGAGACCGAATTCTTCGGCGTCGCCGGGCTGCCCGACGACTATTTCCCCGAGTATTTTGCCCGTTCCGCCGAGCGCGTCGCGCGCGAAGGTTACGAGCTGTTTATGGCCGGCCACCGCGTCGTGGTTCCAGGCACGCCGAATCGCATCATGACGCTGCTGCCGCGCTTTTTGCCGCGCGCCCTGCTGCTCGGCATCACCGGGCGGCGCTGGCGGCGCGCCAATCGCGGCGGTGGATAAACCTGGCTATCTCGCCTGCCGATGACGGCTTACAATGCGAGACAGCGCTTCGCCGGGATGCCGACATGGCCGACACCACCAATACCGACGTGAAGAAGATGCCCTTCGAGCGGGCGATCGAGGAACTCGAATCGATCGTCAAGGATCTCGAGGCCGGCAAAGTGCCGCTGGAAAAATCCGTCGAACTCTACGAGCGCGGCGAGGCGCTCAAGAAGCGCTGCGAGGAACTGCTGCGCCAGGCGGAAGCACGCGTGGAGAAGATCACCCTCGATGCCGACGGCAAGCCGGCCGGCAGCGAGCCGCTCGACGTGGAGTGAGCGTGAAGGTCGGGCGCAGGCTCGTCGTCTACGTCCAGGGCTACGACCCGCGCGGCCTTGCCGAATACTATCGGATGTTCCGCCGCGAGCACCGGCGCACCTGCGAGCTCTACGGGCTGTCCGGCAAGGTCGGGGCCGCCGAGAACGATCCGCAACGCTTCATCACTACATGGGACGTGAGCACCGCCGGCGACGGCTGGCAGGTCGAGACGCGCTACATGTTCCTGCGCTGGGAGGACATCATCCGGCGGGACTTCGCGCGGCCGGTGTGGTGGAAGATCGTGCACATGTATCGCGCCTACGTCGCCGCCGTGCTCACCGGCGTGGTGGCGCGCATCGTCAAGGCGCATTGGCGCTTCGGCCTGTTCACGCTGTACACGCTCGTGGTGATGACGCTGTGGATCGTGCTCGGCGTGCTCGCCGGCGTGCTCGCCATGAAGCTCCTGATCGCCCTCGGCGCGCCGCCCGCGGCGGCCAGATTTGTCGGCAGCGTCGCGGCCATCGGCAGCTTCGCCTCGATCTTGTGGCTGACGGAGAAGCGCACCTACCTGCTCTATCTCTGCGACGACAGCGTCTCCACCGACCAGTTCGCCCACGGCCGGCGGCCGGACTGGGAGGAGCGCATGGAAACCTTCGCCGGCTACCTGGTCGATGCGGTCGGCGCGAGCGGCGCCGACGAGGTGGTGATCGTCGGCCACAGCTCGGGCTCGTTCCTTGCCGTCGACGTGCTCGACCGCGCGCTGGCGCGCGACCCTGCGCTCGGCCGGCACGGGCCCAGGGTCGCGCTGCTGACGGTCGGCGCCAATCTGCCGATCATCGGCTTTCATCCGCAGGCGCAGTGGTTCCGCGACCGGCTGCGGCGGCTGGCGGTCGCGCCGGACATCGCCTGGGTCGATTACCAGTCGCGCCACGATGTCATGAACTTCTGGCCGTTCGATCCCATCATTGGCCACGGCATCGAACTCGGTGCCGAGCGCCGCAACCCGTCGGTGGTTACCGTCAGTTTCCGCGACCTGTGGACGCCCGAGACCTTCAATCGCCGCCGCTGGCGGTTTTTCGACGCCCATTTCCAGTTCCTGCGCGCCAACGACCGCCCTGGAGCGGCTTATGATTACTATTTGATTTGCTGCGGACCTTTCGACCTCGTGACCCGGGCGACACGGCCGGCGGAGGTAAAGTCGGTTTTGGCGCCAAAACCGGAACCGGCCGCGCAGCCCCGAATTGCCTAAGATGATGGAACTGGTGTAAGTCAGCCCTCAGCGCTGGGGCCGCCAAAGCAATTCCCGGAGTAGGTTTTTGTCCGAATCATCCAAAACCCCGCTGCTCGATCGCGTCAATTTTCCAAGCGATCTTAAGAACTTCTCCCCCGACCAGCTCAAGCAGCTCGCCGACGAGCTGCGCTGGGAGACGATCGACGCCGTGGCCAAGACCGGCGGCCATCTCGGCGCCGGCCTGGGCGTCGTGGAGCTGACGGTCGCCCTGCATCACGTTTTCGACACGCCGCAGGACAAGCTGATCTGGGACGTCGGCCATCAGGCCTACCCGCACAAGATTCTGACCGGGCGGCGCAGCCGCATCCGCACCATCCGCCAGGGCGGCGGCTTGTCCGGCTTCACCAAGCGCGCCGAGAGCGAATACGACCCGTTCGGCGCGGCGCACTCCTCGACCTCGATCTCGGCCGGGCTCGGCATGGCGGTCGCCCGCGACCTCGCCGGCAAGAAGAACCACGTGATCGCCGTCATCGGCGACGGCGCGATGTCGGCCGGCATGGCCTACGAGGCCATGAACAATGCCGGCGCGCGCAACGAGCGGCTGATCGTCATCCTCAACGACAACGACATGTCGATTGCGCCGCCGGTCGGCGCCATGTCGGCCTATCTGGCGCGGCTGATCTCCGGCCGCACCTACCGCACGCTGCGCGACATCGGCAAGCAGCTCGCCCAGCACCTGCCGAAATTCTTCGAGCGCAAGGCCGAGCGGGTCGAGGAATTCGCCCGCGGCTTCTGGACCGGCGGCACGCTGTTCGAGGAGCTCGGCTTCTATTATGTCGGCCCGATCGACGGCCACAATCTCGACCATCTGCTGCCGGTGCTGCGCAACGTGCGCGACGTCGAAAGCGGCCCGATCCTGGTCCACGTGGTGACGCAGAAGGGCAAGGGCTACGCGCCCGCGGAAATCTCCGCCGACAAATATCACGGCGTGGTCAAGTTCGACGTCGCAACCGGCGCCCAGGCCAAATCGACCGCCAAGGCGCCGCAGTACACCAAGGTCTTCGCCCAGAGCCTGGTCGCGGAGGCGCGCAAGGACGACACGATCGTCGCCATCACCGCGGCGATGCCGTCGGGCACCGGGCTCGACTTGTTCGAGAAGGAATTCCCGCGGCGCTTCTTCGACGTCGGCATCGCCGAGCAGCACGCCGTGACCTTCGCCGCCGGCCTGGCGACGGAGGGCTTCAAGCCGTTCGCCGCGATCTATTCGACCTTCCTGCAACGCGCCTACGACCAGGTCGTGCACGACGTCGCCATCCAGCGGCTGCCGGTGCGCTTCGCGCTCGACCGCGCCGGGCTGGTCGGCGCCGACGGCCCGACCCATGCCGGCTCCTTCGACGTCGCCTATCTCGGCTGCCTGCCCGGCTTTGTGCTGATGGCGGCGGCCGACGAGGCCGAGCTGGTGCACATGGTGGCAACCCAGGTGGCCATCGATGACCGGCCCTCGGCCGTGCGCTACCCGCGCGGCGAGGGGCTCGGCGTGGCCATGCCCAAGGAGGGCGTGCCGCTCGAGATCGGCAAGGGCCGGGTGCTGCGCGAGGGCCACAAGGTGGCGATCTTCTCCTACGGCGCGCGGCTCGGCGAATGCCTGAAGGCCGCCGACGAGCTCGCCGCGCTCGGGCTGTCGACCACGGTCGCCGATGCCCGCTTTGCCAAGCCGCTCGATACCGACCTGCTGCTGCGGCTGGCGCGCGAGCACGAGGTGCTGATCACCATCGAGGAAGGCGCCGTCGGCGGCTTCGGCTCGTTCGTGCTGCAGACGCTGTCCGAACAGGGCCTGCTCGATCGCGGCATCAAGGTGCGCAGCATGGTGCTGCCGGATGCCTTCCTCGATCAGGACGCGCCGGCGGCCATGTACGCCACGGCCGGGCTCGACGCCCACGGCATCGTCGCCAAGGTGTTCGAGGCGCTGGGCAAGGACGCCGCGGCGGCGACCGTCAAGCGCGCCTAGGTTCGGCGCTGCGTCAGAGCCGCTTCTTGCGCGGCACTTTTGCGCCCTTCTCGCGCGCTTCCGACAGCCCGATCGCGATCGCCTGCGTCCTGCTCTTGACCTTTCTGCCGCTGCGGCCGCTTCTCAAGGTCCCCCTCTTGCGCTTGCGCATCGCGCGTTTGACATATTTCCGGGCGCCTCTGGAGTATTTACGTGCCATGCCCTGCTCCCAAAGAAGTCATCGACGATGATCCGCACCGCTGCGACGGATCGTTGCGATAACACCTTCGAATGAAACCTGGTTCCGCGATAACCACGCCTCGCCAGCGCGCCGACCGCCTGCTTGTCGCGCGCGGCCTGTTCGACAGCCGCGCCAAAGCGCAGGCCGCGATCGAAGCGGGCCTGGTGACGGCCAACGACGTCGCCGTGCGCAAGGCATCGGAGGAAATCCCGGCGGACGCGCGGCTCGCTGCCGGCGCCGCCCATCCTTACGTCTCGCGCGGCGGCGTGAAGCTTGCAGCCGGCCTCGATCACTTCCAGGTCGCGCCGCGCGGGCGCGTCTGCCTCGACGTCGGCGCCTCGACCGGCGGCTTCACCCAGGTGCTGCTGGCGCGCGGCGCAAGGCTCGTCTACGCCGTCGACGTCGGCCGCGACCAGCTGCACCCGTCGCTGCGCTCCCGGCCGGACGTCGTCTCGCTCGAGCAAACCGACATCCGCGGCCTTTCTCCGGCGCGCCTCGACGAGAGGCCGGACCTCGCCGCCGTCGACGTCAGCTTCATCTCGCTCAAGCTCGTGCTGCCGGCGGCGCTCCCGCTGGTGGCGCCGCGGGCGCAGCTGGTGGCGCTGATCAAGCCGCAATTCGAGGCCGGCCCCGGCGCGGCCAGGAAGGGCGTGGTGCGCGACGCGGCCGTGCACCGCGCGGTGTGCGACGACATCGAAGCCTTCATCGCCGCGCTCGGCTGGCGCGTGCTTGGCGTCACGCCATCGCCGATCGCCGGCGGCGACGGCAACGCCGAATTCCTGATCGGCGCCGCGCGTGGCTGAAAAACTCACGATTCACCGCCTCGCCCATCGCGGCGACGGCGTCGCCGACACCCCGGCGGGCCCGGTCTACGTGCCCTACACGCTGCCCGGCGAGGTCGCGACCGTCGAGCCGGTCGCCGGCCATCCCGACCGCCGCCATCTCATCCATATCGACAGGCCGAGCCACGAGCGGGCAACGCCGATCTGCAAGCATTTCGGCCAGTGCGGCGGCTGCGCGCTGCAGCACTGGTCGCTCGCCGAATACCATCGCTGGAAGCGCGATCTGGTGGTCGAGGCGCTGGCGCAGGCGGGCCTGGTCGCGCCGGTCGACGAGCAGATGATCGACGCCCATGGCGAGGGCCGCCGGCGCTGCGTGCTGCATGCCCGGCGCGGCGCGCACGACGTGCTGGAGGTCGGCTTCAGCGCGCCGCGCGCCCACCACATCGTGCCGATCGACGCCTGCCCGGTGCTGGCGCCCGGCCTTGCCGGCGCCGTCAAGGCGGCCTGGGCGATCGCCGATGCGCTCGGCAACAGCGTCAAGCCGCTCGACATCCAGTTCACCGCCGCCGACAACGGCCTCGACGCCGACCTGCGCGGCTCGGGCGCGCTGGGCGCGGCCGAGATCGCGGCGCTCGCCGCCGTCGCCGGCGAGCACAAGCTCGCCCGCCTCACCCGGCATGGCGAGCTCGTCGTGCAACGTGTGCAGCCGGTGCTGAGGGTGGGCCGTGCCAACGTGCCGCTGCCGCCCGCCGCGTTTCTGCAGGCGACCGCCGAAGGCGAAGCGGCGCTGGCGCGGCTGGTGACCGCGCATGTCGGCGCTGCCAAAAATATCGCCGACCTGTTCTGCGGCGTCGGGCCTTTCGCGCTGCGGCTTGCCGAGCGGGCGCGCATTGTCGCCGCCGACAATGACGCCGCCGCGGTCGAGGCGCTCAAGCGGGCCGCCGCCGGCACGAGCGGCCTCAAGCCGATCGAGGCGGCACGGCGCGACCTGTTCCGGAGGCCCTATGTCGCCGGCGAGCTCAAGGCGTTCGACGCCGTGGTGTTCGATCCGCCGCGTCAGGGCGCCGAGGCGCAGGCGCGCGAACTCGCCACAAGCGGCGTGCCGGTCGTCGTCGCCGTGTCGTGCGACGCCAACACTTTCGCGCGCGACGCCGCGATCCTTTCCGCCGGCGGCTACCGGCTGGCGCGCGTCACCGCCGTCGACCAGTTCCGCTATTCCAACCACGTCGAGATCGTGGCGAAGTTCGCAAGGTAAGCGGCGCGGACCTCTCCGAGCGCTGCGGTGACTGGATGCCCCCGCGGTCGCCGGGCATGACGTCGCACTAGTGGAAGTCGAAGCCGCCCCAGCGTTCCTGCCACATCTTTTCGCCGATGGTGCAGGAAATGCGCGGCTTGTCGGCGGAGGCCGGCACGACGCGGGGCTCGGGCTCGCGCCCGGCAATCTCGAGGATCAGCTTGGTGCGCGTCGCCTCGATGAATTTTTCGCGCTCGCGGATCGGAATGACGAAGGCGCCGGGACCGCCGATGACGCAGTCCTCGTAGTAGATGTCGAGATTCTCGATATCCATGGTGCCGGGATTGGGCCGCTTGAGCATGATCGGCAGGCCGTTGATGGTGATGCCGGCGGCCAGCACGTCGTCGCGCACCTCGACCACCGGCGGGCCGGCATTGTTGGCGCCGTCGCCGGACACGTCGATGACGCGCCGCAGCCCGCGATAGCCGCTGGCGTCGAACAGCGTCTTGGCGAAGCGCAAGCCGCCGGCGATCGAGGTGCGCGAGGCGCGCCGGTAGGGCGCCGCGGCAAGCTCGGCGGCGACGCTGTCCGCCGATTCCGGCCCCTCGATCAGCCGCCACGGCATGATGATCTTCTGGTCGAACTGGCCGGCCCACTCGATATAGGTGACGGCGATCTTGGCATTGGCGCCCTGGCGCAGCGCCTGCATGAATTCGCGCGAGCGCAGCGCCTGCACGTAACCCTCGCGCTGCAGCGCCTGCTCGTCGGGATCCATCGAGTAGGAAACATCGACCGCCAGCACCAGCTCGACGTCGACCGGCATGGCGCCGGGGCTGGTATCGGCGAGCCGCCACTGCGGCGCCGCGTAGGCGGCGAAGGCAACCAGCGCCGCGGCGGACAGACCGGCGATCTTTATGCAGTTTTTATATCGCCCCATAGCTGAATCCTGCCACGCGCGGCGGGCGAAAAAAAGGCCGCGGCTCGTCATTCCGGGGCGCGGCCGCAAGGCCGCGAACCCGGAATCCATAACCTTAGGCGCTGCGGAGTATGGATTCCGGGCCCGCTCGCCATAGCGCGTCGAAGACGCGCGTAAACGCGCTTATGGCTCGCGTCCCGGAATGACTGAATTAATTTTCCAGCGTCTCGGTGTCCACAATCTCGATGCCGAAGCCGCCGAGGCCGACATAGGTGCGCTTGCTGGAGGACAGCAGGCGGATCGAGGAAATGCCGAGGTCCTTGAGGATCTGCGCGCCGAGCCCGATCTCGCGCCACTGCCGCGAGCGCGCGGCTTCGGTCTCGGTGCCGTCCTCGTGCGGGATTTCGGCGACCGGCACGCCGGCGGTGCCGTCGCGCAGGAAGACGATGACGCCGCGGCCGGCCGCCTTGAAGCGCTTGAGCGCGGCGCGGATCGGCTTGGCGCCGCCGAACACGTCGCCGATGACGTCGGCGCGGTGCAGCCGCGCCGGCACGCCCTTGCCGTCGCCGATGTCGCCATAGACGAAGGCCATGTGATGGACGCGGTCGAACGGCGTGACGTAGGCGTAGCCTTTCAGCGTGCCGATCTCGGACTCGACGTGGAAATCGCCGACGCGCTCGACCAGCTTGTCGCGCGCCTGCCGGTAGGCGATGAGCTCGGCGATCGAGACCTGCGCGAGCTTGTGCTGCCTGGCGAAGGCTGCGACCTCGGGGCCGCGCATCACCGCGCCCTTGTCGTTCATCAGCTCGGCCAGCACGCCGACCGGCGCCAGCCCGGCGAGCCGGCAGAGATCGACGCAGGCCTCCGTATGGCCCGAGCGCATCAGCACGCCGCCCTGCCGCGCCACCAGCGGAAACACGTGGCCGGGGCGCACGAAATCGTTGGCGCCGGAATTGTCGTTGGCCAGCGCCCGCACCGTGTTGCAGCGCTCTTCCGCGGAAATGCCGGTGGTGAGCCCGTGCTTGACGTCGACCGAGACGGTGAAGGCGGTGCCGAGCGGCGCCTCGTTTTCCGCCACCATCGGGTCGAGGTGCAGCTTGCGCGCCTGCTCGGCGGCGAGCGGGGCGCAGACGATGCCCGAGGTGTAGCGGATCATGAACGCCATCTTTTCCGGCGTGCACAGCGAGGCGGCGATAAAGAGGTCGCCCTCGTTCTCGCGGTCGTCGTCGTCGGTGACGCAGATGAGCTCGCCTCTGGCGAAGGCCTTGATCGCGGCTTCGACGCGGCTGTGACTATCCGACACGGAACACCCCCGGCATCAGGCGCGGGGCTTGAACGGCCAGGCCGTGCCCTCGCCCACCTGTGCGCGATGCATCAGATAGTGATCCGCCAGCACGCATGCCACCATGGCCTCGCCGATCGGCACGGCGCGGATGCCGACGCAAGGGTCGTGGCGGCCCTTGGTGACGATCTCGGTATCGTTGCCGTATTTGTCCACCGTCTGGCGCGGCGTCAGGATCGAGGAGGTCGGCTTGACGGCAAAGCGCGCGACGATCTGCTGGCCGGTCGAGATGCCGCCAAGGACGCCGCCGGCGTGGTTGGACAGGAACACCGGGCGGCCGTCATTGCCCATGCGCATCTCGTCGGCATTGTCGATGCCGCTCATCGCGGCTGTGGCAAAGCCGTCGCCGATCTCGACGCCCTTGACCGCATTGATGCCCATCAGCGCCGCGGCGAGATCGCCGTCGAGCTTGGCATAGACCGGCGCGCCGAGACCGGCCGGCACGCCCTCCGCCACCACTTCGATCACCGCGCCGCAGGACGAGCCCTGCTTGCGCACGTCGTCGAGGTAGCCCTCGAAGAACTTCGCCTGCTTGGCGTCGGGGCAGAAGAACGGGTTGTTGCCGACCTCGTTCCAGTCCCAGCGCGAGCGGTCGATCTTGTGCGGCCCCATCTGGATGAGCGCGCCGCGCACGGTCATGCCCGGCACGATCTTGCGCGCCACCGCGCCGGCGGCGACGCGCGCCGCGGTCTCGCGCGCCGAGGCCCTGCCGCCGCCGCGATAGTCGTGGATGCCGTATTTGACGTCGTAGGTGTAGCCGGCATGGCCGGGCCGGTATTTGTCCTTGATGTCGGAGTAATCCTTGGAGCGCTGATCGACGTTCTCGATCATCAGCATGATCGGCGTACCGGTGGTGACCTGCCTGCCGTCGTCGCCGGTGAAGACGCCGGACATGATCTTCACCGCGTCCGGCTCCTGGCGCTGGGTGGTGAAGCGCGATTGCCCGGGCCGGCGCTTGTCGAGGTAGACCTGGATGTCCTCGACGGCCAGCGGAATGCGCGGCGGGCAGCCGTCGACCACGCAGCCGATCGCCGCCCCGTGGCTTTCGCCGAAGCTGGTGAAACGGAACAGATGGCCGAAGGTGTTGAACGACATGGCAGTTCCGTACCGCGCGCCTGTGCGGCGGTCAAATTGCATCGACGTGTCATTCCGGGGCGCGGCCATTAAGCCGCGAACCCGGAATCCAGACGCAAATGCAGCATCCTTATCTGGATTCCGGGTTCGCTCGCCTTGCGAGCGCCCCGGAATGACGAGCCGTCACGCATACCTTGTCAGCCGCTCGCCCTCGAACACGTAGACGACGCCCTGCGCGATATCGATGAGCGGGGCGGCGGCCGGCTTGGCGATGCCGAGCGAGGCCATCAGCCCGCGCGCGGTGCCGCCATGCGCCGTGACCACGGTGTTGCGGTCAAGGCCGTCGTACCAGGCCCGCATGCGCTGCGACACCGCTTTGTAGCTTTCGCCGCCGGGCGCGATGAAATGCCATTTGTCGTGCTCGCGCTGGGCGATGCGCTGCGGATCGCGATTGCGCAACTGCGCGATGGTGAAGCCCTCCCATTGGCCGAAGGAGATTTCGGTCAGCCGCGGTTCGATGGCGTAGCCGTCCGCCGGCAGGCCGAGCGCGGTCCGCGCCAATTCCATGGTCTGGCGGGCGCGGCCGAGCGGGCTCGACACATAATCGAGCGTCTTGGGGTCGATACCCTTTTGCACGAACAGGTCGCGCAGCACCGCGCCGCAATGCGCCGCCTGCTCGCGGCCGCGCGCATTGAGCGGAATATCCTGGTGACCCTGCAGGCGGCCCTCGACGTTCCAGTCGGTCTCGCCGTGGCGGATGTAATAGATGAGGGGCGAAGGCATTCAAACTCGCGTGCAACCCGCCACAGCCATACATCGCTCCGCGACGATCGCAAATGGCGCAAGGGCCTGGCCGCTTCCCGGCAGACGGCGCCCGGCAGTCTAGATACGTTATCGCGGCCCGGCGAGTCTTCGGTTAGAGTGGCCGCCGACCTAGGAATGCGGACACGACTGGCCTCGGCGTTTTCGCCGCGCGGCGTTTTGGTTGCCGCAGCGCCCGCAGATGTATGATGTCGGAACACGATGCATTGCCGACCGTACCAGCGCCCGATCAGGTGCGCGCAGCGCTGGAACGCATTGTAACGAGCGATGTTTTTCGCTCGTCGCCTCAGCTCGCCGCGTTCTTGAGCTTTGTGGTCGAGGCCGTCCTGCACGGCAAGGGCGAGCGCATCAAGGGCTATACAATCGGCGTCGAAGTACTCCGCCGCGACCCAAAATTCGATCCCCAGCTTGATCCGATCGTCCGCGTCGAGGCAACGCGGCTGCGCCGCGCCCTGGAGCGATATTACGCGGGACCCGGCGCCGACGCCCCAGTGATCATCGGCCTTGCGCGAGGCACCTATGTGCCCACTTTTTCTTATCGCAACGCCATGCAACGGGTGGACACGTCGGAATTTCGCCTGGGCAACGGCATGCCGACTCTACTGCTGCGTCCATTGGAAATTCTCCAGACAAACAACGCGCCGGCTCTGTCCATCGACGTTCTGTACGACAAACTATGCGATGCCTTCGCGCGTTTCGACACGATCAATATCGTGACTGCTGCGGGCCACAGCCCGGAATCGCCGTCTCACGACTACGAACTCGGCGGCTCAATTGAAACCAGCGACGACCGTGTCACTACCGTACGGTTCCGGCTGACCGATAGTGCCGACAAAAACATCATCTGGTCGCGTGCTTTCGAAAGGCCGATGACGCACGGCGGCAGCGCGGCGGCCGAGAACAAAATTATCACGGAGCTTGCCGCAATCCTGCTGCAGCCATTCGGTGTCATCCGCGCGCATGAACGCGTCCGGCATCTGGCAAGCAACGTCGGCGATCCGCGCTATCGGTGCATCGTCGAGAGTTCGGAATCGTTCCGGTCGTTCGAGCCGGCGCAGCATTTGCACGCCCGCGCCAGTCTTGAGCGCCTGACCGCGGCCGACCCCAGTTTTGCCATCGGCTTTGCCTATCTCGCAGCGATTTACTTTCGTGAATATCAATATGGCTATTCCGGCCGGCCGAGCGACAGGACCATTCTCGACCGCGCACTGGAGATGGCGCGACGATCCGTTGAGCTGAGGCCGGAAAGCTCTCGCGCCTATCAAATCCTGTTTGGCGTGCTGTTCACACGCGGCGAAATTCCAGGCGCCTTTGCCGCCGGAGACAAGGCGCGCGCGCTCAATCCTTACGACATGACGATCATCAGCGATTATGGCGGACGGCTTGTGATGATCGGCGAGATTGAGCGTGGTATGGCCATGCTCACGCGCGCAGCCGAATTCGGCACAGTGCGCCCCTCATGGCATCACTTTTATCTGTTCCTTGGCAGCTATCTGCTGGGCGATCTTGCCAACACGGTGCATCATGCCAACCAGATCGTTGGCGACAATTACGCGCTTGGACTGATTGCACGGGCCCTTGCCGCATCGGCTTCAGGGGAGCCGGGTCGCGCCGCGCCCGCGCTTAATAGACTCGCGGCAATCAATCCGGCGTGGAAACTCAATCTGCGCGGTGAACTGGACCGACTCATTCCGGTGGCGGCACTGGCCGACAGGATCACGACGGATCTTGGCCGCGTCGCTCGCGCGACGATCTAAGTGATTGCTGCGTCGAGCATTTGGCAGCCAAAACACATCCGTTTAACAGTAAATTGCTTCCGCTTCCTGCGCCTGCGCTGTAGCACCGGCCTTTGGACGGCGACGCCGTCGTTTATCGGGCCGAGCAGAGGCAGATCGATGGTGAACCGGATTGGCAACAGCGCCGAAGTCAGCGCGAATATTTATGCCGACGAGAACGAGGCGCGTCGACGCGAAAGCGAATATATCCTGACGATTCGCACGGTCGCCAGAATGTTCAAAGTATCGACTCTAAAGCTGCGGTTTTATGAGTGCTTGGGACTGATCGGCCGCCAGCGTGCCGGCAAGGATCGGGTCTACAGCTGGTTCGACTGCGAGCGCATCGCGCTCATTGTCAAAGCGGGCTATGCCGGGCTTGGCATCCGCCCGATCCGATCGATCGTGCGGGCCATGAGCGAGCAATCGGCAGCCGCGGATGCGGGCCGGCTCCGATGCCTGGCGCTCATTCACGACCTGGAAAGCCGTCAGCAGTTGATCGGCAATGTGCTGGGCGAACTTTACCGCATCCACCGGGAATTGTCCGACCGCTTGGAGATCGGAAATCCGAACGGCCTGACCACAAACCGGCCTACTCGTCCTTCCCGACCGTGATGTCGGGCGCGTCGGGGTGCTTCATGCCGACGATGTGGTAGCCGGCGTCGACATGGTGCACCTCGCCGGTCACCCCGCTCGACATGTCGGACAGGAAATAGACGCCGGTCTTGCCGACATCATCGAGCGTGACGTTGCGGCGCAGCGGCGTGTTGTATTCGTTCCAGCGCAGGATGTAGCGGAAGTCGCCGATGCCGGAGGCGGCGAGCGTCTTGATCGGCCCGGAGGAGACGGCGTTGACGCGGATGTTCTTGACGCCGAGATCGGCCGCCATATAGCGCACCGAACATTCCAGCGCCGCCTTGGCGAGCCCCATGACGTTGTAGTGCGGCATCCACTTCTCGGCGCCGTAATAGGTCAGCGTCAGCATCGAGCCGCCGTTGGTCATCAGTTTCTCCGCGCGCTGCGCCACCGCGGTGAACGAGTAGCAGGAGATCAGCATGGTCTTGGTGAAATTGTCCGCCGTGGTGTCGACATAGCGGCCGTCGAGCTGGTCCTTGTCGGAGAAGGCGATGGCGTGCAGCAGGAAATCGAGCGAGCCCCAGGCCTTCTGCACGGCGGCGAACACCGCGTCGATCGAGCCCGGGTCGGTGACGTCGCAGTGGCCGGCGACCAGGCCGCCCACTTCTTGGGCAAGAGGTTCGACCCGCTTCTTGAGCGCCTCGCCCTGATAGGTGAAAGCGAGCTCGGCGCCCTGCTCGCGGCACGCGCGGGCGATGCCCCATGCGATCGAACGGTTGTTGGCGACGCCCATGATCAGGCCGCGTTTGCCGCGCATCAGGCCAGCACTATCGGGCATTAACCTCTCCGCTCACCCTTTGGGCACCGGAAGCCTCCCTATGGCATAGGGCCCACGGGCCAGCAAGCAAACGGCCCGATCCGGCAATCGGCACTGTTAATTCCATTCGGTTTGGGGAATATGAGCGGGATTGGCGGGGTTTTTTGAAGGAGAGTGGAGGCTAACGAACGTGGCGACGTTCCGGCAGAAGGTCGAAGCGGCCATCCCCGCTTTGCGGCGCTACGCGCGCGCGCTGACGCGGGACGCCGATATCGCCGACGACCTGGTGCAGGACACGCTGGTGCGGGCGCTGCGTTCGGAACACCTCTTCCAGGGCGACGAGATCAGGAGCTGGCTCTACACCATCCTGACCAATCTCAACCGCAACCGGTTGCGCTCGCTGGCGCGCCGGCCGGCGCTGTCGCCGATCGAAGACAACGACGCACCGGACCTTGCTGGGCCGGAAGCGGGCAGCCGCGACATCGAGCGCGCGCTGGCCATGCTGGTGGAGGAACAGCGCACGGCCTTGCTGCTGGTCGTGCTGGAGGGCTTGAGCTACCGCGAGGTCGCCGAAGTGCAGGGCGTTCCGATCGGCACCGTAATGTCGCGTCTGGCGCGTGCGCGCGTTCAGATCAAAACCTATCTCGACGGCGGGCGCCCGGCGCTGCGCCGCGTGAAATGAAGGATAAGGACCATGACCGACTTTAACTCCGTGACCGAAGACGAATTGCACGCCTTCGTGGACGGCGAATTGCCGGCCGACCGCAAGGAGGCCGTCGCCAGCTGGCTCGCCACGCATCCCGGCGAAGCGGCGACGGTGGCGGCCTGGCGGGCGCAGGCCGAGGCCATCCGCGCGCGCTACGGCGCGGTCGCGGGCGAGCCGGTGCCGGCGCGCCTCAAGCTCGACGAGATCATGCGCCGCGGCAGCGCCGGCCGGCGGTCGTGGGCGGCGATGGCTGCCGCTGCGGCAATTGTGGCCTTTGTGGCCGGCGGCGGCGTCGGCTGGTTCGCCCGCGGCGCCTCGGCCGCGGCACCGAACGGCTTTGCCGCCATCACCGCCGACGCGCTCGACGCCTACAAGCTCTACGTTGTCGAGGTGCGCCACCCGGTCGAGGTGCCGGGCAGCGAGCGCGCCCACATGACGCAATGGCTGTCGAAGCGGTTCGGCGCCGCGCTGCAGGTGCCGGATCTGGAATCGATCGGCCTTAAGCTCGTCGGCGGCCGGCTGCTGCCGGGACCGACCGGGGAAGCGGCGGCGTTCTACATGTATGAGAACGCCTCGGGCGAGCGCTTCACCGTCTATTGCGCCAAGGCGACGGCGCCGGAAAGCGCGCTGCGCTACAAGAGCGACGATCACTCGGCGGCCTTCTACTGGGTCGACAACAAGATCGCCTACGTGGTGAGCGGGCCGAGCGATCGCGACAAGCTCGAGAAGGTCAGCAAGACGGTCTACGAGCAGATCGACAAGAGCGGCGCGCGCAAGTCGTAACTATTTTCCGTTCGTCCCCGCGAAAGCGGGGACCCAGGTCCTGCTCGCTCAGTGCTAGTCGATTCTGGATTCCCGCTTACGCGGGAATGAACGGACAATTTACTCCATGTCGCTGCGCGGGTCGTAAGGCTTCTTGTCGCGCCAGCTCTTCATCAGTTCCTTGAACTGATCGTCGGCGCGGTCGGGAAGCATGATGCGGACCGTCGCCAGCAGGTCGCCGGTGGCGGCCTTGGTCTTGAGCCCCTTGCCCTTGAGGCGGAAGGTGCGGCCCGAATTGGTGCCGGCCGGAATGGCGAGTTCGACCGCGCCGTCGAGCGTCGGCACGCGCACCTTGGCGCCGAGCGCCGCCTCGTAGAGCGTGATCGGCAGGTCGAGCCGCAGATCGGGGCCGTCCGGCGTGAACAGCGGATGCGGCGCGACGTTGACGGTGATGAGGGCGTCGCCCGGGCGGCCGGAGGCGCTCGGCCAGCCCTGGCCTTTGAGACGGATGGTCTGGCCGCTCTGCATGCCGGCCGGAATCTTGACGTCAACATCCTTGCCGGTCGGCAGGTGCACCCGCGCCTTGGTGCCCTTGGCGGCGTCGGGCAGGCTGATGGTGAGGGAGGCGTGCAGGTCCTGTCCCGTCGCCGGCTGCGCGAAATCCTCCGGCTCGAACGGGGCGCCGCGGGCGCCGCCGAACATGTTGCGCAGAATGTCCTCAAAGCCGCCGGCGCCGCGGCCCCCGCCCCCGCCCCGGCGCTGGAAGCCGTCGGGGCCGAAGCTGAAGCTCTCGAAATGCGCCCCGCCCGGTCCGCGGCGAAAGCCGCCGGCCCCCGGCTGGGCGCCGAAGCCCTCGAACCCCTGGAAGCCTTGGAAGCGCGGCTTGCCCTCGGCGTCGATCTCGCCATTATCGAAAGCCTTGCGCTTCTTGTCGTCGCCGACGATTTCGTAGGCGGCGTTGAGCTCGGCAAACCGCGAGGCCGCCTTAGGATCGTGCTTGTTGGCGTCGGGGTGCAGCTTCTTGGCGAGCTTGCGGAAGGCGGATTTGATCTCCGCCTCGCTCGCAGTCTTCGATACCCCCAGGACCTGGTAGGGGTCGCGCATTCAGAAAACTCTCCGTGGAATTTGGCAGCCGGAAGAACCGGCGACTCGTCCCCTCACAATGTGGGGTTCCGGGCGCCCGGATGCAAATCGCCTGACCGGCAGGAAGCCTACGAGCGCTTGGCGGGCTTGAGACTGCGGATTTCCCAGCCGCCTTTGGCCTCTTTGCAGGCGGCGCCTTCGAGCCAGGATTCGGATTTGCCCTTGACGTAGCTCGCCAGGAAATTGCGGCAGGTGCGGCCGTCCTGGACATAGGCCGAGGCGATCGGGGTGACGGTGCCGCGCGCGCCGCTCCGGGGATTTTCCCAGGGCAGGCTCGCGTTCTGCTCGTTGCGCCTGAGGACCTCGCTCGCGGCGATGCGGGCATAAGCGAGGTCGTTGTCCGGCGGCAGATCGGCCGCCGGCTTGGCTTCGGAGGACGCGATCGAGCCGGTGGTTTCGGGCTTGTCGCCGCCGAGGAAGGAATCGAGCTGGTAGGAGAGGCTGCAGCCGCCGGTGCCGAGCGCCAGCAAAAGCCCCGCCGCCGCGGGCAGGCCGCGCCATAGGCGCGCACGTCCACATCTACTATAAAGGCGGCGACCCGACCCCACTGCACCGGCCACGAGACGCGCTCCGAATATGTCCGATACGGCGCCAATTGAACACCCAAGCTGGTTAACGAGTGGTGATTTCACCGCCGCCGACGATCCCTTGCGGCTTTTTGCGGCCTGGCTGAAGGACGCGACCGCGGCGGAACCGCGCGATCCGACCGCCATGACGCTGGCCACGGTCGACGCCGACGGCGCGCCGAACGCGCGGATGGTGCTGCTCAAGGGCGCCGATGAGCGCGGTTTCGTGTTCTACACCAACATGGAAAGCCAGAAGGGCCGCGAGCTCGACAGCCGCCCGGTGGCGGCGCTGGTGTTCCATTGGAAAAGCTCGAACCGGCAGGTGCGGGTGCGCGGCCCGGTCGAACGGGTCACCGCGCAGGAGGCGGACGCCTATTTCGCCACCCGCCCCAAGCAGGCGCAGATCGGCGCCTGGGCGAGCAAGCAATCCTCGCCGCTGGAAAGCCGCCTCGCCTTCGAGAAGGCGATCGCGATCTATGCGGCGAAATACGCCATCGGCGAGGTGCCGCGGCCGCCGCATTGGTCGGGCTACCGCATCGTGCCGAAGGAAATGGAATTCTGGCAGGAGCGGCCGTTCCGCCTGCACGACCGCGTCGTGTTCAGGCGCGCAGGTGCCGCCTGGAGCAAGACGAGGCTCTATCCGTGACAATGCTCCGCTCGTTCCCGCACAGGCGGGACTCCAGAGATGAGTGTAAGTGACAGGACCGCCATGCCGAGCAGCCAACCCAACCAGCCGCGCCGTACCCTGCTCCTGACCGGAGCCAGCCGCGGCATCGGCCACGCCACCGTCAAGCGGTTTTCGGCCGCGGGCTGGCGCGTGATCACCTGCTCGCGCCATCCGTTCCCGGAAAACTGTCCCTGGGAGGCGGGACCGGAGGACCACATCCAGGTCGATCTCGCCGACGAGAAGAACACGATAGCCGCGATCGAGGAGATCAGGCGGCGCATCGAGGGCCACGAGCTGCACGCGCTGGTCAACAACGCGGCGATCTCGCCCAAGGCCGAAGGCGGCAAGCGGCTCGGCGCGCTCGACACCTCGATCGAGGTCTGGCGGCAGGTGTTCCGCGTCAATTTCTTCGCCCCGATCATGCTGGCGCGCGGGCTGGTCGAGGAGCTGAAGGCGGTCAAGGGCTCGGTGGTGAATGTCACTTCGATCGCGGGCTCGCGCGTCCATCCGTTTGCCGGCGCCGCCTATGCAACGTCGAAGGCCGCGCTTGCCGCGCTGACGCGCGAGATGGCGAGCGACTTCGGCAGGCTCGGCATCCGCGTCAACGCCATTGCGCCCGGCGAGATCGACACCGCCATCCTGTCGCCGGGCACCGAGAAGATCGTCGAGCAGATCCCGCTGCACCGCCTCGGCACGCCCGACGAGGTGGCCAAGATCATCTATGTGCTGTGCACGGACACGAGCTCCTACGTGAACGGCGCCGAGATCCACATCAACGGCGGTCAGCACGTGTGAGTTTGCTTCACCTTCTCCTTTCAGGGAGGGTCGAGCCTCGTGGTGAGGAGCGGCGCTTCACCCTCCCCCTCCAGGGGAGGGTGGAAGCAGACATGCGTCATCGCCCGTATTCTTTGTGCGGCCCCGGGGAGGCCGTCGTCCCAACCCATCCGCATCGCCCTTGAAAGTACCGAGGGCGCGCGGGACGCCTGTGGGTCCGATCGGACCCACGGGCCTCGACACCTCGCGACGTCGAGGCTTCGTCGACCTCCGTCGCGCTCTTACGCGCTTCGGAGGATTTTTTCCGCAAGTCCGCCAGTCCCAA
>DASRGB010000072.1:0-25196 GCA_035651255.1 Pseudolabrys sp.
TCCGAGAGTGTGGCGCGGCCGTTGACGACGCGCCTTCCGGCGCTCCGCCTCCTTCTTTGTGGAGGCCCGTTTCGTGCCGTGCCGTTGCAGAACTCGGATGCGAATCGCATCGCGAGAAGGAGAATCTATTTTCACCTCTCCCCGCGTGCGGGGAGAGGTCGCGATTGCGAGCGCAAGCGAAGCAATCCGGGTGAGGGGGCGTTCCCGCGATTCTGAGCGCTGCAGATTAAGCGCCAGCGGTCCAGACAATGGTCAACGCTCAGGCAGCTATGGCGCCCCCTCATCCCGACCTTCTCCCCGCGCGGCAGGATGAAGGAGCAGAAGGTGCCGCGCCAACGATCGCCTTTTTCTATCCCGCGAAAGGACAGGGAATGAGATTGCCGTCCATGCCGCTGCAGCCAAAATCGCGCCCGCCGGAACGGAAAATTCACCGCTACGGGCGCGCGGCCGGCGCCGCGTTTGACCCCCATCACGGAGCGCGACGAAATTGCCGGTTGGACGGCCTCGACAAGCACCCTGGAACGCTTCTAGAACTATGCCATTCCAACTGGCGTTCCAACTCCCTTGTCGGGACCGTTTCCGTATGATCGATCGGCCTAACACCCCCGTAAACTACCGCGGCTATTTCGCCGACGCGCTCGACCGGCTGCATACCGAGCGGCGCTACCGCGTGTTCGCCGATCTCGAACGCATCGCCGGGCGTTTTCCGCACGCCATCTGGCATTCGCCGGACGGGCCGAAGGACGTCGTGATCTGGTGCTCGAACGATTATCTCGGCATGGGCCAGCATCCGAAGGTGATCGGCGCCATGGTCGATGTCGCCGCGCGCCTCGGCACCGGCGCTGGCGGCACGCGCAACATCGCCGGCACCAATCATCCGCTGGTCGAGCTCGAGCGCGAACTCGCCGACCTGCACAAGAAGCCGGCGGCGCTGGTCTTCACCTCGGGCTACGTCTCCAACCAGACCGGCATCCCGACCATCGCCAGGCTGCTGCCGGACTGCCTCATCCTGTCGGACGCGCTCAACCACAACTCCATGATCGAGGGCATTCGCCAGTCCGGCTGCGAGCGCAACATCTGGCGGCACAACGACACCGGCCATCTCGAAGAGCTGCTGAAGGCCGCCGCCCCCGAGCGGCCGAAGCTGATCGCCTTCGAGAGCCTCTATTCCATGGACGGCGACGTCGCGCCGGTGCACGCCATCTGCGATCTCGCCGCCAAGTACAACGCCATGACCTATGTCGACGAGGTACACGCGGTCGGCATGTACGGGCCGCGCGGCGGCGGCATCTGCGACCGCGACAATGCGCTGGCGCGCGTCGACGTGGTCGAGGGCACTTTGGCGAAAGCGTTCGGCTGCCTCGGCGGCTATATCGCGGCGAGCGAGACCATCGTCGACGCCGTGCGCTCCTACGCGCCGGGCTTCATCTTCACCACCGCGCTGCCGCCGGCGATCTGCGCCGCGGCGACCGCGGCCATCCGCCACCTCAAGACGTCGAGCTGGGAGCGCGAGCGCCACCAGGACCGCGCCGCGCGCGTCAAGGCCGTGCTCAATGCCGCGGGGCTGCCTGTCATGCCGAGCGACACCCACATCGTGCCGGTACTGATCGGCGACGCCGAGAAGTGCAAGCAGGCGTCCGACCTGCTGCTCGCCGAGCACGGCATCTACATCCAGCCGATCAACTATCCGACCGTGCCGCGCGGCATGGAGCGGCTGCGCATCACGCCGTCGCCCTATCACGACGACGCGCTGATCGACCGCCTGGCCGAGGCCTTGTCGGACGTGTGGGACCGCCTCGGCCTGCCGACGCGCGAGCGCCGCCAGGCCGCGGAATAAGATTACGTCAGCCTATCAACCGTCATGCCCGGCCTTGTGCCGGGCATCCGCGTCTTTGCGTCATGACGTAAGGCGTGGATGGCCGGGACAAGCCCGGCCATGACGCTGCGCGTCAATCCTGGAACGTCGGCGGCTCCTTCGGCGTCTTGCTTTCATCGGGCGCGCGCTGCGCGACGCGCCGCGCGATCATCGGCATGCTCAGCGACACCGCGACGATGCGCACGACGTGGTGGGCGCCGACATAGACCGGGTCGAGATGCAGCGCCAGCGCCAGCAGCATCATGGCGTCGACCGAGCCGGGCGCAAACGCGATCAGCACCTCCGGCACCGGCAGCGGGAACACCTGGATCAGCGCCAGCGCGAAGGCCGCCGCGATCACCACCGAGATGGCGAACGAGCCGAGCGCGGCGCCGAGAAAATCGGCGAGCAGCCGCAGCGGCGTATTGGTGAAGCGGGCGCCGACCACCGCGCCGAGCGCGACCATCGCGGTGTTGGCAACCCAGGGCGGCATCACCGCCGCGATCAGGCCGCTGCCGTGCAGCGCGCCGGAGGCAAACATGGCGCCGAACAAGAGCCCGCCGGGGAAGCGCACGCGGAATGCCGCCACCGCGCCGAGCGCCGAGGCCGCGATCAGGATCGCCAGTTCGGTCGCCAGCGCGACGCTTAACGGCCCGTTGCCGCGGCGGACCGCGCTGCCCGCGGCGCCGAGCAGCGACAGGCCGGCCGGCAGCCCGATGGCGATGATGACGACGCGCATGCTTTGCACGATGGCGATCGAGCGCAATTCGGCGCCGAGCTCGGCGGCGACCACCAGCACCTGCGACAGCCCGCCGGGCGAGGAGGCGAGATAGGCCGACACCAGGTCCCAGCGGTGCACCAGCATCAGATAGGCGGTGCAGACGACGCTGATGACGGCCATGGCCGCGATCAGCACGGCGATGCTCAGCGGATAGCTGGCCATGCCGTGCAGCGTCTCCGGCGTCACCACGGCGCCGAGCGAAATGCCGACCAGCACGAAAATGCAGCGGGTCAGCGCCTGCGGCATCAGCAGCGGCCGGCCGGCAACGGCGGCGATCGAGACGGTGATGATGGCGCCGGACAGGTAGCCGGCCGGAAACCCGGTGAGGCCGAGCGCAACCCCGCCCACGGCGGCAATCGCCAGGGTTTCCGCCAGGCGGCGGACGAAAACGACGCGGTCGGAGGAAGGCGCTGCGGGCAAGTTTGTCGGCTTTCGGGCGCTTTCAATGCCGCGCGCAGCCGGCTGCGTCAAATCGCGGCCGGCGATGGACCTGCCCCCTCCGAAAGTCGTAAATTCGGGGGCTATCGTCATCATCCCGCGTGGCTTCGGAGTGCGCATGCTGCAAGGCTGGGTCGTGATCGCGGCGGCGCTCGCCTATATCGGGCTCTTGTTCCTGGTGGCGAGCTATGGCGACCGTGCCAGGCGTGCCAGCCGTGACGCACGCAAGCGGCTGCTGATCTATCCGCTGTCGCTCGCCATCTACTGCACCTCCTGGACCTTCTTCGGCTCGGTCGGCTCGGCCTCGCGCACCGGCTACGAGTTTCTCACCATCTATATCGGCCCGGTGCTGATGATCGGGCTGTTCGCGCCGCTCCTCGCCCGCATCGTGCGGCTGGCCAAGGCGCAGAACATCACCTCGATCGCCGACTTCATCGCCGCGCGCTACGGCAAGGGCCAGGCGGTGGCGGCGACGGTGGCGCTGATCGCCATCGTCGGCACCGTTCCCTACATCGCGCTGCAACTGAAGGCGGTGTCGGCCTCGCTCGAGACCATCATCTCGCACGTGTCGCCCGGCCACAGCGTGGTCAGCCCGGTGCTCGGCGACATCGCGCTGTTCGTGGCGCTGTCGATGGCGACCTTCGCCGTGCTGTTCGGCACCCGCCACATCGACGCCACCGAGCACCAGGACGGCCTGATGCTGGCGATCGCGACCGAGTCGATGGTCAAGCTGTTCGCCTTCCTGGCGGTCGGCACGTTCGTGACCTTCTGGATCTCCGGCGGGCCGGGCGCGCTGCTCGAGGCGGCGCTCGCCAACCCGTCCGCGGTCGCGACCTTCTCGCGCGAGCCGGCCTTCGACACGCTCGCCGCCACCACGCTGCTGTCGTTCGTCGCCATCATCCTGCTGCCGCGCCAGTTCCACGTCGCGGTGGTCGAGAACAACAACGAGGCCGAGATCAAGCGCGCGCGCTGGCTGTTCCCGCTCTACCTCGTACTCATCAACCTGTTCGTCATCCCGATCGCCATCGCCGGCCTTTCGACCTTCGCGCCGGGCGAGGTCGACAGCGACATGTTCGTGCTGGCGCTGCCGCTGCAGGCCGGCTCCAGCATCTTCACCATCGCCGCCTTCGTCGGCGGCCTGTCGGCGGCGACCGCCATGGTGATCGTCGAATCGGTGGCGCTGTCGATCATGGTATCGAACGACATCGTCATGCCGCTGGTGCTGCAGCGCCGCGTGGCGCTGATCTCCGGCCGCGACAATATCGGCTCGCTGCTGCTCAAGGTGCGGCGCGTCGCGATCTTCGGGCTGTTGCTGCTCGCCTATCTCTATTACCGCTCGGCCGGCGAAGCGCAGCTCGCCTCCATCGGCCTGTTGTCGTTCGCCGCGATCGCGCAGCTCGCGCCCGCCTTCTTCGGCGGCCTGATCTGGCGGCGCGCCACCGCCGCCGGCGCCATCGCCGGCATGAGCGCCGGCATCCTGGTGTGGGGCTATACGCTGCTTTTGCCGACGCTGTCCGACATCGGCGTCATCGGCCAGCGCATCATCACCGAGGGGCCGTGGGCGCTCACCATCCTGCGCCCGCAGCATCTGCTGTGGCTCGATCTACCGCCGCTGGTGCACGGCGTGCTGTGGAGCCTGACCATCAACCTGATCTGCTACATCGGCGTCTCGCTGCGCCGCGAGCCGACCCCGATCGAGCGGCTGCAGGCCAATCTGTTCGTGCCGAGCGAGCTGGCGCCGATGGCGCCGAGCTTCCGGCTGTGGCGCTCGTCGGTGACGGTGGAGGAGCTGTCGCAGACGGTGGCGCGCTATCTCGGCGAGGAGCGCACCCGCACCGCGCTCGAGAGCTTCGCCGCCAGCGAACGCATCAGCGCCGAGCCCAAGGACGAGGCCGACTTCCGCCTGGTGCGGCACGCCGAGCACATCCTCGCCTCCGCCATCGGCGCCGCCTCCTCGCGGCTGGTGCTGTCGCTGCTGCTGCGCAAGCGCACGGTGTCGACCAAGGCCGCGCTCAAGCTGCTCGACGACGCCAACGCCGCCATCCAGTACAACCGCGAAATCCTGCAGACCGCGCTCGATCACGTGCGCCAGGGCATCGCGGTGTTCGACAAGGACCTGCAGCTGATCTGCTGGAACCGGCAGTTCGGCGACATCCTCGACCTGCCGCCGAGCCTGATCCGCACCGGCAGCGGCCTCGCCGACATCCTGCGCTTCAACGGACGGCGCAGCGATATCGGGCCGGAGCAGATCGACGAGTTCGTGCACAACCAGCTGGCGCGCTACGTGTCCGGCAGCGAGCCGTTCCTCGAGCGCTTCGCCGCGGGCATGGTCATCGAGGTGCGCGCCAACCGCATGCCGGACGGCGGCATCGTCACCACCTTCACCGACATCACCGCCAGCGTCGAGGCCGCCGAGGCGCTCGAGCGCGCCAACGAAACGCTGGAGCGGCGCGTTCACGAGCGCACCGAGGAGCTGACCAGGCTCAACGCGGCGCTGGCGCGCGCCAAGGCCGACGCCGACGCCGCCAATATCTCCAAGACCAAGTTCCTGGCGGCGGCGAGCCACGACATCCTGCAGCCGCTCAATGCGGCGCGGCTTTACGTCACCAGCCTGACCGAGCGCCGCCGCGGCCACGAGGACACGCGGCTGATCGACAATGTCGACGCCTCGCTCGAGGCCGTCGAGGAGATCATCGGCGCGCTGATCGACATTTCCCGGCTCGACACCGGCGCCATGCGCCCCGAGTTCGCCAGCTTCCGCATCGACGAATTGCTGCGCCAGATCGAGCTCGAATTCGCCCCGCTCGCCGCCGCCAAGGGGCTCGAGCTTGCCTTCATGCCGTGCTCGGCGGTGGTGCGCGCCGACCGGCGGCTGCTGCGCCGGCTGGTGCAGAACCTCGTTTCCAATGCCATCAAATACACCCCGGCCGGCCGCGTCCTGGTCGGCTGCCGGCGCCGCGGGCGCATGTTGCGCATCGACGTCTACGATACCGGCGTCGGCATTCCACAGGACAAGCAGCGCGACATCTTCATGGAATTCCACCGCCTCGACGAAGGCGCCAAGATCGCGCGCGGCCTCGGGCTCGGCCTCTCCATCGTCGAGCGCATCGCGCGCGTGCTGGGCGGCGACGTCGAGGTGGTGTCAGAGGTCGGGCGCGGCTCGCATTTTGCCGTCAGCGTGCCGCTGTCGACCGCGGCGCCCGTCGAACTGCCGGCGCGCGAGGAACCGCGGCTCGACACCGGCCAGCTCATCGGCACGGCGGTGCTGTGCATCGACAACGAGCCTTCGGTGCTCGACGGCATGGAGACGCTGCTGCAAGGCTGGGGCTGCGAGGTGATCAAGGCGCCCGATCTCGACACGGCCTTGGCGGCCATCGAGGAGAGCAGCATCGTGCCGAACGGGCTCTTGGTCGACTACCATCTCGACCGCGGCAACGGCATCGAGGCGATCGTGGCGCTGCGCGCGCGCTGCGGCGACGTGCCGGCGATCCTCATCACCGCCGACCGCTCGCCGGCGGTGCGCGAGCAGGCCCGCGCCGAAGCCATCCAGGTGCTGCACAAGCCGCTGAAGCCCGCGGCGCTGCGCGCGCTGCTGGCGCAATGGCGCATGCTGCGGGTGGCGGCGGCGGAATAATATTTTTTGGCATGGCCGGGCTTGTCCCGGCCATCTCGCTTATGGACGCACCGTGCTCACCTAAGCGGGGTCACCGGGACAAGCCCGGTGACCACAGAAACTGCGTCACCCTTCCGCCGCCACGCCTTGCGGCCACTGGCCGGCTTCGATCTTGGCGGCGGCGATCACCGCCTGGGTGCGGCTCTCGACGCCGAGCTTCTGCAGGATGGCGGAGACGTGCGCCTTCACCGTCGCCTCCGAGACGCCGAGCTGAAACGCGATCTGCTTGTTGAGCAGGCCCTCGGACAACATCATCAGCACGCGCACCTGCTGCGGCGTCAGCGTCGCCATGCGCGCCATCAGTTCGCCGGTTTGCTCGCCGCTTCCCGCGGTGAGATCGACGTCGGGCGGCGTCCAGACGCCGCCGTCGAGCACGCGCTTGATCGCCGCGCGCATCGCCTCGACGCCGAGCGTCTTGGGGATGAAGCCGGAGGCGCCGAATTCCATGCAGCGGCGGATCACCGCCGGATCGTCGGTGGCGGAGATCACCACCACCGGCACGCTCGGATATTGCGCGCGCATGTACATCAGCCCGGAAAAGCCGCGCGCCCCGGGCATGGCAAGGTCGAGCAGGATGAGGTCGAGATCGGCGTTCTTTTCCAGCAGCTCGGCGGCGGCGTCGAAAGTGCCGGCCTCGGCGATCTCCACATGGTCCAGCAGCCCTGCGACGGCTTCGCGCAGGGCGCCGCGAAACAGCGGATGGTCGTCCGCGATCAGCAGCCGGTATTGCAGCGGCTCAGGCAAACCGAACTCCGTCAAACCAGGTCAAAAATGTGTCTCCCGACACAGTCTTACACCACTCGCACCGCGGCCGCGCCGAGATGCTATTGCGTCGCAACCGGTTTCAGACCGCAATGCAACACTAATAGACGTGATGTTTCAAACATCTAGATACATGCTTAAGCCGAAAGTCGAATACAGCGGCGGCCGGCCGAAAATGTAGAATTTTTCACTCGCCGCGACGGAGACCAAGCGGCGGGCCATCGGGCGCCTCTGCGCATCGGCACGGCGCCGTCGATGAACATGGGGCGGCCGTCGGGTGGGGCAGGACCAAGCACAAACCGAGAGACCGCGTCACCCAATTCAGGGAGGACGAAATGGCTTCGCATATTCCTAAAAACTTCCGCACGGTGATCGTCGCCGCATCGGTCGGCAACGTCATCGAGTGGTACGACTTCTACATCTTCGGCAGCTTGGCCGCGGTCCTATCGGTCAAGTTCTTCGAGAAATCGCATCCGGTCGCGGCGCTTCTGAGCACCGTCGCCTTGTTCACCGCCGGCTTCCTGATCCGCCCGATCGGCGCCTTCGTGTTCGGCTGGATGGGCGACAAGGTCGGCCGCAAATACACCTTCCTGCTCACCCTGAGCGGCATGGGCATCGGCACCGGCTGCATCGGCATGATCCCGACCTTCGACCAGATCGGCCTCGCGGCTGCGTTCATCCTGTTCGGCCTGCGCATGATCCAGGGCCTGTGCCTGGGCGGCGAGTATGGCGGCGCCATCACCTATGTGGCCGAGCACGTCTCCGACGAACGCCGCGGCTACTACACCGGCTGGCTGCAAACCTCGCCGACCCTCGGCATCGTCGTGGCGCTGGCGGTCGTGCTCGGTACGCGCGGCTATTTCGGCGACGCCGCGTTCAACGGCTGGGCGTGGCGCATCCCCTTCCTGGTGTCCTTCCTGCTGGTGGCGATCGCCATCTACATCCGGCTGCAGTTGCAGGAGACGCCGATCTTCCAGGAGATCAAGGCGAAGGGCCAGATGACCCAGAACCCGTGGAAGGAAGCTTTCCTCAGCCGCAACATCAAATATGTGCTGATCGCCAGCATCGTGGTCATCGGCGAGGGCGTGGTCTGGTACAGCGGCCAGTTCTGGGCGCTGTTCTTCCTGCAGCAGGTCTCGAAGGTCGACGTCTTCACCTCGAGCTACATCGTGATGGCCGCCTTGCTCATCGCGACCCCGACCTTGATCATCTGGGGGCTGGTGTCCGACTACATCGGCCGCAAGCCGGTGATCCTGGGCGGCTTCCTGCTGGCCGCGGTGACGTACTATCCGCTGTATAGCTGGCTCGGCGACGTCACCCACCCGGGCAACATCAACTATCCGATCGCGATCATCATCATCGCCATCCTCGTCAACTATGTCGGCATGGTGTACGGCCCGATCGGCGCATTCCTGGCCGAATATTTCCCGAGCCGCATCCGCTACACCTCGGTGTCGGTGCCCTATCACATCGGCAACGGCTGGGGCGGCGGTCTGGTGCCGTTCATCACCACCGCGGCGTTCCAGGCGACCGGCAGCCTCGGCAATGCGCTGATCTACCCGATCGCAGTGCCGGCGGTCTGTTTCGTGCTCGGCCTGCTGCTGATGCCGGAAACCCGGCATATGAGCATCTGGAAAGAGGCCAAGGCCTAAAATTCAAGGCCGACAACGGACGACTTTGCGGGGCCCAAGCGGGCCCCGCACTGCTTTTAGCGGCCGGCCCATCCGCGGATTGGCCGCGCCGGCGGTCTTGCGCTACGATGCCAGGTGGGATTCGGCACCTTTCTTCGGGGAAAGGCCATGCCTGAAACAGACCGCCGCGTGCGTCGATCCCGTATACGAAGCCTGATGGTCCGGTATCTGCTGGCTTGGCTGGTCTTCGGATTCGCCATGACGCTGTTCTTCGGCCCGCTCAACCGCATCAATATTCCGGTGTTCGGCTTTCCGCTCGGCGTCTACATCGCGGCGCAGGGCGCGCTGATCATGTTCGTCGCCATGCTGTTCACCTTCGCCCAGCAGCGCGAACGCGCCGAGCGCGGCGACGACTAGCGCCGGCTGCCGATGAACTGGAGCACGATCTCGCGGCTGTGCGGGCGGCGGCGGTGCTCGACCAGATAGAGGCCCTGCCAGGTGCCGAGCGCGAGCTTGCCGGCCGACACCGGCACGTGCAGTGAAACGCCGGTGAGCATCGCCTTGACGTGCGCCGGCATGTCGTCGGGACCCTCGACGTCGTGGATGTAGGGCGCGTCCTGCGGCGCCAGCCGCTCGAGCGCGGCGGCAAGATCGGCCTGCACGTCCGGATCGGCGTTCTCCTGGATGGTCAGCGAGGCCGAGGTGTGACGCAGATAGACCAGCAGCATGCCCTCGCCCGCCCCGCTGCGGCTGACGAAATCCGCCGCGTATTTCGTGATGTCGGTGAAGCCTGCGCCCGCCGTGTCGATGCGCAGCGTCGCGCCGGCAATGAGCTGGGGCACGGCCTCGCTGATCGACGACAGCCGCCCCGGCATCAGCTGCGCGACAGGTCGCTGTCGCCGCTCTTGCGCAGCATGTCCTTGCGCAGATTGTCGATGATGTCGACCAGCCGGCGCCAGGTATCGGCGATATAGCCGCGCGCGCGGACGATGTCCTGCTTGAGGGTGATGCTGCCGGTTTCATCGGACGGCGGCACGGTCTGCGGCGGCAGCGGGTGCGGCGGCGGAGACGGCGGCGGCGACGGCGGGCGGCGCAGCGATGCGATCTCTTTTCTCAAGCCGGCAATCTCGTCGCGCAAGCCGGCGATCGCCTTGCCGGTCTCGTCCTCCCCGCCCTGCCGGGCGGCGGCGCTCTTGTCGGCGACCGGCTCGCAGGACCAGCCGGCGGCGCCGGGCTTGCACAGCGCGACCTCGCCCGATTGATGGTCGAAGCGCAGAAAGCCCTCGTCGACCGGGGCGAAGCTGTAGCGGCCGCGCGGCTGCGCCGGCAGCGTATAGTCGTCGCGGCCCTTGAGTTGATCCTGCGTCTTGGCCGCGGTGTCGGGCGCGGCCTGGGCGGCCGGCGCCGTGACGTCGAGCGTCTTCTGGGCCAGCACGGGCGAAACCGCGGCGAGCGGCAGGGCGAGCGCCAGAGCGAGCACCAGGACGGGCGTCACGATCCGCATCGAACCTCTCCTTGCATTGCCCCGCGAACGGCAAAGCCTAACACCGTCGCGGGCGGCGCTTGAAGCCTCGCCGGCGGCGCCCCTTCCAGCGGCAAAACGCGGCGGAAAATTTTGCGTTTCGGCCCGTGAATCAGCCACTTATGCCGCAGCCCCCGTTTCTTGACTTGAATAGACCCCGTCAGTATGGTCCGCGCGGCTTTTTAGGGCGGCGGAACAAAAGCGAGGCCTTAAATCCGCGCGGGTCGGTAAGCATGGCTGACGGCACGCAGGATCAAGGCAGCGAACCGCCGGACGAGGAAGCCGCTCTCTCCGCGAGGCTCCAGCGTCTCGGCGATCGGCTCACGCAAGTGAGCCGGCATTCCGAAAACGGCTCAGGCCCTCGTCAGACCGCCAGCGCTTCGGCGTATGCCAGCGGCTTTCGAATGTCGACCGAACTGGTCGCGGGCGTGGTCGTGGGCGCGGGTGTCGGCTGGCTCCTCGACCGCTGGCTCGGAATTTCGCCGTGGGGGCTCATCGTGTTTCTGCTGCTCGGCTTCGCCGCCGGGGTACTCAACGTGATGCGCGCGGCCGGCGTCGTGCGCGAGAGACATCTGAACGACTAGCGTCATGATCCTGGCCGTCGATCCCATCGAACAGTTTCAGATCCACAGCCTGTTCCCGATCGCCAAGATCGGCGGCACCGAGATCGCCTTCACCAATTCCGCCGCCTTCATGCTGGCGGCCGTGCTCGGGCTCACCTTCTTCCTGGTCGGCGCCACCGCGGGCGGCAAACTGGTGCCGAGCCGCCTGCAATCGGCGGCCGAGATCGCCTACGAATTCGTCGCCACCACCGTGCGCTCGACCGCGGGCTCCGAGGGCATGAGGTTCTTCCCCTTCGTGTTCTCGATCTTCATGTTCGTGCTGACGCTGAACATGATCGGGCTCATCCCCTACGCCTTCACCGTCACCAGCCACATCATCGTCACCGCGGCGCTGGCGCTGACCGTGTTCTTCACCGTGCTGATCTACGGCCTGATCCGCCACGGCCTGCACTTCTTCAACCTGTTCGTGCCCAAGGGCGTGCCGATCTACATCCTGCCGCTGATCGTGGCGATCGAGATCCTGTCGTTCCTGTCGCGGCCGATCTCGCACAGCGTGCGACTGTTCGCCAACATGCTGGCCGGCCACATCACGCTGCAGGTGTTCGCGAGCTTCATCATTCTGCTCGGCACGGGCTTAGGCGTCGTCGGCTGGATCGGCGGCGCGCTGCCGTTCCTGATGATCGTGATCCTGTTCGCGCTGGAGACCCTGGTCGCCTTCCTGCAGGCCTACGTCTTCGCCATCCTCACCTGCATCTATCTCAACGATGCGATTCACCCGGGCCACTAGCGCCCGAGCAACAAGGAGCAAGTTATGGATCCAGTGGCAGCGAAATACATCGGTGCGGGCATCGCCTGCATCGGCATGGGCGGCGCCGGCGTCGGCGTCGGCATCATCTTCGGCAACTATCTGGCGGCCGCCTTGCGCAACCCGTCCGCGGCGCAAGGCCAGTTCGGCAACCTGATCTTCGGCTTCGCCATCACCGAGGCGCTCGGCATCTTCTCGCTGCTGATCGCGCTCTTGCTGCTGTTCGCGCTGTAAGGGCGCCGACGACGATGGCCGAGCACCAGACCGAGGTCCAGGTCCCCAAGAGCGAGCACGACGGCGGCTTTCCGCCGTTCAAGTCGCAGACCTTTGCCTCGCAGCTCGTCTGGCTGGTGATCGCCTTCGTCCTGCTCTACGTGCTGATGGCGAAGCTGGCGCTGCCCAGGGTCGGCGGCGTCATCGAAAGCCGCCAGAAACGCATCGCGGACGACGTCGCCGAGGCGGGCCGGCTCAAGCAGCAGTCCGACGAGGCGGTGGCGGCCTACGAGAAGGCGCTCGCCGACGCCCGCGGCCGCGCCCAGGCGATCGCCAACGAGACGCGCGAAAAGCAGGCCGCCGAAGCCGAGGCCGCCCGCAAGAAGACCGAGGAAGAGCTCAACGCCAAGCTTATGCAGGCGGAAAAGACCATCGCCGCCACCAAGGAGGCGGCCATGAGCAATGTGCGCGCCATCGCCGAGGACGCAGCGGCGGCAATCGTCGAGCGGCTGATCGGCGCGGCGCCCAACCAGAAGACGGTCGCCGCGGCCGTCACCGACGTGCTGAAGCGGTAGACCATGTTCTTCGAAGCCGAAACCTGGGTAGCGATCGCGTTCCTCTGTTTCCTCGGCCTGCTCGCTTATGTCGGCGTGCACCGCCAGCTCGCCAAGGCGCTGGACGACCGCGCCGCCCGCATCAAGGCCGAACTCGACGAGGCGCGCAAACTGCGCGACGACGCCGCCCAACTGCTCGCCGACTATCAGCGCAAGCGCCAGGAGGCCGAGAGCGAGGCGCAGGGCATCATCGCCGGCGCCCGCGCCGAGGCCGAGCGCATGGCGGCCGACGCCAGGGCCAAGGTCGAGGAATTCGTCGCCCGCCGCACCAAGCTCGCCGAGACCAAGATCGCGCAGGCCGAGGCGCAGGCCGCCGCCGACGTGCGCGGTGCCGCCGCCGACGCCGCCGTCGCCGCCGCCGAGAAGATCCTGGCCCAGGAGGCCAAGGGCAAATTGGCCGCCGACCTGATCGCCAAAGGCATCGAGGACGTGCGCAAAAAGCTGAACTAGCGGGCGCACTTAGCGCCACCGCCGGACAGTTTTCCCCGCTGTTAGACCCGCCGCCGCCGCCGGTTCCATCGGCGGCCTTTGCCTGACGTGGCCGCCGCGCCTATCCTCGATTGCATTGATTCGCCCACACAGTTTGTTGCGTCGGCCGCGTAGCTGGCCTCAGCGTCTCGGGGGACGCGATGGTCATCTTCGACTGCAACGGCGTGCTGGTCGACAGCGAGCCGTTGGCGACCGCCATTGTATCGCAGGAGTTCATGCGCGCCGGCTTCAACCTGACGCCGGACGTGGTCGCGCGCTATTTCACCGGCCGCCGCCAGGCCGACATGTTCGCCGAGGTGGAGATGGCGGCCGGCCGCAAGCTGCCGGCAGGCTTTGCCGCGACCGTGGCCAGCGCCACGCTGCGGCGCTTCCGCGCCGAGCTGCGCGCCACCAAGCACATGGCGCAGGCGCTGTCCTGGCTGCGCGGGCCGAAATGCGTCGCCTCCTCGTCGTCGTTCGACCGCATCCGCGTCAGCCTCGAGAGCACGGACCTGATCCGCTATTTCGAGCCGTACCTGTTCTCGGCGAGCGAAGTGAAGAACGGCAAGCCGGCGCCCGACCTCTTCCTGCACGCCGCCGCCAAGATGCACGTCGAGCCGCGCCACTGCATCGTGGTCGAGGATTCCGCCGTCGGCGTGGCGGCGGGCGTCGCCGCCGGCATGACGGCGATCGGCTTTATCGGCGGCAGCCATGCCGGCGCCAGACTCGCCGAGCAGCTGCGCGCCGCCGGCGCCCGCGCCGTCATTTCCGACATGCGGGCGCTCAAGGGCACGATCATCGATTTGCGCGGGTGGTGATCTTAGGCCGTCAGCCGCCGCGGGTCGCATGATCGAGCGGTCGGCAAACCCTGGCCGTCGATCTCGATCTGGAAGGTCTCTGCCAAGCCCGCCCGTCCCGACGGCGTCAGCTGCAGCGCCCGGCTGCCCGGCACCGATGTGAGCCATCCGAGCTCCAAAAGACGATCGAGGATCCGGGCGGCGACCAGTCCCTTGAGGTGATAACGGCGCTCGCTCCAGTCGAGGCAAGGCTGGCAGAACATCCGCCGGCTGCGCGGCGTCAAGTCGACGCCGAACGCGGACAGGAAACGCCCGCCCGCGGCCGTAACCTCGCCGCCTTCATCGGTGAGGACGACGTGCCCCATGGCCACAAGGGCATCGGTGACGGCGACCCCGATCCGGCCGGCGAGGTGATCGTAGCAGCTGCGGGCAAAACGCAGCGCATCGTCGCTTGCCGAGCGCGGCTGCCGGCGCGGCGGCACCTCCATCGCGGCGACGACCTTGATGCTCTCCAGCATGGCGGCAACCCGCGGCGACGCGATGCGGTAGTAGCTGAAGCGGCGCTGGCGCGTGACGGTCAAAAGCCGCGCCGCAACCAGCTTGCTCAAGTGCCCGCTTGCCGTCGCGCGCGAGACATTGGCGCAGTAAGCAAGCTCGGTGGCCGTCAGCGACTGGCCGCCCATAAGGGCGTTGAGCATCGTCGCGCGCGCGGTATCGCCGACAAGCGCAGCCACTTCCACCAGATTTGCCGCCGCGACCATCCGCAACCCTAGCGCCGATCTCGAAGGCATGGCAATCGCCAACGGTTCGGCATGGGCCGAACCGTTGGCGCGAGACAATGGCCAATCTCGGGAGCACACATGCGCTGCCGCATCGCGGTCGGCATGGAGGACGAGATGGTCGCCTATTGGGTCGCGCGCTCGCAGGTCAATGATCCCGAGCAGTACAAGAAGTACACCGATGTTGTGCCAGGCATCCTGCAAAAGTTCGGCGGCAAGATCCTGGCGCGCGGCGGCAGGTTCAAGACGCTCGAGGGGCCGGAACGATTCCGCCGCTTCGTCGTCATCGCGTTTCCGAGCTTCGAGCGGGCGGTCGCGTGCTACGAATCGCCCGAGTATGTCGCGGCGGCGGCACACCGCAGGAAAGACGGCGCGAGCGAGTTGGAGATCGCCATCGTCGAGGGCGCACCTGCCGACAGCTAGGCGTCAATTGATTTTGACGAGCCTGCCGCTGCGGTTGATTGAGCGAAAGGGCTAGCTTGACTGCGGCTTGGCGCCCGGGCGCTGCTTGGGCTTGCGCGGCGGCGGCTTCTTCGGCTGCGGCTGCGCGCTCTGCGGATCGAAGCCGACATAGACGACATAAGTGCTGATCTGGGTGATCGGCGCCGGCAGCGGGAAGGAAATGTCATCCTCGATATGGGTGAAGTTGGCACGGTCCATGGTGCCGGTCAGCGGCACCGTCTCGCGGCCGAACTTGGACATGATCACCTTGGGCGAAGGGCCGTCCTGCACCACGGCGATGCGCAGCGGCACATCGGCATTGCCCGGCGCGCCGGCCGGGCCGGAGATCAGGCGGCCTTCGATGCCGACTTTCATGGTCATGGTGTTGCCGTTGAGATGGCATTCGCGCGCGGTGCGCAGGATGCTGCCCTGGTAGCGCACGTCGAGCGCATTGGGCTCGCCCTCGCCCGGCTTGCTGCCGACCATCAGGGTGGCGGCGCCGGCGCGGACCTTGACCTCCGGGCAGTCGTACTCGGTGTCGATGATGGAGGCCGGGCTGGCGTTGTCGCTGACCACGGTCGCCTTGGGCGAGGAGCGGAACATGTCGAGCGGCGAGGTGCTGAACAGGCTGCTCGAGCCCGAGCTGCCGCAGCCGCCGAGGGCGAACGCCAGACCCATTGCGATGACGATTGCGCCGGCTCGCGCCATGACCCCTACCCGATTGACCCCGCAACTCACGATCGCCGAGACCGGTTTCGACGAGGTTTATAGCAAGCCAAGCGTGGCAACCCCAAGGCAAGCATTGTCGCGGCGGCCCCGGCTGTCCGGGACTGCGCGCTTCAATCCGGATCGTCCTTGAGGCGGGCGTAAAGCAGGTGGTCCTGCCACTTGCCGTTGATGCACAAGTAGGCCCGCGCATAGCCTTCGCGCTGGAATCCGGTCTTTTCCAGCAGCCCGATCGAGGCGGCATTGGTGGGGATGCAGGCGGCCTCCAGCCGGTGCAGCCGGAGTGTGCCAAAACAGAACGGAATGAGCGCGCGCATCGCCGCCGTCATGTAGCCCTGGCGGGCGAAGGGTGCGCCGACCCAGTAGCCGATGGAGCCGGCCTGCGCCACGCCGCGGCGGATATTGGCGAGGGTCAGGCCGCCGACCATGGCGTCGTCGGCGGCGCGGAAGATGAGGAAGGCGTAGGCCAGATCGGCGCGCAGATCCTCGTTGTAGCGCTTGAGGCGGCGGCGGAAGGCCGAGCGCGTCAGGTCGTCGGACGGCCAGGTCGGCTCCCAGGGCACGAGAAAGTCGCGGCTGACCTCGCGCAGACGCGCCCACTCGGCGTAGTCGCCGCTGTGCGGCACGCGCAGCGTGACGCCGCGGCCGACGATATTCGGCAAGGTGTCGTCGACGGTGCGGAACAGCGCCATGGGTCAAGCCGCCTGCGGCACGAGACTCTGCGCGAGCGCCGCCGTGCTTTCAAGCCGCGAGCCGGGGCCGAGCGCGCTGATCGCCGGCGGCGAGCGCTTCAGCAGCATGCGGCCGGCCGCGCGCGCCCGCTCGACCGTTACCGCATCGACCTTGGCGACCAGCTCCTCGAGCGGAATGGGGCGGCCGTAGGCCAGCATCTGCCGCGCCAACTGCCCGACGCGCGCCTCGGAGCTTTCCAGCGCCATCAGCAGCCCGGCCTTGAGCTGTGCCTTGGCGCGGGCCACTTCGGTGTCGTTGAGGGTTTCGGTCGCCTTGGCGATCTCGGCGATGGCCACCCGCATCAGTTCCGGCGCGTCGGCCTCGTCGGTGCCGGCATAGAGCGCGAACAGGCCGGTGTCGCTGTAGGGCATGTGGAAGGCGCTGATGGTGTAGCAGAGGCCGCGCTTCTCGCGCACCTCCTGGAACAGCCGCGACGACATGCCGCCGCCGAGCACGCTGACGAACACCTGCAGGCTGTGCAGCTCGGCGTCCTGCACCGGCACGCCCTGCAGCGCCAGCGCGATGTGAACCTGCTCGAGGTCGCGCGTCTCGACCCGCGTGCCGCCGCCGAAGCGCGCGGGCTCAGGGGCGGCCGGGCGCGGCCGCGCAAAGCCGGCGAAGCGCCGCTCGGCGTCGGCCACGATCGCGGCATGATCGACGGCGCCGGCGGCGGCGACGATCATGTCGGGGGCGCAGTACTGGCGGCCGAGATAGTCGCGCAGCCGCGCCGCGTTGAACGAGCGCACCGTCTCCGGCGTGCCGAGAATGGAGCGGCCGACGGACTGCCTGGGGAAGGCGGTTTCCTGCAGGCGGTCGAACACCAGATCGTCGGGTGCATCCTCGACCGCGCCGATCTCCTGCACGATGACGTTTTGCTCGCGCTTGAGCTCGTCGGCGTCGAAGGTCGGCTCGGAGATGATGTCGGCGAGCACGTCGAGCGCCAGCGGCACGTCGGCTTTGAGCACGCGCGCGTAATAGGCGGTCGATTCGACGCTGGTCGCGGCGTTGAGGTCGCCGCCGACCGCTTCGATCTCTTCGGCGATCTGCCGGGCGGTCCGCCGCCTGGTGCCCTTGAAGGCCATGTGCTCGAGCAGATGCGAAATGCCGTGTTCATCGGCCTTTTCGTTGCGGCTGCCGGCGCCGATCCAGACGCCGAGCGAGGCCGATTCCAGATGCGGCATGCGGTCGGTGACGACCGACAGGCCCGACGGCAGCCGGGTGACTTCGACGCTCATGCCGCGGCTCCCTCGCGCGCCGCGCGCGAGGCCTGCGCGACGTAGCGCTCGACCGCGCCCTGGTCGGCGGGCAGCACGGTGACGCGCTCCTTGCGCGCGGCAAGATCGGCGAGCCAGTCCGGCAGCTCCGGGTGCTTGCCGCAGGCCGCCGCCACCGCGTCCGGGAACTTGGCGGGATGGGCGGTCGACAGCACCACCATCGGCACCGACGGGTCGCGCGTTTCCTTCTCGGCCACCGCCAGCGCCACCGCGGTATGCGGATCGGCGCAATACTGCGCCTCGCGCATCCAGGCCCGCATTTCGGCCGCGCATTCCTGCTCGGAGGCCCGGTCGGCGGTGAACAACGACCGCATGGTCTTGAGCGCGGGCGCGGCGATCGAGAAGCGCCGCGACTGCATGAGCGACGCCATCGCCGCCGCCACCGTCTTGGCGTCGCGGCCATAGGCGTCGAACAGGAGCCGCTCGAAATTCGACGACACCTGGATGTCCATCGAGGGCGATGCGGTCGGCACCACGTCGCGGATCTCATACTCGCCGGTGGCGAAGGCGCGCGCCAGGATGTCGTTGACATTGGTCGCGACCGTCAGCCGGTCGACGCCCAGACCCATGCGGGAGGCGACATAGCCGGCATAGACGTCGCCGAAATTGCCGGTCGGCACCGTGAAGGCGACCTTGCGGTGCGGGCTGCCTAACGCGACCGCGGCGGTGAAGTAATAAACCGCCTGCGCCACGATGCGCGCCCAGTTGATGGAATTGACGCCGGACAGGCGCACGCGGTCGCGGAAGGCGTGGTGATTGAACATCGCCTTCACCAGCGCCTGGCAGTCGTCGAAGGTGCCTTCGATGGCGAGCGCGTGGACGTTGGCATCGGGCGCGGTGGTCATCATGCGCCGCTGCACCTCGGAGATGCGGCCGTGCGGGAACAGCACGACGATGTCGACTTGGGCGCGGCCGCGGAAGGCTTCGACCGCGGCGCCGCCGGTGTCGCCGGAGGTGGCGACCACGATGGTGGTGCGCTCGGAGCGCTGGCGCAGCACATGGTCCATCAGCCGCGCCACGAGCTGCATGGCCAGATCCTTGAAGGCGAGCGTCGGTCCGTGGAACAGCTCGAGCACGAACAGGTTGGTGTCGAGTTGCGCCAGCGGCGCGACCGCCGGATGGCGGAAACTGCCGTAGGCCTCGCGGGTCATGCGGGCGAGGTCGGCCTCGGCCAGGCTGTCGCCGACAAAGGGCCGGATCACCTCGCAGGCGACTTCGGCGTAAGGCTTGCCGGCAAAGCCCGCGATCGTCTCGGGCGGAAGCGACGGCCATTGCTCAGGCACGTAAAGGCCGCCGTCCCGAGCGAGACCGGCGAGCATGACCGCGACAAAATCGAGCGCCGGGGCCTCGCCCCGCGTTGAGACGTAACGCATTGAACAGCTTGGATTTTACGGTTCTGCCTGGGCTTCAAGGGCCACACTAGACCGCAGGCGAGGCTTTCACAAGAAAGCCCGCCGCCCGCCTCAGACGACGAGGCCGCCGCCGTCGAGATAGACGATGGAACCGGTCATGAAGCCGTTGGTCATGAACACAAGGACCTGCTGGGCGACGTCCGCGCCGAGGCCGACGCGCTTGACCGGCAGCGACGCTGCCGTCTTGGCGAGCATCTCCTGGCGCGCGGCTTCGGGCATGGCGGCGCGGATCGGCGTGTCGATGATGCCGGGCGAGACGCAATTGACGCGCAGCGGCGCAAGCTCGAGCGCCAGGGCGCGGGCAAGCGACTCCAGCGCGCCGTTCGCGGCGCTGACGATCGCCGAGTTCGGCCGCGGCCGAATGCTCAAAAAGCCGCTGACCAGCGTCAGCGAGCCGCCGGCTTTGATCTCGGCTGCGCGGGCGCAGCGCCAGGCGCCCCAGAACTTGCCTTCGAGCGTTCCGCGCACGTCGTCCATGGCAACGGTCCTGAACGGACCGGTGCGCAATTGCGCGGCGCTGACCACGACGTGATCGGCGGGGCCGACGGCGCGGAAGAAATCGCCGACGCTCTGGTCGCTGGTGACGTCGGCGACCAGACCCCTGGCGCCGATCCTGGCGGCCGCGGCTTTCACCTTGTCGGCATTGCGCGAGCCGATGACGACATCGGCGCCCTGCGCCTTCGCCATTTCCGCGACAGCGAGACCGATGCCGGACGATCCCCCGACCACGACGACTTTCTTTCCGGCCAGCATGCTGCGCTCCTCGATGGCGTTGCGCGCAACTAAATCACGCCGCGCCAGGCGCCACAACAATCGCCGATTTTCGTATTGAGAAAGCGTGCCTCAGTAAACGCGGCGCAGCCGGCGCACGAGCCACACCAGGTAGACGCCGGCAAGCGCCAGCGCCAGGCCGAACCAGGTGATGGCATATTGCAGATGGTTGTCGGGCAAGTTGACGGCGAGCTTGCCCGGCTTGGGCCAGCCGCCGGGCGGCGCCGGGGATTCCATGTCGATGTAGAACGGCGCCGCCGCCGCCCATTTCCTGGCGTCGGCGATGGCCTTGATGTCGCGCAGGTACCAGACATTGTTCTGCGGCTCGTCGGCCGGCGTGAACAGGCCGCGGGTCTCCGGCCAGCGCACGACGCCGACAATGTCGACGCTGCCGCGCAGGGCGCCTTCGGCACGGCTCGCCGCATCCTTGCGCTCCATCGGCACGAAACCGCGATTGACGATGACGAGGCTGCCGCCGGCAAGCCGCGCCGGCGAAAACACCCAATAGCCGGGTCCTTTCACGTCGGGGCGCAGAGGGGAGCCGGCGGTGTAGACCAGCGCCTCCTGCCCGGGCAGGAATTCGGCCGGGAACCCGACGCGCAAGAATTCGTCGCGTCCGGCGTCGAGCCGGTCCCAATGATCGCGCGGCGGCAGATCGGCGGGCGCACGCGCCAGCCGCTCGGTCAGCGCGGCGATGAGATTTTCCTTCCAGACCTTGCGGTCGAGCTGCCACAGCCCCAGCCCGCAGAGGATGGCGAGGCCGACGATTGCAAAAATCGTCGGCTCAAGGACGCCGCCGCGCGGCCGGCTCATTTTTCGCCCCGGCGCTCGAGACGGCCTTCCGCGGCTTTGTGGTGGAACTGCAACGCGATCAGCAGCCCCTTGATCGGCCGCAGCGGCGCAAGCGTGACGATCAGGATCAGCGGCAGCCACAGCGCCGCGTGCACCCAGTAGGGCGGCTGGAACAGAATCTCGGTGACGAGCGCAGCGAACACCACGACAAAGCCGCCGATCAGGATGACGAACACCGCCGGGCCGTCGCCGGCATCGGCAAAGCCGTAATCCAGCCCGCAACGATCGCAGCCCGCGCGCAGCCCGAGGAAGCCGGTAAACAGCTTGCCTTCGCCGCAGCGCGGACAGCGTCCACGCAGGCCGCGGGCGATCGGCAGTGGCTTCGGTGACGGGCTATCGCTCATATCCAGGTGCTAAAGCAGAAGGGCGGCGCTGCCGCCGCCCTTCGAAACATGGTCCTTGGCGTCATTCCGGGTGCGGCACGCCGGCGCCCCAGACATATATGCATGCGAACAGGAACAGCCAGACCACGTCGACGAAGTGCCAGTACCAGGCGGCGAATTCGAAGCCGAGGTGCTGCTTCGGCGTGAAATGTCCGGCCATGGCGCGCAGCAGGCACACGATCAGGAAGATCGAGCCGATGATGACGTGGGCGCCGTGGAAGCCGGTCGCCATGAAGAAGGTGGCGCCGTAGATGTGGCCGGAATAGTGGAAGGCGGCGTGCGAATATTCGTAGGCCTGCACGCAGGTGAAGGTCAGCCCGAGCAGGATGGTCAGCACCAAGCCCCATTTCAGCCCCTGCCGGTCGTTCTCGAGCAGCGCGTGGTGCGCCCAGGTCACCGTCGTGCCCGAGGTCAGCAGGATCAGCGTGTTCAACAGCGGCAGGTGCCACGGGTCGAAGGTCTCGATGCCCTTCGGCGGCCACACCCCGCCGGTGATCGCCATGCGCGCGACGTCGTGGACGTCGCCGGGGAACAGCGCGGTGTTGAAGTAGGCCCAGAACCAGGCGACGAAGAACATCACCTCCGAGGCGATGAACAGGATCATGCCGTAGCGGTGCGAAATCTGCACCACGCGGGTGTGGTAGCCGCCGTGCTCGGCTTCACGGATGACGTCGCGCCACCAGGCGATGAACGTGTAGATGACGCCGACCGTGCCGACCCCGAACACCAGCGGCGCCGCCGAATACACCTCGTGCATCCAGCTGATGGCGCCGACCGCCAGGATGAACGCCGAGATGGCGCCGACTGCCGGCCACGGGCTCGGATCGACCAGGTGATAGTCGTGATGGGTAGCGTGGGCGTCAGCCATCGTCGTCTCCGTTAGAGCTTGGAATTCTTGTCGGACGCGTCCGCCACCGGCGCCTGATCCGGCACGCGGTAGAACGTATAGGACAGCGTGATGGTATCGAGGTCGTCCTGTTCGCGATCCTTCACGATCGACGGATCGACATAGAACACCACCGTCATCTCGCGCGTCTCGCCGGGCTTCATGGTCTGCTGGGTGAAACAGAAGCAGTTGATCTTGTCGAAGTAGCCGCCGACCGTCGGCGGCGACACGTTGTAGGAGGCCTGCCCGGTGACGGTGCGCGCCGCCTCGTTGACGACCTTGTAGCGGACGGTCGCAACCTCGCCGATGCGAACCTTGATTTCGTTCTGCTCGGGCACGAATCGCCACGGCAGCCCGGCGGCGACGTTCGAGTCGAAACGGATATTGATGGTGCGGGCGAGAACCTCCTCCGGCGCCTTGTCGGCGACCTGCGGGGTGCCGCCAAACCCGGTGGTGCGGCAGAACCAGTTGTAGAACGGCACCGAGGCATAGGCCGCGCCGATCATGGCGGCGACGAAGACGCCGCAGGCGCCGGCGACGACCACGTCGCGCGTGAGCTTTTTGTCCCGCGCGCTCATATCGGACGCACCAGCACGGCCGGCCCCTTCACCAAGGTCATGATGTAGAACAGGATCACCAGCGCCGCGAGCGCGAGCGCGATGGCAATGGAGCGCGAGCGGCGCGCGCGCTGCTGCGCCTCGGTGAGCACGACGCCCTCGTCCTTGTCCTTATCGGCCATGACAATATCCGCGCTCACGCCGTCAATCGGGCCATAAGCCCGCCCCATCCGCGCTCGATCAGCAGCACGGCGAACAACAGGAACAGGTAGAGGATCGAGAAGGCAAACAGCTGCTTGCTGGCGCGCTCCGCCGGGCGCCGCTCGCAGAATACCTGCCAGGCGAGCGCCACCATGATCGCGCCGGTCAGCGCGGCGGTGGCGCCGTAGAGCAGCCCGGCAAAGCCGAGGGCATAAGGGGCAAAGCCAAGCGGCGCGAGAATGAGCGTGTAGCGCAGGATTTGCGTGCGCGCGTTGACGTCGCCCGCCACCACCGGCAGCATGGGAATTCCGGCGCGCGCGTAATCATCGGCGCGGTAGAGCGCCAGCGCCCAGAAATGCGGCGGCGTCCAGAAGAAGATGATGAGGAACAGCACGACCGGCTCGAGCGACAGCGAGCCGGTCACCGCCGCCCAGCCGATCATCGGCGGAAAGGCGCCGGCGGCGCCGCCAATGACGATGTTCTGCGGCGTCAGACGCTTGAGCCAGGCGGTGTAGATCGCGGCGTAGAAAAAGATGGTGAAGGCAAGCAGCGCCGCGGCCAGCGTGTTGACCAGCAGGCCGAGCGTCACCACCGAAAAACCGGCAAGCGTGACGCCGAAGGCGAGCGCCTCGCCAGGCTTGACGCGCCCCGTCGGCACCGGGCGGCGCGCCGTGCGCGTCATCAGCGCGTCGACGTCGGCGTCGTACCACATGTTGAGGCTGCCCGCCGCCCCCGCCCCGACCGCGATGCAGAGCAGCGCGGTGAACGCCGTCATCGGATGCAGCGAGCCGGGCGCGATCGCGAGGCCGACCAGCGCCGTGAACACCACGAGCGACATCACCCGCGGCTTCATCAGCGCGATGTAATCCGACACGCTCGCCAGGCTCGGCTCGGCAAAGCCGAGCCCCGCGGTCGCGGGGCTCCGGAGATCTGCGCCTTCGCTGACGAGCGACATTCTTACTTGATCCGCGGCAGCGTCTCGAACTGGTGGAACGGCGGCGGCGACGGCAGCGTCCACTCGAGAGTGGTCGCGCCGGCGCCCCACGGGTTATTGCCGACGGCGCGCTTCTTCGTGAAGGCCTCGACCATGCCGAATAGGAAGATGAGGACGCCGAAGCCGGAGATGTAGGAGCCGTAGGACGAAATCTCGTTCCAACCGTGGAACGCCTCCGGATAGTCGACGATGCGGCGCGGCATGCCGGACAGGCCGAGGAAGTGCTGCGGGAAGAACACCAGGTTCACGCCGACGAAGGTGACCCAGAAGTGCAGCTTGCCGATGGTCTCGTTGTACATGTAGCCGGTGATCTTCGGGAACCAGTAGTACCAGCCGGCGAAGATCGCGAACACGGCGCCGAGCGAGAGCACGTAGTGGAAATGGGCGACCACGTAGTAGGTATCCTGCAGCACGCGGTCGACGCCCGCGTTCGCCAGCACGACGCCGGTGACGCCGCCGATCGTGAACAGGAAGATGAAGCCGATCGACCACAGCATCGGGGCGCGGAATTCGATCGAGCCGCCCCACATCGTGGCAATCCAGGAGAAGATCTTCACGCCGGTCGGCACCGCGATGACCATCGTCGCCGCGACGAAGTAGGCCTGCGCGCCGGTCGACAGGCCGACCGTATACATGTGGTGCGCCCACACGACAAAGCCGATGCCGCCGATCGCGACCATCGCGTAGGCCATGCCGAGATAGCCGAACACCGGCTTCTTCGAGAAGGTCGAGACGATCTGGCTGATCATGCCGAAGCCCGGCAGAATCAGAATGTACACTTCGGGGTGACCGAAGAACCAGAACAGGTGCTGGAACAACAGGGGATCGCCGCCCTGATCCGGCGAGAAGAAGGTGGTGCCGAAGTTGCGGTCGGTGAGCAGCATGGTGATGCCGCCTGCCAGAACCGGCAGCGACAGCAGCAGCAGGAACACCGTCACCAGGATCGACCACACGAACAGCGGCATCTTGTGCAGCGTCATGCCCGGTGCGCGCATGTTGAAGATGGTGGTGATGAAGTTGATCGCGCCGAGGATCGATGAGGCGCCGGCGAGATGCAGCGAGAGGA
>DASRGB010000073.1:0-43014 GCA_035651255.1 Pseudolabrys sp.
GGATCACGAAGCGGCCACGCGCATCATGTTGCATGTTCACCATCACGGCATAGGTGAGTGTGGTGTGTACACGTACGAGGTTGCCAAGACGAAGGTGACGCAGGTGATGGACTTCGCCCGCAAACACCAGCATCCTTTGCAGTGCGTGATGGAAAAGAAATAACGGGCGGCACAACAACAAGAGACATGAATGCCAACTTTTTCTCGTAGTCTTGAGCAGTCTCTTCATCGCGCTCTGGCGCTGGCCAACGAGCGCCACCACGAATATGCGACGCTCGAACATCTGCTGCTGGCGCTGCTCGACGATCAGGACGCCTCGGCGGTGATGCGCGCCTGCAATGTCGATCTCGACAAGCTGCGCCGCAGCCTGACGGCTTACCTCGAAACGGAACTGGAAAACCTCATCACCGACGGGGCGGAGGATTCGAAACCCACCGCCGGCTTCCAACGCGTCATCCAGCGCGCGGTGATCCACGTGCAGTCGTCGGGCCGCGAGGAGGTCACCGGCGCGAACGTGCTCGTTGCGATCTTCGCCGAGCGCGAGAGCCACGCCGCCTATTTCCTGCAGGAGCAGGACATGACGCGCTACGACGCGGTGAACTACATCAGCCACGGCATCGCCAAGCGGCCGGGCCTCACGGAGTCGCGCCCCGTGCGCGGCGTCGAGGAGGACGCGGAGACGAAGGGTGGTGACGAGCCGAAGAAGAAGGGCGACGCGCTCGAAGCCTACTGCGTCAACCTCAACAAGAAGGCGAAAGACGGCAAGATCGATCCGCTGATCGGCCGCGACGCAGAGATCAACCGCACCATCCAGGTGCTCTGCCGCAGGCAGAAGAACAATCCGCTGTTCGTCGGCGACGCCGGCGTCGGCAAGACCGCGATCGCGGAAGGCCTTGCCCGCCGCATCGTGCATGGTGAGGTGCCGGACGTGCTGAAGGGCGCGACCGTGTTTGCGCTCGACATGGGCACGCTGCTCGCGGGCACGCGTTATCGCGGTGATTTCGAAGAACGTCTCAAGCAGGTGATCAAGGAGATCGAGGCCTATCCGGGCGCGATCATGTTCATCGACGAGATCCACACCGTGATCGGCGCCGGCGCCACCTCCGGCGGCGCGATGGACGCCTCGAACCTGCTCAAGCCGGCGCTCGCCTCCGGCACCATCCGCTGCATCGGCTCGACCACCTACAAGGAGTACCGCCAGTACTTCGAGAAGGACCGCGCGCTGGTGCGGCGCTTCCAGAAGATCGACGTCAACGAGCCGTCGGTGGCGGACGCCATCGACATCCTCAAGGGCCTCAAGCCGTATTTCGAGGAATACCACAAGCTCAAATACACCAATGAGGCGATCAAGGCGGCGGTCGACCTCTCGGCGCGTTACATCCACGACCGCAAATTGCCGGACAAGGCGATCGACGTGATCGACGAGTCGGGCGCGGCGCAGATGCTGCTGCCGGAGAGCCGGCGCAAGAAGACCATCGGCATCAAGGAAATCGAGACCACCATCGCCACGATGGCGCGCATCCCGCCCAAGACGGTGTCGAAGGACGACGCCGAGGTGCTGCAGCACCTCGAGCAGACGCTCAAGACCACGGTCTACGGCCAGGACAAGGCGATCGAGTCGCTGTCCGCTTCGATCAAGCTGGCGCGCGCCGGCTTGCGCGAGCCGGAAAAGCCGATCGGCTGCTATTTGTTCTCCGGCCCGACCGGTGTCGGCAAGACCGAAGTGGCCAAGCAGCTCGCCGCCGCGCTCGGCGTCGAACTCATCCGCTTCGACATGTCGGAATACATGGAGCGGCACACGGTGTCGCGCCTGATCGGCGCCCCGCCGGGCTATGTCGGCTTCGACCAGGGCGGGCTTTTGACCGACGGCGTCGACCAGCATCCGCACTGCGTGCTGCTGCTCGACGAGATCGAGAAGGCGCATCCCGACCTGTTCAACGTGCTCTTGCAGGTCATGGACCACGGCAAGCTCACCGACCATAACGGCAAGCAGGTCGACTTCCGCAACGTCATCCTGATCATGACCACCAATGCCGGCGCGTCCGACATGGCCAAGGCCGCCTACGGCTTCCACCGCAGCAAGCGCGAGGGCGACGATCAGGAAGCGATCACGCGGATGTTCACGCCCGAATTCCGCAACCGCCTCGACGCCACCATCACCTTCGCGCATCTTTCGCAGGAGATCATCAAGCAGGTGGTCGACAAGTTCGTGCTGCAGCTCGAGGCGCAGCTCGGCGACCGCAACGTCACCATCGAGCTGTCGGAAGAGGCCTCGCGCTGGCTGATCGCCAACGGCTATGACGAGCTGATGGGCGCGCGGCCGATGGCGCGCGTCATCCAGGAGCACATCAAGAAGCCGCTGGCCGACGAGGTGCTGTTCGGCCACCTCAAGGACGGCGGCCACGTGCGCGTCATCGTCACCAAGGACGAGAACGGGCGCGACAAGCTCGGCTTCGAATTCCTCGAGGGCCCGGTGACGCCGAAGCCGGAGAAGATCCCGGCGGCGCGGCCGAAACAGAAGCGCCGCTCCTCGCCGCGGCCCAAGCTCAAGCGCGGCTCGGTGCCGAAGGTGCCGTTGATCAAGGCGTAAGCGGCCGGCAAGATCGCAAGGCCGGGCGAAAGCCCGGCCTTTGCATTTTGCAGGGCGCGCATGCGGCACCGCGCATTGCGCCGGAACCGGCGCCGTGAGACAGGTCATGCTTCATGACCGCGCCGCGCAGCTTCAGTTCGACCGCCGAGGCGTTTTTTGGCGGGGTCACGTCGGCCTGGACATCGGTGTTTTTCCTCGTCCTGTGCGGCACCTATATCGGCATCGGCGCGCTCGCCCACGGTTTCGGCCTGTCCTCATGGTGGCTCGCGCTGTCCACCGTCCTGGTCTGGGCGGGGCCGGCCCAGGTCATCATGGTCTCGGCGATCGGCAGCGGCGCCGCGCCGATCGAGATCGCGGTTGCCGTCGGCCTGAGCGGCATCAGGCTCTTCCCGATGGTGGTGGCGCTGCTGCCGCTGCTGCGCCAGGAGGGCCGGCGCCTGCGCGACCTCATACTGCCGACCCATTTCACGTCGGTCAGCATGTGGGTGGAATCGCTGCGACTGCTGCCGCAGGTGCCGCGCGAGTGGCGCCTGCCGTTCTGCAACGGCTTGTCGTTCGGCTACATGAGCGCCGCGACCGTCTCGGGCTTCGTCGGCTTCTACCTCGCCGTCGGCCTGCCGCCGGTATTCGCCGGCGCGCTGCTGTTTCTGACGCCGATATCGTTTCTGCTGTCGACGGCGCGCGGCGCGCGTGAGCTCGTCGACAAGCTGGCGCTGGTCTTCGGCCTGGTGCTGGGGCCGGTGCTTGCCGCCTACCAGGTGCAGCTTGACCTGATGTGGAGCGGCATTGTCGGCGGCGCGCTGGCTTACGGCGTGCACCGGCTGCGCGAGGCCGCCGCATGAGCGAGACTCTGTGGCCCTATCTGCTGCTGGTGCTGGTCGGCTTTCTGCCCAACGAAATCTGGCGCCTGCTCGGCCTCATCATGGCGCGCGGGCTCGACGAGGGATCGGAACTCGTTCTGCTGTCGCGGGCGGTGGCGACGGCGATCCTGGCCGGCGTCATCGCCAAATTGATCATGACGCCGAGCGGCGAACTTGCCGGCATGCCGCTCAGCCTGCGGATCACGGCCGCGGTTTGCGGCTTTGCCGCCTTCCTGCTGGCGCGGCGCTCGTTGTTTGTCGGCGTCGCAGCCGGGGAGGCGGTTCTGCTCGCGGGCGGACTGCTGCTGGGGCGCTAGGCAAGCGCGGCGGCGAGCTTCTTGGCGGTTTCGGCCAGCACGTCGGGCTTCTCTTTCTCGCTCGCCGGCGGCTTCATCGGCACGCCGGTTTTGCGCGGAATGACGTGGACATGCAGGTGGAACACCACCTGTCCGCCGGCGCCTTCGTTGAACTGCTGGATGGTGATGCCATCGGCGGCAAAGGCCGTCATCGCCGCCTTGGCGACCTTCTGCGCCACCATCATGACGTGGGCGAGGTCGGCGGGCGCCACGTCGAGCAGATTGCGGGCCGGGGCCTTGGGCAGCACCAGGGTATGACCGGGCGTGCGCGGCATGATGTCGAGGAAGGCGAGCGCCTTGTCGTCCTCATAGACCTTGTAACAGGGCAGTTCGCCGCGCAGGATCTTGGCGAAGATGTTGTTCGGATCGTAGCTCGGCATCGTTCATCCCTCGTGTTCGTCATTCCGGGGCCGGCCGAAGGCCGGGACCCGGAATGCAAAAGGCGCGCACGGTGTCCGCTGCTGGAGTCCCGGTTCGCGCCTGCGGCGCGCCGCGAATTGACGGATCACCTATCACTCCTGCTCGACCAAATCCTTGCGGAACGGCGCGGCCGCCGCAAGCTCCTCACCCGCGGCCTGCACATAGGCGCGCTCGCGGGCGAGATAATCGGCGATCGCCCGGCGCAAGGCCGCATTGGCGATAAAATGCGCCGAGTAGGTGGTTCTGGGCAAATAGCCGCGCGCGAGCTTGTGTTCGCCCTGGGCGCCGGCCTCCACCCAGGCAAACTTGTGCTGAATGGCGTAGTCGATGGCCTGGTAGTAGCACAGCTCGAAATGCAAAAAGGGGTGGTGCTCGACGCAGCCCCAGTTGCGGCCGAACAGGGTGTCGGCGCCGATGAAATTGAGCGCGCCGCCGATCCAGCGGCCGGCGCGCTTGGCCATCACCAGCAGGATGCGGTCGGCCATTTTGCTGCTGACGATGGAAAAGAATTCGCGCGTCAGGTAGGGCCGCCCCCATTTGCGCGAGCCGGTTTCCATGTAGAAGGCGAAGAAGGCGTCCCAGACGCTTTCGGTGAGGTCGGAGCCGGTCAGCCAGTGCACGGTAATCCCCGGCGCCAGCGCCTCTTTGCGCTCGCGGCGGACGGTCTTGCGCTTGCGCGAGGACAGGGCGGCGAGGAAATCCTCGAAGGTCGCGTAACCGCCGTTGCGCCAATGGAACTGCTGGTCGGTGCGCTGCAGGAAGCCGCGCTCGCCGAGCAGCCGCCATTCCGGCTCGGTCAGGAAGGTGACGTGAGCCGAGGACAGGTCGTTGTCGTCGGTGATCTGGGCGAGCGCCCCCGCCAGCCCGCCGCGCACGGCCTCGGCCAGCGGGCCGGGCCTTGCCAGCAGGCGCGGGCCGGTCACCGGCGTGAACGGCACCGCCACCTGCAACTTCGGGTAATAGGCGCCGCCGGCGCGCTCGAAGGCCTCGGCCCAGCCGTGATCGAAGACGTATTCGCCGCGGGAATGGGCCTTCACGTAGCAGGGCGCGCAGCCCAATAGGTCGCCCTTGGCGTTCTCGGCGAGCAGATGGCGAGGCTGCCAGCCGCTGCGGCCACCGACCGAAAGCGAAGCTTCAAGTGATGACAAAAAATCATGTGTTACAAATGGGTTGTGAGGTTGTCCTCGTGTGGATAACGCCGGGGAAGAGTTATCCTCAAGTGTTAGTTTAACTGGCTCCGGCACCTCCTCGCCGGGGCAGCCGGCGGCGCAGGCATCCCAGGCCGCGGCCGGAACCTCGGCGAGCGATTGCGCCAGTCGGATGCTCAGTTTCATGCCGGGTATCGTGCGCCGCTTTCTATTCAATTTTATGCCCGAAATGGCCGAAGGGCATCGGCCTTTCGCCGCATGGCAGGGTCACGGCCGCCAGCCTTCGAAGATGATCTGGTCGGCCCAGGCGGCGGCGCGGGCCCGCTCGGCCTCGCTGCGCACGGTCCAGGTCAGCAGCGGCAGCGCAAACAGCCGGCGCGCCACCCAGGGCGCCAGCGCCGGCAGGTCGCGGATGCCATAGGCGACAAATTGCGGCCGCGTCGCCGGGGCGTGCAGCAGGAAGGCGAGGCGGCGCTTCTGGGCTTTCGTCATGCGGTCCCAGTCGTGATGGGCGTAATGGCGTTCGGCGACGATGCCGCGGGCCAGGCGAGGGGCGATCTGCCGCAGCATTTCGACCATGCCGGGGTCGAACGACATGGCCGCGACCGGCCCCCGATAGCCGGCCAGCACCTCTGCCGCGCGCGCAACGAGGCGGCGGTCGCCGTCGAAGCGGCTCTTGAGCTCGAGCACCAGGGTGGCGCGGCCGGCGACCAGCTCGCACAATTCGCCGAGGCTGAGCATGCGGTCGCCGCTCTGCTTGAAGCGGACGCGCTTGAGCTCGGCGGCGCTCAGCGCCGCAAGCGGACCTGCGCCTTCGGTGAGGCGGCCGAGCGCATCGTCGTGATGCACCATGGCCTCGCCGTCGGCGCTGACCTGCAAATCGCATTCGATGCCATAGCCGGCGGCGATCGCCGCGCTGAAGGCGCTCGCGGTGTTCTCGACCACGGCCTGATCGTGCAGGCCGCGGTGGGCGATCGGCCGTGCCGTGAGCCAATCGAGCGCCATCAGCCGACGTCGAACAGGCCGTCGACCTCGATTGCCGCGTCGGCCGGCAGCGCCGAAACCCCGACCGTGGTGCGGGCATGGCGGCCTTTGTCGCCGAACACCTCGACCATCAGGTCGGAGGCGCCGTTCATCACCTTCGGCCCGTCGGTGAAGCCGGGCGCCGAATTGATGAAGCCGCCGAGGCGGAGCACGCGCCTGATCTGATCGAGCTCGCCGAGCGCGGCCTTGAGCTGCGCCAGCAGGTTTATGGCGCAGGCGCGCGCGGCCTTTTGCCCGTCCTCGATGGAGACGCCGCCGCCGAGCTGGCCCTTGGCGACCAGCTTGCCGTCGGGGCCGAAACAGACCTGTCCCGACACCACGACCAGATTGCCGCTGCGGACGACGGGCACATAATTGGCGATCGGGCTCGCCGGCTTCGGCAAGGTAATGCCGAGACTTGCAAGCCTGGCTTCCACCGTTCCGGTCATGGCTCAGGGCTCCTTTTCGATTGTCTTGGCCGAACCGCCGTGGCCGCGCAAGACACGCTTGCGTTTCGCGCCTTCGCGCGCGGGCGGGCGGCCTCTATCTTGCCCATTTCTTGCATCTTTCTGGCGATGCATACTGCCGCGGAAAGGGCGATTCATGAAAACCGTTATCCGGTCGATGGTTCTGCTGTCTCTGGCCGTGCTGCCGGCCGCTGCCCTGGCGGCGCCGCCGCCCGACAAGGTCTTCCTCGCGCCGCACCGCGCCGTCTACGACCTCAAGCTGTCGAAATCGCGCGGCAGCCGCGCCATCGAGGCGGTGCGCGGGCGCATCCTCTACGATTTCTCCGGCAATGCCTGCGACGGCTATGCGCTGCAGTTCCGCCAGGTGTCGGAGCTCGATTCCGGCGAGGGCAAGGCGGCGCTCAGCGATCTGCGCTCCACCACCTGGGAAGACGGCAACGCCAAGGCCTTCCGCTTCAACTCGCAGAACCTCGTCAACGAGCAGCAGACCGAAACCGTCGACGGCCATGCCGAGCGCGGCGGCGACGGCGTCAGCGTCAGCCTGAGCAAGCCGAAGCAGAAGAGCTTCACCGAGCCGGTCAATGCCGTGTTCCCGACCGAGCACATGCGCCGCATCATCGCCGCGGCGCGCGCCGGCAAGACCATCCTGGAATTTCCGGTCTATGACGGCTCGGAGAGCGGCGACAAGCTCTACAACACGCTCACCGTGATCGGCCGCGCCATCGCGCCCGGCAGCAAGGCCGTCGATGACGCCGGCGACAAGGTGCCGGCGCTGGCGAAGTTGACGCGCTGGCCGGTGACCATCAGCTATTTCGAGCAGCAGAGCCCGAAGGACGAGCAGACCGGCGAGCAGACGCCGGTCTATTCGATCGGCTTCGAGCTGTACGAAAACGGCATCTCGCGGGCGCTGACGCTCGACTATCCGGACTTCACCATCAGCGGCAAAATGACGTCGCTGGAAATGAAGGCGGAGACGCCCTGCAAGTGAAGCGCCGATCCCTCTCCTGAAAGGGCAGGGGATCAGCAGGCGGGACTAGTCGTCGTCGAGCGCCAGCCCCTTGACCACCGCGTCGCGGCCGAATTTCGAGCGCAGACGGTCGACGGCGTGCTCGGCGATGGCGGCGCGGCGGTCGATGAGATCGGCAAGATCGTCGCCTTCGGCATCTGCCAGATTGCTGACGCCGATGCCGATCAGGCGGTAGCGCGTGGCGCCGACTTCCCGCCGCAGCAATTCGCGCCCGGTCTCGAAAATGCGTGCGGCAAGCTGCGTCGGCGCGCCGAGGCTTTCCGCGCGGGTGCGGATCTTGAAGTCGGCGCTCTTGAGCTTGAGGGTGACGGTCGAGCCGGCGAGCGCATTGGCTTTCAGCCGCGCCGAGACCTTTTCCGTCAGCGCCCACAGCGTCTGCTCGAGCGGCCGGAACTCCGCGATGTCGCTGTCGAAGGTGGTTTCCGCCGAGATGCTCTTGGTGTCTTGCCCCGGATCGACCTTGCGGGCGTCGATGCCGCGGGCCAGCCGCCACAGCCGCGCGCCTTCCTCGCCGTAGCGGCTCATGAGGTCCCGCTCCTCGGCGCGCTGCAGATCGCCGATCAGCCGGTAGCCGTCGGCGGCAAGCCTGGCGGCGCTGACCGCGCCGACGCCGTAGATGAAGCCGACCGGCTTGGGGGCGAGAAATGCGGGCGCCTCGGCCTCGCCGAGCACGGCAAAGCCGCGCGGCTTGTCGAGATCGGAGGCGATCTTGGCGAGGAACTTGTTGGCCGACAGCCCGATCGACACCGTGATGCCGTGCTCGCGCTCGACCTGGCTGGCGAAACGCGCCAGCACCTTGGCGGGCGCCATGCCGTGCAGCCGCTCGGTGCCGGTCAGGTCGAGGAACGCCTCGTCGATCGACAACGGCTCGACCAGCGGCGTCAGATCGAACATGGCGCGGCGCACCGCCCGCCCGGTCGCGGCGTATTTGCTCATATTGGGCTTGATGACGACGGCGTGCGGGCAGCGGGAAAGCGCCTCGAACATCGGCATCGCCGAGCGGATGCCATAGGTGCGGGCGACATAACAGGCCGCCGCCACCACGCCGCGCTTGCCGCCGCCGACGATCACCGGCTTGTCGATGAGCGAGGGGTCGTCGCGCTTCTCGATTGTTGCGTAGAAGGCGTCGCAGTCGATATGCGCGATCGCCAGCAAATCGAGTTCGGCGTGGCGCAAGAGCCGCGGCGAGCCGCAGGCCGGGCAGCGCGCGGCGGCCTTGGGCACGTCGGCAAGGCAGTCGCGGCAGAAGCTCGTCATGGCACCTCGCGCTCCCAGGGCTCGCCGCCGAGCGCCGCGCGGGCGCGGGCGACCTGCGCCGGGTCGATGCCGGCCGCTTCTGCAAAAGCCGCGATCAGCCGCTCGTCGCCGCAGACATAGTCGAGCACGCCGGCGAGGAAGCCCGCCTCGGCGCTCGCCCGCCGAATCTCGGCCGGGCCGATGCCGGTGACCGCAAGGAAGCGCCCGAGCCGCTCACCGTCCCCGGCGATGAAGGTAAGCGCCTGAATTGCCAGCCCTTCTGCCGCTTCCTGGGTTAACGGAGGGCCTACTTTCATCGATCAAATTTGCCTTTCGTCAACAAATGCCCACTACCGTGCCGATCATGCCCGAGCCTGCGGCGCCTGGCGACGGCGCGTGCCTGGGGTGAGGCGCGTTGGGGACAACGGGGCGGGGGACAATGCCGAAGACCGTCCTGATCGTGGAGGACAATGAGCTCAACATGAAGCTCTTCCACGACCTCCTGGAAGCGCACGGCTATCGCACGGTCGGCACCCGCAACGGCATCGAGGCGCTCGATCTGGCGCGCAAGCACCGGCCCGATCTCATTCTGATGGATATCCAATTGCCGGAAGTGTCCGGTCTCGAAGTGACCAAATGGCTCAAGGACGATCCCGATCTCAAGACGATTCCGGTTGTCGCGGTGACCGCCTTTGCCATGAAGGGCGACGAGGAGCGCATCCGCGAAGGCGGCTGCGAGGCCTATCTGTCGAAACCGATCTCGGTCGGCAAGTTCATCGAGACGGTGCGGCATTTCCTGGGGAACGCGGAGTGACATGACATGAGCGCCCGCGTCCTCGTCGTCGACGACGTCCCGGCCAACGTCAAGCTGCTCGAAGCGCGGCTGTCGGCGGAATATTTCGACGTCACCACCGCCTATAGCGGCGCCGAGGCCTTGGCGATCTGCGATCGCGCCGAGTGCGACATCGTGCTGCTCGACGTCATGATGCCCGACATGGACGGCTTCGAGGTCTGCCGCAAGCTCAAGTCCAACCCGGCGACGCACCACGTCCCGGTGGTCATGGTGACGGCGCTCGATCAGCCCTCCGACCGCGTCAAGGGGCTGGAGGCCGGCGCCGACGATTTCCTCACCAAGCCGGTGACGGACGTCGCGCTGGTGTCGCGGGTTCGTTCCCTGGCGCGCCTGAAGATGGTGACCGACGAGCTGCGCATGCGCGCGCTCACCTCCCGGGAAATCGGCATCCAGCACCCGGAGCGCGAGGCGATCACGGAAACCGGCCGCGGCGGCCGCGTGCTGATCGTCGACGACCGGCAATCCTCCTACGAGCGCATGGTGGCGACGCTCGCCGCCGAGCACACGGTCGACGTCGAGCCCGATCCGAACGAGGCGCTGTTCCACGCCGCCGAGGGCAATTACGACCTGGTGATCGTGTCGCTCGGCCTGCAGAACTTCGACGGCCTGCGGCTGTGCAGCCAGGTGCGCTCGCTCGAACGCACGCGCAGCGTGCCGATCCTCGCCGTTGCCGAGGCCGACAACCATCAGCGCCTGGTGCGCGGGCTGGAGATCGGCGTCAACGACTATCTAATCCGTCCGGTCGACAGGAACGAGATGCTGGCGCGCGTGCGCACGCAGATCAAGAAGAAGCGCTACACCGAGCGGCTGCGCGACAACGTGCAGGCCTCGATCGAGATGGCGATCACCGACGCGCTCACCGGCCTGTTCAATCGCCGCTACATGGAGACGCATCTGGGCACGCTGCTCGAACAGTCGGCCGCGCGCGGCAAGCCGATCACCGTGCTGATCATCGACATCGACTACTTCAAGGCGATCAACGACGGCCACGGCCACGACGCCGGCGACGACGTGCTGCGCGAATTCGCGCTGCGCATCCGCAAGTCGATCCGCAATATCGATCTCGCCTGCCGCTACGGCGGCGAGGAATTCGTCATCGTCATGCCGGAAACCGACATGGCGGTCGCCACCATGGTGGCGGAGCGGCTGCGCCGGCGCATCGCCTCGGAACCCTTCGCCATCCAGAACGGCGCCCGCCTCATCGACGTCACCATCTCGATCGGCATCGCGGCGCTCGACGGGCCGGCCGACACCGCCGCCGCCGTGCTCAAGCGCGCCGACACCGCGCTTTACCGCGCCAAGCGGGACGGCCGGAACCGGGTAGTACCGGACGCCGCATGAGTCGGCTGGCCCGGCCCGCCGGGCACGTCGCCGGTTACCAAAATCCCATAGAAATCCCAGCGGCTTAAAAAGTCGTTTGGCCGGGCGCACGGCTTGGTCTAACCTTGCTGCCGACGGCTTTCCGTGGGCGGCGCCGACGCCACCCTTAACGGCGCCCACGTGCAAAGCCCCATCCATACCCTACGGAGTGCTCAGGTCCGCCGCATCTCCTGGGTCCGTGGGGTTCGGCCGGCCTGGACACGGCGGGAGTGGCCTCCTCATAACGCCGTCGTCCGGCCGGCCACCTATTTTAAGGAACGTCGTCATGGCCGGGCCCGTCCCGGCCATATCGCTGAGGAGGGCACAGCGCGGTCCTCTGCGGGGTCGTCGGAACGACCGTTAGCGAAAATGCAAAGGGCGCCGCTTCAGGGCGCCCTTTCGTTTCGCCGCCGCGGGGGGCGAGTTACTTGATCTTGTATTCCGTGTACTCGACGTGCTTCTTGGCGATCGGGTCGTATTTCTTCTTCTTGAGCTTGTCCGTCTGCGTGCGCGAATTCTTCTTGGTCACGTAATAGTGGCCGGTGCCCGCGCTGGAGACGAGCTTGATCTTGAGACTGGCGGCTTTGGCCATGGCTGGTTCCTCGAAATGGCGATTTTGGCGGCGACCCTAGCGTCGAAGGCTGGAATGTCAACCTAGAGCAGCTCCCGGTAAAACTGCTGCTCGACCATGAAATAGTACGGCACCGGCAGGTCGTGCGCCATGCCGGCTTCGACGCGGGCAAGCAGCTCTTCCAGCACGATGCCGGTGATGGTCGGCATATCGAGGTGAGTGGCCTGCTCGATCGGCACCCAGACGAGTTCGACCAGTTCCGAATCCGGCCCGACCACGCCTTCGATCCTGTGGGCGATGGCGGAGGCGTCGGCGGTGAGGAAGCGCGTATCGAAGCGGCGCGGCCGGCGCGGCGGCGTGACGGCGCGGGCGATGAAATGGATCTGGCCGAGGTCGGGATGCACCCTGGCCTTGGCGAACTCGGCCCAGATCTCGCCCGGCGTTGCCGGCGGCTCATCGCGCCTGACGCCGAGCAGCAGTCCCGTCTCCTCGGCCACCTCGCGCACGGCGGCGAGCGCGAAGGCGCGCGCGTAAGCGGGGCTCGGATTGGCGACGCGCGCATTGAGCTTCGTCTGCGTGTCGGGATGCAGTTCGCTCACCGCCGACATGTCACGGTCGAGCGGCTCGATGCGCCCGCCGGGAAAGACGAACTTGCCCGGCATGAATTTGTGGCCGGCATGGCGGCGGCCGAGCAGGACTTTGGGCGTCGGGCCCGAGCGGTCGATCAGCATCAAGGTCGCTGCGTCGCGCGGCTCGCTGTCGGGGAACGTCTGGTCGCGCTCGACTTTGGTCATGCGCTCGGCCCAGACGCGGCCGAGATGGGATGTGTCCCGCATTCAGCGTGGCTTCCGTTTCCTGTCGCGGCGGCGCTGCCGGGTATTGCGCCGGTCGCGCTCGTCGCGGCGCGGTGTTTTGCCCGGACGGCCTTCGGATAGCAACTGGAAGCGCAGCGCGCCGGCAACCGGAGCGGCCTCGACGAGTTTGACCGTGACCGGATCGCCGAGCCTATAGGTCGCGCCGCTGTGACGGCCGACCATCGAATGGCGCGCCTCGTCGTAGTGGAAATATTCGTCGCCGATGGTGCGCGCCGGCACGAAGCCGTCGGCGCCGGTGTCGGCGAGCTTGACGAACAGGCCGGCGCGGGTGACGCCGGAAATGCGGCCGTCGAAGGTGGCGCCGACGCGGTCGGCGAGGAAATGCGCGATCAGCCGGTCGGCGGTTTCGCGCTCGGCCACCATGGCGCGGCGCTCGGTGGCGGAAATCGCCGCGGCGATCTCGGCAAGCTGCTTGTGGTCGGCCTGCTCGGGCAGCGCGCCGTCGCCGAGCTTGAGCGCGCGGATCAGACCGCGATGCACGACGAGGTCGGCATAGCGGCGGATCGGCGAGGTGAAGTGGGCGTAGCGGCGCAGGTTGAGGCCGAAGTGACCGTAATTCTCCGCGGCATATTCGGCCTGGGCCTGGCTGCGCAGCACGACTTCGTTGACGAGCTGCTCGGCGTCGCGGCCCTTGACGGCGGCGAGCACGCGGTTGAAGGCCTCGGGGCGCAGCGCGCCGCCTTTGGCAAAGTTGATGTCGAGCGTGGCCAGGAATTCGCGCAGCGCCACGACCTTCTCCTGCGCCGGCTCGTCGTGCACGCGGTAGATCAGCGGGATGCGCGCGCGCTCCAGCGTCTCGGCGGCGGCGACATTGGCGAGGATCATGAATTCCTCGATCAAGCGGTGCGCTTCCAGGCGCTCCGGACGCACCACGCGATCGACCGTGCCGTCGGCCTTGAGCAGGATCTTGCGCTCGGGCAGGTCGAGATCGAGCGGCTGGCGTTCGTTGCGGGCGCGGGCGAGCGCCTCGTAGGCGGCATAAAGCGGCTCCAGCACCGGCTTGAGCAGAGGCTCGGTGACCTCGTCGGTGCGGCCGCCGATGGCGAACTGGGCCTGCTGGTAGGACAGCTTCGCCGCCGAGCGCATCAGCACGCGGTGGAAGGTGTGCGAGCGTTTGCGGCCGTCGGCGCCGATCACCATGCGCACGGCGAGCGCGGCACGGTCCTCGTGGGGCCTGAGCGAGCACAGGTCGTTGGAGATGCGCTCGGGCAGCATCGGCACGACGCGGTCGGGGAAATAGACCGAATTGCCGCGCGTCAGCGCCTCGCGGTCGAGCGCCGAGCCCGGCCTCACGTAATGGGCGACGTCGGCGATGGCGACGGTGACGATGAAGCCGCCGCGGTTGTTCGCCGCGGTGTCGTGGTCGGCATGAACGGCGTCGTCGTGGTCCTTGGCGTCGGGCGGGTCGATGGTGACGAGCGGAACCTTGCGCCAGTCCTCACGGTGATGAAGCGTCGCCGGCTTTGCCGCTTCGGCCTCGCTGAGCGTCTCGCGCCTGAACACCGACGGGATGCCGTGGGCGTGGATGGCGATCAGGCTGACCGCGCGCTCGGAGCTCAGCGAGCCGAGCTTCTCGACGACGCGCCCGACCGGCAGGCCGAGGCGTCCGGCCTTGCCGGTCTCGACGGCGACCAGGTCGCCGTCCTGGGCGTCGGCGGCCGAGCCCGCGGGGATGGCGAGCTCCTTGCCGAGCATCTTCTTGTCGACCGGCTCCAGCCGGCCGCTGCCGTTCGGCAGCCGGCGGAAGACACCGAGCACGCGGTGCTTGGGATGATCGATGATCTTGATGACGCGGCCGTGCAAGGCTTCGCCCTCGCCGGCAAGCCGCAGCAGCACGCGGTCGCCGAGGCCGGCGGCTTCGCCCGGCCGCGGCCTGTGCGGGGTGGCGATGCGGATTTTCGGCGCGGCGCCGTGCGCCTCCTCGTCCCATTGGTCGGGGGTGGCGATCAGGTCGCCGTCGGCGTCGCGTCCGGTGACGTCGGCGAGCACGGTGTCGGGCAGCGAGCCCGGACGGTGCAGCTTCTTGCGCCGCTTCTCGATCGCGCCTTCATCGGCGAGATCGCGCAACATGCGCTTCAGCTCGGCGCGCTGCGCGTTCTTCAAATGGAAGGCGCGGGCGATTTCGCGGGTGCCGACCTTGCCGGGTCGCTCGCCGATGAAAGCGAGAATGTCAGCCTTGGAGGGGAGGGAGGGAGTCTTTTTAGCGGTCTTTTGCAAAATAGGTTTCCTGCGCCGTACGGCGCGCGATTGAGATGAAATCTAATAACGACAATCGAGCTTTGCCAGCTACTCGGCGGCCGCGATCTTGGCGGCCTTTTTCTTCGCCGCCGGCTTCTTGGCGGATTTGGCGGCGGCTTCGCCGGTCTCGGCCGCTTCGGCGGCCTGCTTCTTGCGGCCCGCGGTGCGTCCCTTGGGCGCTTCGGACGGCTCGCCGGCTTTCTTGCGGCCGGCGGCGCGGCGCGGCCGCGCGCTCAACTGATCGGCGCGGGCATCGAGCAGCACCACGGCTTCGGTCAGCGTGATGGTCTCGGGCGTCTTGTCGGACGGGATGGTCGCGTTGATGCCGTTATGGCTGACGTAAGGGCCATAACGGCCGTTCTTGACGACCACCGGGCCGCCCTGGTCGGGATGCTCGCCGAGCACGCGGCCGGGATCGGCGCCGAAACGGCGGCCCTTCTTCGGATTGGCCTTCTTCTCGGCGATCAGCGTGACCGCGCGATTGAGGCCGATGGTGAGAACGTCGTCGCCTTGTTCGAGGTTGGCGTAGGTCTTGCCGTGCTTGACGTAGGAGCCGAAGCGGCCGATGCCGGCCAGGATCGGCTCGCCGTCTTCCGGCGACCGGCCGATCTCGCGCGGCAGCGACAGCAGGCCGAGCGCTTTTTCAAGATCGATGTCGTCGGGCGAGAGGCCCTTGGGGATGCCGGCGCGCTTGGGCTTCTCGACGTCCGGCTTCTTCTCGCCCTTCTTGACCTTGGGAGGCTTGGCCTGCTCGCCGAGCTGCAGATAAGGGCCGAAGCGGCCGCCGCGCAGCGTCACTTCGAGGCCGGTTACCGGGTCTTCGCCCAGCACCTTCTTGCCCTGAACGCCGTCGGCGTTGGGCGAGATCTGCCGCGTGAAATTGCAGTCGGGATAGTTCGAGCAGCCGACGAAGGCGCCGAAGCGCCCGGTCTTGAGCGACAGTTCGCCGGTGCCGCATTGCGGACACTGGCGGCGCGGCCTGCCGTCGGCGCGTTCGGGGAAGATGTGCGGCTCGAGCAGATCGTTGAGCGCGTCGAGCACGACGCGGTTGCGCACTTCCTTGATGTCGTTGACGGCGCCGACGAAGTCCCGCCAGAACTCGGCCAGCACCGCGCGCCAGTCGATCCTGCCGGCGGAAATTTCGTCGAGCTTTTCCTCGAGACCCGCGGTGAAATCGTATTCGACGTAGCGCGAAAAGAAGCTTTCCAGGAAGGCGACGACGACGCGGCCCTTGTCCTCGGGAATGAGGCGCTTCTTGTCGAGGCGCACATAGCCGCGGTCCTGCAGCACCTGCAGAATGGAGGCGTAGGTCGAAGGCCGGCCGATGCCCAATTCTTCCATGCGCTTGACCAGCGCCGCTTCCGAATAGCGCGGCGGCGGCTCGGTGAAGTGCTGGCTCGAGCTGATCGCCTGCTTGTCGAGCAGTTCGCCGGTGCTCATGGCGGGCAGGCGCCTGGATTCCTCGTCCTCGTCGCTGTCGTCGTGGCCTTCCTGGTAGAGCGTGAGGAAGCCGTCGAATTTCACGACCTGGCCGCTGGCGCGCAGTTCCAGGGTGCGGCTGCCCGCCTTGGCCTCGATGTCGACGGTGGTGCGCTCGAGCTCGGCCGACTGCATCTGGCTGGCGACGGTGCGGTTCCAGATCAGCTCGTAGAGCCGGGCCTGGTCGCGGTCGACCGCCTTGGCGACATAGGCCGGCGAGCGGTTCGGATCGGTCGGGCGCACCGCTTCGTGGGCTTCCTGCGCGTTCTTCGACTTGTTCTGGTAGACGCGCGGGCTCTCCGGCAGATATTGCGCGCCGTAATTTTTGCCGACCATGGTGCGCACGGCGGCAATGGCCTCCGGCGCCATGTCGATGCCGTCGGTGCGCATATAGGTGATGAGGCCGACGGTCTCGCCGTCGATATCGATGCCTTCATAGAGGCGCTGGGCGAGCCGCATGGTATGGGCCGGCGAGAAGCCGAGCTTGCGCGAGGCTTCCTGCTGCATCGTTGACGTCGTGAACGGCGGCGGCGGATTGCGCCGCGCCGGCTTGGCGTCGACGTTGACGACGCGGAAGGTCGCGCTCTCCAGATCGCGGGTGAAGGCCTCGGCCTCCGCGCCCGAGCCGATGTCGAGCCGCTGGATCTTCTGGCCGTCGGCGCCGACAAGGCGCGCCTCGAAGGTCTCCACGCGCGGCGTCGCCAGCGTCGCCGCGATCGACCAGTATTCCTTGGCGACGAATTTCTCGATTTCGAGCTCGCGGTCGCAGACCAGCCGCAGCGCCACCGACTGCACCCGGCCGGCCGAGCGCGCGCCGGGCAGCTTGCGCCACAGCACCGGGGAGAGAGTGAAGCCGACGAGATAATCGAGCGCGCGGCGGGCGAGGTAGGCGTCGACCAGCGCCGCGTCGATCTTGCGCGGATGCTTCATCGCCTCGGTGATGGCCTGCTTGGTGATGGCGTTGAACACCACGCGCTCGACCTCCTGGTCCTTGAGCGCCTTTTTCTCCTTCAGCACCTCCAGCACATGCCAGGAAATGGCCTCGCCCTCGCGATCAGGGTCGGTCGCCAGAATGAGCTTGTCGGCGCCTTTCAGGGCGCGGGCGATGTCGTTGATGCGCTGGTTGGACTTCGGGTCGACTTCCCAAAGCATATGGAACTTGTTGTCGGGATCGACCGAGCCATCCTTGGGCGGCAGGTCGCGGATATGGCCATAGGAGGCAAGAACCTCGTAGCCGGGGCCCAAGTATTTGTTGATCGTCTTCGCCTTGGCCGGCGATTCAACAACGACGATATTCATGCATTTCCAATGGCTTAACGGCCGATCCCGGTGCCTTCACCGGCAGAATCGGCCGTCTGTCCCGGCCGGAACATGGGGAAGGCACCCCCGGCTGTCAAATCGGGGCGGCCTGATAAGCCGTTCAGAGCAGCCAAATGGGGCGCCAACAAGACTCCGGATTTCGCGCCGAATACAACCAAGGGATGTTTTATTGATGTAAAACAATTAAAAATATTCCTATTCGGCCGAGACTGTGTATTTTCGTCCCCGGGCGGACAAGCTCGGAATGGCTCAGCAACCGACAGATTTCGGATCGCGCACTGAGGTCGCCAGCTATGTGGCGACGATGTCCGCCGATCTTGCCGTCATGGCCCGCAGCACCGGCCTCGAGACGCTCACCTATCTGCTCGAAATGGTGCGCCTCGAAGCCGAGAGCGCAAGCCGCCGCGGCAACGGCCAAGGCTGATCACTTCGCCGCCACCCCGAGCCGTTCGAGAAAGGCCGCCGTCGGATTGCCGTCCGGGGTCATGCCGAGCTTTCTTTGCTCGGCGCGGATGTCGTCGCGCAGGTCGAAATCGATATGGCCCTCGAAGTCGTTCACCTTGTGGCCGAGCGCGGCGAGCTTCTTCTGCAGCGCGATGCGCGCGTCGCGTGAAATCGGCCGGTCGTCCGGCGGCCAGGCGGCCCTGATCGGGGCGCCGCCCTGCATGCGATCGGCGAGGTGGCCGACGGCAACCGCATAGGCATCCGAGTTGTTGTATTCCTTCAGCACATCGTAATTCTCGGTGACGATGAGGGCCGGTCCCTTGGCGCCCGCCGGGAAGAACAGAATGCCTTTGACGTCCGGCGCCGGGAACGGCTTGCCGTCGGCGCGGCGCAGACCGAGTTTCTGCCAGCCGGCGAAGTTGTCATGGCTGTGCATCATGTCGAAGCCGGCCGGCACAACGACCTCGAAGCCCCAGGGCAGGCCGTGCTTCCAGTGGCCCTTGTGCAGGTAGTTGCCGGTCGAGCCGAGCACGTCCGGCACATTGCCCCAGATGTCGCTCTTGCCGTCGCCGGAAAAATCGATGGCATAGTCGACGACATTGGTCGGCATGAACTGCGTCTGGCCCATGGCGCCGGCCCAGGAGCTCACCATCTGGCTGCGCGCGAAATGCTGGTCCTGCATGATCTTCATCGCGACCAGCAGCTCATTGCGGAAGTAGGGGTCGCGGTAGCCGAGATAGGCGAGCGTCGAGAGCGAGCGGAACACGTCCCATTTGTCTTTGTCGGCGCCGAAATCGCTCTCGATCCCCCACAGCGCGATCAGGATCCAGCGTTCGACGCCGAACTGCTGTTCGACGGCGTCGAAGGTCCTGGCCCACTGCCGCGCCTTCATCTGGCCTTCGGCGATGCGGCGCTTGTTGGCGACCGCGTTGACGTAATCGCCGAACGGGCGGCCGTATTCGGGCTGGCGCTGGGTGGCGGCAATCACGCGCTGGTCCGGTGTCACGCCCCGCATCGCTTCGTCGAAGGTCGCCCGGCTGACGCCCTTGGCCTGGGCGTCCGGCCACAATTCGGCGACGAAGGCGGCAAAGGCCTTGCGCGGCGCCTGGGCGTGCGCGGGCAGGGCGAGCAGCAGAAGAAGCGCGACGAGAACGAATCTCATGGCGCCGTTATAGCAGCGATACCAAGCCGCCGCCGTGGCGCTCCAGGCGGCCGGCGATTTCAAGTTCCAGCAATACGGTGCGCACGATGGCGGGCGAGGTCTGCGACAGCCGCACCAGGTCGTCGATGGCCGTCGGCGTCGGGCCGAGCAGCGAAATGATGCGGCTGCGCTCGTCCGCGCCCGGCTCGTGATCGAGCGGGCCGATTTCGGCGTCCGGCTCATTGGCCGGCAGGTCGAGACCGCGGCCGATGATCGGTTCCAGCACCTGGATGACATCGGCAGCCTCCGTAACCAGCGTCGCACCCTGCTTGATGAGACCGTTGGTGCCTTCGGCACGCGGATCGAGCGGCGAGCCCGGCACGGCGAAGACCTCGCGGCCCTGCTCGCCGGCAAGCCGCGCGGTGATCAGCGAGCCGGAGCGGCGCGCCGCCTCGACGATGACGACGCCAAGGGAAAGCCCTGAGATCAGGCGGTTGCGGCGGGGAAAATCCCGCGCCCGCGGCTCCCACGCCAGGGGCATTTCCGAGACGGCGGCGCCTTCGGCGAGCATGGTGTCGAGCAGATCCGCGTGCTCGGGGGGATAGACCCGCTCGTGGCCGCCGGCGAGCACCGCGATGGTGCCGGTGGCGAGGCTTGCGCGATGCGCGGCCGCGTCGATGCCGCGCGCGAGCCCCGAGACGACGCCGAAACCGTGCTCGCCCAACTCGCGCGCCAGCCGTTCGGCGAATTTCACGCCGGCGGCGGAGGCGTTGCGCGAGCCGACAATGGCCACCAGCGGCCGCTTCAAGACGGCCGTCTTGCCGCGCACCGCCAGGAGCGGCGGCGCATCGTCGATCATCTGCAGGCGTGCCGGATAGTCGGCCTCGCCCAGCGCGACGAATTCAACGCCGCGGGCGCGGGCGGCCTTGAGCTCGGCCGCCGCCTCGGCCGGCGTGCAGACGCGGGCGGGTCCGGCCGCGCCGCCGCGTCGGGCAAGTCCCGGCAGCGCCTCGAGCGCGGCGCGGGCGCCGCCGAAATAATTGACCAGATCGCGAAAGGTGCGGGGGCCGACATTGTCGCTGCGGATGAGGCGCAGCCAGTCGAGCCGTTGTTCGTCGGACAGTTGGACCCCTTCGCTCAAACGCGCCCCCCACCTGACCTCCCAGCATCGCTTAAGGCCGCTGTCGGCACAACCTTGGGTTTCGGCGCCGATTTTCGCAAACCGACCGTGCCGGGCGGGGCGAAAAATTGCCGAGATTTTTATGGGGGACCGATACTAGAGTGGACCAATGAGGCGGATGTTGCGGACATTTGTCACCCTCTTGGCGGTGGCGCCTTTGCTTGGCGGCTGCGGCTCGCTGCTCGACCAGCTGGAAGGGCCGCTGCACAGCCTTGTCGACAAAATGCCCGAATGGGCCGGCGGTCCGCCGAAGAACTTGCCGCCGCGGCCCGGCGATCCCGGCTATGCCGCCTATCAACAGCAGGTCGAGGGACGCATCATCACGCCGGTTGCCGAGCAGGGCGCGCTCGCTCCGCTGCACTGAAGGCCATGCTCAGGACGCACCGATCCTGCCCTCGGTGCCGGCGAGGAGCCGGGCGATATTGGCGCGGTGCATCAGCCACAACAATACGCTGAGCAGCAGGAACAAGGCGGCGGCGGCGGGCCGGTTCAGCAGCCACAAGGCGGCCGGCGTCAGCGCGCTGGCGACCAGCGCGGCCAGCGAGGAGTAGCGCGTCGCCGCCGCGATCGCGAGCCAGACCGCACAGAAGATCATCGCTCCCGGCCAATAAAGGCCGAGCAGCACGCCGATATAGGTGGCGACGCCCTTGCCGCCCTTGAACCTGAGCCAGATCGGAAAGAGATGGCCGAGGAAGGCGCCGAGCGCGGCGGCAAGCGCGGCATCATCGCCGGCAAAATGCGCGGCCAAGAGCACGGCGATGGTGCCCTTGAGCAGGTCGCAGGCAAGCGTCGCCGCGGCGAGGCCCTTCTTGCCGGTGCGCAGCACATTGGTGGCGCCGATATTGCCGGACCCGATGCTGCGCAAATCGGGCCCGCCGGTCGCCCGCGTCAGCACCACGCCGAAGGGGATCGAGCCGAGCAGGTAGCCGAACAGAAATGGCAGGGCGAGCATCAAAACCACACCCTGTCATTCCGGGGCCGCCGCCTTCGCCCTTCGGGGCTTCGGCGGACGTCCCGGAATGACCAAGTGAATATCAGACGTATTCATAAACCGTGCGGCCGGCGACGATGGTGCGCACGACGCGGCCGGTGAGGCGGGCCTCGTCGAACGGCGTGTTCTTGCATTTCGATTTCAGCTCCGCGGGGTCGAGCACCCAGGGCAGATCGGTGTCGATGACGATGACGTCGGCGGGCGCGCCGCTGCGCAAGGTGCCGCCCGGCAGGCCGAGCAGTTCGGCCGGCTTGGTCGACATCGCGCGCAACAGCGGCAGCAGCGCGATATCGCCGCCGTGCACGAGGCGCAGCGCCGCGCTCAGCATGGTTTCGAGCCCGATGGCGCCGGGGCTTGCCTCGGCAAACGGCAGCCGCTTGGTTTCGACGTCCTGCGGATTGTGATCCGACATCACGACGTCGACGAGACCGTCCGCCAGCGCTTCGATGAGCTTCTTGCGGTCGTCCTCGGCGCGCAGCGGCGGCGACAGCTTCAGGAAGGTGCGGTAGGAGCCGATGTCGTTCTCGTTGAGCGTCAGGTGGTTGATCGAGGCCGCGGCGGTGACGTTCTGCCCGGCATCCTTGGCCTGCTTGAGCACCTCGAGCGATTCCGCGCAGGTGATGGAGGCGGCGTGATAGCGCCCGCCGGACAGCGCGACGAGACGGATGTCGCGCTCCAGCATCACGGTTTCGGCGGCGCGCGGGATGCCGAGCAGGCCGAGGCGGGCGGCGAATTCGCCTTCGTTCATGACGCCGTCGCCGACCAGATCGGGATCCTCGGTGTGGTGCACGATCAGCGCGTCGAAATCGCCGGCATAAGTGAGCGCGCGCCGCATCACCTGCGCATTGGTGACGCTTCGGTCGCCGTCGGTGAAGGCCACCGCGCCGGCCGCCTTGAGCAGGCCGATCTCGGTCATTTCCTTGCCTTCGAGGCCCTTGGTGATTGCCGCCATCGGATGCACGTGCACGATCGCGGTGTCGCGGGCGCGCCGCAGCACGTAATCGACGGTCGCCGGATCGTCGATCGCAGGCGAGGTGGCGGGCTGGCAGATGATGGTGGTGACGCCGCCGGCGGCGGCGGCCTGGCTCGCCGAGGCGAAGGTTTCGCGGTGCCCGGCGCCGGGCTCGCCGATGAAGGCGCGCATGTCGATCAGTCCCGGCGCCACGACCTTGCCGCGGCAGTCGATCACCTCGGTGCCTTCCGGCACCCCGGCGGCGCCGATGCCCTTCTTGGCGTCGCGCACGACGCCGTCGGCGATCAGCAGGTCGCCGGGAAAATCGAGATCGCGCGACGGATCGACGATCCGGGCGTTGGCAAGCAGGATCGGGCGGCGGTCAGAGAGCATGATTTGCAGCCCGGCACAGCCCGCTCCCTCCCCCCTTGCGGGGGAGGGGTGCCCCCGCAAGGGGGGAGACGACGAGAGTTCGTTGCGAAGTCGTGCCGCTACGCATTCGGCAAATTCCGCGACAAGGCTTCGAGCACGGCCATGCGCACGGCGACGCCCATCTCGACCTGCTCGCGGATCAGCGAATGGGTGCCGTCGGCGACGATGGAGTCGATCTCGACGCCGCGATTCATCGGGCCGGGGTGCATCACCAGCGCGTCGGGCTTGGCGTAGGACAGCTTCTTCTCGTCGAGGCCGTAATAGTGGAAGTACTCCGACAGCGACGGCACGTAGGAGCCGTTCATGCGTTCGCGCTGCAGGCGCAGCATCATGACGATGTCGGCGCCGGAGAGGCCCTCGCGCATGTCGCGGAATACCTCGACGCCGAAGCGCTCGATGCCCGGCGGCAGCAGCGTGGAGGGGGCGACGACGCGCACCCGCGCGCCCATCTCGTTGAGCAGCATGATGTTGGAGCGGGCGACGCGCGAATGCAGGATGTCGCCGCAGATCGCCACCGTCAGCCCCTCGATGCGACCCTTGTTGCGGCGGATGGTGAGCGCATCGAGCAGCGCCTGGGTCGGGTGCTCGTGCGAGCCGTCGCCGGCGTTGATCACCGAGCAGCCGTCGAGCTTGCTCGCCAGCAGCTCGACCGCGCCGGAGGCGTGATGGCGCACCACGATGATGTCGGGATGCATGGCGTTGAGCGTGATCGCGGTGTCGATCAGCGTCTCGCCTTTGCGCATCGAGGACGAGCTCGTCGACATGTTCATGACGTCGGCGCCGAGGCGCTTGCCGGCGAGCTCGAACGAGGACTGGGTGCGCGTCGAGACTTCGAAGAACAGGTTGATCTGGGTGCGGCCGCGCAGCGAGGTGCGCTTTTTTTCGACTTGGCGGTTGAGCTCGACGAATTCTTCGGCGAGGTCGAGCAGGCCGACGATGTCCGCGCGGGAAAGCCCTTCGATCCCCAACAAATGCCGCCTGCTGAGGACGAAAGAGGATTTCGGCGCAATGTTCATTAAAGCGATGTCTATAGGCGCAAGTCGCGGGCCCGGCAAGGGAAAGTTCCGCCCGCGTCCACAGCGCCCGGGGCTGGTTAACGGGCGATTGTCGCCGGCCCGGTTCCCTCAACAAATTTGTGATCGCAACGGCATGAAACCGCGCTCTTTGTTCGCGGGTTGACGCACCGGAGGCCGGCGCGCGGCCGGACTGCATCGGCGGCGCGCCAGGATTCATGCCCGCAATCGGGCGAACGCGCGGACACAGGAGGAGGCACCATGACCAGGATCTTGAAGTACACGGCGGCGGTCGCGCTGACCGGGGCGCTGGCATTTGCCGCGGCGACGCCGAGCCAGGCGCGCCACGGCCGCAACGCCGCCGCGATCGGCTTCGGCGTCGGCGCGGTGGCCGGGGCGGCGGCCGCCAGCGCGGCCTACGGCGGCTATTATTATGGGCCGGGCTACTACGGCGGCTACGCCTACGAGCCGGGCTACGCCTACGACTATGATGTCGCGCCGGGCTACGTCTATTCCGGCCCGCACTTCTATTACGGCTATGACCGGCAGCGCGACTGCACGGTGTCGCCGGCGTCGCACCGGTTCGGAGCCTGCGACTAGCAGCAGCGCGGGCGAGGGCGGGCCGGCACAGCCCGCCCTTTATTTCGTGCCGCTACAGCCCGGCAAGCCGGTCGAGCGCGCCCTGCAGGATGAAGGCTGCGGCGTGCTGATCGATCACCGCGGCGCGCTTCTTGCGGCTGACGTCGGCGGCGATCAAATCGCGCTCGACGGCGGCGGTCGACAGGCGCTCGTCCCACAGCGCGATCGGCAGTTCCGTCAGCCTGGCGAGGTTGCGGGCAAAGGCGCGGGTCGATTGCGCGCGCGGTCCCTCCGAGCCGTCCATGTTGACCGGCAGGCCGAGCACGAAGCCGGTTGCGGCGCGCTCGGCGGTGAGCGCGAGCAGCGTGCGGGCGTCGGCGGTGAAAGTCTTGCGGGCGATGGTGGTGACGCCGGTGGCGAGCCTGCGGTCGGGGTCGCTGACCGCAACCCCGATCGTCTTGGTGCCGAGATCGAGCCCGATCAAGGCGCCGCGCGGCGGCAGATGGGCGGCGGCTTCGACCAGCGGCAGGATGAGCGCCGTCATGGCACCACGCCCTCCGGCAGCGCCGCCGCATGCGCGGCGATGGCGCCGGCGGTGGTGAACCAGACCTTGTCGTCGGCCTTCCTCGCCACATGCCTGAGCGCGCGCGCCACATGCTTGAAGCGGTGCGGCTGGCCGACGATGTAGGCGTGCAGCGCAATGCCCATGACCAGCGGCCGCCTGGCGCATTCGGCCGACAGCACCTCGAAGGCGTCGACGATCATGTCGGCAAACTCGGCGCCCTCGCGCTTGCGCGCCACGATCTGCGGAATGTCGTTGAGCTCCTGCGGGTAGGGCACCGACAGGATGCGGCCCTTGCGCGTCGTCATCCAGGTCGGCTGGTCGTCATGGCACCAGTCGAGCATGTAGCCGTAGCCGGCCTCCTGAAGCAGGTCGGGCGTCAGCGGCGACTGCGAGATCCAGGGGCCGAGCCAGCCGCGCGGCCGCGCGCCCGAGAAGGCTTCGAGCGCGGCGGTGGTCTCGGCGATGAGGGCGCGCTCCTGCGTTTCGTCGAGCGTGCCCTGCCGCTCGGAATTGGTGCGGCCGTGGCCGACGATCTCGGCGCCGGCAAAGGCGCGCACGGCTTGCGGCGCGTGCTCGACCATTTGCGAATTCACCAAGAGCGACACCGGCAGGTTCAGCTCGGCGAACAATTCGGCGAGGCGGAACACGCCGACGCGGTTGCCGTAATCGCGCCAGGCGTAATTGAGCACGTCGGGTGCGGGGCCGCCGGGGGCGAGCTCGGCGCCGAGACCCTGGCCGAACGCGAACCATTCGAGATTGAGGCCGACATAGACCGCAAGCCGCCTGCCTTGCGGCCAGTCATAAGCCTTGCGCTCGGTGATCGGGGAATAGGGGTAACGGCCGTGGCTGGGCGCGGGCATGCGGCGATGGTAGCGGTGCGGGCCGCGCGGTTCCAGCGCGGCTCGACCGCTCGCGAAAGCCCGGATTCGCCATTGCCGAATTTTCATCGGCGGGAGCTTGCGCTAGCGTTCGTCGACTAGCCGGGATCGCATCATGTGGCCGGACCGCCGCCTGCTGGATCTGTTCGGGATCGAACACCCGATTTTGCTCGCGCCGATGGCGGGCGCCATGGACGCGGCGCTTGCCATCGCCGTCGCGCAGGCGGGCGGGCTTGGCTCGCTGCCGGGCGGCATGCTCAATGCCGAGCAGCTGCGCGCGCAGGTCGGACAATTTCGCGCCGCGGCGCCGGGCCATCCGATCAATCTTAATTTCTTCGCGCACAAGTCGCCGGTGCCGAGCAACGCGCGCGAGCATGCCTGGCGCGAGACGCTCAAGCCTTACTACGCCGAATTCGGCATTGATCCGAACGCGCCTGTCGCCTCGAGCAACCGCGCCCCCTTCGACGACATCATGTGCGCGGCGGTGGAGGAGGTGAAGCCCGAGATTGTGAGCTTCCATTACGGCCTGCCGGCGCCGGCGCTGGTGCAGCGGGTCAAGGCTGCCGGCTGCAAGGTGATCGCGTCGGCGACGACGGTGGCGGAAGCGCGTTTTCTCGCCGAGCGCGGTTGCGACGCCGTGATCGCCCAGGGGCTGGAGGCCGGCGGCCATCGCGGCATGTTTCTGACCGACGATCTGGCGACGCAGATCGGAACCTTCGCCCTGGTGCCGCAGCTCGTCGATGCCGTCGCCGTTCCGGTGATCGCCACCGGCGGCATCGGCGACGCGCGCGCGATCGCCGCTGCGCTGATGCTGGGTGCATCGGCGGTGCAGCTTGGCACCGCCTATCTGTTCTGTCCGGAGGCGAAAATCGCGCCGCCGCACCGCGCCGCGCTCAAGACCGCGCGCGACGTCTCAACCGCCGTCACCAACGTCATGACCGGCAGGCCGGCGCGCGGCATCGTCAACCGCGTGATGCGCGAGCTCGGTCCGATCAACCCGCTGGCGCCGGAGTTTCCGCTGGCCGGCAGTGCGCTGGCGCCGCTGCACGCCAAGGCGCAGGCACAAGGATCGGGCGATTTCTCCGCGATGTGGGCCGGCCAGGCGGCCGGGCTGGGCCGCGAGATGCCGGCGCGCGATCTGACGCTGCAGCTGGTCGAGGAAACGCAGGCGCTGCTCGGCAAAATCGCAGGCTAGCGCGCAGTTTCTCCGCTTGCCGGGGCGCCGGCGGCAAGCGCATAATAAGTCCCGGAAAATGCGGGTCTTTTGTTCCGCGGGCGCAGGGGGTGTCATGCGTATCGTGTTCCGATCGGCCTTGCGCGCGCTGGTGCCGCCGCTTGCGCCGCTTGTGCTTCTGCTCGCGCCGGCCGCCGCCCAGACGCCGCAGGTCGAGGCGCCGCCCTCGTTCAACGCGGCGCAGATCCCCGGCATCAACCGCGTCGGCGACAACTACACCATCCGCACCCCGGTCAAGAGCGACGGCATCCTGCGCGTCTACGTGCTGACGACGCCCTACGGCGAGATCACCGTGCAGGGCGACGAGATGCTGCGCATGCGCATCAACGAGCTCAAGGCGCTTGCCGCCCTCGAGAAGATGAGCACGTCCGAATCCTTCGGCAAGGCGCTCGCCGAAGCGGGGCTCGGTCCGGTCAAGTTCGCCGGCGGCCTGATCATGAACCCGGTCGGCACGGTGCAGAATACCGCCGCCGGCATCGGCGGGTTTTTCGGCCGCATGAGCTCGGGCATGAACAACATGGGCAAGACCCAGGACGACGCGCTGTCGAGCCTGCTCGGCGTCACCGATCAGCGCCGCCAGCTCGCGGCGGCCTACGGCGTCGATCCCTATACCGATCTCGCGCCGCTGGCGGAAAAGCTCCAGGTGCTATCGCAGGCGGCGGCAACCGGCGGCCTGGTGGTGACCGGCGCGATGATGGCGATCCCCGGCGGCGCCGGCATCATCGTCTCGAACCTTGCCACCGCGAACAAGGCCAACGATCTCGGTCTCGAGGAGGTGGCGCGCAGCTACACCGCGCCGCAGATCCTCGATCTCAACCGCGACATCTTGAAGAAGATGGGCCTCGAGGAGGCGCTGGCGGAAAGCCTGCTCACCAACCGCTACTACACGCCGATCGACATGACCGCCATGGTGGCGGCGCTCGACAGCCTGCATGGCGTGCAGAACCGCGAGCTGTTCGTGGCGCGGGCTGCCGCCGCCGACGGCCGCGCCATCGCCTATGTGCTGCGGCGCACCGCCGAGTTCTACGCCGACGACTACCGCAAGCGCGGCGGCTATGTGCGCTTCGTGTCGCTCGCCGATTTCCCCTACGTGGTGACCCGCGACAACCGCGTCACCGCGCTGCTGCCGATCGACGCCTTGTCGTGGACGCGGGAAACCGCGACCGGCTTTACCGCGGTGAGCAACGCCCGCAGGGCCAAGGCGCCGCAGGCGCGCGGCGAACTGCGCATCACCGGCATGGCCACCGCCATGGCCAAGGAACGGCTCAAGGCGCAAGGCTGGACCGTGCTCGACCATCAGAGGCCCTGAGCCCGGGCACGGTTGCGCGCGAAAAGCGGGCTTTGCTATAGCGGCTCTGGCCAGCGAGGTTTCATGTCCGTCGACGCTGCAACCGTCCGCCGCATCGCCCATCTTGCCCGCATCGCGGTCGAGGACGGCGAGGTCGCGCATTTGCAGGGCGAGCTCAACGCCATTTTGGCCTGGGTCGAGCAGTTGCAGGCGGTCGACGTCAAAGGTGTCGAGCCGATGACATCGGTGACGCCGATGACGATGAAGATGCGCAAGGACGAGGTGACCGACGGCGGCATCGCCGACGACATCGTCAAGAACGCGCCGCAAAGCGAGGATAATTTCTTCCTGGTGCCGAAGGTGGTGGAATAATGCGAGGCATTTTTCCACCGTCCCCGGTAGGACGTGGATGGCCGGGACAAGCCCGGCCATGACGGAGAGTTTGGCCTGATGTGCATCGCCTGCGAGCTCGGTTTTCTCGGCATGCTGGAGGCGCTGTCGCCGGAGGAGCGCGCGCGCATCGTGCGCGAGCACGAGCAGGCGATGCGCTTTGCCTGCGAGGCGCCGCAGGATGAGGCCCCGCCGGTCGCCGCCGGCAAGGACGAGCGCGCGCCGTGAGCGAGTTGACGGCGCTCTCTCTGGCTGAGGCGCGCGACGGGCTGAGGAAGAAGTCCTTCTCGGCCGTCGAACTGGCGAAGGCGCACGTCGCCGCGGTCGAGAAGGCGCGCGCCCTCAACGCCTTTGTTCTGGAAACCCCCGAGCGAGCGGCCGAGATGGCGAAAGCCTGCGACGCGCATATCGCCAAAGGCGATGCCAGGCCGCTCGAAGGCATCCCGATCGCGGTCAAGGACATGTTCTGCACCGCCGGCGTGCGCACCACCGCCTGCTCGCACATCCTCGACAATTTCGTGCCGACCTATGAATCGACGGTCACCGCCAATCTCTGGCGCGACGGCGCGGTGCTGCTCGGCAAGACCAATTGCGACGAGTTCGCCATGGGCTCGTCGAACGAAACCTCGTACTTCAAGCCGGCGATTTCGCCGTGGCGGCGCAAGGGCGCCAATACGCCGCTGACGCCGGGCGGCTCGTCCGGCGGCTCGGCGACCGCGGTCGCAGCGCAACTCTGCCTCGGCGCCACCGGCACCGACACCGGCGGCTCGATCCGCCAGCCGGCGGCCTTCACCGGCACGGTCGGCATCAAGCCGACCTACGGCCGCTGCTCGCGCTGGGGCATCGTCGCGTTCGCGTCCTCGCTCGATCAGGCCGGCCCCTTCGCGCGCACGGTGCGCGACGCCGCGATCCTGCTGCGCTCGATGGCCGGGCCCGACGACAAGGACGCCACCTGCGCCGACAGGCCGGTTCCCGATTACGAGGCGGCGGTCGGCAAGTCGGTCAAAGGTCTGCGCATCGGCATTCCCAAAGAATACCGCATCGACGGCATGCCGGCGGAGATCGACAAGATCTGGGACCAGGGCAAGGCGTGGCTCAAGGCGGCGGGCGCCGAATTGGTCGAGGTGTCGCTGCCGCACACCAGATACGCGCTGCCCGCCTATTACATCGTGGCGCCGGCGGAAGCCTCGTCCAATCTCGCGCGCTATGACGGCGTGCGCTACGGCCTGCGCGTGCCGGGGCGCGACATCATCGGCCAATACGAGGCGACGCGCGCCAAGGGCTTCGGCGCCGAGGTGCGCCGCCGCGTCATGATCGGCACCTACGTGCTGTCGGCCGGCTATTACGACGCCTATTACCTGCGCGCGCAGAAGGTGCGCACGCTGATCAAGCGCGACTTCGAAACCTGCTTCGAGGCCGGCGTGCACGCCATGCTGACGCCGGCAACGCCGTCGGCGGCGTTCGGCCTCGGCGAGAAGGGCGGCGCCGATCCGGTGGAGATGTATTTGAACGACGTGTTCACGGTGACGGTGAACATGGCGGGCCTGCCGGGAATTTCCGTGCCGGCGGGGCTCGACGGGCAAGGCCTGCCGCTCGGCCTGCAGTTGATCGGCCGGCCGTTCGACGAGGAGACCTTGTTCTCGCTCGGCGCGGTCATCGAACAGGCCGCCGGCGGCTTCAGGCCGGAGCGCTGGTGGTGACGCCGCGCGCCTTCGCGCTGACGCTGTCCCACACGATGCCGCCGCGCGCGGTGGGCGCACCGCTTGCCGCGTTGTGGTGGGCGAGGAAAGGCGAGTGGGACAAGGCGCATCGCATCGTGCAGGACGCGACCGGCCCGGACGCCGCGCTGGTGCACGCCTATCTGCACCGCCTCGAAGGCGATCTCGGCAACGCGCAGTACTGGTACCGCCAGGCGCGCAAGCCGGCCGCCAGCGGCGATCTTGACGCCGAGTGGGCGGAGATCGTCGCAATGCTGCTGTAAATCGGCCGCCATCCCCTTCCGCCACCGCGCGGCCGAGCGCATACTCGATTACGGGTTGGGAGGATGCCGTGGCCGGGAGCGATACGCGCGCACTGGTGCGCGAGCTCTACGATGCCTACGAGCGGCGCGACTTCGTCGGCGTCGCCGCGCTCATCCATGACGACATCGACTGGATGATCTACGGGCCGGTCGCGGTGTTTCCCTTTGCCGGCGCGCGCAAGGGCCGCGACGCCGTGCTGCAGGCCATGGCCGCCATCGCCGAAAGCTATGCGCTGGAAAGTTACCGGCGCGAGATCGTCATCGTGGAGGGGGAGCGCGCCGCGGTGATGTCGGACGTCGCCTTCACCCAGCGCAAGACCGGACGCATCATGCGTTTTCGCCTCGCCAATTTCCTGCGCTTCAAGGACGGGCGGGTCATCGAGTTCCGCGAATTCGCCAACACCTTCGACGTCGTCGAGCAGGCGCTCGGCCACGAATTGACGCTGTAAGGGCACGGCTTGCAGGCCGGCGGCGCGCCCGCTAGGTCTAGCGCCATGAGCGCCAACGGCAATCTCATCAAGGGGGCGACCGGCGACTGGGAGGTCGTCGTCGGCATGGAGGTGCACGCCCAGGTCACCTCCAGGTCGAAGCTGTTCTCCGGCGCCTCGACCGAATTCGGCGGCGCGCCCAACGCACACGTCTCGCTCATCGACGCGGCCATGCCCGGCATGCTGCCGGTGATCAACGAGGAATGCGTGCGCCAGGCGGTGCGCACCGGGCTCGGCCTCAACGCCAGGATCAATCTGAAGTCGGTGTTCGACCGCAAGAATTACTTCTATCCCGATCTGCCGCAGGGCTACCAGATCAGCCAGTACAAGCAGCCGGTGGTCGGCGAGGGCGAGGTGATCGTCGATCTGCCCGGCGGCGAGGCCGTCACCGTCGGCATCGAGCGGCTGCACCTCGAGCAGGACGCCGGCAAGAGCCTGCACGACCGTTCGCCGACAATGTCCTACGTCGATCTCAACCGCTCCGGCGTGGCGCTGATGGAGATCGTGTCGAAGCCCGACATCCGCTCCGCCGAGCAGGCGAAAGCCTTCATCGCCAAGCTGCGCTCGATCCTGCGCTACCTCGGCACCTGCGACGGCGACATGGAGAAGGGAAGCTTGCGCGCCGACGTCAACGTCTCGGTGCGCCGCCCCGGCGAGCCGTTCGGCACGCGCTGCGAGATCAAGAACATGAACTCGATCAGCTTCATCGGCGACGCCATCGAACACGAGGCGCGCCGCCAGATCGAGGTGATCGAGGAGGGCGGGGCGATCGAGCAGGAGACGCGGCTCTACGATCCGGGCCGCAGGCAGACGCGGCCGATGCGCACCAAGGAGGAGGCCCACGACTACCGCTATTTCCCCGATCCCGATCTGTTGCCGCTGGAATTGAGCGCCGCCGACGTCGCCGCCCTCAAGGCCAGGCTGCCGGAATTGCCGGACGACAAGAAGGCCCGCTTCATGCGCGACTTTTCGCTGTCGGCCTACGACGCCGGCGTGCTGGTCGCCGAACGCGGCACCGCGGAATTCTTCGAGGCGGTGGCGAAAGGGCGCGATGCCAAGACGGCGGCGAACTGGGTGATCAACGAATTGTTCGGCCGGCTCAACAAGGAAGGCAAGGACATCGCTGCGTCCCCGGTTACCGCCGCGCAGCTCGGCGGCGTGCTCGACCTCATCGCCGACGGCACCATCTCCGGCAAGATCGCCAAGGATCTGTTCGAGATTCTCTGGACCGAAGGCGGCGACCCGGCGGCGATCGTCGAGCAGCGCGGCATGAAGCAAGTGACCGATGTCGGCGCCATCGAGACGGTGATCGACGACATCATCGCCAGGAATCCCGACAAGGTCGCCGATGCCCGGAGCAATCCGAAGGCGATCGGCTGGTTCGTCGGTCAGGTGATGAAGTCCTCGGGCGGCAAGGCGAGCCCGCAGGCGGTCAACGCGCTGCTGAAAAAGAAACTCGGCGTCTGAGGCACGGACTGCGGCCCGTGATCGCGCGTCGATGCCTCGGTGTCGGCGTCGACAATTTCCATCGCGGCTCGTGCGCCGCGCACGCCGACGGAAAAATTAACGTCGGTTGACGATGTCGGGCGGCGAATCACTCGTCGCTGATTCGCTCTTTTTTGATCGATTTCGGGTTCTCGACAGCGCGCGCGAAGCGAATTGTGCAAAATTTTTTTGCCGTGCACATTCGCGCAACATGATGGCGTCGACGTGCGCGATGAACGCCGCCGTGCGAAAATTTTGCGCGCGAGCGCGCCGCGTGCGGCGAATTCTGACGCGCAAGAAATGCTTATTTCATCGGAGGTTTTTCAATTCGGCGCGCGTGCTCGCGATGCTGAGACGCGCATCGTCGAAAATAATTTGGCGCGCGTGGTGCGCGCGCGTCGAGCAACAACGCCGCGCATCAATCGCGCGCCGTACACGTTTCGTTAAGCGGGACGCTGTTTTTTTCGTTGTGCTGTAGTAAACGAAATGCAGTGCGCGTCGATTCGCGGCGCGCGCTGATGCGACACCCGCCATGTTACATGGCTAGGAGGGCAGCAATGGCGAAACGTAGAAAGAAGGCAGCGGCGAAGAAGGCTAAGCGGAAGAAGAAGCTCTAGTCTTCTGACACTGCCGATCTTCGCACGTAAGCCGTGCCGAAGATTTGCGTCATACGGGCCGGTGCGCGCCATGGAGTGATGAGCGCCTAGCAATCGTTCCAGGGGCGCCCCGGTTTCCGGATGATGGCAGAGGGCGTCGGAGAGACTCGCAAGTCTCGCCGACGCCCTCGGTGTTTGTGAGCGTGCGCCGCGCGCCGCGGCGGATCAGGTCAGGCGATCGGCCTTCAGCTCTTGCTCGCTTGCTTGAGCCGCTTGTTGCAGGCGCTCCAGTATTTCGGCCAGGTCATGCCCTTCTCGACCTTGCCGGCGGCCTTGGCTTCTTTCCATTCGGCACCGCACTTCTTCTGACGCTCCCGCATCGCCGCCATGCCCGGGCTGGTCTTTGACGTGTCTTTCTTGGCCGGTACGGCGGCAGGCGCCGCAGGCGTCGTGGTCTGCGCCGCGATCGGCGTTGCCATCAGCGCGGCAGCCACGGCTGCGCAAATCATCGCTTTTTTCATCGCTCCCCCCATTGTCCTTACAGGGCCGCAGATACAACCCTGCCGCTAAGAATAACGAGCATAGGTTGTAGTCGTCTAGTGCGATATCGGGGGCAGGGGCGGTTGCGAATGGCCGCCCGGGCACCTTAACTCAGGCCCTTCATTGTTGGAGGCGGTGGTATGGCGCGCGGAAAGGCGAAACGGACCGGCAAAGCAGGGCCGGGCAAGGCAAAATCCAAGGTGAAGACGGTCAAAGCCGGCGCCGCCGGGGCAGCCGCCGCGAGGGCTGCCAGGACCAGGCCGATCGAACTCTATTACTGGCCGACGCCGAACGGCTTCAAGATTTCCATCATGCTGGAGGAGTGCGGGCTGCCTTACGTCATGAAGCCCGTGAACATCTCCAAGGGCGAGCAGTTCAATCCCGACTTCCTCAGGATCGCGCCGAACAACCGCATGCCGGCGATCATCGATCCGGACGGACCGGGCGGACGACCGATTTCGATCTTCGAGTCCGGCGCCATCCTGCAATATCTCGGCCGCAAGACCGGCAAGTTCTATCCGGCCGATGAGCGCGGCCGCGTCGAGGTCGACCAGTGGCTGTTCTGGCAGATGGGCGGGCTCGGCCCGATGGCCGGCCAGCTCAACCACTTCAAGCACTATGCGCGCGAGACGCTGCCATATGCCATCAAGCGCTACGAGGACGAGGTCAACCGGCTCTATGGCGTGATGGAAACACGGCTCAAGGACCGTGCCTTTCTCGCCGGCAAATATTCGATCGCCGACATGGCCTGCGTCGGCTGGGTCAATCTCTGGAAACGGCAGGACCAGAACATCGACGACTTCCCGCATGTGAAGCGCTGGCTGGAGACGATCAAGGCGCGGCCGGCGGTGCAGCGCGGCATGGCGCTCGGCCTCGAACTGCGCCAGGGCATCGATATGAAGGATCCGAAAGTGCAGGGCGTGCTGTTCGGCCAGCGCGCGCGGGCCGGTTGACCGGTCTTTCGCTTTCGCCCAGAAGGTAGCGCCCGACATGCTCAGGCCATCCACCGCACCCGACGAAGAAGCTTTGGCGGCTGCCGCCGCGCATGAGCGCGCCGGCAATGTCGATCAGACGATGCAAATCTGTCGCCGCGTGCTCGAGCGCGGGCCGAATTTCGATGCGCAATACCTGCTCGGCCTCGCTCTGATGCGCGCCGGGCGTGATGCCGAGGCCAAAGAGTGGATCGATAAGGCGGTGGCGATCGAGCCGGGCGTGCTGAATTGCGGACAGGACGCCCTGCTGCGGCAGTTCGGCCGCTATTCGCCGCTGGATTCGGCGCGGACGCGCTACGAAGAATTCAAGCTGATCGCCGCCACCGATGGCTTCATCATCTCATTCCCCAAATGCGGGCGCACCTGGGTCCGTCTCTTGCTCGGCAAGTTGCTGCAATTGCAGTTCGGCCTGCCCGAGGACGGCGACATGCTGGAAACGCGAGCCCTGACCAGCCGGATCACCGGTGTTCCGACCGTCGACATTTCTCATGACGACTATCCGCACTTCAAACCGGCGGCGGCAATCGAGCGGTCCAAAGAGCGCTACCGAGGCAAGACGATCGTGTTGCTGGTCCGCGACCCGCGCGACACGATCGTTTCCTATTATTTTCAATATGTACGCCGGGGCGACAACAGGCGCGCCAACGATGCCCAATTCAACGGTACGATGTCGGAGTTCATCCGCCACAGGATCGGCAGCATCGACTCGCTCGTCACGTTCTACAATGTCTGGGCGAGCCAGCGCGACGTGCCCCAGTCTTTTCATCTGCTGCGCTACGAGGACCTGCGGCAGGCGCCGGTGCCGACGCTGGCGCAGCTTCTGAAGTATCTCAACATGCCCGAGATCGACCAACGGACGATCGAGCGTGCGGTGGCGTATTGCTCGTTCGAAAATATGCAGCGTATCGAACGCGGCAACGTCTTGAAGAACATCCGTCTGGCCACGCCCGACACCAGCGATCCGGAGTCCTTCAAGGTCCGGCGGGGCAAGGTCGGCGGCTATCGCGACTATCTGACGCCGCAGGACATCGCCTTCATCGACGCAAGGCTCGCACTGCTCGATGACCTCTACGCGGGTTACAAGACGGCGACCTGACCGGGCGGATTTTGCCCGGCGTCACGCGGCATCGCGCCGTGGTTAGCAAAGCGCCAATTGCTTGCGTTAGCAGTGTCTAAGCGCGGCCGGAAAAGCCCGGTTTTACCGGGCTTTTCTTGCAAGGCTGCGGCTCGTCCGACAAATCCCGTTCACACTCGATTCATCGCGATGCTTAAAGCAGGATTCAAATTTTCTGCCCGATAGTCGCGCCTGCTCGTCGGGAGCAATCCCGTTTCGGGTGATGACAGGGACGAGGCATCGGTTTGCCGTGGGGGCGCGCCGATGCCGGGGGAAAATGGGGAGCCAAATGGCCGACATCGAATTTGCGGCAGGATGCGCCGCCGAACCGGCTGACGCGGGCCAGTGCTTTGCGCTCGGCATGAGCTATTCGGCCGGCGCGGGCGTCGCCGTCGATCTGGTGGCGGCGCATATGTGGTTCAACATCGCCGCGTCGCGCGGCCATGTCGACGCTGCGCGGCTGCGCCGCGAGGTGGCCGAGCAGATGGCCGACGCCGAGATCGGGTGCGCGCAGCGTGCTGCGCGGGCCTGGCTCAAGGCGCATCCGCTGCCGGAGCTGCCGGCGGCGATCCGCGCCGCGGCTTAACGCCTCAACTGTCAGCGAGCTGGGTGAGCGCGTCGCGTAACGTCGCGACGACGCTCACCCAGTCTCCCTGTGCCGGCTGCCGCAGCAGCCGGGCCTTCGGATACCAGGGGCTTTGCGCGCCCGCTTGCGTCCAGCGCCAGTCGGGCGAGAACGGCAGCAGCACCCAGGGCGCAAGACCGAGCGCGCCGGCGAGATGCACGACCGCGGTATCGACTGAGATCAGCGCATTGCAAAGCGTCAGAATGGCCGCGCTATCGGCCATGTCGGCGATCTCGCCGCCCGGCTGCTTGAGCTGCGGGTGACGGGCAAGGACTTCGGCGTCGCCCTCGCGCAGGTCGCGTTGCAGGCTGATGAACGACAGGCCTTCGAGCGCCAGCAGCGGCTCGAGCAGCCGCAGATCGATCGAGCGATTGCGGTCGTTGGCGTGCGCAGCATTGCCGGCCCAGGCGAGCGCCACGGTCTTGCCCGGCATTGCCGCGATGATCGGCCGCCATTTGGCGATGCGCTCGTCGTCGGCGCGCAGGTAGGGAATTTCCGCGGGAATAGCGGCGGCGTCGGTTTTGAGCGCGAGCGGCAAGCTGCCGAGCGGGCAATGCACGTCGCAATCGGGCAGGGGTTCGCCGCGGCCGTGTACCGAGGCAATGCCGGCGAGGCCGGCGAACAGATGCTTGAGCGCCGGCTGCACTTCCAGCCTGACCGTCGCGCCGGCGCGGGCGAGCAGCGGCGCATAGCGCGCGAACTGGATGGTGTCGCCGAGGCCCTGTTCGGCGTGCAGCAAAATCGTCTTGTGTGCGAGCGGAAATTCGCCGAGCCAGAGCCGGCCGCGGTAGGAGCGCCGGGCGTCGGCCATGCCGCTGCGCGCCCAGCGCCACTCATATTCGGCGAAGCCGCGCGCGTAGTCGCCGACCGTCAGCAGCGACAAGGCGGCGTTGAAGTGCGCGTCGGCATAGTCCTTTTGCAGCGCGATCGCCTGGTTGAAACATTCGACCGCCTCGCGGTGGCGGTTGAGCGCCTGCAAGGCGCGGCCGCGGTTGTTCCAGGCCTTGACGTTTTGCGGCGCGGCCTTGAGCGCCGCCGCAAACGAGTCGATGGCTTGCGCGTAGCGGCCGAGGTCGGACAGTGCATTGCCGCGGTTATAGAGCGCGCCGGCATGGCCGGGCGCCAGCGCCAGCACGGCGTCGAAATCGGCCAGCGCTTCGGCGGCCTGCCCAAGCGCGGCACGGGCGCTGCCGCGGTTGAGCAGCGCCTCGCCGTGGCGCGGATTGCGCGCCACGACGTCGTCGAGGCAGGCCAGCGCATCGCGCGCGCGGCCGAGCGCGAGCAGGGCGTTGCCGCGGTTTGCCAGCGCGTTGACGTCGCCCGGGCGCAGCGCCAGGGCCTTGTCGAGCGCGGCGAGGGCGTCATCGTCGCGCTTGAGGGCGTGCAGGACGTTGGCGAGGTTGACCCAGGCATCCGCCGCCTGGACGTTGATCTTGAGCGCCGCCGAGATCAGCCGGAACGCCTCGCCCATCTGGCCGCTCTGCGCCTTGATCAGCCCGAGCAGGTGCAGCGCGTCGAAATTTTGCGGCGCGGCCTTGAGCACGCGCGCGTAAAGCTTCTCGGCCTCGCGCAGCTGGCCTTGCCGTTGCAAGGCGACTGCGTCGCGCATGACGGAAGCAATGTCGAATGGCCGTGCTTGCACGGCGGCGCAAATGCGCACGCCGGCAACAGGCAGTCAATGCGGGCGCGACGGCGTCAGTGGGCGCGGCGCTTGCGCTTTGGCGCGGCCTGCGCGCGCGGGGTATAGAACTGGTTGGGCTCGCAGGAGCCGCCGATGCCGCTCACCGTCGCCATGCATTGCTCCCAGGTGGTGAAGCCGCAATTGGAGGCGCCGCCCATGTCGCCGCCGTAGGCCGCGCACCAGGGATATTCGATGTGCGCCTGCTGCGCGTTGGCGGCTCCGACGGTCAGCGACGCGGACAGCACCAGGGCCGCCGCAAGGATCGTGCGCATGGTTTCGGTCTCCTTCGGGTTTGCCGAAAGAACACCGGCGGCGTCCTGCTAGTTCGCGCCGCCGCTCACGACTTCGCGAGCGGGCCGGGCTTCTGCACCCAGAAGTGATACATCGCCGAAAAGGTATCGGGATATTGCGTCTCAAACTCGTGCCAGCGCTTCAGATCGCCGAGCGGCCAGCCGCGCTGCGCGAACCACGCCTGATAGCCGCGCTGCGCCGCCTCGCCGAATTCGAAGCCGATGAAAGTCAGGTTCTGCTCGTCGAGAAAGGCCTTGATGGCCGGTATCGAGGTTCGGCTCTCCTGCACGTGAAACAGCAGATCGCGGCATTCGCTGGTCGAAAAGAAATCGTCGAACCGTGCGACGCCTGCGTGCGGGCTTTCGAGCAGTTCCTGCCGGCAGCGGCGGATCTCGGCCGCTGTGGCGCCGTAGCCGCGCTCGCGGATGAAGCCGCGCGCGGCGAGCACGTCGCGGCGGCCAAGTTCGCTGTAGAGACCGAGGTGCATGACGCCGTTCGGCCGCAACAGGCCGAGCAGAATTCGCCAGCCGGCGAACGGATCGGCCATGTGATGGAGCACGCCGCTCGCGTCGATGACGTCGAAGCGGCGCTCGAGCGCGCCGAGCTTGAGGATGTCGGCCTGCGCGTAATCGATATGTGCAGCCAGTGCTGTGGGTGTCTTGTGTTTGGCATAGGCCAGGCTCCCCCGGCTCAGATCGATGGCGGTGATCCGGGCGCCTTGCAAAACGTGAGCCAATCCAATGGCATGCCAGCCGGTGCCGCAGCCGGCCACAAGCACGTCGAGCGTGTCTTGGGGAGCCGGCGGGTTGAACGTGGCGGCCGGAAAAAGCCCGCGCAAATACCGGTCGATCGGCAACGGCGCAGCGCCCGCCGGCGGCTGGATCCAGCGCGGATAGGGGTTCTCCTCGTACATCTGCCGCACGCGCTGCGATGTAGCGTCTTCGATCGCGGTGAGCTGCGGAATGGTCTGACGCAGCGCGCGCTCTGCAAGCGGCTCGCGCAATTGCAGCGTCACGACGTCGTCGACCGGTTCGGGCCATTGGCGCGACAGCAACGCTTCGGCGCCGGTCAGTTCATGCAGCGGCAGGTACATCGCCAGCGCCGCGAGCCGCGTCGGCGCGATGCCGTCCAGATTATGCCCGATGCTTTCGACCAGGGCGTCTTCGGCGGGAGTCGTTGCGAAAACATATTCGTTGATGAAGCACTGCTGCGCCAGCGCGCAGCAGAAGCCGAGCGCGTCGTCGTCGAGTGCATTGGCGGCGGCGCGATCGAGAAGCGCGGCGCGCACCGAAGTGAGCACGCGCTCCAGAGCAACATCGCGGACCGGTGTCGATTGCAGGATCGTCAGCAGCAGGGGATCGGCAACGATGCCGACAAGTCCGGCGCCGCCAAACAGATCATCCGGTGGCAGGCGCCGCGGCCATGCCTGGCTGGCGCGCGCCATGGCGCCGGCGAGCGTCGGCAGCAGCGCAGTCAGCGTCGCGCAGATCGCGCCGAATTGGCCGAGCAGTTGCGGCATTAATTCGAGCGTGCGCGCAAAGCGCGCCGAAGCTTCGGCGAACTTGCCCTGTGTCTGCAGGATGCAGGCGAGGTTGTTGCTGGCTTGGGCGTGATCCGGCGCGATGAGCAACAGCCGCTTGTAGGCGCGCGCGGCGTCGTCGAGCTTGTTCATCTGCTGCAAACGCAGCGCATCGGCGAACAATTGTGCGGCGGATTGGCGGGGGCCGGAACCCGCCTGTTTGAGCCCGGCACGGCGTTGCTTGCGGTTCATCTGCGGCGGTCCCGAGATCACCTTTTGTAAGACGAGGGCGAGCGACCGGAGGTGGCGCTTCGCAAGGCCGATAAGTGGCTTTTTGCAGGTTTTCCAATGCTATGTAAATTCAGTATTATTTTTGCTTCTGCAATGACCGATACAGTCCGCTTCGGCGATGCGGTCGAGCGGAAATCGAGGGTCCGGGCGCTTTTGCTGCCGCCGGGTAGGTTCGTCGTTGGGGTCAGGTGAAATGCAATTACCGATCGAGAAAAGGGCGCTTAAGAGCATTCGCTCGGTGTGTCTTGCCCTTGGGCCGTACCGGAATTTGACGACGCTCGTCGGCGCCGCTCTGGCGCTGCATCCGAATTGTCAGGTCCTGAACCATGCCGCTCGGATCTTTACCCCCGATGTCGATTTTTTGACGCACTACTCGATGGCGAGCTTTGAGAGATTTATCGAAGTGGCGATCAGATCGTCAGGGGGCGGCCAGCGCGGATCGTTCGGCGGATCGATTACATATTCGCACGCGTTCGACGACGCATATCTGGCGAAGAGTATTTTCTCAAAAAGGAATTACCCGCTGATCAAGGAGGACATCAGAAGCTTGTTCTGGAAGGAGTCGCACCTGGTGACCAATTTTATCCGGAGCAAGCCCGTTCATCTCGGTCCCGTCCTGAAGGAGGAGCCGCGGTTGAGATTTCTGATGCCCATCAGAAATCCGTTGGATTGCGCAAGGTCGAATTTAAAGACCGGCCATCATATGCTTTTTCAAAGTTCGAAGGCCTCTCCGGGCGTCGCCGATATTGCCGAAGGCATCCTCGTCCTGATCCGTTGGTTCGTCGGCCTGCAAAAGCAATTCCCGGACCGTTTCTTCTTGTTCTTCGAACACTCGATGACGAGGTCAATGCTGATCGACCTTGCTCGTTTCCTGGACGTCGACGCGAACGATGTTTGGCTCGAGGATGCGAGCGCGATCATGATTTCCAAATCGAAATATCAGCATGATGCCGAACTGATCGGGCAGTACCATAAATTGGTCGATCGGTTTCTCGGTGACAGTCCCGCAATCTGCGAGCAGCTCCACAAATTCAACTGATGAATTTGCGCCTGAGTATCGGCGCAATTGCGAGATTGATTGATCGCCGCGCCTAACATTGACCCACGCGGCCAAGAAATATACGCCGTCGTGTTACGGAGACGTGGCCGAGTGGCTGAAGGCGGCGGTTTGCTAAACCGTTATACGCTCCAAAGGCGTATCGAGGGTTCGAATCCCTCCGTCTCCGCCACTCGCCGGCACATGCGGACGGCGCAGTCCGCAAGCCGTGCGAACCGAAGCCGCGGGCGAGACGAACTGCTAGCGGCGCGAATCGTTGGCGCTATGCCGCGATCAGCAATTCTCAGCCCGGCGGGTGAATTCGAGCAAAATTACCAGTTCCGCGGGAAGCATGAGCTGCCTCTGCGGCTTTGCCCGTAAAATAGGCGCCAACTCAGGACGGTTCGTCGTCAATTTCCACGCAGGCTGCCAGGAGAATGCTATCTTAGCGTGTAGTGCCAGCCTTGATTCGCGTAGGTACGGTAATACAGTTTTCGAACTAATATATTGATCTGTAAATAGAAAATCTTCCGTGACCAAGTGGGGCGGATTGCATCCTGGGCCAGCGTCCGGGAGCGCGAATTGTGCGTGTTTTTTACGCAACACCCCCTGGAAAAGCGGTCTAGAAGCCTGTGGGAAGGGCGCTTCTTCGTTGCGCCTAGTGCCTCTTTCGCTAATGTGCTCACTGCGACGGAGGGGGGCATCCCCATGTCGCGCTATCCGGTTTGACGGATCGCACCTAGTGGTAGGCCCGGGCTGAAATTCGATTGGGTTGATCGCGTGGTGTGAAAAGTTTCTCCGGCTAGCGGGGAGCAAGGGGAAGTTCCATCGGTGCCTGTCGCACTGGGCGGATACGGAACCCTCTCACGATAAACAATGTTTGGAGGTTCAAGATGAAGATGGTGAAAAGCCTTCTCCTCGGCACCGCGGCGGGCGTCGTCGCAATCGCTGGGGCGCAGGCGGCCGATCTTCCCGTCAAGGCCAAACCGGTCCAGTACGTGAAGATTTGCAGCCTGTACGGTGTGGGGTTCTATTACATCCCGGGCACCGACATGTGCTTGAAGGTCGGTGGCTGGGTCCGTCAGGAGCTGTTCTGGGCTCACGGCGGCAGCGGCACGACCGCCTCGTTCAACGGCCAGGCGAATAGCCGCGCCACCAGCAACTACGGCGGCACGGCGCGCGGCTACATCACGGCCGATGCGCGTAACCAGACCGCCTATGGCACGGTGCGCGCCTACATCGCCGTCGGTCTCAATACCAACGACCTCGGCCTCAACACCACCGGCAACCAGTTCAGCGCGAACCGCGCCTTCATCCAGTGGGCGGGCTTCACGTTCGGTCTGGCGCAGTCGTTCTTCGACGGCTTCAGCACGGCGGCGACGCAGTACTGGGGCGACTATCCGGCGTCGGATACGGGCGACCCGGGC
>DASRGB010000074.1:0-41205 GCA_035651255.1 Pseudolabrys sp.
TCAGCCGCGTCTGTCGTGCCTCACACTCGCCGCGAGTGTCGAGGGTCAGCGCGTCGATACCGTCGAGTCGCTTGCGACCGATGGGCGTCTTTCGGCGGTGCAGCGCGGGTTCCATGAAAAACTCGGCTCGCAGTGCGGCTATTGCACACCGGGCTTCATCATGGCGTCGGCCGGCTTGTTGCGGCGCAACCCGCGCCCGACCGAGGATGATATCCGCGACGCGCTCGGCAGCAACATCTGCCGCTGCACCGGCTATGTGAAGATCATCGAGGCGGTGCAGTACGCAGCTACGCTGCATGCGCGAGGCGTCACGCCATGAATGAGATCATGCCGGTGCGCAACATCGGCCACTACGTGCCGATGATCGACGGGCCCGAGAAAGTGTCGGGTCGCGCCAAGTTCACCGCCGACATTCTTCAGCCCGGCATGCTGGCCGGGCGCATCTACCGCAGTCCCTATTCGCACGGCGAAATTCTGGACGTCGACATTTCGCAAGCGCTGAAGCTACCGGGCGTCAAGGCGATCGTGACCGGCGCCGAATGCGACAAGACCTTCGGCGTGCTGCCGATCGCGCGCTCCGAACACCCCCTCGCGCGCGACAAGGTGCGCTATCGCGGCGAGCCGGTGGCGGCGGTGGCGGCGATCGACGATGCAACCGCCAAGAAGGCCGTTTCGCTGATCAAGCTGAAGGTGCGCGAGCTGCCCGCCTACTACACGGCGAAGGACGCACTCGCGCCCGACGCCGCGCAACTGCACGTCAAGAAACCCGGCAACATCGAGCGCGACGTGCTGTTCGAACTGGGCAATGTAGCGGACGGCTTCGCGCAGGCCGACCTCGTGCGCGAAGGCACCTACAATTGCGCCGAGGTCTGCCAGAACCAGATGGAGATGCACGCCGCGATCGCCGACTACGACGCCGAGCGCGACCGCATCACGGTGCATGCCTCGACCCAGGTGCCATACTACGTTCACCTGATGCTGGCGCAGATCCTCGACATGGACATGTCGCGCATCCGCGTGGTCAAGCCGCATGTCGGGGGCGGCTTCGGTTGCCGCACCGAGACGCTCAACGTCGAGCTGATCACCGCGCTGCTCGCCCGCAAGGCCAAAGGCTGCGTGCGCATGGTGGTCAACCGCGAGGAGACCTTCATCACCCATCGGGGGCGGCCGGAGACCGACATCCGCCTCAAGCTTGGCATGCGCCGGGATGGGCGCATCACCGCAGTCGAATGTGAATGCGACCAGCGCGGTGGGGCACACTCCGGGTACGGCGTGGTGACGATCCTCTACGCCGGTTCGATGCTGTACGCGATCTACGACCTGCACAACGTCAAGTATGTCGGCCGGCGCGTGCTCACCAACACGCCGCCCTGCGGCGCGTTCCGTGGCCACGGCACGGTCGACATCCGCTTTGCATTCGAGAGCCTCGTCGATCAGATGGCGCACGAACTGGGCCTCGACCCGATCGCGGTTCGCCGCGCCAACTACCTGCCGGCGCCCGGCGCCCGGCCGACCTTCACCGACAACGATCTGATGGTTGCGAGCTACGGCCTGCCGGAATGCATCGACTGGGTTGAGCGCGAGAGCGGATGGCGCGAGCGGCGCGGTAAACTTGCCAACGGCAAGGGCTTGCGCAAAGGCCTGGGCTTTGCGTGCTCGCACTATATCTCGGGGGCTTCGAAGCCGGTGAATTGGACCGGCGAACCCCACGCCACCGTAAAGATCAAGCTCGATTTCGACGGCTCGGTGGTGGTGCTCTCCGGCGCCGCCGACATTGGGCAGGGCTCGTCGACTATCCTGGTGCAGACGGTCGCCGAAGTGCTCGGCCTCGACATCTCTCGCGTTCGCGTCGTCACCGGCGACAGCGAGGTGGTGCCGAAGGACAACGGCTCTTACTCCTCGCGCGTCACCTTCATGGTCGGCAATGCCGCGATCGATGCCGCGCGCAATCTGAAGGCGCTGCTGATCGCCGCCGCCGCCCGCAAGCTGGAAGCGCGGCCCGAGGATATCGAGTGCCTGGGCGAGGTTTATCGCGCAGGCCGGCAGGACAAGGGCGCGACCTTCGACGAGGTGGTGGCGGAGGCGCTCAAGGACAGCGGCACCATCACCGTCACCGGCAACTACTCGACCATCCCGGAATCGCACGGCGGCAAGAAATACCGCGGCGCCGCCATCGGCGGCACCATGGGCTATTCCTATTCGGCGCAGGTGGTCGAAGTCACCGTCGACGAGGACACCGGCGTCGTCACCGTCGACAAGGTGTGGGTGGCGCATGACTGCGGCAAGGCGCTCAACCGGCTCACCGTCGAGGGCCAGGTGCAGGGCTCGGTGTGGATGGGCATGGGCCAGGCCATGAGCGAGGAGGCCGCCTATCACGACGGCCTGATGCTCACCGCCAACATGCTCGACTACCGCGTGCCGACCATCCAGGATTCGCCGCCGATCGAGGTCGGCATCGTCGAGAGCAACGATCCGCACGGCCCCTTCGGCGCCAAGGAGGCCGGCGAAGGCTCGCTCGCCGCCTTCCTCCCCGCCCTCACCAACGCCATCGCCGACGCCATCGGCATCCGCTTCAACGATCTGCCGGTGACGCCCGACCGCGTCTTCGAGGCGATCGAGAAGCGAAGGCGCAAGAGCGGGAGCGCCTGATGAGGTTCGCCTACATGACGCACTCACCCTTGTCGTCCCCTCCCCCCTTGAGGGGGAGGGACAGGGAGGGGGCTATGTGGCGAGCGCCGTGCGTGCGATTTACCCCCCGCCCCAATCCTCCCCCTCAAGGGGGGAGAAAGTTCGCTGCGGCCTGTCGCACGCGCTTGTGTTTCTTTCGAGCGGGAGTCCTCTGATGGACGCGCTGCCCGATTTCCGCGTGCTCAATCCCACGACGCTCGACGAGGCGATCGCGGCGCGCAGCGCTCATCCCGACGCCAGGCCGCTTGGCGGCGGCACCGATCTGGTGGTGAACATCCGCCGCGGCATCGTCGCGCCGAAGGTTCTGATCGACATGACCGGCGTGGCCGAGCTGCACGCGATCAAGGCCGACGCCACGGCGCTCGAGATCGGCGCCTCGGTGCGGCTGAGCGAAATCGCCGCGCATCCCGGGGTGCTCAAGCATTACCCGGTCGTCGCCCAGGCCGCCGCGCATATTGCCGGCCCGACCCACCGCAACATGGGCACGGTCGGCGGCAATCTCTGCCTCGATACCCGCTGCATCTTCTATAACCAGAGCGAATGGTGGCGCGACGCCAATAACCATTGCCTGAAAACGACCGGCACGGTGTGCCATGTGGCGCCGAAGAGCCGCGGTGTCTGCTTTGCCACGTATTCGGGCGACCTCGCCCCTGCACTGCTGACGCTGGGCGCCGAAGTCGACATCGCAGGCCCCTCCGGCAGGCGCACCATTCCGCTCGAAAAGCTCTATATCGGCTTTGCCCGCCAGGACGTGCCGGTCACCGAGACGCAGGGCGACGGCAAATATTATCTGTCGCTGCGGCCGGGCGAGATCGTCACAGCGGTGCGGGCGAAGAGCACGGCCGGCCTGCGCTCGGCCTACGACAAGATCCGCATCCGCCGCTCGATCGAGTATCCGGTGGCCGGCGTCGCCGTAGCGCTCAGGCGCGAGGGCGACAGGCTCGCCGACTTGCGCGTCGCTTTCACCGGCACCAATCCACGCCCCGTCCTGCTCGCCGGCACCAGGGAGCTGACCGGCGGGCCGCTCGACGACCGCGTCCTCAAGGGCCTCGACGCGCTGGTGCGCGACCAGATCATGCCGATGAAGACCACCTTCACGCCGGGCCATTACCGGCGGCGCGTCGCCGGCGTCTTGGCGCGACGGCTGCTGACACGGCTGTTTGCGAGCTGAGCTGGGGGCCGGGCGTGCACGATTTCAGCGAGCGCCGGCCCTATAATGCGGTGTCCGACTTCGTCGATTGCCACATCGCGGCCGGCCGCGGCGCCAAGACCGCCTTCGTCGACCCGGACCGCTCGCTCACTTACGGCGACCTGCAGGCGCGCAGCGTCCGCTTCGCCAACGCGCTGCGGCAGCTCGGCGTCCGGCACGAGGACCGCGTCGCGCTGCTGCTCAACGACACCGTCGATTATCCAGTGGCGTTCTGGGGCGCGATCCGCATGGGGGGCGTGGCGCTGCCGCTCAACACGTTCCTCACCGTGCCGCAGTACGCCTATATCCTTGCCGACTCGCGCGCCTCGGCGCTGGTCGCGGCCGCGCCGCTGGCGCAGGCGATCTGGCCGATCATCGACAAGCTGCCGCGGCTGAAGACCGTCATTCTGGTCGGCGCCATCGAGGACGACAAGGCGAGTTTCCCCGGCCGCGAGGTGCATCTGTTCGAAGACGTGATCGCGCAGGCGAGCGGTGAACCCTTCACCGCCGACACCTGGTCGGACGAGGTCGCGTTCTGGATGTACACCTCCGGCTCGACCGGCGATCCGAAGGGCGTCAAGCACGTCCACACCAGCCTGATGGCCATTGCCAGACTGTTCGGCCAAGGCGTCCTCGGCATCGCCGAGAGCGACGTGGTGCATTCCGCCTCCAAGCTGTTCTTCGCCTACGGCCTGGGCAACGCCATGGCCTTTCCCTTGTCGGTTGGCGCCACCGCGGCGCTGTGGCCCTACCGGCCATCGCCCGAAGGCGTGTTCGAGATGATGCGCAAACACCGGCCGACCATCTTCTACGGCGTGCCGTCGCTCTACACCGCGCTGCTGGCGCATCCGGAGATCGCCAAGGGCGCCGGCTCCGATCGGCTGCGCATTTGCGTATCGGCGGGCGAGGCGCTGCCGGCGCATATCGGCGAGCGCTGGCGCGACGTCGTCGGCGTCGACGTGCTCGACGGCATCGGCTCGACCGAAATGCTCAACACCTTCCTGTCCAACCGTCCCGGCGCGGTGCGCTACGGCTCGACCGGCCAGCCGGTGCCGGGCTACGAGCTGCGCATCGTCGACGACGCCGGCCGCGACCTGCCGGACAACGAGATCGGCGAACTGATCGTACGCGGGCCGTCGGCCGGCGAAGGCTACTGGAACCAGCGCGCCAAGAGCCGGCGCACGTTCGCCGGCGAATGGACCTATACCGGCGACAAATACCGGCGCGACGCCGACGGCTATTACTATTACTGCGGCCGTACCGACGACATGTTCAAGGTGTCGGGAATGTGGGTGTCGCCGTTCGACGTCGAGGCGGCGCTGGCCTCGCACGAGGCCGTGCTCGAAGCCGCCGTCATCGGCAAAGAGGACGCCGACGGCCTAATCAAGCCGAAGGCCTTCATCGTGCTCAAGAACGGCATCGCCGCCGACGACGATCTGTTCGAGCAGCTCAAGGCCCACGTCAAGGAAAAGGCCGGCACCTGGAAATTTCCGCGCTGGATCGAGCTGCGCAAGGATTTGCCGCGCACCGCCACCGGCAAGATCCAGCGCTTCAAGCTGCGCGAGGAGGATCTGGCTGCGCGCTAAATCTGCTGCCCGGGGGGCGCGCGAAGCGAGCGAATCGCTGAATCCATAACCCTTCGCGCTGCGACGCAGGGATTCCGGTTCCGGCCCCTTCAGGCCGTCCCGGAATGACGGTGCGGATCACGCGTCGGCGATCTTGACGTATTCGAAGTCGCCCGGCTTGTTGTCGATGCCGACCTTGGGCGGCGCGATCCAGCTCGCATATTTGCCCTTTTCGAACTGCGGCCGCATCAGGCTTTCGATGAAATCCTTGTCCGCTTCCGAGGGCAGAAAGTCGGTGCGCCTGCGCGTCCATTCGGCCGGCGACAGGATGTTGCCGTCGACATCGGCATTGGTGCGCGAGAATTCGCCGATGTGGCGATGGAAGGCCACGTGCGGCAGCTTGATTTCGAACGGGATGCCGAGATCCGCGATCACCTTGTTCCAGCGGTCGACGCCGAGCTGGCAGTCGGCCACGTAGTCGTCGCGCAGCCGCATGTTCAGCGCCGACAGCGCCGGCGCGTCGTCTTTCTTGATCTGGCCGTCGATGAGGCGCAGCACCGGATAGGTGCCGCTCTCGAGCTGGTGGTCGTCGGTGAGCCGGTCTTCGCGGAAGCGGCCCTTCAGGCCGGCGTGGAAGGCGTTCGCCGCGTTGGTCGAAATCTCGTTGCCGAACAGGTCGAGCGTCAGCGAGAAATGCAGGTTGGCCTTCTTCTGGATGGTCGGCAGGTCGATGACGCCGAGCTTGCGGATCTTGTCGATCTCGTAGGGGTCGGTGATGCCCGCCTGCTTCATCGCCTCGCAGGTGCGCTGCACGACGCGGGTGACGCCGGTCTCGCCGACGAACATGTGGTGGGCTTCTTCCGTCAGCATGAAGCGGCAGGTGCGCGACAACGGATCGAAGCCGGATTGCGCCAGCGCCTCGAGCTGCATCTTGCCGTCGCGGTCGGTGAAATAGGTGAACATGAAGAACGACAGCCAGTCCGGCGTCTTTTCGTTGAAGGCGCCGAGCATGCGCGGCGTGTCGGGGTCGCCGGAGCGCCGCTCGAGCAGCGCTTCCGCCTCCTCGCGGCCGTCGGCGCCGAAATATTTCTGCAGCAGGTAGACCATGGCCCAGAGGTGACGGCCCTCCTCGACATTGACCTGGAACAGGTTGCGCATGTCGTAGAGCGAAGGCGCGGTCTTGCCGAGATGGCGCTGCTGCTCGACCGAGGCCGGCTCGGTGTCGCCCTGGATGACGACGAGGCGGCGCAGCATGGCGCGGTATTCGCCGGGCACCTCCTGCCAGGCATCCTCGCCCTTGTGCGAGCCGAACGGAATCTTGCGGCCTTCGCGCTGCGGCGCCAGCAGAACGCCCCAGCGGTATTGCGGCATGCGCACGTAGTCGAACTTGGCCCACCCTTTCGGATCGACGCCGATGGCCGTGCGCAAATAGACCAGCGCGTTCTGGAAGCCTTCCGGCCCCATGTCCATCCACCAGCCGATGTAGCCGGGATGCCATTTCTCCAGCGCGCGCTTGACGCGCACGTCCTGGCCGAGCGCGACATTGTTCGGGATCAGCCCGTCATAGTCGACTGCGATCATGCTCATAGCGTCCTCACTGTGGTTTCTTGCTCGGCACGGCCCCTCGGTCCCCTCCCCCGCTTGCGGGGAGGTGAGCCGTGGGCGAGGCGCCTCATCATCACACTCTTTCCTTATTGAACGTCGGCGAGACGCCCGAGCCGTAGAGCTTGAGCGCGCCCTGCTCGCCGATGGCGTTCGGCCGCTGGAAGATCCAGTTCTGCCAGGCGGTCAGACGCCCGAAAATCTTGGTCTCCATGGTCTCCGGGCCGGCAAAGCGCAGGTTCGCCTCCATGCCGGTCATGGCGTCCGGCGAGAAGCTTGCGCGCTCCTCGAGCAGGATGCGCAGCTCGTCGTCCCAGTCGAAATCCTCGTAAGCCACGGTGACGAGGCCGAGCTCGGCGGCCTCCTCGCCTTCGATCGCCTGGCCGATCTTGCCGTTGAGCGCGTCGAGGGTTTTCGGCTCGCCGAGGAAGCGCGTCTGCAGCCGCGTCAGGCCGTTGCCCATCGGATAGAAGCCGAAATTCGCCTGCCCCAGCGTGATCGCGGCGGCTTTGCGGTTGTCGCCCTCGCGCGTGCCGATCAGCATCAGCGAGCGGTCGGCGGCGAAGGCCAATTCGGCGAGCGTGCCGGCAAAGCACGAGCCCGGCTCGATCAGCGCGATGAAGCTCTTGGCGGTGACGTCGACGCGCTTGAGGACGCGTTTGAGATAATGGCGGATCTCGCGCATCAGCCAGTCGCCATTGGCCTTGGCCAGGAAGTCGTCATGCGCCAGCACGCTTTGCGCATTGCCGTCGGTCTTGAACAGCACGACACCGATCGCCGCCTCGTTGGTGCGCAAGTGCAGGATGGCGTCTTCGAGCTCGCGGGCAACCGTCAGCGGCCAGAACTTGTCGCCGAGCGCGTGTGCCGCCTCGACCGAGGCCGGCACGGCGCCGGACGGACCGCGCACCGTGACCGTGGCGAGGCCGCGCCCGCGATCGATCTCGACGTCCACATGCGAATAGGCGACGCGGTCGGCCTGGATCTTGCGCGTCAGCGGCGTGAGAGTGATGCCCTTGGCGTTCTTGGGCCGGTCGGAACGCGCCGCGATTTCGTGGGCGCGCGCCGCCACGGTTTCCTTCCACTTCGAATTCGGCACCACCTCGTCGACCAGCCGCCAGTCGACCGCCTTGGCGCCGCGGATGCCCTCTTCGATCGAGCAGAACACGTCGGCACGGTCGCGCCGCACCTTGCGCTTGTCGGTGACGCGGGTAAGCCCGCCGGTGCCGGGCAGGACGGCGAGCAGCGGCGTCTCCGGCAGCGCCACCGCCGAGCGGCGGTCGTCGACCAGCATGATGTGATCGGCGGCGAGTGCGAGCTCGTAACCGCCGCCGGCGGCATTGCCGTTGATGGCGCAGATGTAGATCTGCCTGGAATTCTCCGAGGCGTCCTCGATGCCGAGCCGCGTCTCGTTGGTGAACTTGCAGAAGTTCACCTTGGCGCCGTGCGTCGCCTTGCCGAGCATGCGGATATTGGCGCCGGCGCAGAACACATTGTCCTTGCCGGACTTGATGACGACACAGCGCACCTCCGGGTGCTCGAAGCGCAGCCGCTGCACCGCGTCGTTGAGCTCGATGTCGACGCCGAGGTCGTAGGAATTGAGCTTGAGCTCGTAGTCGCCGAGGCCGCCGGCCTGGTCGACGTCCATGATCAGATAGGCGACCTCGCCGTCATACTCGAGGCGCCAATGGCGGTAGCGCGACGGCTCGGTCTGGTAGTCAATCACGCTTGCGGTCATACGCCTGCCCTCGGACGTCCTGCCGATATGCATTATTTTGCATGAGGTTTATCATCTCGGCAGCCCCGCGACAATGGGGAAATCCTGTTACTTTCGCAACCAAGCCACGGCCACTGCGCTTGCTTTGGCATTATAATGCATGTTAGTCGGTGAGCCATGAAACCGGCCGCCGCCAAGCCTGCCGCGCTGCGCGACAGCGACATCTACCTGCGCCGCCTCGGCGAGCGCGTGCGCACCCTGCGCAACCAACGCGGCATGTCGCGCAAGGTTCTGGCCCGCCACGCCAAGGTGTCGGAGCGCTACCTCGCCCAGCTCGAGGCCGGCTTGGGCAACTGCTCGATCGTGCTGCTGCGGCGCATCGCCCGCGCCATCGGCCTGCCGGTCACGCAGCTGGTCAGCGAGGGCGCCGAGCCCGCGCTCGACCTCGTGCTGCTGACGCAGTTCGTCGAGCGGCTGCCGGCACCGGCCTTGAGCGAGGCGCGCGACCTGCTGCTCAAGCATTTCGGCGAGCCTTCGGAAGACCTGCGGCGCCGGCGCATCGCCCTGATCGGCCTGCGCGGCGGCGGCAAGTCGACGCTCGGCCGGTTGCTGGCGGAGCGGTTGCAGATGCCCTTCATCGAGCTCGACCGCGAGATCGAGCGGCGCAGCGGCGCCTCCCTCAGCGAGATCTTCGACATGTTCGGGCAGGAGACCTTCCGCCGCGCCGAGCGCGAGGCGCTCGAGGACGTGTTGCGCCAGCACCGGCACTTCGTGATGGCGACCAGCGGCTCGATCGTCACCGATCCGGGGACGCTGGAATTGTTGTTGTCATCGTGCTTCACCGTCTGGGTGCGGGCGGAGCCGGAAGACCATATGCGGCGGGTGATCGAACAGGGAGACATGCGGCCGATGGCCAACAGCGCCCGCGCCATGGAGGACCTGATCGCCATCCTCAAGAGCCGCGAGCCGCTCTATGCCAAGGCGGCGGCCTCGCTCCTGACCACCGGCCGCACGCCGGAGCAGAACCTCGCCGAATTGATGCGCATCATCCCTGCCGCCCAGTCCCACGTTGCCCGCGCGCCGGCACGACCGCTAGAAGGAGCCGGCCAAAGCCGGGAATAGTGAATGAGCGACACGATCAAGACGGACGTAGTGATCATCGGCGCGGGGCCCGTCGGCCTGTTCGCGGTGTTCGAACTCGGCCTGCTCGACATCAAGGCACACCTCATCGACATCCTCGACAAGGTCGGCGGCCAATGCGCCGAGCTCTATCCGGAAAAGCCGATCTACGACATTCCCGGCATCCCCTACATCACCGGCAACGGGCTGACCGAAGCCCTGATGCAGCAGATCAAGCCGTTCGGACCGACCTTTCATCTCAACGAGATGGTGACCACGGTCGAGAAGATCGGCGATCCGCTGTTCCGCATCAAAACCGACGCCGGCAAGACGTTCGAATGCAAATGCGTGGCGATCGCCGCGGGCGGCGGCTCGTTCCAGCCCAAGCGCCCGCCGATCAACGGCATCGAGCCCTACGAGGACAAGTCGGTGTTCTACGCCGTGCGCAAGATGGAGAATTTCCGCGATAAGCGGCTGTTGATCGTCGGCGGCGGCGATTCGGCGCTCGACTGGACGCTCAATCTGCAGCCGCTCGCCAAGCGGCTCACCCTGGTGCACCGGCGCGACGAATTCCGCGGCGCACCCGACAGCGTCAACAAGATGCGGGCATTGGTCGCCGCCGGCGCCATGGACCTCAAGATCGGCCAGGTGACGGCGCTCGAAGGCGCCGACGGCAGGCTCAGCGCCGCCTCGGTCAAGACCAAGGACGCCGTCGAGCGCATCGAATGCGACGCCATGCTGCCGTTCTTCGGCCTGACCATGAAGCTCGGCCCGGTCGCCGAATGGGGCATCAAGATGGAGGACGAACTGATCCCGGTCGATACCGGCACGTTCGAAACCAACATCCCCGGCCTGTTCGCCATCGGCGACATCAACACCTATCCGGGCAAGCTCAAGCTCATCCTCTCCGGCTTCCACGAGGCCGCCCTGATGTCGCAGAAGGCCTACCACTACGTCTATCCGGAGAAAAAGCTGGTGTTTCAGTACACCACCTCCTCGACCAGCCTGCAGAAGAAGCTCGGTGTCGCATGAGCGACCTTCAGCAAACCTCCTTGTCCGCCCGCACCAACACAGAACCGATGCCCAAGATCACGTTCATCGAGCATGACGGCAGCGTGCACACGGTCGACGCCGAGCTCGGTGCGACGGTGATGGAGACCGCGATCAAGAACGACATCGGCGGCATCGTCGCCGAATGCGGCGGCGGCTGCACCTGCGCCACCTGCCTGGTCCACGTCGACGAGAAATGGTTTGCGGTCGTCGGCCCGCCCTCGGAAGAGGAAAACCAGATGCTCGACACCGCCTTCGAGGTCAAGGAGACCTCGCGGCTGTCGTGCCAGATCAAGGTCACCGAGAAGCTCGACGGCCTGATCGTGCGCACGCCATCCTATCAGGGGCGCTGATCGCCCTGGACGGCGGCGATCTCCGCCAGCAGCGCCTCGCTCACCATCACGCCCTCGCGCCTGGCCTTGTCGCGGGCGGCGAGCCGCCGCGCCCCGGGCAGCCACGCGCCGGGCGGCGCTTCGACCGACGACGCAAGCCCCGCTAGGATTAAAGTCCAGCGGGGTCAGGCCGGCTCGCCAGGTGGCGGCACCCCGGTGCCGCCCGCGGCCCGCCGCCCTTGGGCCGAACTGCAACACTCCCCGACGATCGGCGGCGGGCGGGTGGAACTCTTTGTCGCCGGCGTCAAAATGGGCTATCCGGTGGGGCGGACGGGACCTCTCCCTTCATGACGATCGACCAATTCCTGCACTGGGCCGCCTATATCTGCCTTGCCGGCGCGACGTTCGGCTGTCTCTACACGGCCCTGGCCTGCGTCTGCGTGCTGCGCTTCGGGGGGACGCGCGCCGAGCCCGCCGCGGCGGCCGCCGTCCCGGTCACTGTGCTGCTGCCGCTGTGCGGCCATGAACCCGGCCTCGAGGCGCGGCTGCGCGCGCTCGCCGAACAGGACTACGGCGCGCCGGTACAAATCCTGTGCGCCATCCACGACGCCGGCGACCCGGCGATCGCGGCGGTGCAAAAGATCGCCGCCGAATTGCCTGACGCCGATATCGAGTGGCAGGCCGATCCGCGGCTGCACGGCCGCAACCTGAAAATGTCCAACCTGATGAACGTGCTCGGCCGCGCCCGGCACGACGTGCTGGTGATGATCGACAGCGACATCGTGGTCGGCCGCGATCATCTCGCCCGCGTCGTCGGCGAATTGCAGCACAGCAAGGCCGGCGCCATCACCTGCCTCTACACCGGCCTGGCCGGCGACAGCCTGTGGACCCAGCTGTCGGCCAAGAGCACCAACCTGCATTTCCTGCCAAGCGTCATCGTCGGGCTCGCGGCGCGGCTGGCGGAGCCCTGCTTCGGCTCGACCATCGCCTTGACGCGCGAGACCTTCGAGCGGATCGGCGGCCTGACGCCCTTCGTCGACCATCTGTGGGACGATTACGCCATCGGCCAGGCGGTGCGCGCCGCCGGCCTCGAGGTCGCGGTGTCGTCGATCACCGTCGGCCATGTCTGCGCCGAGGCGACGGCCGGCGAATTCTTCGCCTATCAGCTGCGCTTTGCCCGCACCATCGCCAGCATCGATCCGGTCGGCCATCTCGGCGCCGTCATCACCCATCCGCTGGCGCTCGCCGTATTGGCGGGCGTGCTCGGCGCCGGGCAGCCGGCGCTGGCGATCGGCGCCATTGCGCTGACCGGCCGGCTGGCGCTGTGCGGCTGCATCAACCGCAAGTTCGGCCTCGGTTCGCCTTATTGGCTGCTGCCGCTGCACGATCTTGCCGCTTTTGCGGTCTACTGCGTCAGCTTCTTCGGCGGCACAGTGACCTGGCGCGGCCAGCGCTACCGCATCCATTCCGACGGCACGCTGCTGCAAACGTCCCAGTAAGGGCCCGCGATGAAGACCTTGTTCCTGCAAACGCCGTCCTATGACGGCTTCGACGGCGGCGCCGGCGCGCGCTATCAGGCGCGGCGCGAGATCAGGTCCTATTGGTATCCGACCTGGCTGGCGCAGCTCGCCGCCATGGTGCCGGACTCCAAATTGATCGACGCCGCCCCGCACGGCATCGGCGCCGACGAGGTGATGACGGAGGCGACGCATTACGATCTCGCCGTGCTGCATTCCTCGACGCCGACATTCGCCTCCGACGTCAAGAACGCGGCGCGGCTGAAAGCCGCCAAGCCCGGCATCAAGGTCGGCCTGGTCGGCGCCAACATCGCGGTCGATCCGCGCGCCGCGCTCGCCAAGGCCGAGGCCGTCGATTTCGTCACCGGCAAGGACTACGACTTCACGGTGCGCGACGTCGCGCAAGGCCGCGACTTCGCCGCCATCCCCGGCCTCCTCTACCGCGACAAGAACGGCGTCATCCAGCAGACCGCGCCGCGCCCGACGCTGGAGAACATGGACGAATTGCCCTTCGTCACCCCGGTCTACAAGCGCGACCTCAAAATCGAGAACTACTTCATCGGCTATCTCAAGCACCCCTACATCTCGTTCTATACCGGGCGCGGCTGCAAATCGCGCTGCACCTTCTGCCTGTGGCCGCAGACCATCGGCGGCCACAAATACCGCACCCGCAGCGTCGACAACGTCATTGAGGAGATCGCCTGGGCCAAGAAGGCGATGCCGCAGGTCAAGGAATTCTTCTTCGACGACGACACCTTCACCGACGACCTGCCGCGCGCCGAGGCCATCGCCAAGGAACTGGGCAAGCTGGGCGTGACCTGGTCGTGCAACGCCAAGGCCAACGTCCCGCGCGAGACGCTGAAGGTGCTGAAGGACAACGGGCTGCGGCTGTTGCTGGTGGGCTATGAAAGCGGCAACCAGCAGATCCTGCACAACATCAAGAAGGGCATGCGCATCGAGGTGGCGCGCCGCTTCACCAAGGACTGCCACGAACTCGGCATCACCATCCACGGCACCTTCATCATGGGGCTGCCCGGCGAGACCAAGGAGACCATCCGGGAGACCATCGAATTCGCCAAGGACATCAACCCGCACACGCTGCAGGTGTCGCTCGCCGCGCCCTATCCCGGCACCTTCCTGCACAAGCAGGCGGTGGAGAACGGCTGGCTCGACGCCGACAATGCGGAATTGATCGACGACAACGGCGTGCAGGTGGCGCCGCTGCACTATCCGCACTTGAGCCACAGCGAAATCTTCCACTCGGTCGAGGAGTTCTATCGCGCCTTCTATTTCCGCGCGCCCAAGATCGCCGCGATCGTCAAGGAAATGGCGCTGAGCCCGGAGATGCTGATGCGGCGCATGCGCGAGGCGGTCGAGTTCTTCGGCTTCCTGCGCGAGCGGCGCGCGGTGTGAGACGAGTTTGCCTTTATCACGGTTGTCATGGCCGGCCTTGTGCCGGCCATCCCGCTTAGGGACGCAATGTGCCCGCCTAAGCGAGATCGCCGGGACAGGCCCGGCGATGACAGAAAGAGAGCGCAAGCGGGTATTACGTTTCTACAACCTTCCCGCCTTCCTGAACCACGCGATCGCGTCGCGGATGCCTTCGGCGTAGGGCCGCGCCTTGTAACCGAGCTCGCGCTCGGCCTTGGCCGAGGTGAAGAACATGCGGTTCTTCGCCATCTTCAGGCCGTCCACGGTGACGAAAGGCTCGCGGCCGCTGCGCCGCGCCACCGCCTCGGCGACATAGGCGAGCGGATAGATGGCGCCGCGCGGGATTTTCAGCCGCGGCGGCCGGCGTCCGACTTCATGCGCCACGGTGGCGAGGATCTCCGACAGCGCCGCGTTCTGGCCGCCGAGGATGTAGCGCTCGCCGATGCGGCCGCGCGCCAGCGCCGCGAGCTGGCCCTCGGCGACGTCGTCGACGTGCACCATGTTGAGCCCGGTGTCGACGAAGGCCGGCATGCGGCCGGCGGCGGCCTCGACGATCATGCGCCCGGTCGGCGTCGGCTTGACGTCGCGCGGGCCGACCGGGGTCGAAGGGTTGACGATGACGACGGGCAGCCCGCGGTCGGCCATGTCGACGACCAGCCGCTCGGCCATCAGCTTGCTGCGCTTGTAGGCGCCGATCGCCTCGGTCTCGTCCATGTTCTCCGATTCGTCGAAACTTTCACCCTCAGGCCCGGTGCGCAGCGTCGCCACGCTCGAGGTGTAGACGATGCGCTCGAGCCCGGCGCGCTGCGCCTCCTCCATGGCAAGGCGCGTCGTGCGCATGTTGTTGTCGATGATCTCGTAAGGATCGCGCGCCCACAGCCGGTAGTCGGCGGCGACATGAAACAGGTAGCGCATGCCGGCCATCGCCGCGCGCACCGCGTCCTCATCGCGCAGGTCGCCGCTGACGAAGTCGATGTCGAGGCCTTCGAGATGGGCGCGCGGGCTGCCCGGCCGCACCAGCGCGCGCACGTTGTAGCCGCGCTCGGCAAGCTTGCGCGCCACCGCTGAGCCGACGAAGCCGCTCGCGCCGGTGACCAGCACTTTTTCGCCTGTGCCCATGGCCTGCCTTGTATTGCCTCGCCCCGCGATGGCCAATATTGGAACCCTATAGTTTCGCCGCTGTTGAACGGCGGCGCCGGCAGGGAGCGTCCGGCGGCCGCCGCGGAATCTCGCAAATGGTTGATTTCATTGCGATATTGACGTTTGCCCTGTGGCTTTATCTGCTGCTGGGCCGCGGCGGCTTTTGGCTGGCGCGTGAGCGCGACGACCGCGGCGCCCCGCCGGCGCCGGCGCAGTGGCCGAGCGTGGCGGTGGTCATCCCGGCGCGCGACGAGGCGGCCACCATCGGCGACACCGTGCGCTCGCTGATGGCGCAGGATTATCCCGGATTGCGGGTCGTCGTGGTCGACGACGGCAGCAGTGACGGCACCGCCGACGCCGCCACCAGTGCCGCCGCGGGCGCCGCCGAGCGCGTCAGCGTGCTCAAGGGCGAGCCGCTGCCCTCCGGCTGGACCGGCAAGGTCTGGGCGCAGAAGCAGGGCATCGCCGCCGCGATGGCGGCGCGCCCGCGCTATCTGCTGCTCACCGATGCCGACATCGTCTACGAGGCGGGCAGCCTCAAGCGCCTCGCCGCGCGCGCCGAGGCCGGGCGGCTGGCGCTCGCCTCGGTAATGGTGAAGCTTGCCTGCGACAGCCTCGCCGAGCGCGCCTTCATCCCGGCCTTCGTGTTCTTCTTCCAGATGCTCTATCCCTTCGCCTGGGTGGCGAAGCCCGAGCACGCCACCGCCGCCGCGGCCGGCGGCGCGATGCTGGTGCGCAGCGACGTGCTCGAGGAGGCGGGCGGCATCGACGCCATCCGCTCCGCGCTGATCGACGACTGCGCGCTCGCCCGCCAGCTCAAGGCGGAAGCGCCGATCTGGCTCGGCCTGACCGAACAGGTGCGCAGCATCCGCCGCTACACCGACGTCAAGGCGATCCGCGCCATGATCGCGCGCTCGGCCTATGCGCAGCTCGATTATTCGCCGCTCAACCTCGCCGGCACCGTGCTCGGCATGGCGCTGACCTTCCTCGCCGCGCCGCTGCTGGCGATCCTCTCGTCCGGCTGGGCGGCGGCGCTCGGCGCCGCGGCCTGGCTGATGATGGCGCTCGCGTTGCAGCCGACGCTCAGGCTCTACCGGCTCAACCCGCTGTGGGGCCTCATGCTGCCGGCGATCGCGCTCGCCTACACGGCCTGGACGGTGGAGTCGGCCTGGGCCTACTTGCGCGGCCGCGGCGGGCAATGGAAGGGCCGGGTGCAGGCCTCGCCGGGGAGCGCGTCATGACGCTCGCCGCCGACCTGCGCAGCGGCAAGGATCACCGCGGCGAGAATTTCCCGGTGGCCTCGATGCTGATCGCGGCGCGCCACCGCAAGCCGATCATGGCGTTCTACGATTTCGTCCGGGTCGCCGACGACGTCGCCGACCATCCGACCCTGCCGGCGGCCGACAAGCTCCGATTGCTCGACAGCCTGGAGGCGACTCTGCTCGGCCAGAGCGACGCCGAGCCGCAGGGCGTGGCGCTGCGCGCCGCGCTTGCCGCGCGCAACCTGTCGCCGCAGCACGCCCGCGATTTGCTCAACGCCTTCCGCATGGACGTCACCAAGCTGCGCTACCGCGATTTCGACGAGCTCATGAACTACTGCCGCTACTCGGCGATGCCGGTCGGCCGCTTCGTGCTCGACGTCCACGGCGAGGACCGCGCCGCCTGGGAGGCAAACGACGCGCTGTGCGCGGCGCTGCAAATCATCAACCACATGCAGGACTGCGCCGCCGACATCCGCAATCTCGACCGCGTCTATCTGCCGCTCGACATGCTCAGCCGCCGCGGCGCCCGGGTGGAGGACCTGCGGGCGGCCAGGGCGAGCCCGCAATTGCGCGCCTGTCTGACCGATATTTGCGACCGCCTCGACGGCCTGCTCGCAAAAAGCGCGGGCTTTGCCGGCCAGATCGCGGACCGCGGCCTCAGCCTCGAAGTCGCGGTAATCCAGCGGCTCGCCGAGAAGCTCACCGCCATGCTGCGGGCGCATGATCCGCTGTGCGAGCGCGTCCACCTCGGCAAGCTCGAAGTGGCGGGCGTCGCCGCGCTCGGCCTGATGCGCGGCGCTTCGCGGCGCTTCATGCGCAACGGCAGCGCCAACGGCGCGGCGGCGGCGACCGCCTCCGGCAGCTCGTTCTACGCCGCGATGCGCATTCTGCCGAAGGCGCAGCGCCAGGCCATGTACGAGATCTACGCCTTCTGCCGCGCCGTCGACGACATCGCCGACGAGGCCGGCGACCGCGCCGAGCGGCTGGCGCGGCTGGCGCAATGGCGGCGCGACATCGCCGCGATCTATGACGGCGCGGCGCCGCCGCAGCTTGCGCATCTGGCGCAGGCGGTGCGCGATTTCGGGCTCAAGCGCGAGGATTTCCTCGCCGTCATCGACGGCATGGAGATGGACGTGCGCGCCGATATCCGCGCGCCCGATCTCGCCACGCTCGATCTGTACTGCGACCGGGTGGCGAGCGCGGTCGGCCGGCTCAGCGTGCGGATTTTCGGCATGGACGAGCAGGACGGCATCGACCTCGCCCATCATCTCGGCCGCGCCTTGCAGCTCACCAATACGCTGCGCGACCTCGACGAGGACGCCGGCATCGGCCGGCTCTATCTGCCGCGCGACTACCTGCTGAAGGCCGGCATCGCCAGCACCGAGCCGCAGACCGCGCTCGCCAGCCCCGCGCTCGGGCAGGCCTGCGCGGCGGTCGCCGCACTCGCCGCGCAGCACTTCGACAAGGCCGACGCCATCATGGCGCGCAATCCGCGCAGCGTGGTGCGCGCGCCGCGCATCATGGGCGAAGCCTATAAGCGCATCCTGCGCCGCCTCATCGCCCGCGGCTGGGGCGCGCCGCGCCCGCGCGTCAAGCTCGGCAAGCGCGAATTCGCCCAGATCCTGATCCGCAGTTACGTCGCATGACGCAAGGCACCGTGCATGTCATCGGCGCGGGCCTGGCCGGCCTCTCCGCCGCGGTCCGCCTGACGCAGGCGGGGACGCGCGTCACGGTGCACGAGGCCGGCGCCCAGGCCGGCGGCCGCTGCCGCTCCTATGTCGACAGCGTGCTCGATATGCCGATCGACAACGGCAACCACGTCATTTTGTCCGGCAACCGCGCGGCGCTGTCCTATCTCGAGACAATCGGCGCGCGCGGGACGATGCGCGGCCCGGCGAGCGCCGATTTTCCCTTCGCCGATCTCGCCACGCGCGAGCGCTGGACGCTCAAGCTCGGTGACGGCCTCTTGCCGTGGTGGATTTTCGACGGCGGCCGGCGCGTGCCGAACACCCGCGCCGCCGACTATCTGGTGTTTGCGCGCCTGTTATGGCGGCCGGGCCGCAAGGCGATCGGCGACGTGATCGCCTGCCGCGGCGCGCTGTACGAGCGGCTGGTCGAGCCGTTTTTGCTGGCGACGCTGAACAATGCGCCGCCCGAAGCCTCCGCGCAGCTTGCCGCCACGCTGCTGCGCGAGACCATCGCCGCCGGCGGCCGCGCCTGCCGGCCGCTGATCGCGATGCAGGGGTTGTCGACCGCCTTCGTCGATCCGGCGCTGGCCTGGCTGAAAACACGCGGCGCCGACATCAAGTTCGGCCACGAACTGCACCGCATCGGCTTTGCCGGCGGGCGGGCAACCGCGCTCGAATTCGGCGGCGACACCGTCGCGCTCGGCCCTGGCGACCGGGTGGTCGTCGCAGTGCCGCCCAACCTTGCGGCGCGGCTGCTGCCGGGGTTGACGGTGCCGACCGAATTCCGCGCCATCGCCAATCTGCACTACAAGGTCGACGCGCCGGCGATGCCGGTCATGACCGGCGTGGTGCACGCCACGACGCAGTGGATCTTCGCCTATCCGGGGCGGCTGTCGGTGACCATCAGCGCCGCCGACGCGCTGATGCAGCAGCCGCGCGAGCAACTGGCGCGCGAGGTCTGGCGCGAGGTGGCGCAGGTCGCGGGCCTTGCCGAGACGCTGCCGCCCTGGCAGGTGGTGCGCGAGCGCCGCGCCACCATCGCCACCGATCCGGCGCAGCAGGCGCTGCGGCCGCCCGCGCGGACCGCCTGGGACAATGTCGTTCTTGCCGGCGACTGGACCGCGACGGGCTTGCCGCCGACCATCGAAAGCGCCATCCGTTCCGGCGAGCGCGCCGCCGCTCTCGCCGGTTAGCCCGGCAGCCGGGCATCCATCGGTGCAATTATGTCATATTGCAGTTATCAAAAATGATAACTATAGTATGACATATGAAACGCAGCGATCTCATCGCCAAGCTCACCCAGGCAGACCGGAACGGCGTCTGGGCGTTCACGCCGTCGACACTTTCGGCGCTGCTGGACAATGTCGAGCCGAACTACCTGAAGCTCAAGGCCAAGCGCCTGGTCGATCAAAACGTGCTGACGCGGGCGGCGCGCGGCGTCTACGTCAACCCGCACGCGCGATCGGCTCCGGCCGATGTGCGCGCCGGCCTCATCCGGTTCCTGCGGCCCCGCGAACTGAGCTACGTGAGCCTGGAGTCGAAACTGTCGGAGGCCGGCGTCATTTCCCAGGTAACGACGGCGCTGACCTGCATGACGACCGGCTCCCCCGGCCGCTTCGACACGCCGTGGGGTGCGATCGAATTCACGCATACCGAACGGGATGTCGCGCTCGGCTCGGAGGTGTACTTGCGCGACGACGGCGTGCTGGAGGCGACAATCGAACGCGCCGCCCGTGACCTGCGCCGTGTCGGCAGGAACGTTGCGTTGATCGACGACGCCGTGCTCGCCGACGCGGTTGCCGAGGAAAGATGCCATGAGCAGCAGAGCGCTAGGCCTTAAGCGCGCAGTCGCGGAATTCATGACGATGCGCGGCCTGCCCGACGAGATGGAGCAGAACCTCGTCAAGGAGGCGATTCATCTCCATCTGCTGTCGGCGCTTTCGGACGCCGGCATCCTGAGGCAGGTCGTCTTTCAGGGCGGGACCGCGCTGCGTCTCTGCTATGGCGGGGAGCGCTACAGCGAGGACCTCGATTTCGTCTGCGGACGGCAGGGCGCCTATCTCGACAAGGCGGAATTCGAGACCCTCGTGAAGAAGGCGCTCGAGACGGCGAAGACGTCGCTTCAGCGCGAGTTCGATTTCGGCGGCGACGCGATCTTGTTCAAACAGCCCGACCATCCGATGGCGATCCTCGGCGAGGCCCTCGCGGTTGCGGCGTGGCAGATCGTCGTGCCGCTGGCGAGCACCGCGCGTGCGCCGAAGTCACGTATCAAAATCGAGTTCGCAAACGTGCCCTCCCATGACAACGGACCGCGCGTGGCGCGCGTCCCTTCGGGCCTGGTCCAGATCCAGGATGTGATCCTGACGGTCGAAAGCGAACACGAAATCCTCGCCGACAAAGCGGTGGCGCTGACGGCCCGCGACGCCCTGAAATACCGGGATATCTGGGACGTCTGGGATCTGACCAACCGGCTTCATGCACGGGCGGACCGGGCCATCGTGCAGCGCAAGTTCGGCGACTATGGCGTCGCCGACGTCGAGAAAAAGGCGCGCAAGCGAATCGACGAATTATCGAAAGAAACGACCGCAAAAGCCTTTGTCCAGGAGATGAGCAGGTTCCTTCCGGCCAAACGCGTTGCGGAGATGACCCAAGCAGGCCTGCACCGTACGATCATGACCGCCAGCACCGATCTGATCCGGCGAACGGTCCTTGCCGCGTCGGCCTAGCCCGCTGTGACCGATAAGACCATGACCGAGACCGCCGATATGACCCGCACCGACGACACGCTCGACCGCCGCATCGACGCCGCGGCGGCGGCCCTGCGCGCGGCGCAGCGCGCCGACGGCCACTGGGTGTTCGAGCTCGAAGCCGATACCACCATCCCGGCCGAATACGTGCTGTTCACGCATTATCTCGGCGAGGAGCCCGACCTCGACCTCGAGCGCAAGATCGCCGTCTATCTGCGCAGCCGGCAGCAGCAGGGCGGCGGCTGGCCGCTGTTCCACAACGGCGCCTTCGACATCAGCGCCAGCGTCAAGGCCTATTTCGCGCTGAAGATGATCGGCGACGCCATCGACGCGCCGCACATGGCCAAGGCCCGCGCGGCGATCCTGGCGCATGGCGGCGCTGCCGAGGCCAACGTCTTCACGCGGTTCCTGCTGTGCCTCTACGGCAACCTGCCGTGGTCGGCGGTGCCGCTGATGCCGGTCGAGATCATGCTGCTGCCGCGCTGGTTCTTCTTCCATCTGTCGAAGATTTCCTACTGGGGCCGCACCGTGCTGGTGCCGCTTTTGGTGCTGCAGGCGCTCAAGCCCCGGGCGGTCAACAAACGCGGCGTGCGCATCGACGAGCTGTTCGTCAAGCCGCCCGGCGAGACCAGACGCCACGCCAGGGCACCGCACCAGAACCGGCTGTGGTACGAGGTGTTTCGCGCCGTCGACGCGCTGCTCAAGCTCGCCGAGCCGCTGCTGCCGCGCGCCACGCGCAAACGCGCCATCGACAAGGCGGTGGCCTTCGTCACCGAGCGGCTCAACGGCGAGGACGGCCTCGGCGCCATCTTCCCGGCCATGGCCAATTCGGTGATGATGTATGCCGCGCTCGGCGTGCCGGCGGACGATCCGCGCCGCGCGGTGGCGCGCAAATCGGTCGACAAGCTCCTCGTCGTCAAGCCCGGCGAGGCCTATTGCCAGCCCTGCGTGTCACCGGTCTGGGACACCGCGCTCGCGGCGCACGCGCTCATCGAAACCGGCGAGGCCGGCAATATCGCGTCGGCGCGGCGCGGGCTCGACTGGCTCAAGCCGCTCCAGGTGCTCGACGTCAAGGGCGACTGGTGCTTCAAGCGGCCGGAGGTGCGGCCGGGCGGCTGGGCCTTCCAATACGCCAACCCGCACTACCCCGATCTCGACGACACCGCGGTGATCGTGGTCGGCATGGCGCGGGCGCGGAAGGAAGGCGGCGCGCCCGACGCGGCCAAATACGATGCGGCAATGGCGCGGGCGCGCGAATGGATCGAGGGTCTGCAATCGAGCGACGGCGGCTGGGGCGCCTTCGACGCCGACAACACCCACGAGTTCCTCAACAACATTCCCTTCGCCGACCACGGCGCGCTGCTCGACCCGCCCTCGCCCGACCTGACGGCGCGCTGCGTGTCGATGCTGGCGCAGCTCGGCGCCACGGCCGAGACCTCGACGGCGCTGCGGCGCGGGCTCGACAATCTGCGGCAGACGCAGCGCGCCGACGGTTCCTGGTACGGCCGCTGGGGCATCAACTACATCTACGGCACCTGGTCGGCGCTGTGCGCGCTCAACGCCGCCGGCCTGCCGCACGACGCGCCCGAGATCACGCGCGCCGCCGACTGGCTGATTTCGATCCAGAACGCGGACGGCGGCTGGGGCGAGGACGGCGACAGCTACCGGCTCGATTACCGCGGCCATGAGCCAGCACCGAGCACGCCGTCGCAGACCGCCTGGGCGCTGCTCGGACTGATGGCGGCGGGGCGCGCCCGGCACGAGGCGGTCCGGCGCGGCGTCGATTACCTGCTGGCCAAGCAGGAGGCCGACGGGCTCTGGAGCGAGCGCGATTACACCGGCACGGGGTTCCCGCGGGTGTTCTATCTGCGCTACCACGGCTATCCGAAATTCTTCCCGCTGTGGGCGCTGGCGCGCTATCGCAATTTGAAATCCGCGAATTCGAGCCGCGTGACGGTCGGGCTCTAGCTTTTCTGTCATGGCCGGGCTTGTCCCGGCCATCTCGCTTAGCAAAGGCGCGCTGCCCGCCTAAGCGGGATGCCCGGCACAAGGCCGGGCATGACGGATTGTTGTAACGTGACGATCGGCTCTAGGCGCTGGCGCGCAGCGTCTCGGCCTTGGCGCGCTTGTCGTTCTCGACGATCTCGGCGAGCTTCTTCTCGACGTGATTGGCGAAGACGTATTGCGCCGGCCGCTGCTTGTCGAGCGCGATCTCCGGCGCCATCGGCTTCTCGGTCTCGATGCCGCGCAGCGCGATTCTGAGCGCCTTGAGCGGATGCGTGACCGAATCCATCACCGCGGTCGCCTCGTAGCCGCAATGCACCATGCAGTCGGCGCACTTCTCGTAATTGCCGGTGCCGTAGGAATCCCAGTCGGTGGTTTCCATCAGCTCCTTGAAGCTGCGCACATAGCCTTCGCCGAGCAGGTAGCAGGGCTTCTGCCAGCCGAACACGTTGCGCGTCGGATTGCCCCAGGGCGTGCAGTGGTACTGCTGATTGCCGGCCAGGAAATCGAGGAACAGGCTCGACTGGTTGAACGACCAGCTGCTCGCGCCGCGTCTGCGGAAGATGTCGCGGAACAGCTGCTTGGTGCGCGTGCGATTGAGGAAATGCTCCTGGTCGGGCGCGCGCTCGTAGGCATAGCCGGGCGATACGGTAATGCCGTCGATGCCGATGTCCTTGACGGTGTCGAAGAAGCGGGCGACCCGCTCCGGATCGGCATTGTCGAACAGCGTGCAATTCATGCTGATGCGGAAGCCCATGGCCTTGGCCTTGGCGACGGCGGCCACCGCCTTGTCGTAGACGCCCTCCTCGCAGACCGAACGGTCGTGCATCTCGCGGTCGCCGTCGAGATGGATCGACCAGGAGAAGTACGGGCTGGGCTTGAACCTGGAAAGCTTCTTCTCCATCAGCAGCGCGTTGGTGCAGAGATAGACGAACTTCTTGCGGGCGACGATGCCCTCGACGATTTCGGGCATCTCGCTATGGATGAGCGGCTCGCCGCCGGCGATGGAGACGACCGGCGCGCCGCACTCGTCGACCGCCGCGAGGCATTCCTCGACGGACAGGCGCTGGTTGAGGATCTTGTCCGGGTAGTCGATCTTGCCGCAGCCGGCGCAGGCCAGGTTGCAGCGGAACAACGGCTCCAGCATCAGCACCAGCGGGTAGCGCTTGCGCCCCGCCAGATGCTGGCGGACGACATAGGCACCGACCTTGACCTTCTGCAGAAATGGAATGGCCATCAAACTCTCTCGCTACCGGCTCTAGGGGGGATCATTGGCGGAATCGCGGCGCCCAAAGGCGGCCCGGTTCCCTATGATCTCACGGCGCGCCCGTCAATGGGAGCCCTATCCGGGCACCGCGGCGGCGCCGTGGGCTCCTGAGGTAACTAGCGAGCAGGGCTGAGGTTTCAGGCCCGGACCGGGACGTCGCGCAGGCGGCGGCCGACGGCGTCGAGCAGCAGGCCATAGGCGCGGTCGACGATGTCGTCGACGCTCGGGGTGCGGGCGAACATGGTGCGGGCCTGATCCAGGATCTCGGTCCGGGTCGGCAGATGCGGCAGGTGGGCGCTGGCCAGGATTTCGGCCGCCTGGTGCTGCGCCGAGGCGAGCTTCTGCTGCAGCGCCGAGAGCGAGGCCGCCTCGAGCGCCGAGGCGAGCGCGCTGGCGATGCGGTCGGAATTGAAGCTCGCCGCCAATTGCCGCGCCGCGCGCTCGATGACGCGCGAGCCGAGCCGCTGCTCGTTGCGCAGCACCGCCACGGGCGGGCTCTTCAGGTCCCACACCAGGCCGGTGAACGACAAGAGCTTCAGGAGATAGAAGGTCGGGTCGTATTCCCACCAGCGGAAGCCCTGGCGCACGCTGCTCTGGCAGGCGTGGTGGTTGTTGTGCCAGCCCTCGCCCATGGTGAAGATGGCGAGCAGCCAGTTGTTGCGCGAGTCGTCGCCGGTGACGTAGCGCCTGGTGCCGCTGACATGCGCCAGCGAGTTGATGCAGAAGGTGGCGTGGAAGACGAGGCAGGTGCTCCAGAAGAAGCCGACCACCAGCCCCGGCATGCCGGCGATGAGATAGCACGCCGCCGCCAGCGCATAGGCCGGCCAGCGCTCGTGGCGGTGCAGCCACATCAGCTCCGGATACCTGGCAAAGTCGGCGACCTTGACCATGTCGAAGCTGTCGTGGCGGCGCGCGAAGATCCAGCCCATGTGGCTGTACCAGAAGCCGGTGTGGCGCGGCGAATGCACGTCCTCTTCGGTGTCGGAATGCAGATGATGATGGCGGTGCTTGGCCGCCCACCACAGAATGCTCTTCTGCAAGGTGCTCTGGCAGGCAAAGGCGAGGATGAACTGGAAGACGCGGCCGGTCGAATAGGCGCGGTGCGAGAAGTAGCGGTGATAGCCGGCGCCGATGGCGAAGATGCGGCCCCAATAGAGCGCGATGCAGAGGATGACGGACTGCCAGGTCACGCCGGTCCAGATCGCGGCAAAGCAGGCCAGGTGGACCAGCACGAATGGAATGGCGGACGGATAGACTATGTCGCTGTGCTCCTCGCGCACGCGCGATCGATCGATGCTCGTCATGATCCCTGCAATTCTCGTAGTCACGGCCGGCGGGCCCCCCGGCCCGACTCACAGCCATGCCCCGATTAAACCGCGCCAGCCTAGCGCGCAAGAGCTTGGCCGCGGAATGGGGCGCCATCGCGGCGTAACGGCGCAGCCGGACGGCGGAAAAGCCGGACGGGTGAGGTTCCATACGTCACCCCGGCGTCATAGTCGGGGGGCGCCGGCGTCAGTCCGGCAGCCGCCTCACCTTGGCGACATAGGTCTGCCAGCGGTTGAAATAGATCTCGGCGGATTTCTTGTTGAAGGCGATGGTGGCCTCGTCGACGTCGCGAATGCGGCGGGCCGGCATGCCGACCAGCACGCTGTTGTCGGGCACCACCATCTTCTCCCGCACCAGCGCGCCGGCGCCGATCACGCAATTGTCGCCGACGGTCGCGCCGTTGAGCAGGATGGCGCCCATGCCGATCAGCGTGTTGTTGCCGATTCTGCAGCCGTGAAGGATGGCATTGTGGCCGATGGTGCAGCCGGCGCCGACGACCAGCGGAAAGCCGGGATCGGTGTGCAGCGTGCAATTGTCCTGGATGTTGGTGCGCTCGCCGATCTCGATCCACTCGTTGTCGCCGCGCAGCACCGCGCCGAACCAGATGCTGACGCCGGCCTTGATGCGCACGCGGCCGATGACCATCGCGGTCTCCGCGACGTAGCACGCATCGGACGGCGCCATGTCCGGTTTTTCGGCGCCCAGGCTGAACAGCGGCATTCGATAACCCGTGGTGACAAATCTGCGCGGCGAGACTTGGCATGCCGCGCGCGCCAGGACAACCTCAGAACACCGGCGTTTCGCGATAGGTGCCCCACAGACCTTTGAGCTTCTCGACGATGTCGCCCATGGTGGCGCCGTTTTCAACGAGCTCGATGGTCAGCGGCATGACGTTCTTGGTCTCGTCCTTCGCCGTGGCGACCAGCGCATCGAGCAGCCGCTGCACCTTGGCCTCGTCGCGGCCGGCGCGCACGCGGCGGGTGCGCGCGATCTGCCGCTCGGCGGTGCTCGGATCGTAAGGGTGGGTCTCGATCTCGTGGGTCTCTTCCTCCATGGTGAACTTGTTGACGCCGATCACCGGCTTTTCGCCGCTCTGCTTGCGCAGCGCCGTCTCGTAGGCGAAATCCGCGATCTGCTTCTGGAACCAGCCCTCCTCGATCAGCTTGACCGTGCCGCCATTGGCGTCGACATAGTCGAGCACTTCGAAGATGCGCTTCTCGAACTCGTTGGTCAGCGCCTCGACGTAATAGGAGCCGCCCAGCGGATCGATGACGTTGGCGACGTTGGTCTCCTCGGCGATGATCTGCTGGGTGCGCAGCGCCATGCGCATGGCGTCCTCGGTCGGAATGGCGAAGGCCTCGTCGTAGCCGTTGGTGTGCAGCGACTGGCAGCCGCCGAGCACGGCGGACAGCGCCTGCAGCGCGGTGCGCACGATGTTGATCTGGTATTGCGGCGCCGTCAGCGTCGCCGCCGCGGTCTGGCAATGGAAGCGCAGCCGCATCGATTCCGGATTCTTGGCGCCGAAGCGGTTCTTCATGATCTTGGCCCAGCAGCGCCGCGCGGCGCGGAATTTGGCCACCTCCTCGAAGAAATCGCCCTGCGACACGAAATAGAAGGCAAGCCGCGGCGCGAAGGCGTCGACGTCCAGGCCGGTCTTGAGCACCTCCTCGACATAAACGATGCCGTTGGCGAGCGTGAAGGCGGCTTCCTGCAAAGGCGAAGCCCCGGCTTCGGAGATGTGATAGCCGGAGATGTTGATGGGATTATAGCGCTTCATGTGCTGCGCGCAGAAGGTGATGCAGTCGCGCACGATGCGCACCGAAGGAGCGATCGGATAGATGAACTCCTTCTGCGCGATGTACTCCTTGAGGATGTCGGCCTGGATGGTGCCCGACAGCTTGTGCGGGTCGTAGCCGCGCTTCTTGCCGAGCGCGTAGTACATGGCGAGCAGGATCCAGGCCGCCGGGTTGATGGTCATCGACACCGAGATGTTCTCGAGATCGATGCCGTCGTAGAGCGCCTCCATGTCGGCGAGCGTGTCGACGGCGACGCCCTCGCGGCCCACTTCGCCCTCGCTCATGGGATGGTCCGAGTCGTAGCCCATCAGCGTCGGCATATCGAAATCGGTCGACAGCCCGGTCTGGCCCTGGGCGATCAGGAACTTGAAGCGCTTGTTGGTGTCCTCGCCGGTGCCGAAGCCGGCGATCTGGCGCATGGTCCAGAGCCGGCTGCGATACATCGTCGGATAGGGCCCGCGCGTGAACGGATAGCGGCCGGGCAGGCCGATGTCCTCGATCGGCGTATCGGCGATGTCGGCCGCGGTGTAGGTGCGCTTGACCGGGATGCCGCCGGTCGTGAAGAACTGCTCCTTGCGCTCGGCCTGCTTCTTGAGGAAGGCCGCGACTTCCTGCGCCTCCCAGCTCGCCACGTCACCTTCGAGGCGATCGAGCGATTTTGGATCGAGCATCTTGTTCATGATGCGCTCCCTGTAAGTCGTCCTGCAGAGGCAGGGTCTTGATCAGCTCGCTGGCCAGAGCATAAGGGTCGCTGTCGCGCGCGACGAGCCGTTCCGGCAAGGATCGGCTCAAGGCGGCAAAGCCGGCGCCGAAGCGCGCCAATAGCAGGTCTTCCGCGGTCTTGCGCAGCCGAAACTCGGCGATGGCGAAGCGCCGCTGGCGGCCGGTCTCGGTGCCGAAGGCGATGGCCCGGTGTTCCGTGATGGCTGCCGTGAGTTCGTCAAGGCCGGCGCCGGACACGGCGCTGGTGCCGATGACCGGGATGGTCCATTCGGGCTTGTCGTGGGTCAGTCCGAGCATCAGCATCTGTTTCAAGTCGACCAGCGTGCGGTTGGCATCGCTGCGGTCGCATTTCGACACCACGTGGATGTCGGCGATCTCGAGGATGCCGGCCTTGATCGCCTGGATTTCGTCGCCCAAACCCGGCGCCGACACCACGACGGTGGTGTGCGAGGCCCGGGCGATTTCGACCTCGTCCTGGCCGACGCCGACGGTCTCGACGATCACGGTATCGAAGCCGGCGACGTCGAGAATATCGACGGCGTCGAGCGTTGCGCGCGCCATGCCGCCGGTGGCGCCGTGCGAGGCCATCGACCGGATATAGACGCCCGGATCCATCGCCATCTCGCCCATGCGCACCCGATCGCCGAGGATCGAGCCGCCCGAATAGGGGCTCGACGGGTCGATGGCGACGACGCCGACCTTGCGCCCGCCGGCGCGCAGTCTGCCGACCAGCTTGCCGACCAGCGTCGATTTGCCGGAGCCCGGCACGCCGGTGACGCCGACGACATGGGCGCGCCCGGCGGCCTTGTAGACCTGGGCCAAGGCGGGACGGTCCTCAGGCTTGCCGCCCTCGGCGCGCGAAATCAGCCGCGCGATCGAGGCGACCTCGCCGGCCTTAACCCGCTCGAGCAGTTCGAGCGAGGACAATTTGCGCGTCATGCCGGCGGATACCGTCACCGCTCGGCTCCCGCGATCTGTTGCTGCATGTCGCGAAACACCGCCCGGTCGTCGATGACCCGGCGCGCCTTGAAGTCGGTGCGCGGAATGGAATTCGGCTCGACCACCTCGACCAGGGTGCGCAGGCCGAGAACCGTGAGCAGCTTGCGCTCGACCTCGCCGCGGAAGCGCGTCACCGCCTCGGCCCCTTGCGCGAGCGTTGCGCCGTCCGCCTCCACGCGCAGCAAGAGCTCGTCCATATTGGCTTCGCGCGTGATGACGATGCGGTGCTCGCCTCCGTAATGCGGCAATTCGTTGAGCGCGGCGTCGATCTCGCTCGGATAGACGTTCTCGCCGCGGATGGTGAACATGTCGTCGATGCGGCCGAAAATGCCGTGCGGCAGGCGCGGATAGGTGCGGCCGCACGGATTGGGCTCGTCGGTCCACAGCGTGAGATCGCCGGACACCAGGCGGATCATCGGCTGCGAGGTGCGCTCGAGATGGGTGTAGACCGGCGTGCCGCGCGCGCCATAGGCGACGCGGCTGAAGCGCTTGGGGTCGCAGACTTCGGTGTAGACGACGTCCTGCCAGCACAACAGGCCGCGGGTCTCGGCGGAGCCGGCGACGTTCATCCACGGCGTCATTTCCGCCATCGAGCCGCAGTCGATGACGCGCGCGCCATAGAGCTCCTCGATGCGGTCGCGCACGCCGGGAATGGAGGCGCCGGGCTCGCCGGAAAAGAACATGATCCTGAGCGCGAAGTCGCGCGGGTTGAGGCCCTCCTCGCGCGCCACCTGCGCCAGATGCAGCGCGTAGGTGGGCGTGCCGTAGAACGCCGTCGGCTTGAGCATCTTCAGCCAGTGCGCGAGTCGCGCCGACATGCCGGCGGCGCCGGCGCCGAACGGGAAGCACTTGGCGCCGAGCCGCTCGGCGCCCGCCAGCGCCCCCCAGCTTCCCATGTAGAGCGAGAACACCGCGGCGACGCAGATGGTGTCGCCGGGACGCAGACCCATGCCCCACATGATGCGGGCGTGGGCGTTGGCGATGGCGCGCCAGTCGGCGCGGCCGATGGCGAAGGCGGTCGGGCGGCCGGTGGTGCCGCTGGTGCCGTGGATGTGGAAGACCTCGCCGGCCGGCACGCACAGATAGTCGCCGAAAGGCGGCGCCTGAGCCTGCGACTCGCGCAGGTCTTTCTTCTGGATCACCGGGACCTTGGTCTCGAAATCTTCCAGCGATTTGAGCTGCGCCGGATGAAATCCCGCCTCGTCCCATTTGCGCCGGTAGAACGGCGCGTGCTCGTAGGCGTAGCGGCACACCTGCTGCAGGCGTTCGAGGATCGCCTTTTCGCGCGCGGCCGCAGGCATGGTCTCGCGCTCCTTGAACCAAAAGCGGCTGCCGCGCGCAGGGACATAGCTCTCGTCATAGGACGGCGGAAAAGACCAGGATTCCATCGATCGCGATCCTCTGCCGAGCAGGCCGGCGCTATCGGGCGCCGCGCTCGACGACCAGACGCCGCAAGGTTTCGACGATGGCCTGCGGCGGCGTATCCTGGAGCATCACTTCCTTGACGCCCATTTGCTTGAGCGCGGCCACGTCCTGATGCGGCATCACGCCGCCGGCGACGACGATGATGTCGTCGCCGCCCTTTTTCCTGAGCTCGTCGAAAATCTTCGGGAACACGGTCATTTGCACGCCGGACAACAGGCTGACGCCGAGCACGTCGACGTCCTCCTGAATGGCGGCGGTGACGACCTCGTCGGGGGTGCGATGCAGCCCGGAATAGATGACGTCCATGCCGGCGTCGCGCAGCGCGCGGGCGACGACCTTGACGCCGCGGTCGTGGCCGTCGAGGCCGACTTTCGCCAGCAGCACGCGGATCGGGGCACTCACCACGGTTGTCCTCGCGCTTCTTGCGTCACGGTCCGGTCCATCGTCGCGAAAAGGGGGCCGCAGGCGCAAGGCATACGGCCCCGTCTCTCCTAGCAAATTAGCCGCGGACAGGGAAAGGAACAGAAATGAGCCCGCCGTCGGGCGCCCCTTGCCGCCGCGGACCGCTCCCCGGGCCGATAATTTCGCCGATTTGACGCCGGCGCGAAGGACCGGCGAATTCCTTGGCCGGACAGGGAATTTCGACGGACGGCAAACTTTTGGGGGCCGGCTTCCGGAATAGTCCCTATGGGGTTTTCCGCAATTTCAGGGCGTGCCTTGCGGCGCTATCGAGGAGCATTGCGCAGACCGCAATGGAGGCAAGCGTGAACTACTCAATTGCCACCGCCGACCTCGCCACACACGTCAAGGTCGTCGCCGTAAGTCTCGCCCTGGCCGTCGTGGTTGCCAACATCGTGGTTGCGCTGGCGTAACGACGGGCGCAGCCCGCACCCTATCGGCTGCGCGACCTAAGAGAGAGCCATGGGCAAGCTTCTGACTTTGGCACTCGTGCTTGTCGCCGTCGGCGGCCGCGCCGCGGCGCTCGAGGTGGCGCCCCTTGCCGCTTGGAATCATGTCATTGCCGTCGCCGATGGCTGCGGCATCAACAAATACCGCGATGCGCGCGGCGTGTGCCGCCGCGTTTACGTCTTTCGAAGGCACGTCGGCCGCAAGCCGCTATACGGGGCCTGCGGGGGCCTGACCTCGCATCGCGTTTGCAATTTCATCGGCCAGTGCTGGATGGAATGTGATTGACGCCGCCGGCGGAATACGACCCCGGCACGCCGGCAATTCGCGTTTGTCCCGACCGAGGCTCCTAAGCTCCCGGCGAACCACCCAGGACCACGACTTTCGTGCCGACCGGGGCGCGCTGGTAGAGGTCGATCACGTCCTGATTGATCATGCGGATGCAGCCCGACGAGACGCTCTTGCCGATCGTCCAAGGCTCGACGGTGCCGTGAATGCGGTAGAGCGTGTCCTTGTTGCCCTGCCAGAGATAAATTGCGCGCGAGCCCAGCGGATTGCCCGGACCGCCCGGCATGCCGATGCCGCTTCGCAGCGCGCTCATGCGCGCGCGCAATTCGGGCTGGCGCTCGATCATTTCCCTCGGCGGATACCAGTCGGGCCATTCCTGCTTGTCGTGGACGAAGGCCACGCCCGACCAGCCGAAGCCTTCGCGTCCGACGCCGACGCCGTAGCGGATCGCCTGCCCGCCGCCCTGAACGAGATAGAGGAAGTGGTTTCTCGGATCGACAACGATGGTGCCCGGCGTTTCGCGCGTCGGGTAGGTCACGACGGTGCGCAGGAATTCCGGGCCGACCACCGAAGGCTTGACCGCCGCGATCGCAAAGCGCTCGCCGGCCACGGCCGCATAGAGCCGCGCGTATTGGCGGTCGACCGCGGTCTCGGCCGGCCTTTGCGCATCGGCGGCAGGCGGCTCCGTTGCCTCCTCCGCTTCGCCCTGCGGGGTGAGATCAAGCGGCGGCCCGGGAACGGAATGAAAGCTCGGGTCGATGAACCTTTGGCAGGTCCAGGGAAAGATGGGGATGCAGACCTGCGCGGCCGCGCTGCCGGCCGAGATAACGGCCAGCACACAGCCAAGCCCGGCGCCCAGCAGTCGGAAGACTGACATTTGGACATTGACGCACAGCGCCGTCGGCAGCCCTTGACCTAGATCAAGCGGCCGCGCGCGCCTGACGCCGGGCAAAAGCAGAGGTATTGCCGGCCGGCAATCACCTGGAGCGGCGGCGGTCAAGGCCTTCACGCCGCGCCGCCCCGGCCCGCGGAAAAGATCAGCACTGCGCTTGTCATCGCCGGCGCGCCGAACGCGGCGCTGCGCCAGCTCAGCAAACGTCGCGCGCGCAAAATTCGTCGCGCGGGAATCCGCGCGCTCGCGCGCGATCACCACCGACATCGATTAAAATTTTCGACATTGTTTTCGAAAGTCCGAGACGATCATGGTTAACAAAATTCTTTACATTGAGTCTTGCAACCGACATCCTTGTGCGACGAACGAGGATGGTCAGTCGTGCGTGCGTTGAAATGTGCAAGCGTCATTCTGAACATTTCGCGGTCTTGCCCCGCGAGCCTCGTGCAATCCGCAAACGGCAAACGCGCGCGACGCAACAGCGCCAGCACGTCCACGCAACGTGCGCGGCGAGGAGTCGTCCGATGATCAAGACAAGATTTCTGATCGCGTTCATCGTCGCCGCCGCCATAAGCATGCTGAGCTCCCACGCCAACGCCGGCGGCTACTACTATGGCGGCTATGGCGGCGGCTACTACGGCGGCTACGCATCGCCGTATTACGACGACGGCTATTACGCCGCCGGCTACGGCTACGGGCCCGGTTGGGGCGCCTATCACTACGGCCTCGCCGGACTGCTGCTGCCGTTTCTGTGGGGCGATTCCTGGGGACCGCCCGACGATTACTGCCACCGTCGCATCCGCATCTACGACAACTGGGGCGGCTGGGTGTGGGGCCAGCGGATCGTCTGCTAGCGCCGCTCAAAGTGAGGAGGCACAGATGACGCGCCTGATCGCTGCCATCGCCTTGGCGGTGAGCCTGCTCGGCGCCGGACAGGCGCAGGCCGGCGGCTATTATCCCGGCGGCTATGCCGGCTATTACGACGACGGTTACGCTCCCGGCTATTACGGGCGCGGCTATTACGGCTACGCCGAACCTTCCTATGCCTACCGGTATTATTGGGGACCGGTGCCGATCATCTCGCCGATCGTCACGACTTTGTTCGGGCCCGGGCCGCGTTGCCAGCATCGCGTGCCGGTCTTGAACTACCAGGGCGAACTGCGCGCGGGATGGATCTCCGGCTGTTGAGATCGGCGGGCCGGCGGCTTTGGCAGCCGGCCCTGCAACGTCTGGCCGATGTGACACGCGCTGCGCGCAGCGGCCGTCAGCCAGGTTCGGATCAATTCCACATTGCGGCTGCGGGAAAGGCCCGTAAACGGGCCGTTTCCGAAATTTGATGCATATCAATGATTTACATGGTTAATTTTCTATTCTTAGTCGTTGTTCAAAAAGTGAGGCGTACCATGCGTCATCCAGTTGGGTCGTCCCGAGCTGCACCGTTGCGATCCTTAAGAGTCGTCGCGGGCCTGGCTCTCATGGTGCTGATCGCATGTGCGTTCACGAACAGCGCACAGGCGCAGTACTACGGTCACGGTTACTACGGCCATCGCGGTCACCACGGATACGACCGCGGCTACGGCTACCGCGGCTACGGCTATCGCGGTTATGGCTATCGCGGCGACTACGGGCCGCGCTACGGATATTACCGCGGTTATCCCGGCTACGACCGCCATCGCCACTATGGCTATTACGGCGGATACTATCGGCCCTATTACCGGCCGTACTACCGGCCCTATTACTCGGACTACTACGGCTACCGCCCGCGTTACGACGGCGGCTGGGGCTACCCCTCTTATTATGGCCGGCCCTACTACACTTACGGCGGCGGCTATCCCTACGGCAACGGCTACGGCGGCGACGCCGTCGGCTACTGCATGGCGCGCTTTGCCTCCTACGATCCGAGCAGCGGCACCTATCTGGGCTTCGACGGCTTCATCCACACCTGTCCGTAGTCCGCTCGCACGAGGCGGGTGTTGCCGTCATGAATTGGGCCCCGGGCCTTGCCCGGGGCTCTTTTGCTGCGCAGGGTCCGCCGCAACCGGTCCGACGCGCCGAAACCACACAATGCGAAAAAAGAAATACGCGCCGGCCTTCGGACTTTGCGCTAAAAATAGCGACTTCGCTTGATGCCAAACGTTCCAGCGCGGAAAACGCGTCAGCGTAGGCCGCCGGCCCAACACAAGCGATGAGACGAGGTCGCACATGTTCGATCTAGCGCAGCTTGCAAGAATGGCCGCACCGTTTTGGAAAGAGCTCTGTGTGCTCATTGCCGGCATCGGCGTGGCGTGGGCCTACTGGAAAGCGCGTCAGGAAATTTGGGAGGTCACGCGGAGCAAGGGCGGCGCGGCGACGTATCAAGATGTCGTGCTGACGCGAATAATGAAGTCGATGAGTCGAATGCAATATTTGCTGCTCGTCTTGATCTTCATGGTGTCGATCCTGGTGCTGCTGACCAAGTGACGGCACAGCGGTTCAATACAATTTTAGGCAAGTCCTATCGAGTGCGGTGATATTTCGAGCGCCAGCTGCGAGCAAAGCGCGCGCGGCGCAAAGATAACCGGCGCTCCTTGGCGACCCACAGCAGGTGAAAAAAGTCATTGCTTCCGCGGTCTTAGCGGACGCGTGCAGGCTTTGGCGCGCGAGTCGCCGAAGCCACGGTGAATCGCCGAGTTCCCGCCGGGCGTGCAACGGTTATGATTAATCGAGATGGTTAACGCTCGAGCGGGTTCGAGACGGAGGCTGCCATGCGCGCAATTCCGTTCTTGCTGTTGGCGACCGTGTTTGCGGTCGCTATCGGCAACTATTTGATGGCCTCGACGGGAACCGCCAACGCGCCCGAAAAACCCGCCGCCACCTCGCTGATGACGCCGCCCGCGCCGTCGACACCGAAAGACAGCGCAGCGGCGCGCAGCGAGCCCGACCGAACGACCGGCTCCCTGCCGGCCAATGCCGGCCCTGCCGGGCCCGCGGCGCCCGCGGTCGCCTGCGTCCATCGCAACGACGGCGGCACCGTCTGTGGGCCCGTCGTCGACGGCGCCAAGCAGCCCGCGCCCAGCCTGTTCGATCAACCGGTGACCGCTCAGGCCAAACCGCTTTTTCCGGCGGTCAAGCCGCCGCATGCGCCCGCCAAGATCAAGGTGGCCGAAAGACAGGCTGCGCCGGAAGCTCCGCTGACGCCGAAGCAAGTTCAGACACCGCCGCTGCCGCGGCATACAAAACGCCAGGAGGCGCAAGCCCCGCGCAGCGACTCGCGGCAAGCCCAGGTTGGCCACGGCGCCGCGCCGGCACCCCCGCCCTATCGCAAGCATGGCAACGAGGACCTCCAGATCCCCCCTGCGCGCTACACGGCAAATCTCGCGGCGCCGCCGGGGGTTCTCCGCCAGCCGGCCTATCCAATGAGCGAAGCCGGATACCCGCCTCTCAATCAGCGAACCCGGACGTCGATGCCGGCCGGCCGGCAAGGCCGCGCCGGTGGACCCGACGACGCGCAGCGCCAACCGCCATTTTTGTTCGACGGACAGCCGCGACCCGGCCCGGCCAACCGGACCCGGATCGCCAGTTACGACGGCGGACCGCCGATGCCTCCGAACTGGCAGCGCATTCCCCGACGCTACGGCGCGGGCCGCGATGCGCCGCCTGCGCTGGAGCGCCGACCGGCGCCGCACGTCGCCGCCAATCATCGTCAGCCGCCGAGGAGCGAGCGCGAGAGAAGCATGGACCCGGCGCATGACCGCATCAGATACGCCTATGGCAACCCCGCGCGTCCGGATGCGGCGCGGGATGCCAAATTGGCCGACTTTGACCGGCGCGCGGCCGCGATCGAACGGCAGATCCGCGCGCTCCGCGCCGAACAGGCCGAAGCCCTGCGCCGCTTCCGCAACAGCGCCGGCAGCAGAGCCTCCGCGCCACCGCCGCTTCGCGACAGAGCAGCCCAATTCGACTGATCCTGCCGGGGGGCACATGGATCAAGGCCGCATGCGAGCAACCGTCGCCCTGCTCCTCAGTGCCGAGGAGCGGCTGAAAATTCATGACCATCTCCGGGACATGGATGCGGTCCTGGCACGGCTCGAACGCGCACCCGAGCGGCCCCGGCTGCAGGACCGAGCCGCCAAAAAACTCGGCGCGCTGGCGCGCAAGCTCGGCAGGTTCGAGACGGGCCTCACCGCCCGGCAGCGGCAGAGCGTCGCCGAAATCAAGGCGCTGCATTTCTTTTCGGCGGCGCTGTTTGCCGACACGCTGGAGCGGATTCAACTGTCCCCGCCCGCGGTAACGGCCGCACGCCGGCGGCTGAGAATGTTTATCGGCGAGAGAGCGCGCTTCCTGTCGGCCTTGCGGGTGCTGCAAAGGCAGTTCAGCGACGAGGCGGACTATCCGGCGCTGTCGAGCGTCACGGTCGCCTACTGAGGTCCTCGCGCATGTCGAACCGGGACCTGACCACCGAACGGCGCCGATCCGGCAAGCTGCGCGCCCGCATGCGGGTCACAGGCTCCGTGATCGAGGTCGATACGCTCGTCTGGAAAAGAAACGGCGGTTCGCGGATCTTCAGAGGCCGCAGCCTGACCTGGCGACTGCACGAGCTTCGCCGCCTGTTCGTGGCACCGAAGGCGGGTGCTTAAGAAAGCCCGTCCGCCGGCCGCCCGCGCATATCAACCGGAGCCCTGGGCCGCGGCCTCGGCCCTGCCTGCCGCGGCCGACAGGCCGCCTTTCTGCTTGATAAAGGCCGCGATCTCCTCGAGGCCCTGCCCGCTGCGCATGTTGGCAAACACGAACGGCCGCTGCCCGCGCATCTTTCGCGCGTCGCGCTCCATGACCGCGAGCGATGCTCCGACGTGCGGCGCGAGGTCGACCTTGTTGATCACCAGCAGGTCGGAGCGCGTGATGCCGGGCCCGCCTTTGGAGGGAATCTTGTCGCCGGCGGCGACGTCGATGACGTAGATGGTGAGGTCGGCGAGTTCCGGCGAGAAGGTCGCGGCAAGATTGTCGCCGCCCGATTCGATCAGCACCAGTTCGAGGCCGGGAAATCTGGCGCGCATCGCGGCGATGGCGGCAAGATTCATCGAGGCATCCTCGCGGATCGCGGTGTGCGGACAGCCGCCGGTCTCGACCCCGGCGATGCGATCCGGCGGCAGCGCCCCGGACCTCGTGAGAAATTCCGCATCCCACTTGGTGTAGATGTCGTTGGTGATCGCGGCGATCTCGTAATCGTCGCGCAGCGCCTTGCATAAGGCGTCCATCAGCGCCGTCTTGCCGGACCCGACCGGTCCGCCGATGCCGATGCGTAGCGGCCCGTTGGAATTGTTGCTCATCGTGGGCACCCTCCTCGGCTGTCATCGCCCGCGCAAACGGGCGATCCGGTAAACAAGATCGACCGCGACAGGCCGCAGGCGCTGCGGCGTGCTGGATGTCCCGCTTTCGCGGGGCATGACAGACATGGGTGCGGCACCGGCGACATCCTCATGACCTGAACAGCCGCGTGTACTGCGTCTCGTGCCGCAGCGAAGCGAGATCGGCGCGGAACGCCGACGCGCCCATGTCATCGAGCGAGGCGCCGAGCGCCCGCTGCGCGGTCGCCGCAACCGCGCCTTCGAGCGCGGCCAGGATGCGCTGCCCGTCGGTTTGCCCGAGCGGCACCAGGCGGATGCCCGCCGAGGTCCAATTCGACAGCAGCGCCTGCAAATAGGCCGGCAGCGCCTCATCGAGCGGGATGTCGTGGCCGGCCGCGGCGACGCCGACCGCCACCGGGTAGGCGATGGCGCGGTCGCATTGCACGAGCCGGTCGAGCGCCGCGCAGGGCCAGGAGGCGCGCGCCGCCTCGACAAACGCGGCGCCCTGCGCCGTCGTTTCCAGGAAGCGCTCGCGCGTCGGCACCAGTGCGGCGGCCAATTCGGCGACCGCGCGCAGCTCGTCCGCGACGTGCGCGGCACGATAGGCATGCGCGAGCAGCACGCCGTCGCAGAAGCCGGCGCCGTCGGCCAGCATCACATCGAGCCAGTCGCGCAACGTGGCGGCGCTGCAAACGTCGCCCGCCTCGACCGCCCATTCGATGCCGCTCGAATAGGAGAAGGCGCCGACCGGAAAGGCCGGCGACAGCCAGGCCATCAGGCGGTAGAGCGCCGGCCGGGCGATCCCGCCGTCGACGATCGGCTCAGCTGCCGCGCGGCGCGCCAGATCATCCATGGTGGTGGCCGTGATCGTAGGCGCCGCTTTCCGGCTCGAACGGCGCTTCGAGGAAATCAAGGCCGGCGCCGAGGCCGCGCAGCATGTCTTCCAGGACGTGGTCGCGTCGGATGCGCAGCCGGTCGCCGACCAGTTGCACCTCGGTGTGGCGATTGCCGATGTGCCAGGCGATGCGGGCCAGCTCGCGCGGATTGGCGGCCGAAATCTCGACCAGCGGCTCCGGCTTGCCGACCACGCGGACCATGGCGCCGTCCTCCAGCATTAGCCCGTCGCCGTCGTGCAGCTGCGCCGGCTGCGGCAGATCGAGCAGGTAGGTCGCGCCGCGCTCGCCGACAAAGACGACGCGGCGGCGGTGCCGGTCCTGCGCGTCGAGCACGATGACGTCGATCGCGCTCTCGGCATCCCACCCGTCAACCGGCTTTATGGCTGCGACGCGTTTCACCGCTGAAGCCCTCGTCAGAACAAGAAGTAGCGCTGGGCGAGCGGCAGGGTCTCTGCCGGCGCGCAGGTCAAGAGTTCGCCGTCGGCGCGCACCTCGTAGGTTTCCGCATCGACCTCGATTGTCGGTGTGGCGTCGTTGTGGATCATGGCCTTCTTGCCGATCGTGCGCGTCTTCTCGACGGCGACGAATTGCTTGTCGACGCCGAGCTTGCCGCGCAGGCCCGAGCGCGCCGCCGCCTTCGACACGAACACCAGCGAGGAGGCGGTCAGCGCCTTGCCGAAGGCGCCGAACATCGGCCGGTAGTGCACCGGCTGCGGCGTCGGGATCGAGGCGTTCGGATCGCCCATCTGCGCCGCCACGATCGAGCCGCCCTTGATGATCATGTCCGGCTTGGCGCCGAAGAAGGCCGGCGACCACAGCACCAGATCGGCGAGCTTGCCCTTCTCCACCGAGCCGATGTGCTTCGCCACGCCGTGGGCAATGGCCGGGTTGATGGTGTATTTGGCGACGTAGCGCTTGACCCGCGCGTTGTCGTTGTCGCCCGTCTCCTGCGGCAGCCGGCCGCGCTGCTTCTTCATCTTGTCGGCGGTCTGCCAGGTGCGGATGATCACTTCGCCGATGCGGCCCATCGCCTGGCTGTCGGACGACATCATGGAGAGCGCGCCGAGGTCGTGCAGGATGTCCTCGGCCGCGATGGTCTCCTTGCGGATGCGGCTTTCGGCGAAGGCCAGGTCCTCCGGGATCGACGGATCGAGGTGGTGGCACACCATCAGCATGTCGAGATGCTCGTCGATGGTGTTCTTGGTGAACGGCCGCGTCGGGTTGGTCGACGACGGCAGCACGTTCTTCAAGCCGGCGACCTTGATGATGTCGGGGGCGTGGCCGCCGCCGGCGCCCTCGGTGTGGAAGGCGTGGATGGTGCGGCCCTTGAAGGCCTTGATGGTGTCCTCGACGAAACCCGACTCGTTGAGCGTGTCGGTGTGGATCATCACCTGCACGTCGTAGTCGTCGGCGACGCCGAGGCAGCAGTCGATCGCCGCCGGCGTCGTGCCCCAGTCCTCGTGCAGCTTGAGCGCACAGGCGCCGGCCTTGACCATCTCTTCCAGCGCGGCGGGCTTGGAGGCGTTGCCCTTGCCGGCGAAGCCGAGGTTGACCGGGAAGGCGTCGGCGGCCTGGATCATGCGGCCGATATGGAACGGCCCGGGTGTGCAGGTGGTGGCGAAGGTGCCGTGTGCGGGCCCCGTGCCGCCCCCCAGCATCGAAGTGACGCCGGACATCAGCGCGTCCTCCACCTGCTGCGGGCAGATGAAATGGATGTGCGTGTCGAAGCCGCCGGCGGTGAGGATCTTGCCCTCGCCGGCGATGATCTCGGTACCGGGCCCGATGACAATGGTGACGCCCGGCTGGATGTCGGGATTGCCGGCTTTGCCGATCGCGGCGATGCGGCCGTCCTTGATAGCGACGTCGGCCTTGACGATGCCCCAGTTGTCGAGGATGAGCGCGTTGGTGATGACGGTGTCGGCGGCGCCTTGTTTGTTGGTCACCTGCGACTGGCCCATGCCGTCGCGGATCACCTTGCCGCCGCCGAATTTCACTTCCTCGCCATAGATCGTGTAATCCTTCTCCACTTCCAGGAACAGTGCGGTATCGGCTAGGCGCACGCGGTCGCCGACGGTGGGGCCGAACATCTCGGCATAGGCCGAACGGGAAATTTTGCTCATTGGTTTTGCCCCTTCTTGACGTTGCCATGCTGGGCCTTCAGCTTGCCCATCACCAGTGCATTGAAGCCGTAGACGCGGCGGTCCCCTGCCAGCGCCACCAGTTCCACCGTGCGTTCCTGACCGGGCTCGAAGCGCACTGCGGTCCCGGCCGCGATGTTAAAGCGCATGCCATAGGCCGCTTCACGTTCGAAGCGC
>DASRGB010000075.1:0-46506 GCA_035651255.1 Pseudolabrys sp.
TGATCAAGCGCGTCGCCCCTCGCAAGCCGGTCATCGTCATGCTCACGGGCGTCGCCGAGGTGCTCGACGGCCGCGAGACGCCGCCCGGCGTCGACGTCATCATCGACAAGCCGGTCACGCTGAGCGCGCTCCGCGAGGCGCTGGCGACCGTCCGGTAGCGCGCGCGTCGGGCGCGACTAGGGTCGTCGCGCGCGCAGCAGCACGAACACCGGACGGCGCGCCTCGTCCGCATCGGCCGGATGATCGCGCAGCCACGCCGCGCCCGGCGTCGGCTCGACGAGCCGCTCGACCACCAGCCCCGCGTCGAGCACGCCGTTGACCAGCGTCGCGAGCGTGCGATGGAACTTGCGCACACCGCCGACGAACCACGTCTCCTCGCGCGCGCCCTCGTCTCCGTACCGGTCGATGCGCCAGCCCGTGCGCGCGCCGGCGGCGTCGCGCACCCAGCCGTCGCCCGGCAGCCGGGCCGTGTAGATCGGATGCTCGGCGGAATAGACGAGCACGCCGCCGGGCGCCAGCCAGCCGGCGATGCGCCGCACGAGCCCCGGGTAGTCCTCGACGTAGTGCAGCGCGAGCGCGCTGACCACGAGGTCGAACCGCGCGGCGGGGAACGCGGCGTCCTCGATGGCGCCGCGCAGGTACGTGACGCGCGGGTGCGCCCACCGCGTGCGCGCCAGCGCGAGCATCCGCTCGGACACGTCGACGCCGGTCACCTCCGCCGCGCCGCGGTCGGCGAGATGATGCGCCAGCTGCCCGGCACCGCAGCCGAGGTCCAGCACGCGACGCCCCGTGACGTCGCCGAGCAGCGCCATGAAATCGCCGTGCTCGGCGGCGCGCGTCCAGCCCGCGCCGAAGCGCTCCAGCGTGGAGTAGCCGGCGAAGAACTCCGGATCGTCGTAGACGTTCTGCGGCGGCCCCGACACGAGCCGTCAGCGCACGGGCTGCGGCGCGCGCAGGCCGAGCGCGCGGCGGACGCCGGCGGTGAGGCGCGCGACGGCCAGACGGACGCGCTCCATGTAGAGGTACACGACCGGCGTCGTGTAGAGCGTGAGCAGCTGGCTCAGCAGCAGGCCGCCGATGATGGTGATGCCGAGCGGATTGCGCAGCTCCGAGCCGGTGCCGGACTCGATGGCGAGCGGCAGCGCGCCGAACAGCGCGGCGAGCGTCGTCATCATGATCGGCCGGAAGCGCAGCAGCGCCGCCTGCAGGATGGCGTCCTGCGGCGCCAGTCCCTGCCGCCGCTCCGCCTCCAGCGCGAAGTCGATCATCAGGATGGCGTTCTTCTTGACGATGCCCATCAAGAGCACGATGCCGATGAGCGCGATCACCGACAGGTCATAGCCGAACGCCATCAGCGCCAGGAGCGCGCCGACGCCCGCCGAGGGCAGCGTCGACAGGATGGTCAGCGGATGGATGAAGCTCTCGTACAGGACGCCGAGCACGATGTAGATCGCGATCGCCGCGGCAAGGATCAGCCACGGCTCGCCCCGCAGCGAGCTGGCGAACTCGGCGGCGTCGCCGGAGAAGCTGCCGTTGACCGACGCCGGCATGCCGATCGCCTGCTCGGCCCGGCTGATGGCCTTGACGGCGTCGGACAGCGCATAGCCCGGCGCGAGATCGAAGCTGACGGTGACCGCGGGAAACTGGGCCTGGTGCGCAAGCGCCAGCGGCGCCGTGGTCAGCTCGAATCGGGCGAAGGCCGACAGCGGAATTTGGCCGCTGGAGGAGACGCTGTTGGGGGTGGCGGTGGTGTTGGTGTTGGTGGTGCCGACCGCGGTGTTGCCGACGGTGGCCACCGTGCCGTTCGATGTCACCGAGCCGGTGACGTAAAGCCGCGACAGCGCGGCGGGATCCTGCTGGAAGCGCGGCTGCGCCTCGAGGATGACGCGGTACTGGTTGGCCTGGCCGTAGATCGTCGAAATCTGCCGCTGCCCGAAGGCGTCGTTGAGCGTGTCGGTGACGCTCTGCATCGAGACGCCGAGCCGCCCGGCCTGCTCGCGGTCGACCTGCACCAGGACGCGGGCGCCGCCCTCCTGCGCCTCGGACGCCACCCCCATGAGCGCCGGCGCCCGGCGCAAGCCCTGCGCCAGCCGGCTCGCCCATTGCAGCACCTCGTCGCGGTCGGTCGAGACCAGCGTGTACTGGTACTGGGCGCGCGAAATGCGCGTCGAAATCTGGATGTCCTGCACCGCCTGAAAATAGACCGTCATGCCGGGAATGTCGGCGAGCTTGCGCTCGAGGCGGGCGACGATGTCGCCGACCAGCGCGCGGCGCTGGTCGCGGGGCTTGAGCGCGATCGCCATGCGGCCGGCATTGGGGGTGGCGTTGAGCGGCGAGACGCCGAGCACCGAGACGGCGCCGGTGACGTCCGGATCGGCGCGGATGATGTCCTCGACCGCGCGCTGGCGGCGCTGCATTTCGGCGAACGAGACGTCGGCATTGGCCTCCGTCACCGCGGTGATGAGGCCGGTGTCCTGCAGCGGCAGGAAGCCCTTCGGCATCGCGATATAGAGGCCGACGGTCGCGGCCAGCGTGATCAGCGTGACGGCGAGCGTCTCGGCCTGGTGCCGCAGCACCCAGACCAGGCTGTGCTCGTAGAACTCGACCGCCGCCGCGGTCAGGCCGGTGAGCGCCTGCGTGAAGCGGCCGGTGAAGACGCCGTCCTCGCCGGGCGCGTCGTCGGCCTCGCGCAGCAGGCGTCCGCACATCATCGGCGTCAGGGTCAGCGACACGATGGCCGAGGCGACGACCGCGATCGCCAGCGTCAGCGCGAATTCGCGGAACATGCGGCCGACCAGGCCGGTCATGAACAGAAGCGGGATGAACACCGCGATCAGCGACATGGTCAGCGACACCACCGTGAAGCCGATCTCGCCGGCGCCGCGCAGCGCCGCGCGCAACGGCGGCTCGCCGTTCTCCATGTGCCGCACGATGTTCTCGATCATGACGATGGCGTCGTCGACCACGAAGCCGGTGCCGATGGTCAGCGCCATCAGCGACAGGTTGTCGAGCGAGAAGCCGCAGAACCACATCACGCCGAAGGTGGCGATCAGCGACAGCGGCAGCGCCACGCCGGCGATGAACGTGGCGCGCAGCGTGCGCAGGAAGATCAGCACCACCGTCACCACCAGCGCGACGCTGAGGATGAGGGTGAGCTGGACGTCGTGGATGGAGGCGCGGATGGTGTTGGTGCGGTCGTTGACGACGGTGAGTTCGACGCCCGCCGGCATGGCGCGCTTGAGGCGCGGCAATTCGGCGTCGAGGCGCTGCACCGTCTCGATCACGTTGGCGCCGGGTTGCCGCTGCACGTCGATAACGACCGCCGGCTTGCCCTGATACCAGGCGCCGACCTTGTCGTTCTCCAGCCCCTCCTTGACGTCGGCGAGGTCGGACAGCAGCACCGGCGCGCCATTGCGATAGGCCACCACCACCGCCTTGTAGGTGTCGACGTCGGCGATCTGGTCGTTGGCGGCGATGGTGTAGGACTGGTGCGTGCCGTCGAGCGCGCCCTTGGGGCCGGCGACGTTGGCGCCGACGATCGCGGTGCGCAGGTCCTCGAGCCCGATGCCGTAGGCGGCGAGCCGCGACAGGTCGGCCTGGATGCGGATGGCGGGCCTGATGCCGCCCTCGACCGAGACGTGGCCGACGCCGCTCACCTCGGACAGCCGCGGCGCCATGATGGTATCGGCCATGTCGCTCAGGGCGCGCAGGCCGATCGACGGCGAAGTGAGCGCCAGCGTGATGATCGGCACGTCGGCCGGGTTCACCTTGGCGTAGAGCGGCGGGTAGGGCAGGTTGCGCGGCAGCGAGGACGCCGCCGCGTTGATCGCCGACTGCACGTCCTGCGCCGCGCCGTCGATGTCGCGGTTGAGGTCGAATTGCAGCGTCACCTGGCTCACCCCGAACGACGACGACGAGGTCATCACCTGCAAGGCCGGGATCTGGCCGAACTGGCGCTCGAGCGGCGAGGTGACCAGCGCAGCGATGGTGTCGGGATTGGCGCCCGGCAGTTGCGTCGTCACCTGGATGGTGGGGAAGTCGACCTGCGGCAGCGCCGACACCGGCAGCCACAAATAGCCGAGCAGGCCGCCCAGCATCACCGCGGCGCCGAGCAGCGAGGTCGCGATCGGCCGGTGAATGAAGGGCGAGGAGACGCTCATGTGATGTTGAACCCCCGGCGCGTGGCGATCTCAGCCCGTTCCCTCCCCACAAGGGCGAGGCGAGCGCGCCGGGATTGGGCGGACGCTGAACGCACGTCGCGGCTCACGGCGGCGGGTTCGGCCGGGCGCCGGTGCCGACGCCGCGCCGTTGCACCCCCGTCACCCCCGGCGGATGCGGACCCGGTACGGGCTCGCCGGACGAGATCGTGACCTTGGCTCCGTCGGTGAGCCGGGCAAAGCCGGTGGTGACCACGCGCTCGCCCGGCTCGAGCCCGCTCTGCACCACGGTCTGCATTTCATCCTGCTTCTGCAGCTTGACGTGGCTGATCGCCGCGGTGCCGTCGGCCTTGACGACGTAGACGAAGACCCCCTCCGGCCCGCGCTGCACCGCGCCGGTCGGGATGGTGACGACGTCCTTCAGCGTGTCGATCAGCAGCCGCACATTGATGAACTGGCCCGGCCAAAGCGCCAGCTCGGTATTGGGAAACTCGGCCTTGAGCTTCACCGTGCCGGTGGTCGGATCGACCTGGTTGTCGATGACGGTGAGCTTGCCGCGCTCGATCACGGCATTGTCGTCGGAGCGCAGCGCGTCGACCTCGAGCGGCCCTTTGGCGAAGGCGGCGTTGACGCGGTCGAGCTCCTGCTGCGGCAGGTTGAAGGTGGCGGTGATCGGCTTGAGCTGGGTGATGACGACGATGGCGGGCGAGGAGGCCGCGTGCACGATATTGCCCTCGTCGACCTGGCGCACGCCGGTGCGGCCGTCGATCGGCGCGACGATCGTCGTGTAATCGAGCATGGTGCGCGCGTTCTCGATCGCCGCCTGATCGGCCTGGACGATGGCGGTGTCCTGGGCCACCACGGCGGCCTGGGTGTCGGCCTGCTGCTTGTTGATGGCGTTGGTGGCGGCGAGCTTCCGGTAGCGCTCGAGATCGAGCTTGGCGTTGGCGAGGATGGCCTCGTCCTGCGCCTTCTTGGCGATCGCCTGATCGAGCTGGGCCTGATAGATGGCGGGATCGATGCGCGCCAGCACGTCGCCGCGTTTGACGTCCTGGCCTTCCCTGAAATTGACCGCGATCAGCTTGCCGTCGACCTGCGGGCTCACCGTGACGGTGTTGTAGGCTTTCACCGTGCCGACGGCGTCGAGATAGACCGGCACGTCGGCGCGCGCGGCCTGTGCGGTCAGGACCGGCACCGGGCCTTCGGCGCCGAAGCGGTCGAAACGCCGCGGTGCGGGCGCAGGCTTGGCGAAGACGTAGATCAGCGCCGCCGCGAGCACGACAATGATCGATCCCGCCGCCAGGTAGCGGCGCCGGGTCGCAGCCTGCTTCAGTCGCCTCGGCAGCTCACCGTGCATTGGAAGCTTCCACCGGTTCCGGTAGCCAGCCGCCCCCAAGCGCCTGATAAAGAGTGACAATGGCCTGCAAACGCGCGAGTTGCGCCTGCGCCAGCGCATCCTCCGCGGTGAACAGCGTTTGTTCCGTCTGCAGGACGGTGACGAGATCGATGGTGCCTTCGCGCAGCCGCTGCTCGGACACCTCGAAGGCGCGCCGCGAGCTGGTCACCACCGCCTGTTGCAGCTGCACGGTCAGCGCGGTCTGGCGCACGTCGTTGAGCCCGGTTTCGACGTCCCTGAAGGCTGAAATGATGGCCTTGCGATAGTCCTGTAACAGCTCCTCCTGCTTGGCCGTCTGCAGGTCGATGTTGCCGAGCAACCGCCCGCCTTCGAAGATCGGCTGCGTCAGCCCCGCCGCTGCGGTGAAGATCACCGACTCCGGCCGCATCAGGACGCGAAGCACGGCGCTCTCAAAGCCGCCTTCGCCGGTGAGGGTGATGCTCGGCAGCATCTGCGCCCGCGCGTTGTAGACATTGGCGTTGGCGGCGGCGAGGTTGGCTTCGGCTTCGCGGATGTCGGGACGCTGCGTCAGCAATTCCGACGGCAGGCCCGGCGTCACGCGCGGAACGGCGATCGAACGCAGCGAGCCGCCGCGGATGCGCACCTGCTCGGGAGAGCGGCCCATCAGCACCGCGAGCGCGGTGCGGTTCGTGTAGAGCGCCTGCTCGAGCGGCGGGATCGAGGCCTTGACCTGATTGACCAGGCTTTCCTGCTGCGCGATCTCGAGTGCCGATGCCGTACCCGCCTGGGCACGCTGATTGATCAGGTTCAAGATGCGCGTCGCGCTGTCGAGGTTTTCCTTGGCGATGCGCAGCCGGTCCTGTGCCGCGAGCACCTGGAAATAGGCATTGGCGACGCTGACCACGGTGGTCAAGCCCACCACCTCGCGGTCGAAGCGGCTCGCCACCGCGAGTTCCTCGGCATTGCGCAGCGCCGCGCGGTTCTTGCCCCAGAAGTCGATTTCGTAGCTGGCGTTGAGCGTCGCCTGGAGATTGTTGACGGGTGCGTTCGACAGGAAGCCGCCGCCTTTGCTCCTGCCGCCGTTCTGCTTGATGGCGATGATGTTGGACTTGCTCGTGGTCATCGACGATTGCGATTGCTGCGCATTGCCGTTGGCGGTGATCAGCGGCAGCAACGGCGCCCCGGCGATGCGCGCCTGCGCGTCCGCCTGCTCGATGCGCGCGACGGCCGCGGCAATGTCGAGATTGTTGACGCGCGCTTCCTCGATGATCGCCGTCAACTCGCGCGAGCGGAACTTGTTCCACCAGTCGAGCGGCGGCAGCGCCGCCTGCGCGGTGATCGCGTTCTTCGGCCCGTTGTCATAGGCGGCCGGAATGACCAGATTCGGTTCGGGCAGGTCGCCGGACAGCAGGCAGCCGCCGAGCGGCAACATAGCGGAGCAGGTCGTCAGCATGGTCACCCATGGACGCGCGCGTGCCCACCCTTCAGCGCGCAAAACCTTCAAACTGTGACGCATACCGGCGACTTTCGTGACTGCGTACCCGACTCAGATGCACTATTGCCTAGTCTAGAGCCTTTTGCCGCAATCTAGCCTATTGTCGGCTGCGTTTTGAACCGGTGTCGGGACGCCAATCGGCGACGGCGTGACGCGCGGCCGAGCTCATTTTGACCGCGGCGCCGGCGAAAACGCCCTGAATCACCTGATCGTAGTTCTGCCGCGCCGCGCGCATCCTGGCCATCGCCGCGCGCATGTCGTCGACGTTGAAGGGGTCCTGGCGCAGCGTCTCGTGGATGGCGCGGCGCGCGCTGTAATAGGCGTCCTGGGCGTCGGCGATCTTGCCGTGGTCGGCCTGGAAGGCGCCGCGCAGCAGGTCGGCATCGGCCGGCGGCAGCGTGGCGGCGAGCCGTTCGACGCGGACGAAGACGTCGGGGTCCCAGCGCGGCGCCGGCGCCGGGCCGCGGATCGCCATGGCCACGGCGACGCCGATAAAGAACAGGTTGAGCGCCAGCGAGCCGAGCAGCAGCCAGCGGGCGCCGCTCGAACGGGACGGCGCGTGGAAAGCCTGCGCGAGGCTCATGGGCGCTCCCCGGTCAGCGATTGCGGCTCGAACACCAGCGCGCTCGCGTCGGGCGTGCCGGCGCCGCCGCCGTGGATGGTACGGTCGATGCCGGAAATGCCGATGGCGAAGCCGACGGCGAGCGAGGCGGCGAGCGCCGCCATGCGCGGCCAGGCCGGCGCGAACTGCCAGTCCAGCAGCGCGCCGAAGACTTGGCCGACCGCGCGGTGCTGGCGCGGCAGCGGCCCGGCGAGCCGCTGGAGCACGCGCTGAGCCGCTTCGTCCTCGCCCTTGACCGCGCGGGCCCTGCGCCGCAGCGCGCCTTCCAGGAACGTGTCGAACTCGTGGTCGGTCATTGCCCTTCCCCGTCGATCATATCGGCCAGGGCGCGGCGCAGGTTCTGCTTGCCGCGCACCAGCAAAGTCTCCACCGCCGAGACGGTGGTATCGAGCATCTCGGCCACCTGGGCGTTGCTCATGCCCTCGGTGTAGCTGAGCACGATCGCGGCCCGCTGCCGCGCCGGCAGTTCGGCAATGGCTGCGGCCAGCAGCCGGTCGCGCTCGGCCGCCTCGGCGCTCGCCCCGGCGAGCGGGGCGGGGTCGACGATGTCGCCGGCCGCCTCCAGCTCGACCCAGCGCGCCTTGCGCTTGCGGTCGAGGCAGAGATTGACCACGACGCGCGACAGCCAGGTGCGCAGGGCCGCCAGCGGCTGCCAGCGCGGCGCCTGGGTCCAGAGGCGGAGCATGGCTTCCTGCGCCACGTCCTCGGCATCGGCCGTGCTGCCGAGCATGCGGCGGGCAAGCCCGAGCATGACCGGCACGTGGCGGCGGGCGAGCTCGCGGAAAGCCCGCTCATCGCCGCGCGCGACCTTGGCCATGAGCGCTTCGTCGCTGTCATCCATTGAACGGCGTTTGCCAATTGCCGCTCCATTCTAGCCCGTGACCTCATGATTGAACGGGCGGCGCGGCGAAAACCTGTGCGGCGCGAAACATCCGGGAAGAACGGGGACAGATCCCGCCTCACCCCATAAGCCTTTGATTTTATTAAGTGTTGTGGGGAGTCCGGTGCCGGCCGGCTGCCCGCGCCGGCGGCGGCGCGGGCAGAACGGTGGAGGCGCGTCTTGGCCTAGGGCCGGGTCAGAGCGGTTTGACCTCGACCTTGCGGAACTTGATGGTGCCCTGGCCGTGCTGCAGCACGATCGGGCCCTCGTCGAACATGCCGTTGCGCAGTCTGGCGGTCTCCTTGCCGTTGAGCACCACGGTAATGTCGCGGCCTTTCACCGTGATCTCGTAGGTATTCCACTTGTCGCCGGCTTTCGGCATCGGATTGACTTCGACATAGCGGGTGATGGCGCCGGTGCCGTAGCTCGGGTCCTTGCGCTCGTCGAAGATATTGGCCTCGTAGCAGGTGCGGTCGGTGATCTTCTTCGGGTCGAGGCAGCGGAAATAGATGCCGCTGTTGGCGTCGTGGCTCGGCCAGAATTCGACGCGCACGACGAAGTCCTTGTACGACGTCTTGCTCACCAGATAGCCCGCGACTTTGGGGTCGGTCATCTGGTCGGCGACCACGGCGCCGTCGACGATGTGCCAGTTGGAGCCGCCGACCTGGTCCCATTGGTCGAGGCTTTTGCCGTCGAACAGCGTCACCCAGCCGGCGTCCTGCGCTTTGGCCTGCGGCAGCGCCTGCAGGATGGCAAAGCCAAGACTGGCGGCCAGCGCGGCCGCGGCGATCTTGCAGAGCGTGCGTTTCATGACTTTCCTCCCCGGTTGCCTTGTTGTCATTTGTGAACAGCCGTTGCGCGCTTGTTATTCCGCGCCGTGACGTTCTCGGCTGCGCGTCATGATGGACGAAATCGGCCCGCCTCTGTCAACATGCCTCGATCGGCCGGTCATCGGCGCACATCAGGGAGGACGAAACATGGACAAGGCGCTTTACGACAAGGGCATGGCGATGCGCCGCAAGGTGCTGGGTGACGAGTATGTCGACCGCGCCATTGCCAATACCGACGACTTCAACCGCAAATTCCAGGACATGCTCAACGAGTTCTGCTGGGGCCTGGTGTGGACCGACGAGGACCTCAAGCCGCGCGACCGTTCGATCCTCAATCTCGGCATGATCGCCTGCCTCGGCCGCATGCACGAGTTCGAAGCGCATTTCCGCGGCGCCCTGCGCAACGGTGTCACCGAGAAGGAGTGCGCGGCGATCCTGCGACAGGTCGCGATCTATTGCGGGTTCCCGGCGGCGGTCGACGCTCACCGGGTGGCCAAGCAGGTGCTGGCGGCGAACAAGAAGTAGCCCGCCGACCCGCCGCCCGGCGCGAAATTCCAGCGCATCGGCCGCCCAGGGGCGAGAAACCCGGGGAGGATGCCTCTTGCGGCGTCGGCAACGCACCCAGCGGCAAAAACGGCGTCCGGCCTCAATATTGTCTTGAATGTGCCGTCATACCGGGGCAAGCCATATTTTGCGCGATTTGCGGGGGAATCGCGTCCCGGGGTGCACGATGATCCGAAGGTTCAAAGCCTTTGCCGCGACGCTGCCGCTGGCGGCGGTTTCAGCGGCCGTTTTGGCCGCCCCCGCGCTGGCGCAGAGCTATCCCGCGCGCGAACCCTATTACAGCAGCGCGCCGCTCGGCCCGCCCCCCGGCTATCAGATCGACCCCAACGACCCCGACGTCGCCATCCGCCGGCCCGCGCGGCCGGCTCAAGCCACGCGGCCGGGCTTCCTTTACCCGGAGGAAAGCGACGCGGCGCCCGCGCCGCCGCCGTTCCCGCCCGGCCCCGGCTATGGCCGCCAGCGTGACGTCCAGCAATCCGAGCCCGATGTCATCCGGCCGCCGGCCGCCATCGGTGCTGCGCCCAATCCGCCGCCGCAACAGCAGCAACAACAACAACAGCAGACCGCCCCGTCCGGCAACGGCGCGAGCGTCATGCAGCTACCGCCGGAAGATCAGCCGGAGACCGGGCAGCCCAAGGAACTGCCGGCCAATCTCAAAAAACAGGTCGTCGATTTCCGCACCAAGGAGCCGGCCGGCACCATCATCATCGATACGCCGCATACCTACCTCTATCTCGTGCTCGGCAACGGCAAGGCCATGCGCTACGGCATCGGCGTCGGCCGCGAAGGCTTCACCTGGGCCGGCACCGAGCGCATCTCCAAGATGAAGGAATGGCCGGACTGGTTCCCGCCGGTCGAGATGATCGAGCGCCAGCCTTACTTGCCGCGCATGATGGCGGGCGGCCCCGGCAATCCGCTCGGCGCGCGCGCGCTCTATCTCGGCAACACGCTCTACCGCATTCACGGCACCAATCAGCCCTCGACCATCGGCAGCTTCGTGTCGTCGGGCTGCATCCGCCTGCTCAACGAGGACATCGAAGACCTCTACAGCCGGGTGCAGGTGGGAACGCGCGTGGTGGTGCTGCCGGGTCAGGATCCGCAGACCGCGGCGATCAGCACCTCGGCGACGCCGCCGGCGCGCAACGGCCAGGCCAACGTCTCGCCGCCGACCATCAACGGTATCACCGGCAAGCCGCTGCCGCCGATCAAGCAGCACTGATTTCTTTGTCACCTCCCCCGCTGGCCGGGGAGGGAACCTTCGCCAATCGCGTCACCGCCTCGATCATCGCGCCGGGGTCGGCCTTGCCTTGACCGGCAATGTCGTGGGCCGAGCCGTGCGCGACCGACGAGAACAAGATCGGCGAGCCGATCGATAAGCCTGCGGTGCGGTTGAAGGCGAGCAGCTTGGCGGCGATGTGGCCCTGATCGTGCAGCATGACGATGAAGGCGTCGCAGCCCTTTTTGTGGAACATGGTATCGGCGCCGAACGGGCCCGCCACGTCGATGCCGGCGGTCTTGGCGGCATTGATCGCCGGCGCGATGATCTCGATCTCGTCGCGGCCGAACAAGCCCTCCTCGCCGGCGTGCGGATTGACGCCGGAGACGAAAATCTTCGGCTTGGCAATGCCGAGCTTCTTGAGCGCGCTATCGGTGACGCGGATGACGTGCTCGACGCGCTCGCGCGTGATCAGCTTGAGCGCCTCGCGCACGCTGACATGCAGCGTCGCGTGCACAACACGTTTGTCGTCGAAGCAGATCATCAGATAGACGTCTTCGACCGGCGTTCCGGTCTCGCGCGCTACGAAGCTCGGATAGCCGTCGAATGAAATGCCGGCGGCCGCGATCGAGCGCTCGGTCTGCGGCGCCGCCACCACGGCCTCGACCTCTTTGGCCAGCGCGGCCTTGATGGCGCGCCGCGCCGCGGCGAGCGAAGCCCGGCCGTAGGCTGCGTCGACCTTGCCGAATTCGACCGGCGTATTGGCGCCGTCGCGGCCGTCGAGCAAGTTGACGTTGCCGTTATTCCAATCGGCGTCGGCGGCCTTGGCGACGACATTAAGTCGCGGCGCAAGCCCTGCCGCCCTGGCGTGCATCTCGACCGCCGCAGGGTCGCCGACCAAAAGCGGCCGTGCTACCGCGGTGACGCGTCGATCAAGCGCGGCCTTGAGCGCGATCTCCGGGCCGATGCCCGCCGGGTCTCCAGTTGCAATGGCGATGCGCGGCAGCGGCATGACTGTCTGGCTTCCTTCGACGGGCGGGCCGCCTATAATGGTTGCAAAGAGTACCAAAAACCCGAAGAAACGTCAGAGGAAACGTCGCCATGATGTCGCAAGAACAAAATGACCAGCTCAGCCGCATCGGTCCCGGCACACTGATGGGCAAGCTGTTGCGCCGCTACTGGGCGCCGTTCTTGCTGGCGAGCGAAATTCCGGAGCCCGATTGCCCGCCGGTGCGGGTCACGCTGATGGGCGAGAAGCTGATCGCCTTCCGCGATTCCAAGGGCAAGATCGGGCTGATCGACGAGTTCTGCGCGCATCGCGGCGCTTCGCTGTGGTTCGGCGAGGTCGCCGAATGCGGCATCCGCTGCCACTACCACGGCTGGAAGTTCGACGTCACCGGCCAGTGCACCGACCTGCCGTCGGAGCCCGAAGAATCCGGCTTCCGCAGGAACATCAAGCTCAAGTCCTATCCCTGCATCGAGAAAGCCGGCGTCATCTGGACCTATATGGGCCCGCCGGAATTGCAGCCGCCGCCGCCGGCGCTGGAATGGACCGACGTCAAGCCCGAGCAGCGTTTCGTGTCGAAGCGCTTGCAGGAGTGCAATTACCTGCAGGCCATGGAAGGCGGCATCGATTCGAGCCACGTGTCGTGGCTGCACGCCTCCGAGCTCAACCAGGATCCGCTGTTCAAGGGCTCGAAGGCCAACGAGTACAACGAAAAAGACCGCATGCCGCATTTCGACGTCGAGGAATTCGCCGGCGGCCTTTTGATCGGCGCGCGCCGCAAGGGTGGCGAGGGCAAGCACTATTGGCGCATCACGCCGTGGATCATGCCCTGGTACACCATCATCCCGCCGCGCGCCGGCCATCCGCTCGGTGCCCATGCCTGGGTGCCGATCGACGACGAGAACTGCTGGGCCTGGAGCATCAACTATCATCCCCGGCGCGCGCTGACGAAGCAGGAAGTCTCGGCGATGCAGGACGGTGAGGGCATTCACGTCAAATACGTGCCCGGCACCTTCATCCCGCTCGCCAACAAGTCGAACAACTACCTGATGGACCGCGAGGCGCAGAAGCACGGCCACTCCGCCACCGGCGTCGACGGCATCGCCATGCAGGACGCCTCGATCCAGGAGAGCATGGGCCCGATCCAGGACCGCACCAAGGAGCATCTGTGCGCGACCGACAAGGGCATCGTCATGACGCGGCGCATGCTGCTCAACGCGGCGAAAGCGGCGAGCGAAGGCAAGCCGGTGCCGGCAACCGATCCGGCCGCGCAGCGTGTGCGCTCGGTGTCGATCGAGCTCGAGCAGGGCGTGTCGTTCACGCAAGGCGCGCGCCACGGGCTCTATCGCGAACTCGGCACCGACCCGCTGTCGGTGTGACCCTCAATCCGTCATCCTGAGGTGCGAGCGCGCTTGCGCGCGAGCCTCGAAGAATGACGGGCACGGAGTCAGCGGCCGTTCATCCTTCGAGGGCCGGCTTTGCCGGCCACCTCAGGATGACGGAGAAAGGCCTGATGACGCCCTCCCAATCTCACGTCCCCATCGCCATTGTCGGCGCCGGCCCGACCGGGCTGACGCTTGCCAATCTGCTCGGCGTCTACGGCGTCGCCTGCGTCGTCATCGAGCGCAACGCCGCGACCGTGCACGAGCCGCGCGCGGTGTCGATCGACGATGAATCGCTGCGCATCATGCAGGCGGCGGGCTTGGCTGCCGAGGTGATGGCCGAGACCGTCACCGGCTACGGCTCGCATTATTATTCGGCGCGCGGCCGCCTGTTCGCCAAGGTGCAGCCGACCGAGCAGCCCTACGGCTTCCCGCGCCGCAATGCCTTCCGCCAGCCGGTGCTGGAGCGGCAATTGCGCCAAGCGCTCGCGCGCTTTCCGCATGTCACGGCGCTGTTCGAGCATGAGCTCGTCGCGTTCACGCAAGACGACAGGCGCGTCACGCTCACGCTTGCCGGCGGCAAGACGATCAGCTGCGACTATCTCGTCGCCTGCGACGGCGCTTCCAGCACCGTGCGCCGCCAGCTCGGCATCGGCATGAGCGGCTCGACCTTCCGCGAGCGCTGGCTGATCCTCGATCTCGAGAATTCGCCGGTGTCTTCCCTGCACACCAAGGTGTTCTCCGATCCGCGGCGCCCCTGCATCGCGCTGCCGGGGCCGAACCTGACGCGGCGCTACGAGTTCATGCTGCACGATCACGAGCGCGACGAGGACCTGCTGGCGCCCGAGATGGTGCGGCACCTGCTCGATACGCACGAGGCGGCGCCGCAAAGCCGGCTGGTGCGCAAGGTCGTCTACACTTTCCATGCGCGCATCGCCGACCGCTGGAGCGAGGCCCGCGTTTTCCTTGCCGGCGACGCCGCGCACATGACGCCGCCTTTCGCCGGGCAGGGCATGAACAGCGGCCTGCGCGACGCCTTCAACATCGCCTGGAAGCTCGCGATGGTGACCCGCGGCACGCTTGGGCCCGGGCTGCTTGCGAGCTACGAGCCGGAGCGGCGCGACCATGTCTGGGCCATGATCGAGTTTGCCCTCAACATCGGCCGCGTGCTGGCGCCGCCGAATATGTTCGCCGCCAAGGCCATCGAATACGGCTTCCTGGCGCTCTCGACTTTCCCCAAAGCGCGCGACTACATCATGCAGATGAAGTTCAAGCCGCCGCCGCGCTTCGCCAAAGGCTTCATCGTGCTTGACGGGCAAAGCGCGCGGCGCACCTTGGTCGGCCGGCTGTTTCCGCAGCCGCGCCTGCCCGGTGCCGCCGGCCGCGACGTGCTGCTCGACGACCTGCTCGGTCCCGGCTTTGCGCTGGTCGTCAATTCGCCGCGCGCCGCTGCGATCCTGCCGCTGCTGCAAGGCGAGCCGTGGCGATCGCTTGACCCGCGCGTTGTCGCGCTGCCGCCGTCAGCGGCGACCGATCCGCGCCTCGCGCAATATGCCGATCACGTCTTCCTGCTGCGGCCCGATCGCTACGTCGCGGCATGCTTTCGCACGGATGCGGTGGCGGTAAGGGCGGGGAAGGTGGCGACCTTGATGACGTCAACCCAAACTCCGTTCGCTCCCGCGTAAGCGGGAACCCAGGGGCGACAAACTCAGGCTTAAGATTTAGCTCTGGGTCCCCGCTTTCGCGGGGACGAACGGGAAGAATTACTCCGCCGCGGCGCTCGCCGACTTGCCGATCGCGGCGTTGACGCGCGGCATCACCTCTTCGGCCATCAGCTGCATCGAGCGCCTGGCGAGCTGCGGGTCGACCCAGTCCATGCCGGCATAGACCAGTTCGCCGAAATCGCCGGTCTCCTCGCGCAGCTTCAGGATGGCATCGACCACTTTGTTGACCGTGCCGAAGGTCACGCAATTGTCCATGACGTAGTCGAGCGTGATTTCCTCGTCCGGCTGTTCCTTGTGGCTCTTGAACACGTAAAGCCGATTGCCGCGCATCATCTTGGCGCGCATGTTGCCGAAGTAATGGCGGTACGGGCTCTTGGCATCCTCGCAGCCGTAGCGTGTCGCCACCTTGTCGTCGTCGGCGACGAAGATGGTGCGCGCGACGCGCCAGTCCCTGATGTCGGCCTTCTGCCCCGCCTCGGCCTTGCCCTTGGCGTAGTTGGTCCAGTGCGACTTCAAGTGCTTGGCCAGCAGGAAATTCGCCGAGATCGGATGGAAGTCGCGCTTGCCCATCAGCACCACGCCCGGCGAGAACGGCGCCACCACGGTGCCGACGATCTCCGGCCGCGGCTTCTGGAACGGTTTGGCCAGTACGCCGACGCCGAGCTCGAGCGCGGCGGTGCGCGCGAAGCTCACCTTGAAGCGATTGTCGGGAAAATCGATGTTGTAGGGCGGGTTCTGCTCCCACACCGCGAGGATGACGTCGATCGCCTCGGCGAAAATCTTGTTGCGGTCGAGATCGAGAATGCCGATCGCCTCGGAGTCCGAGGTGAGCGCGCCGGCGGACACGCCCATGATGAAGCGGCCTTGCGCGAGATGATCGAACATCGCCGCGTTGACCGCGATCACCACCGGATGGATCTGCGACAGGTTGCAGGTGCCGGTCGCGAGCTTGATCTGCTTGGTCTCGCTGATCAGCGTCGCGAGAAACAGCATGCTGTTGGTGACGTTCTCGCAGGCGTCGGTGAGATGCTCGCCCATGAAGCAGTCGTAGAAGCCGAGCTTGTCGGCGAGGATGAAAGCTTCGCGATCCTCGCGCAGCGTCTGCGACCAGTCCCGGCCCAGCGGATGCACCGGCATCGTGAAGTAACCCAACCGCATTCGGAGTCCTCGCGTGTCGGACGGAAATTAGCCGACCGCCGCCGTGAATGCAGCAAGCGATTTGCCGCGCGCATTCAAGCGGTGAAAGTCTCAATTTTGGGAGGGCGAAAACCTCAAGCCGTCATCCTGAGGTGCGCGCTAAAGGCGCGCCTCGAAGGATGAACGGCCACGGTCTTGATATCTCGCCTCCCCAGGCGCGCGACCTTCGGCCGCTCGCACCTCAGGGTGACGGCCTTACGCCGCCACGCTGGCGAGGAAGCCTTCGACTTCGCGGCGCAGCTCGGCGGCGGCGGCTTCCACCGCCTGCGACGCCGACAGCACGCTTTCCGCCGACTGGCGCGTGTCGGTCGCCGCGCCCGCCACTTCGTTGAGCACGGCGACCACCGTCTTGGCGCCGTCGGCCGCGCCGGTGACGTTCTGCGAAATCTCCGCGGTTGCGGCGTTCTGCTCCTCAACCGCCGATGACACCGCGGTCGCGCAACTGTCGATCTCCTGCATGCGCGCGGCGATGCGGCCGATCGCCGCCACCGCGCCCGAGGTCGCGGTCTGTACGCTGGTGATGAGCTGGGCGATGTCCTCGGTGGCCTTGGCGGTCTGCACGGCGAGCGATTTGACCTCCGCGGCCACCACGGCGAAGCCCTTGCCGGCTTCGCCGGCGCGCGCCGCCTCGATGGTGGCGTTGAGCGCGAGCAGGTTGGTCTGGCCGGCGATGGTGCGGATCAGCTTGATGACGTCGCCGATTTTCTGCGCCGCCTGGGCGAGCGCGGCGATCTGCTCGTTGGTACCCTTGGCCTCGCCGACCGCGGCGCGAACGATGTCGGTGGTCAGCGCAAGCTGGCGGCCGATCTCGCCGATCGAACCGGTCAATTCGTCGGCCGCCACCGCCGCGGTCTCGACATTGGTGCAGGCCTCGTTGGAGGCGGCGACCGCGCTCTCGGCGCTCTGCGAGGTCTGGCCGGAATTGGCGAGCAGCGTGGTGGCGGTCGAACGCATCGCCATGGCGCCGTCGCTCACCGTGCGCAGGTGCTCCTCGACGCGGCGGCGGAACGCGGCGATCGCCTCGTCGACCATGGCGCGGCGCTGCTGCTGCTCCTGCATCAGGGCGCGCTCGCGCTCGGCGTCGCGCCGGTCGGTGACGTCCTCGTGCGTCGCCACCCAGCCGCCGCCCTTCATCGGCCGGTTGGTGACCAGGATGATGCGGCCGTCGGAGGATTTGACCTCGGTGCTGCGGGTGGTGCCGCCCGCCATCGAGGCCTTCAGCTCGACGACGTAGTCCTCGATGTTGCGCGAGAAGGTGCCGTGCGCGGCGCGGTATTCGAGCAGCCCGGTCAGCGTCGTGCCGCTGCGGGCGATGTGCTCGGGCAGCTTGTACATCTCGGCGTAGCGCCGGTTGCACACCACCAGCCGCTCATGGCTGTCGAACATGCAGAGGCCTTGCGACATATTGTCAAGGGCGACCCGCATGCGCTGGTTCTGCAGCTGCCAGGTCCGCGCACGCACGAACATCGTCATGGCCATGGCGGCGACCGCCAGCAGTGCGGCTCCGGCGAGCGCGCCGGCGGGGATCACAAGGTCAAGAACGCCGAACCCGGCAAGAAAGCAGGCGGCGCCGATCAGAGCGACCAGGCGCCAGTCGCGCGGAATTGCGGATCGGGAGGCAGCTGCCATTTTCGCGTCCGGGTAGGTGGTCACGGTATTCCCCAACCCGTTGTTTTGCAGTTAATTGCTGGTCGCCGAGAGGTTAAACGGCGGTTAACGCTGTGCGGGAGGAAGGCGGATGGCCAAGCTGCGGGCGGCCGAATGCCGCGAATTCATCAAGGCGGTGGTCGAGAAGGCCGAGGAGATGGGCGTGCCCGTTTCGGTCGCGGTGGTCGGCCCCGAGGGCCACGTCATCGCCGTCGAGCGCATGGATGATGCCGGCTTCATCACGCCCGATACCGCGATCGCCAAGGCCTTCACCGTCGCCGCCTTCCGCAGCATGAGCCCGCGCTTTCCCGACGGGCTGGTGATCCAGCAGTGGTTCAAGGAGCGCAATCCGCAATTGCTGATCGGGCTGTCGGCGCTGACCAACGGCAAGATCGCGGCGTCCGGCGGCGCCGCGCCGGTGTTCAAGGGCAACGAGATGGTCGGCGCCTACGGCGTCTCCGGCGGCACGTCGCAGCAGGACGAGGCGATCGCCAATCACGCCCGCGCCAAGGTCGGCTGGGCCCACACCTCGACCGACGAGCCGAACGCGAGCGTGAAGCAGCACATCAACGAACTCTACGCCCAGGCGGGCATCAAGGAGCGGCTATGAGCGGTGTCGTTGCTAAATCCCAATGGACCGGACGCGTCGAGGACGACGCCCTGCTGCGCGGCCAGGGCCGTTTCGGCGACGACGTGAAGCCGGACGGCGCGCTCGCCGCCTGCTTCGTGCGTTCGCCGCACGGCTTTGCCAGGATCGAGCGCGTCGATGTCGCCGCGGCGAAGGCCTCGCCCGGCGTGACCGCGGTTTTCACCGGCGCCGACATGGCCGCGGCGCACTACCACACCGTCACCCATGCCCACGACATTCCCGGCCGCGGCGGCAAGGTGCCGCATTCGCCGCATCGCCCGGCGCTGGCGCATGAGCGCGTGATGCACATCGGCGAGCCGGTCGTCATGGTGGTGGCGCAGACCCTTGCCGCCGCGCAGGACGCCGCCGACAAGGTCGTGGTCGACTACGCGCCGCTCGACGCCGTGACCGACGCGCGCGACGCCGTCAAACCCGGCGCGCCCCAGCTCTGGCCCGAAGCGCCTGGCAACATCGCCTTCGACTGGACCGCGCCCGCCGATCCCGACGGCAGGAAGCAGGCCGCGCTCGACAAGGCGTTCAGGGAGGCCGCGCACGTCGTCAAGGTCGAGCTCGCCAACCAGCGGCTCGTCGTCGCCTCGCTCGAGCCGCGCAGCGCCACCGCGAGCTACGACCCGGCGAGCAAGGTCTTCACGCTGCGCTGCCCGTCGCAGGGCGTCGCCATGGTGCGCGGCCAGGTGGCGCCGGCGCTCAACGTCAAACCGGAGGAGCTGCGCGTGCTGACCGACGACGTCGGCGGCGCCTTCGGCATGAAGGGCGCGGCGCACCCGGAATACTTGGCGCTGCTGCACGCCGCCCGCGCGCTGTCGCGGCCGGTGCACTGGCTGTCGAGCCGCGCGGAGGCCTTTCTGTCCGACGCCCAGGGCCGCGACTCGTTCTGGACGGTCGAGCTGGCCTTGAGCGCGCGCGGCAAGTTCCTGGCGTTGCGCGTCGGCGGCCTCGGCAACATGGGCGCCTATATGACGCCGGTCGCGCATTTCATCGTCACCACGCACATTTCCGGCTGCCTGCCGACGGTCTACGACATCCCGCACGCCCAGGTGAATTCGCGCTGCGTCTTCACCAACACGGTGCCGACCGCGCCCTACCGCGGCGCCGGCCGGCCCGAGGCGAGCTACCTGCTCGAGCGCGCGATCGACGCCGCCGCCGACAAGCTCAACATCGATCCGGCCGAGCTGCGACGGCGCAACCTGATCGAGCCGGCGCAGATGCCCTACACCACCGCGTTCGGCAATACCTACGACAGCGGCGACTTCCCCGCCGTGTTCGAGCGCGCGCTCGCGCTCGCCGATTACGCCGGCTTTGCCGCGCGCAAGAAGGCGGCGAAGAAAGCGGGCCGGCTGCGCGGCATCGGCATCGGCTGCTATCTCGAGATCGCCGGCGCCTTCCCGGAGGAAGCCGCGCGCATCTCCTTCCCCGGCGGCCGCAAGGCCGTTGTCAGCATCGGCGCCGGCGCCAGCGGCCAGGGCCACCGCACCGTGTTCGGCAACGTCGCGGCGCGCCGGCTCGGCATCCCGGCCGAAACGGTAACGGTGTCCTCGGGCGATTCCTTCCGCGACGTGCCGGGCTTCGGCGCCGCCGCCTCGCGTTCGGCGATGTATGTCGGCGGCGCCATCGCCCGCACCGCCGACACCGTGCTGGAAAAGGGCAAGAAGGTCGCCGCCATGCTGCTGCAGGCGCAGGAGGGCGATGTCGAATTCCGCGACGGCCAGTACCGGGTCAAGAACCGCGAAGTCTCGCTGTTCGACGTCGCCGAGCGCGCCGCCGAGCTCAAGCGGCAGGGCGTCATCGCCGAAAGCCTCGACACCCTCGACAAGACCAAGTCGCCGCCGTCGTTTCCCAACGGCTGTCACGTCGCCGAGGTCGAGATCGATCCCGACACCGGCGCGCTCGACGTCGTCTCCTATGTCGCGGTCGGCGACTGCGGCAATGTGCTCGACGACACCATCGTCACGGCGCAGATCCACGGCGGCGTCGCGCAGGGGCTCGGCCAGGCGCTGACCGAGGCGACGGTCTATGACGCCTCCGGCCAGCTCGCCTCCGGATCGTTCATGGACTACGCCATGCCGCGCGCGCACGACGTTCCGGCAATGACGGTCGAGCATCGCGAGGTCGCCTGCAAGACCAATCCGCTCGGCGTCAAAGGCACCGGCGAGGCGGGCACCACCGCCGCGCCGCCGGCGCTGATCAATGCCGTGCTCGACGCGCTGCCCCAGGGCGCCGCGCTCGACATGCCGGCATCGCCGGCGCGGATCTGGCAGGCGCTGCAGTCATCGAAATAATTCTGTCATTCCGGGACGCGCCGAAGGCGTGGACCCGGAATCCATAACCCCGGTCTGTGATGATGGATTCCGGGTTCGCCGCCATAGCGCGTTGCAGACGCGCGTGAACGCGCTTATGGCGGCGCCCCGGAATGACGAAGTGACCACCATTCAGCCACCGTCCGCGCTATGGTGGACCACGATTCGAGGGACCGATGCGGCTTTTCATTGTGATTGCGCTGTCGCTGATGCTGGCCGCCTGTTCCGGCTTCCAGGCGCCCGAGCAGCCGAGCTTCTATCAGGATATCGCGCAAGGGGCGAAGCTCGACGCCGAAGCCGCCGCCTCCATGATCTCCGGCTATCGCAGGAACAACGGCCTGCCGGAAGTCGCGCTCGATCCCGATCTCACGCGCATGGCGCAAGCCCAGGCCGAGGCGATGGCCAAGCGCGACAAGCTCGATCACACCGTGAAGAAGCCGTTCGTGGCGCGCTTGAAGGCCGCCGGCTTCGACGCCAAGCAGGCGGCCGAGAATGTCGGCGCCGGCTATCACACGCTGGCGGAGGCCTTCTCCGGCTGGCGCGATTCGCCGCCGCACCGCGCCAACATGCTGCTGCCGGGCGCAACGCGCATCGGCATCGCCGCAGTACCGGCGCCGGGATCGAAGTACCAGGTCTATTGGGCGCTGATCCTGGCCGAGCCGGACGACAGAAAGGGATAGTGTATCAAATTCCCTTGTTTATTTTGATGCCCGGGAGGCATAGATTAACCGCATGCTTGATAGCGCAAAAATTGAACAGATTGCCAAATCCGTAGCGACTGCGAACCTCTCCAGCGGGAGCGTTAGCACAGTGCTCAGCGAGCCCTTCATCGACTCCGAGGGGCATGACGCAGTGCGCATCACGATCGTGTTGGCCCCGAACTCGACCTCTGGGATTAAGGGCAATACGGTCTTGGACACATTGGTGGAAATTAAGAACAAACTCCAGCGCGCTGGAGAAGACCGTTTCCCGCTCGTTGAGTTTGCAACAGCTGCCGAGCTTGAGCAAAGTGGCAGCGGTTAATCCCGAGCACCTGTTCGACCAGGCCCGCGAACTCATTGGGCCGCCACCCGCCGGTCCGCCGCGTCAAGCAAATCTAAGGCGGGCAATTTCTGCGAGTTACTATGCGGTATTTCACGCGGCGATCACCGCTGCATCTGATTTGTTCGTTGGCGCTGTAAATCGGGCGACCAGCCGCTATGCGTTAGTCTATCGAAGTATCGATCATAAGCGGCTACGTGAACTGTGCGATGACATCACGAAGCCGACTCTTCCTGCAAAATACGCGTCCTATGCGCCGCAGAACGGCTTTGGCGCCGATATCGTCGCATTTGCGACAGCGCTGGTCGATTTGCAGGAAAAGCGTCACTTGGCAGATTACGACCCGTTATTTCGCGCAACCAGCTCGGACGCGCTGCTCGTACTGCGAACAACTGAGGCTGCCTTAGAGCGGTTGCGAAACGCAAATTCTGCCGCACGCGACGCGTTTCTGACGCTGCTTGTTTTCCGGCCTCGCGCGTGATTGTTACTGCGCCGTCACCGACAGCGGGTCGCTTTCGCGCGCGGCATCGGCGACCGAGCCGCCTGAGCCGACGCTCACGCTGCGGCGGTGGCCGCGGCCGTCGCGCACGACGATGTGGCCGTGGCTGTGCTCCCAGCCGTTGCAGTGCGCAACCTCGTGGCGGCGATAGGCGCCGAGATCGCGCACCGGCCCGCCGGTCGGAATGACGACGTAGCAGGAGTCGCCTTTCTTCCACGAGCAGGCGTCGGAATGAACGCCCATGCGGGCGCAGGCGGCGCGCGCTTGCGCGAGCGGCAGCACGCGCTCAATCACCGGGCCGGAATAGTGCGCAAGCGCGGGCGGGGGTTCGACGACGGCGGTGATCCACGGCATGCGCGGGAGCTTGCCCATAGTTTGATGAGCCTGCAAGGCGGTGAGAGGCCGGCAGCGGTATCGGCGTGTGCGGCGCCGGCTGGGGCCTGGCCCGGCCCGCCAGGAACAGGGGCGATGATGCGCCCGGGCACTCAGGCCGGCGCCGGGCGGTTGCGCGCCTCCAGCGCCTGCTCGGCGCGGCTGACGTTCTCGAACAGCCGCCGGCTGATCAGCTTGAGGAAATAGAAGCCGAACGAGGGGTTCTGGAAATACAGCTCGGTGAGCTTGTCATAGGCGATGACCAGAAGATGCACCTCGTCGAGGCACTCGATGGTCTGCGTCCGCGTCCGCTCCGGCGCGACATAGCCGAGTTCGCCGACCAGCGTGCCGGGCGCGAGCTCGAGGTCGATCTCCTTCACGTGCAGCCGGCCGCTGACGATATAATACATCTCCTCCGCCGGCTCGCCCTTGCGGAACAGGATCTGGCCCTTGTGGAACGTGTGCTTGTGCATGAACGGCTTGAGCCATTCGATCGAGGCGTCGCCGCTCGATGCTTCGCGCACCTTCTTGATCAGCTCGAGCATTTCGTAGAGCCGCAGCGAGTTCAGCCCGATCAGAATCGCATAGAGCGTCAGCGTCGGATAGGACGGATAAAGCCAGCCGTAGGCGACGAACAGGATGTTGGCGCCGATTTCGCAGAGCCTCAGCGGCACCATCGTCTTCATGTAGTGGCTGGCGATGTAGAGGGCTCCGGCAACGAAGCCCAGTCCGACGACGATCTCGTGGCTCATGATTGCCCCCTGACGTGCGCTTCGGCCGGTCTGCGATGTGGCCATGAGCATCGCCCGGAATCAATAGCTCTGGACCGCGCGCCGTCCGCTGACTAGCCTGCGGCCCGCATGCTGGGTTCGCAGGCCAAAGACTACGATACGCTTTACCGGCAATTCCGCTGGGCGATCCCGGCGCGCTACAATATCGGCGTCGACGTCTGCGACCGCTGGGCGTCGCGCGAGCCGGAGCGGCTCGCCATCCTGCACGTGCGCGGCGACGGACGCAGCGAGAGCATCAGCTTCGGCCGGCTGCGCGAAACCTCGAACCGGCTCGCCAACGTGCTGCGCGCGCAGGGCGTCAAGCGCGGCGACCGGGTCGCCATCTTCATGCCGCAGGCGCCGGAGGTCGCGGCCGCCCACATCGCGATCTACAAGCTCGGCGCCGTGGCGCTGCCGATCGCGATCCTGTTCGGGCCGGACGCGCTGCAATACCGATTGCAGAATTCAGGCGCGAGGGCGCTGCTCACCAACGCGCAAGGCCTCGCCAAATTCGAGGACATCCGCGGCGGTACGCCGGACGTCGCCTGCGTCATCTCGGTCGACGACAAGTTTTCCGATCTGCTCGCCGGGGCCTCGCCGGATTTCGCCGCCGTCGATACCGCGCCCGACGATCCGGCGATGATGATCTACACCTCGGGCACGACCGGCCAGCCGAAAGGCGCGCTGCACGCGCATCGCGTTCTGCTCGGCCATCTGCCCGGCGCCGAGCTGCCGCATTATCCGTTCCCGACCGAGGGAGACCGCTATTGGACGCCGGCCGACTGGGCCTGGGCCGGCGGCCTGCTCGACGTGCTGCTGCCGAGCTTGCATCACGGCGTGCCGGTCGTCGCCCGCCGCTTCGACAAATTCGATCCGGAGGAGGCCTTCGCGCTGATGGCCAAAGTCGGCGTGCGCAATGCCTTCATCCCGCCGACGGCGCTGCGCATGATGCGCGCGGTGCCGAGCCCGCGCGGGCGCTACGACTTCAAGCTGCGCACCATGGCCTCGGGCGGCGAGTCGCTCGGCATCGAGGCGCTGGAATGGGGCCGCGAGGCCTTCGGCCTGACCATCAACGAGTTCTACGGCCAGACCGAGTGCAATCTGGTGCTCGGCTCGTGCGCGCAACTCGGTCTGCTGCGGCCCGGCGCCATCGGCAAGCCGGTGCCGGGCCACGAGGTGGCCGTGATCGGCCGCGATGGCGAAATCCTCAAGGCCGGCGACATCGGGCAGATCGCGGTGAAGCGGCCCGACCCGGTGATGTTCCTCGAATACTGGGGCCGCGCGGAGGCGACACGCGAGAAATTCATCGGCGACTGGATGGTGACCGGCGACCAGGGCGTGATGGATGACGACGGCTATATCAGCTTTGTCGGCCGCGACGACGACGTGATCTCATCGGCGGGCTTCCGCATCGGGCCCGGCGAGATCGAGGACTGCCTCCTTCAGCATCCCGCGGTCGCACTCGCCGCCGCCGTCGGCAAGCCGGACAAGGTGCGCGGCGAGATCGTCAAGGCCTTCATCGTTCTGAAAGCCGGCCATGCGCCGTCCGATGCGCTCGCCGGCGAAATCCAAAGCTTCGTCAAGACGCGGCTGTCGGCCCACGAATATCCGCGCGAAGTCGCTTTCATCGAGCAGATGCCGATGACCACGACCGGCAAGATCATCCGGCGGGTGCTGCGCGAGCGGGCCTAGGCGCCGCCGCCGAGGATGAAGACGTGGAAGCCGAGGCGGCGCTTGGCGATGCGATAGAGCAGGATCGATTCGACCGCGAGCGCGGCCGAAGTGGCAACCGCCGCGCCCTCGATGCCGAAGCGCGGAATGAGCGCCAGGCACAGGACGAGATTGACGGCAAAGGCGCCGGCATAGACCGCGGCGCACTGCTTGCGCTCGCCCAGCATGTTGAGCAGCCGCTCGGCCGGGCCGACCGCCGCGCGCGACAGCATGCCGACGGCGAGAATGAACATCACGGCATAGCCGCTGTCGAAGCTGGCGCCGAACAGCCAGAGCAGCGGCTTGCCGAAAACGAGGATCACCGCGCAGGCCGCGAGCGACGGCCAGAACGTCCAGCGCGTGGTCTCGCGGAAGAACTTCCGCAGCCGCTCGGAGTCGCCGGCGACGTGGTACTGGGTGAACTTGTGCGTGGTGGCGCCGGCGATGGCGAAATAGACGAAGGCGACGAGCGCCAAGAGGCGCGCGGCGGCGTAGTAGACGGCGACCTCGTCGGGCGAGCGCAGCTGCTCGAGCGTGATGATGTCGACATAGGTCAGCAGCAAATAGAAGCCTTCGACCACGAAGATCGGCAGCGAGGTGGCAAGCCAGACCCTGGCCTCGTAGCGTTTCGGTCCGGGCTGCACCTTGCCGCCGAGCCTGCGGTCGAGCACGAACAGCTGCCCGACGGTCACCGCCCAGGTTGTGACCACGGCGACGATCATGGCGGTGACCGCGTCGGTCGGCGCGCCGAGCAGCCAGGCGCCGCCCATCAGCAGCGTGATCACCAGTTGCCGCCAGATGTAGAACGGCATCAGGGCGAGGTTCGGCCAGTCGTAGGATTGCGCGATGCCGGCCTGGATCTGCACCAGGCCGTAAACCGGAATGGTGAGACAGGCGAGATAAAGCGGGATGACGGTGACGCCGTCGATCCACGGTCTGAGCAACGTGACACCGATGGCACCGATGGCACCGATGCCGGTCGCGATCCCGAACGCGAGCCAGCGCGACCCGGTGAGGAAGCCGCGCAGCCGGTCGAAGGCCTTGAACTCGATATATTCGGGGATGAAGCGCCGCGCCGCCGACGACAGGCCGACATCGGACAGCGCGCCGATCATCAGCACCCAGGTCCAGACATAGATGTAGATGCCGAACTCGAACTTGCCCATCCAGCGCGCCAGCAGCACCTGGCTGACCAGTGCCAGCATGGCGCTGCCGACACGCACCAGGAACACCTTGCCGGCCACGAGCTGGGTGATGCGGCTGTCGCTGCGGTCGGCGAGGATCGCCCTGACGCGCGGGATCAGCGCCGCGAGCTTGGACGGCGCCGGCGGGGTTTCTGCAGGCGCCCGCGGCTCGCTGCCGGCCTGCTCCGGCTGCAAGGCATAAGACGGCAAGGCCATCGTCGATGGCTAGCAAGGATTCGTTAACATTCAGTGGGCGGCGTTTCCGGCCAACAAATCAGGCGATTTCCAGCCTGGCGACCTCGGCGAGGATGGCCTCGACCTGGCGGCGCTCCTCCGCCGTCAGCGGCGCCTGCGGTGGCACCGGATCGCCGACGGCGTAGCCCTGGATCTGCAGCCCGGCCTTGATGCAGGCGGCAAGATTGAAACGCGCGAAGGCTTCATTGATGCGCCAGAGCTTGCGCTGCAATGTCATCGCCTCGCCCCATTTGCCGGCGCGGCAGAGGTCATAGAGCCGCACACTCTCGCGCGGCACGATGCAGGCCGGTCCTGCCATCCAGCCGACACCACCGATCAGCATCACTGCGGCCGGAATGTGTGCCGAAGCGGAGAACAGCTTCATCGCCGGCGCGCGGTTCATGATCGATAGCAGCCGGCCGGTGTTGGTCGAGGCATCCTTGATATAGCGGATGCGCGGATGGCCGGCGAGCCGCGCGATGACGTCGAGCGTGAGATCGCTGCGCTGGAAATTCGGATTGGTGTAGAGCACGACCGGGATGTCGACGGCGTCGGCGATGGCGCGGAAGTAGCTCTCGACCTGCGTCTCCTTCAGCGGGAAATAGGCTTCGAGGATGGCGAGGATGCCGTCGGCGCCGAGCTGTTGGTAACGCCTCGCCTGTGCGGCGGCGTCGGCGGTTGCGGTCGAGGCGACGCCCGCGACCACCGGCACGCGTCCGTTCGCCGCCTCTATGGTCGCCTGCACGACGGTCTCGCGCTGCCCGCGGTCGAGATAGGCGAATTCCCCGGTCGAGCCGAGCGGCGTCAGGCCGTGGACGCCGGCCCTGATCAGGTCGGAGGCGAGCTTGCCCAGCACCTCGGTCTTGATGCGCCCCTCGCCGTCGATCGGCGATACGAGGTAGGGAAAGACGCCGTGAAAGTCGGTCATCGCGGAGATCTCCAACCCTCCCCCTTGTGGGGAGGGTCGATCGCCGAGCTCTTGCGAGGCGATCGGGGTGGGGGTAGCAGATATTTGCGACAACCCCCAACCCGCTCGCTTCGCTCGCGACCTCCCCACAAGGGGGAGGGTAAAGATCACCCTGCAAAGCCGCCGTCATCGAGAAACTTCTGCTCCTCCGGCGTCGTCACGCGGCCGAGCACGGCATTGCGGTGGGGGAAGCGGCCGAAGCGGCGGATGATGTCGGCATGGACCTTGGCCCACTTCAGGCCGTCGTCGTCGCCGGCCGCCTTGTTGAGCGCGACCGCGCGCTCCTGGTCGGCCAAATTCTCCGAGTGCTCGAACGGCAGATAGAAGAAGTTGCGCAAGTCGGGGTAGGCGCCGTCAAAGCCGTTGAGGATGGCGCGGCTCGCCACTGCGCGCGCCAGAGGATCGGTGGCGAATGTACGCGCCTCGCCGCGGAACATGTTGCGCGGAAACTGATCGAGCAGCAGCAGCAGCGCCAGCGCGCCTTCCGCGTTCCGCTCCCAGGCGGTCAGCTTGCCGGCAGCCGCGGCCTCGTGCGTGATCAGGAAGCGGCGTTTGATCTCGTCGTCGAACGCCGCGTCTTTTTTGAACCAGCGGTCGGGACCCGCTTCGCGCCAGAAAGTGACGACGGCCGCGGGCGTCTCGATCGTCATTGACGGCCGGCCTCGTCGCGCAGCGCGCGGCGAAGAATTTTTCCGACGTTCGATTTCGGCAATTCGTCGCGGAACTCGATCTGGCGCGGCACCTTGTAGCCGGCGAGCTCCTTGGACAGGAAATTGTGCAATTCCGCCTCGCTCACGTTCGGGTCTTTCCTGACGGCGAACAGCTTGGGCACCTCGCCGGAATGCGGATCGGGCACGCCGATGACGGCGCATTCGAGGAGGCCGCCATGGCTCATGGCCAGTTCCTCGATCTCGTTGGGGAAGACCTTGAAGCCGGAGACGGAGATCATGTCCTTCTTGCGGTCGACGATGCGCACGCGGCCGTCGGGGAGCATGATGCCGATATCGCCGGTGTGAAACACCTGACCCTCGGTCATGACCTTGGCGGTCTCGTCCGGGCGCCGCCAATAGCCGGCCATGACCTGCGGTCCGCGGGCGCAGATCTCGCCCTGCTCGCCAAACGGCACCTCGCGGCCGTGGTCGTCGCGGATCGAGATGTCGGTCGACGGCAGCGGCAGGCCGATGGTGCCGGTCCATTCCGCAATGTCGCCGCGGTTGCAGGTCAGCACCGGCGAGGTCTCCGACAGGCCGTAACCCTCGACGATCGGCTTGCCGGTCGCCTTGAACCAGGCATCGGCCACCGGCTTCTGCACCGCCATGCCGCCGCCGACGGCGCTCTTGAGGCCGCTCCAGTCGACCTTGTGGAAGTCGGGGTGGTTGAGCAGCGCATTGTACAGCGTGTTGACCGCCGGGAACGAATTCACCTTGTAGCGGCGCAGCTCCTTGATCAGCCCGCCGATGTCGCGCGGATTGGGGATCAGCAGGCACAGTCCGCCGACGCGCACGCCGATCAGGAAGCAGGCGGTCAGCGCGAACACGTGGTAGAGCGGCAGCGCGGTGACGATGACGAGTTGATCGACCGGCGGCGGCGCCGCCATGACCGGCGCGTTCCAGGCCTCCACCTGCAGCACATTGGCGACCAGGTTGCGGTGCAGGAGCATGGCGCCCTTGGCGACGCCGGTGGTGCCGCCGGTATATTGCAGGAAGGCGATGTCGTCGGGCCCGATCGTCGGCGCCGTGAACGGCAATGCGGCGCCGGCGGCGAGGACGGCCTTGAACGGCGTCGCCCCCGGCAGGTCGTAGGCCGGCACCATGCGCTTGATGAAGCGCACCACGGCATTGACCAGCGCGCCTTTCACCGGGCCGAGCATGTCGCCCATGCTGGCGACGACGACGTGCTTGACGTCGGTGCGCGGCAGCGCCTGCTGCAAGACGGCGGCGAAATTCTCCAGCACGACGATGGCCTCGGCGCCGGAGTCCTTGAGCTGGAATTCGAGCTCGCGCGGCTTATACAGCGGGTTGACGTTCACCACCACGCAGCCGGCGCGCAGCGCGCCCGCGATCGCCACCGGATATTGCGGCAGGTTCGGCATCATGATGGCGAGCCGGCTGCCCGCCTTGACGCCGCGGCTTTGCAGCCAGGCGGCGAAGGCGCGCGAGGCGGCGTCGAGCGCGGCGTAGCTCAGGCTCGCGCCCATGCAGACGCAGGCCGCGCGGCCGGCATAGGTGCTGAAGCTCTCCTCGAACAGCGTCACCAGCGATGAATAGCGCGTGGCGTCGATCTCGGCCGGAACGCCCGGCGGATAATGCGCCAGCCAGGGCCGGTTGCTGGGCGGAGGCATGGGCCGATTCATAGGCCGATTCATGGGCCGAGAATCGGTCGAGTCGGCAAGCGGCGCAAGGGCCGGCACAACCTCAGGTCATGTCCCCAGGCGGGATCGAGAGCGCTGCTGCAAGTCTCGTTCCGGAACCGGTGCTCGGCGGGTGAAGCCGGATTTGCGCGTGCGACAAAGGGGGGACGAAACGTGGCGGGCACTCAAGAACGGGCGCCCGTTGGCCGTGATCGGCAAATGTCCAATCTTGCCGCGAACCCCATCATCCCAAGTCCGCAACTAGCTCAGTATGAAGTCACCCGCGCCGAGATGGAGCACGTGACCGCTGTCATTGAGCCGGATCGCGAAATCAGCCTTGCCATCGCCATTCACATCGCCGGACACGGTTTCGCCACTGGCCGTCGAGTAGGCGCGCAATTCACCGGCAGTATGACTGAACGCAACGTTCGGTCCGATGAAATTGAAGTGATCTAAGGTACCGACTGCATTGTTCGTAATCGCATCAATAGCAGAAAGATCGATGAGATCACCTTCACCCTGGTTGAAATCCGAAATGAGGTCGCTGGCAGCTTTGGCAACACCGCTGTCCGAGATGGACGTATAAACAAATTTATCCGCGCCGGCGCCGCCCCCAAGCGCGTCGTTACCAGTTCCGCCAACCAGCACGTCGCTACCAGTGGATCCTATTAGTGTGTCGTTGCCGCCGAAGCCGTAAAAGAAATTCAAGCCACCGTTTGCCTGTATGAAATTGGCGGCCGCCGATCCAAAAATCACTGATCCACCGTGGCCGCCAATCGCATTCTCAAAATTCGTTATATGGTCGGTGCCGAGATCAATGCCTGTCGCGGTGTTGGCCGCGAGCGTCCCGATAAAAGGTGCAGGGAAAGCGTGCGTGACGGTATCTAAATTGATGAATGCGGGATTGGCCGCGCTGCTGACGACATAGGTATCGACTCCAGCTCCACCATCGATGGTGTCAGACCCATCGCTCACGGTACTGCCTGTCCCGATATAATCATCGCTTCCGCCGCCCAGTGAAATCTTGTCACTGCCATCACCATCCGCGACGCGATCATGATTGTTGCCTCCAGTGAACATGTCATCGCCGCTGCCAAGATCGATTGTCCCTCCGATCGTTCCGGTTTCGGTGAAGACGTCGTTGCCTCCGGCCAAAAATACATCGCCGTGAATAACTTTGGAGTTCGTCAGCGTATCAATGCCGTTTCCACCGAAATAACTGCCGCTGATCGTTCCTGAATTGGTGAGGAAATTACTTCCCCCGCTGCCAAAGTTGATATCCCCACCGATGGAACCGGAATTGATCATGGTGTCCTGACCAGGCCCACCAAGCACATCACCGGCGATAGAACCAGAATTGGTCAATGAATTGGTGCCGCCGCCGAGATGAACAAACTCGCCGATGGTCCCGGAATTCGTGATGCCGTCGTTGCCGTCGCCGAAAAAGACGTAATTTGCGATGGAGCCAGAATTCGTAACGTGATTAGCCCCATCTCCCAAATCGAGGTGCCCAGACAAAACCGCGGAATTGGTCACGGTGTCGGCACCGCTTCCGCCACCAACATCGCTGAAGACGATGCCAGTATTCTTGAAGCTATTGGTGCCATCACCGAGGGCCAGAGCCAGACTAATTTGGCCGGAGTTTACAAAATTGTCGGCATCGTTACCGCCCTCAACCTGTTGTATGAAACCGCTATTTGAAAGAGTGTTGGTGCCGTCTCCGAATTTCAAATCCGCTGTCAGAAGACCGGTGTTTGTAACGGTGTCGTTTCCACCGGCAAGCGCTATAAATTGTGCGTCGATGCTTCCAGAATTCGTCACGCTTACATTCACGCCGTTTGTGACAAAAACTGCGTAGGTATCATCGACAATGCGTCCGGCATTCGTAATACTTGCGGCACTGTCGAGAGCAATTGCAGGACCGCCACTGTGGCCGTAGACCTCCCCGTCGATACCTATCTTGATTTTTGAAACGGCTGTGTTGCCAGGAAAGAGCTGAATTCCCGCTCCTCCTGAGGAAAACACCGACCCATTGACTGTGACCGTCCAAGCACCGGTTGCAACGAGATCGACGGCAGGTTGGTTGCCGTCCGTAATTAGAAAAGCATCCTGATCGACAATCAGGCTGTCAGCCGAATTGGTATCTGCGTCGAACGCAGGAATGTTAACCCGGAGAATGCTCGTTACCGGTGTAATTTCAAAGACAGCCATGGTCGTCGCTCCCTAAGCTGTGCTCGTGGTTGTATAATTTTTGGTGCGCGCTTCCCGTGTTAGATCGTGATAATTTGCCATTTTCGACCGCGGGGCGATGTGATGCATTTCACATCGGTCGCAAGCGGCTCAGCCCAAAAATTAACACCAATGAGAGCGCCTCCATTCCATAATTTTCGTTGCCAAAAGCACGCTGCTAAAAAAATTCAGCCCAATAAACTTTCCGCCCGCAAATGCTGGCGCGAACAGCCCGCGATTGCTGAAAATCCAAATTGATCGGTTGGGCTTAGGGTGAGTGCTCAGAAGGCTAATGACCACTAACCGCTTGGCTCCCGTGCCCCTTTGTCGTGAGTAACGGCGTCTGCTTTCGGTCATTAGCTGCAGAATCGCTCATGCGCCGTCCGCTTCAGGCCCGATCACGAACATTCGATGCGGTTGGCTGACCGTGTATGAGCCGTATACCCGCCATGGGCCGGCACTTAGCCGGCTTCCCTGGAAGGAGGAAGACGAAACATGGCGGACACTCAAAAACGGGCTCTCGTTGGCCGCGATCGGCAAATGTCCGGGCTTTCCCGCAAAGCAGGCGCCGGTGATTGCGCGCGGCGCGCCAGCGAAGGGCCATTGGCGGACTTCCCTCGCAGCCTTCGTGGCTTTCAGGTTGGTTTCAGGTTGCGTTGCTACTGAGGCACCTCAACGTGCCCGGCTCGCCTCGCAGGGTCGGGAGCGAAAACACAATCGAGGAGGTCATCGTGGCAATCGCACCGACCGCAATTTCGTTGTCCAACTCCACCTTCGAAGCCTTTAACGACTCCGTCGTGGGGATCGTCACCGTAACCGATCCCGACACCCTGCCGGCCGATATTTCGGTCACGACGGACGACCCCAGATTCGTGGTCGAATGGCATGACAACCAATTCGTCCTGAGGGTGGCCGACGGCCTCGAAACCATCGCTCCCGGCGATATTTCGATCAATCTGACGGCGCACGCTCCCGATGGGAATTTTACGCCTCTCACTCCATTTCTGCTGACGGCAGTTGGGGAAACCCAGAGCGAAGATGGCGGCAACAATACGTTCTCGGGAACCTCGGGCGATGATTTCGTCAATGGCTTGGGCGGCGACGACGATCTGAGCGGCGGGGCCGGCAATGACCACCTGAGCGGCGGCACCGGCAACGACCACCTCGACGGCGGCGCCGGTAGCGACACCCTGAGCGGCGGCGATAACGACGATTCTCTGGCCGGCGCGGCCGGCGATGACGTGCTGTCGGGCGGCACCGGCAATGATCATGTTGATGGCGGCGCCGGTAGCGATTCGCTGAGCGGCGATGCTGGCGACGATGACTTGCTGGGAGCTGCCGGCAATGACGTGCTGTCGGGCGGCGCCGGCAATGATCATCTCGATGGCGGCGCCGGCAACGATTCACTCAGCGGCGGCGATAACGATGATTCTCTGGCCGGCGCAGCCGGCAATGACGTGCTGTCGGGCGACGCCGGCAATGATCATGTTGATGGCGGCGCCGGTAGCGATTCGCTGAGCGGCGATGCTGGCGACGATGACTTGCTGGGAGCCGCCGGCAATGACGTGCTGTCGGGCGGCGCCGGCAACGACCATCTGGACGGCGGCACCGGCAATGATTCCCTCGACGGCGGCGACAACGACGACACATTGCTCGGCGCAAATGGCAACGACACGCTTTCCGGCGGCAACGGCGACGACAATCTTGATGGCGGCGCCGGAAACGATACGCTGATGGGCGGTGCCAACAACGATACGTTGATCGGCAACAAAGGCAGCGACGTCCTCAGCGGCGGCAGCGGCGACGACGTGTTGGTCGGTGGCACGGGCGCCGATACGTTCGTTTATGGCACCGGGGACAGCCATGACACCATCGTGGACTTCACCGTGAAGTCGAAGACCGCCACAACGTCGGCTGGCGCGGCGGACGATCATATTGACCTCACGGGCCTCGGCTTGTCCGACTTTGCGACCGATGTCGAAGCGCATTGGCAGCAAGTCGGCAACAACGTGGTCATCGACTTCCATGGCGATGGCAGCGAAACCCTGACGATCGAAAACACGTCGACCACGACCCTGCATAATCACGCCGGCGACTTCATTCTGCACTGACCGGCGGGCAATTAATCGGGGCGCATCCGATAAGGGTGCGCCCCACTTCTATGTGTCCCTGGTCTAACGCAACGCCGTTGGCTGGTGGCGGATGAGCCGGCCGGTCAGCGGTCCAGGCCGCCGAACGGCACCAGCGGATTGTCGGTCAGCGCGGCAAGGTCGGGCCGGTCGGCGGCGGGGGCGCCGAGGAAAGCCGCGAACAGCTCGCGCACCGTCTTTTCCGGCACGTCGCGGGTGATGAAGACGAGGCGGCTGCGCCGATCGTCGTCCGGCCAGCGCTCGAGCCGCGCCGGCGGATGGAAGACGTGCTGCACGCCATGCACCACCACCGGCGTCTCCGGCATTTCGGCAAGCTGGACGATGCCCTTCACGCGCAGCAGCCCGGCGCCGTAATTGGCGCGCAGCAATTCAAGGAACATCTGCAAGGTGCCGGCCGGGATCGGCGTGTCGCTCGTGAGCACGAAGCTCGCGATGTGGTCGTCATGGCGGTTGCGATCGAGCCGGGCATGATCGTGCCCGTGATCATGGCCATGGCCGTGATGATGGCGCGCCTGGGCTTCGGCATAGGCCTCTTCCGCCAGCCATTTCCTGACGTCGGGGATCTTGCGCGCCGGATCGTAGAGGCCGCAGTTCAACAGCCGCTCCGCCGTCGCCTCGCCCAAATTTGTAACATTGGCGGCGTCGAGCACCGGCGCCGCCGGATTGAGCGCGTGCAGCCGCGCCAGGATCTGGGCGCGCTGCTGCGGCGTCGCCAGGTCGGTCTTGCTCAGCACGATGCGGTCGGCGACCGCGACCTGCTTGACCGCCTCGGCGTGGGCGTCGAGTTCGGCCTCGCCATTGACCGCGTCGACCACGGTGACGACGCCGTCGAGCCGGTAGCGCAGCAGCAGATAGGGATGCGACATCGCGGTGTGCAGCACCGGCGCCGGATCGGCAAGGCCGGTGGTCTCCATGAGCACGCGGCGGAAGCTGCAGCGCCGGTTGTCGAGGTCGCGCAGCAGCGTCTCCAGCGCGTCCACCAGATCGCCGCGCATGGTGCAGCACAGGCAGCCCGATTGCAGCAGCACCATGTTGTCGGAGATGTATTCGACCAGCAGATGGTCGAGCGCGACTTCGCCGAACTCGTTGATGATGACGGCGGTCTCGGCGAGCGCCTCGTCCTTCAGCAGCTTGTTGAGCAGGGTGGTCTTGCCGGCGCCGAGAAAGCCGGTGAGCACGGTGAGCGGAATGGGCGCCGGCGGCCGGCGCCGGTCGGTCGTTCCGGCGTCGCTCATTTTTGAGCCGACGAGACCTTGGCCTTCTTTTTCTTCGGCGCCGCCGGCTTGTCGCTGCCGTTGGCGGGAGCGGCCGCCGCGGCCGCACCTTTCTTTTTCTTGTGGGACTTGGCGGCCGTCTCGGTCTGGACGGGGTCGGGATGATCGGCGGGGCCGGTGAAGACGACGACCGGCGGCGTGGTGTCGACCGGCGGGCCGAGCACGAACTTGCCGTTCGCCGGCTTCAGGCTCGACAGCATGAAGCCCTGCGGCTGGCCGTTATTGTCGCCGGTCGCGGCGGCGGTGGTGTCTTCTTCCTCGTCGTTCTCCTCCGACGGCGGCTTGCGGCGGTGGCCGCCGCACATTTCTTCGCGCAGGTTCGGCGGCTGGGCATCGACCGGGGCGAGCGCGTCGACGGTGCCGAGCGCCGGCGTCAGCCAGGACAGGCCGCCGCTGTTGAAGCCGTTCTCCAGGAGCTGCGCCGCCTGCTGGGCGCGCACGCCGCCGCCATAGGCGCCGAGGATGACGGCGATCAGCCGGCGGCCGTTGCGCGTCGCCGAGGCGACGACGTTGTAGCCGGAGGCGCAGATGAAGCCGGTCTTCATGCCGTCGGCGCCCGGGTAGCGGTCGAGCAGCGAATTGTAGTTCTTCATCACCCGGTTGCCGTACTGGATCGAGTGGATGTGCCAGTACGAATCGTATTCGGGGAATTCCAGGATCAAAGCGCGGGCGAGAATGCCGAGGTCGCGCGCCGAGGTGACGTGGTTTTCCGCCGGCAGGCCGTTGGGATTGACGAAGTTGCTCTGCGACATGCCGAGCCGGCGGGCGTTGGCGTTCATCAGGTCGGCAAAGCCCGAGATCGAGCCGCCGACGCCTTCGGCAATGGTCACGGCGATGTCGTTGGCCGACTTCACCATCAGCATCTTCAGCGCGTTGTCGACGGTGACGGTGGTGCCGACCTTGAAGCCCATCTTGGTCGGGTTCTGCGCCGCGGCGTTGCGCGACACGGTGAGCAAGGTGTTGAGGGTGATCTTGCCTTCCTTGATCGCCCGCAGCGTGGTGTAGGCGGTCATCAGCTTGGTGACGGAGGCCGGATACCACGGATAGGTGGCGTTCTCGGCGTGCAGCACCTTGCCGGTCGAGGCCTCGATCAGGAGCTTGGCCTCGGCGTGGGCGCGCACCGGCGCGGTCAGCACCAATGCCAGCGCAGCCAGGCCGATGACGGGGATCCGATGGCTCAAGCGAGGCTCACGAGTTGCAGGGCGGTCCGTGGTATGTGCGTCCGGAACCGATTAAGGTTCAAAGGCCGACGGTCTTAGGCTATCGGAGCTTAGGACCGGAGGCAAAGCAGGCCTCGGCCCCCCTTTGAATCATGGTAATTCGCGTTATCTGCATGTAATGCGACCAAAATTCGGCAACGGGAGAGCGTCATGACTGCCGCAATCGTCGGTTGGGCCCACACCCCCTTCGGCAAGCTCAATGGGGAAAGCGTGGAAAGTCTGGTGGTCCGCGTCGCCGGCGACGCCCTCGCCGATGCCGGCATCGGCCCCAAGGACGTCGACGAGATCGTGCTCGGCCACTTCAATGCCGGCTTCTCGGCACAGGATTTCACCGCCTCGCTGGTGCTGCAGGCCTCGCCGGATCTGCGCTTCAAGCGCGCAACCCGCGTCGAGAATGCCTGCGCCACCGGCTCGGCCGCCGTGCACCAGGGACTGAAGTCGATCGCCGCGCGTTCGGCGCGCATCGTGCTGGTGGTCGGCGTCGAGCAGATGACGGCGACGCCGGGTCCTGAGATCGGCCGCAATCTGCTCAAGGCTTCTTACGTGCGCGAAGAGGCCGATATCGACGGCGGCTTTGCCGGCATCTTCGGCACCATCGCCGGCATGTATTTCCAGAAATACGGCGACCAGTCCGACGCGCTGGCCATGATCGCGGCCAAGAACCACAAGAACGGCGTCGCCAACCCTTACGCGCAGATGCGCAAGGATTTCGGCTACGAGTTCTGCCGCACCGAAAGCGAGAAGAATCCGTTCGTTGCCGGCCCGCTCAAGCGCACCGACTGCTCGCTGGTGTCCGACGGCGCCGCTGCCGTGGTCCTCGCCGACATCGAGACCGCGCTTCAGTTCGGCAAGGCGGTCGCCTTCCGAACCGCCCAGCACGTGCAGGACTTCCTGCCGATGAGCAAGCGCGACATCCTCAAGTTCGAAGGCTGCGCGGTCGCCTGGCAGCGCGCGCTGCAAGCCGCAGGCGTCAGTCTCGGCGACCTGTCCTTCGTCGAGACGCACGACTGCTTCACCATTGCCGAGCTCATCGAATACGAGGCGATGGGGCTTGCGCCGGAGGGGCAGGGCGCCCGCGTCATCGCCGAAGGCTGGACGCAAAAGAACGGAAAGTTACCGGTGAATCCGTCCGGCGGCCTCAAGGCCAAAGGTCATCCGATCGGCGCCACCGGCGTGTCCATGCATGCGCTCACTGCAATGCAGCTCACCGGCAAAGCCGGCGACATGCAGCTCGCCGATGCCCGGCTTGGCGGCATTTTCAACATGGGCGGGACCGCGGTTGCCAATTACGTCAGCATCCTCGAACGCATCAAATAGCCGCAGCCTGTGGGTCCCCCGGCCTGCCGCCAGGTGCTATATTGCGGTACAATTTCGTTTGTTTACAAACGAATATGACGCCGCCAGCGCTGTTAGCATCCTCAGGGATATGAAGGCGGGGCTCGCATGACGAATATTCCGACCGAAATCCTGCGGACGCTGACCGCGGTCATCGATCACGGCAGCTTCACCAAGGCCGCGGTCGAGCTCGACCTGACCCAGCCCGCGGTCAGCGCGCAGATGAAGCGGCTGGTTACGCTGCTTGGTCACGACGTCTTCGACCGCAGCACGCCGGGCGTCCTCAAACTGACGCCGCAGGGCGAACTGGTGGTCGGCTATGCCCGCCGGCTGCTGTCGATCAACGACCAGATCATGCACATCGGGTCGCGGCCCGAGCTCGTCATCCGCGTCGGCACGCCGAGCGATTTCATCGGCTCGCTGCTGCCGGCAAAGCTCGCGCAATTCCGCAAGCGCTGGCCGGACGTGCGCTTCATCGTGCGCAGAGGCTTTTTCGACGCGCTGGTGCGCGAGCTGCGCAGCGGCGAGCTCGATATTCTCGTCGGCCTGTCGCTCGATCGGCCGCACGATGCCCGCTATACGTGGCCGCTGGAGACCGTTTGGGCGCGCGGCGCCACCACCGCCTACGATCCGAACCGGCCGGTGCCGCTGGTCACCTACGGCGAAGGCTGCGTCTATCATCACCTTGCCACCGAGACCTTGACCAAGGCGAGGCTCGACTGGGAGGCGGTGTTCACCGGCGCGAGCATCATGAGCCTGGCAAATGCGGTGACCGCCGGACTGGGCATCATGGCGATGATCCGCCGGCCGGCGATCGAATTCGGCATGATTCCCTGGGACGATGCGCCGCTGCCGAAACTGGCCAGCCTGCACAGCGGCATCTACATCCGCGAGGGCGGCGCGCGCGCCGCCTATGAACAGCTGGCCGACGAGATCTTCGAGATGATCAATCCGCAGGCGGCGGCGAGACCGGCCACCGGGTTCTCCGGCCGCGCGGTAGGCTCGCCCGACCGCTAGTTCGCCTTGCGCTCGGCGGCCGGCGGCAGGAACGAAGCGTCGAAGACGTCATCCGGCTTCGGCGGCTGCTTGAACTTGTAGCTGATCGCGAGCTGCTCGAGGCCGCGTTGCAGGCGCTCGCCGTCGACGCCGCCGTAGCCGTTGGCCTTCACCTCGGGCGTGACGATGTTCTGACGGATCACCATCTGCAGCCGCTCGAGCTCGAGATCCTTGCGGGTCGCGTCGCTGCGTTCCATGACGTAGCCGAGCGCGGCGGCTGGCGACGCAACCGTCATCTTCAGGCCGTGCAGGAAGGCGCGCAGGAAGCCCTTGACCGCCTCGGGATGATCGGCGGCGAATTGCGGGTTGACCACGACGGCGTTGCCGTAGACATCGACGCCGTAGTCGGCCATCAGCAGCACGGTGAGGTCGTCGACCGGCACGCCCTTGTCCTTGAGGTCGACGAAGGACGAATAGGCAAGCCCGGTGATGGCGTCGACCTGGCCGGCCGCCAGCATCGGATTGCGGACCTGAACGCCGATGCTTTCGACCGCCACCTTGGATGCATCGATGCCGTTGACCTTGGCGAAAATCGGCCACAGCGAGAAGCTGTCGCTGTCCATCGGCGCGCCGAGCTTGCGGCCCTCGAGATCCTTCGGCGCGGCGATGCCGCGGCTCTTGCGGCCGATCACGGCAAAGGGCGGCCGATTGTAGACCATGAAGACGGCCTTGATCGGCTGCTTCGGATTGGCGTCGCGGAACTTGATCATGGCGTTGATGTCGGCAAAGCCCATGTCGTACTCGCCGGAGGCGACGCGCTTGATCGCCTCGCGCATGTTGGGTGCCGGGTCGATGGCGACGTTGAGGCCTTCGGCCTTGTAGAAGCCCTTGTCGAGCGGCAGCAGGAACGGCGCGGCCGGGCCTTCGAGCCTGCGGTCGAGGGTGAAGTGCAGGGTGGTTTCGGCGGCGCGCACACTGCTCGTCAGGGCGGCAGCGCACAGCAGCGCCGCTGCGGCGAGCCTCAGGGCGCGCCGCGCGCTCATCGTACCGATTCCCTTGGCAGCCGGCCTTTCCGCATCGGGTGTCTCGGCGGTCCGCTGGTGATGATCGGGCGCAGCAAAAACCAAGCCCTTGCAAAGCGCAAGCCAAGAGCGCGCAAATGAAGGTCATTGTTTGGCGGCATGGCTAACCGTGCCACGGTTTTAGGCAGATGATTGCCGCCGGTGGACGCCAAGGACTGCGCGGTTAGGTTATTGTCGAGCTTGGAGGCTTGAGCCATGCGGGCAGCAAAGCCGGCCGGCGCGGCGCGCGAAGTTCCGCCGTTTCGGGCGCCTTATGCGCCGCCTGACGAAGTGATCGCCGCGCCGCTGCTCGCGGGCGCGCCGCGGCCGGGTGAGGCCGAGGCGCGGATCGATGCCCGCGCCACGCGCCTGGTTCATGCCATCCGCGCCCGCATTGGCGGCCTCGGCGGCGTCGAGGATTTCCTGCACGCCTATGCGCTCTCCACGAAGGAGGGGCTGGCGCTGATGGTGCTGGCGGAGGCGCTGCTGCGGGTTCCGGACGCCGCCACCGCCGACGCCCTGATCGAGGACAAGCTCAAGAGCGGTGATTGGGGGCATCCCGACGTCCGCTCGACCGCGCTTCTGGTGTCGGCCTCGGCCTGGACGCTCGGCCTCACGGCCAAGGTCATCCATCCGGGCGAGACCGCCGAGGGCATCGTCCAGGCGCTGATCAAGCGGCTCGGCCTGCCCGCGGTGCGCGCCGCGACGCGCCAGGCGATGCGGCTGCTCGGCTCGCATTTCGTGCTCGGTCAGACCATCGCCGAGGCGCTGGAGCGTGCCCGCGCCGGCGCCGATCATCTCTACTCGTTCGACATGTTGGGCGAGGCCGCGCGCACCGCCGCCGACGCCGAGCGTTATTTCGGGTCCTACGCGGCGGCGATCGAGGCCATCGGCAGCGGTGCCAGCAATGCCACGCTGCCACACCGGCCCGGCATTTCCGTCAAATTGTCGGCGCTGCATCCGCGCTACGAGCCGTTGTCGCGTGAGCGCGTGCTCAAGGAGCTTGTGCCGCGCGTCCTCGAGCTTGCGCGCGCCGCCAAGCGGTACGAGCTCAACTTCACCGTCGACGCCGAGGAGGCCGACCGCCTCGAACTGTCGCTTCAGGTGATCGGCGGCGCCTTGCGCGATTCATCGCTTGCCGGCTGGGACGGCTTCGGGCTGGCGGTGCAGGCCTATCAGAAGCGCGCGGCGGCGGTGATCGGCTGGATCGAGGAGACCGCGCGGGCGCTCGACCGCCGCCTGATGGTGCGGCTGGTCAAGGGCGCCTACTGGGACACCGAGGTCAAGCGCGCGCAGGAGCGCGGCCTTGCCGACTATCCGGTGTTCACGCGCAAGGCGATGACCGACCTTGGCTATCTCGACTGCGTGCGACGGCTGCTCGCGGCGCGGCCGCGGCTCTACCCGCAATTCGCCACCCACAACGCCCTGACGGTCGCGAGCGTCATCGAGGACGCCGGCGGCACCGCCGACTACGAATTCCAGCGCCTGCACGGCATGGGCGAGGCGCTCTACCACGAACTGCTCGCGGAGCTGCCGGAACTCACCTGCCGCGTCTACGCCCCGGTCGGCAGCCACGCCGACCTGCTCGCCTATCTGGTGCGGCGGCTGTTGGAGAACGGCGCCAATTCATCATTCGTGTCGGTTGCCGCCGATCCGAACGTGCCGATCGCCGACATCCTGAGACGCCCGCAATCCTGGATCGAAGACGCTGCACGCGCGCGGCATTCGCATATTCCGCGGCCAGGCGATCTGTTCGCACCGGAGCGGAAGAATTCCATGGGCGTCGAATTCGGCGATGGCGCCGCGCTCGACGCTTTGCTGAAGGAGGTCGCCGCCGGCCGCGGCACGTCTGCGGCCGCGCCGCTGATCGACGGCGTTGCCGTCAAAGGCCGCCGCCGCGACCTGCACTCGCCGGTCGACGGCGATTTCGTCGGCACGGTCGAGGAGGGTGACGCGGCGATCGTCGAGGCGGCGATGAATGCGGCGCAGGCGGGCTTTGCCGCTTGGAACGCGACGCCGGTCTCGCACCGCGCCGAAATCCTCGCCCGCGCCGCCGATGCCGTCGAAGACCACCGCGGCCGCCTGATCGCGCTGTTGCAGAGCGAGGCCGGCAAGACGCTCGACGACTGCGTGTCGGAGGTGCGCGAGGCCGCCGATTTCTGCCGCTACTATGCGGCGCAGGCGCGCACGGCGCTGGTTTCGCGGCCGTTGCCGGGGCCGACCGGGGAAAGCAACGAGCTGCGCTATCGCGGGCGCGGCGTCATGGTCTGCATCAGCCCGTGGAATTTCCCGCTCGCCATTTTCACCGGGCAAATTGCGGGCAGCCTCGCCGCCGGCAATGCGGTGGTGGCTAAGCCCGCCGAGCAGACGCCGCTCGTCGCCTTCGAGGCCATCAAACTCCTGCACGGGGCCGGGGTGCCGGCAACCGCCTTGCACCTCGTGCCGGGCGCCGGCGATGTCGGTTCGCTGCTGGTCGCCGACCGGCGCGCGGCCGGCGTGGTCTTCACCGGCTCGACCGAGGTTGCCCGCCTGATCAATCGCGCGCTCGCCGCCAAGGACGGCCCGATCCCGCCTTTGATCGCGGAAACCGGCGGCATCAATGCCATGATCGTCGACGCCACCGCCCTGCCGGAGCAGGTGACCGACGATGTCATGGCCTCGGCCTTCCGTTCCGCCGGGCAGCGCTGCTCGGCGCTGCGCCTGCTTTGCCTGCAGGACGACATCGCCGAGCGCACGCTGGACATGGTTGCCGGCGCCGCCCGTGAACTGAAGCTCGGCGATCCGCGCGAGCCGTCGACCCATGTCGGCCCGGTGATCGACGCCGAGGCCAAAGGCAGGCTCGACAGCTGGATCGCCGGAATGGAAGCGCGCGGCGCGGTGTGGTTCCGCTCGGACAGACGGCTGCCCGAACGCGGCAGCTATGTCGCGCCGACGATCGTCGAACTCGACTCGGCTCGCGAGCTCAAGGAAGAAGTGTTCGGCCCGGTGCTGCACGTCGTGCGCTGGCGCGCCGCAGAGCTTGATGCGCTGCTCGACGACATCGCCGCCAACGGCACCGCGCTCACCCTCGGCATCCATTCGCGCATCGAGGCGACGGTTGCGCGCATCGCGGCGCGCCTCCCGCACGGCAATGTCTACGTCAACCGCAACATAATCGGCGCGGTGGTCGGCAGCCAGCCGTTCGGCGGCAGCGCGCTGTCGGGCACCGGGCCGAAGGCGGGCGGCCCGGATTATTTGCGCCGCCTGGCGCTGGAGCAGGTGGTCACGGTCAACACCGCGGCCTCCGGCGGCAATGCCGCCCTGCTGGCCGAGGACGAGTAGCCGACCCTGACGCGGCGGCTTGCCGCCCGCTTTCAGCCTTATTGCGGGCAAGGTTACCGCTATTGCTGCAACCGAAAGGACGCGCCGGAAGGCCGGTGCGAGAAGGGTTTTTATGGCTGTCGAGGTTTTGGCCGGCGCCGCCGGCCGGCGTGCCGAGCGCCGCCCCTTGGCCGGCGTTAACCTGGATGACGGCCGGATCGGGTATTCTGGTCGGTATGACTGATTCGGTCGCCCGTCTGTTCGATGCAGTGGTCGCGGCCCGGGGGGCGGACCCCGCCAAGTCGCGCACCGCGCGGCTGCTGCGCGCCGGGCGCGCAAAAATGGCCAAAAAGCTGGCTGAGGAAGCCGTCGAGGTGGTGATCGACGCCATGAACGGCCAGCCCGAGGCCGTGGTGCGGGAAAGCGCCGATCTGCTTTATAATCTCGTGGTGCTTTGGGTGCATGCCGGCGTCCATCCCGAGGACGTGTGGGCGGAAATGCGCCGGCGCGAGGCCATGTTTGGAATTGCCGAAAAAGTGCCAAAAAAAGCGCTACTCCAGAGCCTGCCGCGGCGTAAGGTCGTGGCCCTGGAAGCGCGCCAGGCCCGCAAGCGCCGCTAGGCTGCCTTTCCACGAGTTGCGTTCATGACCCTCGAGGCCGCCGAGCCACGTTCGCCGCTGCGCCGTCTTTACGACTGGTGCCTGGCCGCGGCGCACAAGCCGCACGCCATGTGGACGCTGGGCGCGGTCGCTTTCGCCGAAAGCTCGTTCTTTCCGGTACCGCCCGATTTCATGCTGATCCCGATGGCGCTGGCGCGCCCCGACCGGGCCTATGTCATGGCGATCTGGTGCACGGTCGCCTCGGTGACCGGCGGCCTGCTCGGCTACGCCATCGGCGCGCTGCTCTACGATTCCGTGGGGGCCTGGCTGATCCAACTCTATGGCTACGGCGACAAGGTCGAGGCCTTCCGCTCCGCCTACGCGCAATGGGGCGCCTGGATCATCCTGCTCAAAGGCCTGACGCCGATCCCCTACAAGATCGTCACCATTACCTCCGGCTTTGCCGGCTACAACCTCGGCCTTTTCGTCATCTTTTCGATGATTACCCGCGGCGCCCGCTTTTTCGTGCTGGCTTTCCTGCTGCACCGCTACGGCGCCCGTGCCCGCCACATCATCGAGAGACAGTTGGGGCTCTGGGCCCTCGCGCTCGCCGCAGTGGTCGTCTTCGGCATCGTAGCCGCGCTATACTTGGCTTGAGGCGGCCGAGTCGGCGCTCCTCATTTTTGCCACCTCGCGGCAATAGAGGGAGGATGCTGGCGCGAATGCCGTTAGGCACTTATGACTGACCCGGGGTCAGTTGACCGGCCATGAAGCGAAGCTCTGCAACCCGTTGTTGGAACAAATTGGCAGCGGCGCGCAGCTGCGCGGCCGTGCTGGCGGCGGCGATTGTGCTGACCGCGGCGCTCGCCGCCGCCCAGGAGGCGGCAAAGCCCGCGCCGCCCGCGCCGCAAGGATTTTTCGGTACGCTGTCGCAGTGGTGGGAGCAGACGGCCGACACCTGGAACTCCGGCGTCACCGGCATACGCAGGCGCTTCGAGAATCTCGGTCAGGATGCCGGCGCCGCAGCCCGCAGCACCGTCGACAATGCCAGGAGCGCGGCCGACGCTGTGGCGCGAACGACCGTCGACAATGCCAGGAGCGCCGCCGATGCCGTTGCGCGCCTGCCCAGTGCCCGCGTCGTGCGCGGCCACGAGAAATGCCGGGTCGCGCCCAACGGCGCCCCCGACTGCGTCGCCGCCGCGGTGTCGCTGTGCAAGGCGAAGGGGTTTGACGGCGGCGGCTCGAGCCTGGACATGACCACAGCCGAGGTCTGCCCGGCGCAGGTCTACCTCTCCGGCCGCAGCTCGGGCGAGGGCTGCCATACCGAGACATTCGTTTCGCGCGCCTACTGCCAGTAATCACGCGGCTTTGACGCCGGCGCGCGCATGTGTTTGCCTCGCGCCGCCATGAATCTGCACGCAAAACTGCTCGAACGCGACGCCGCCGGCAGGCCGGTGACGGTCGGCGTCATCGGCGCCGGCAAGTTCGGCACCATGTTTCTGGCGCAGGCACGCCTGACCAAGGGCATGCACGTCGCCGCCGTCGCCGATCTCGACGTCGGCCGTGCGCGCCGCCAGCTCGCCACCGCCGGCTGGCCGGCGCAGCAATATGCCGCCTCGTCTCTCGACGACGCGCATCAGCGGCGCACGACTTTTGTCACCGCAAGCGCCGAAGCCCTGCTCGCCGATCCGCGCATCGAGGTCATCGTCGAGGCGACCGGCGTGCCGGGCGCGGGCATCCATCACTGTTTGCAGACGATCGCCAACGGCAAGCACATCGTCATGGTTAATGTCGAGGCCGACGCGGTGGCCGGGCCCTTGCTGGCGCGCCGCGCCCAAGCGGCGGGCGTGGTCTATTCGCTGGCCTGGGGCGATCAGCCGGCGTTGATCTGCGAGCACGTCGACTGGGCGCGCGCCGCCGGCTTCACCGTGGTCTGCGCCGGCAAAGGCACGCGCTACGAGCCGCACTATCATCAATCCAATCCGGATACGGTGTGGGACATTCTCGACAAATATCTCCAGATCGAGGATCGCAGCTCGATCAATCCGAAGATGTTCAATTCGTTTGTCGACGGCTCCAAGTCGGCGATCGAGATGAGCGCGGTCTGCAACGCGACCGGACTGATGCCGCAGGCCAACGGGCTTGGCTTCCCGCCCGCCACGCGCTTCGAGCTTGCGGAAGTCTGCAAGCCG
>DASRGB010000076.1:0-4267 GCA_035651255.1 Pseudolabrys sp.
ACCGCCGGGCCGTGGCAAGCGCATCTCCGCCGCCACGTCATTCCCCGGCCACCGCTCCCCATTCCGTATCTGAAGATGCTGTACAGACACCCCCGGTGTGGAATGGGATGCTAAGGTATATAGTCCTAGAATGTGGCGGGATTATGGTCCTAGCAGCGGCCCCGCATCAAGGCCGTTGCGCCGGCCGGCGGCGGACGGCGCCGCCTACTGGCCGGCGCGCTTCAACAGCTGCGCATTGAGGTCGATCGGGCGGCGGCGCGGCGCCGGCGGCGGCGGGTTCAGCAGGGCGCGGAAAAAGCGCGCCCAGGCCAGGCAGAACTTGACGGCGAGCCAGATCGCCGCCGCAGCAAGGCTGGCAAACAGCGCAAACATCGAGGCAAACGACACAAAATACAAAAGGACCGACATTCGCTTCCCTGCCGAGGACCACCCCTTCCGCGGCAGGGTCCTTCGCGTTGCCCGACCGTTATTTCGAAGTCCGGCGCCAAGCGCAAGACTCCGGTGGGGACAGCCCGCTTTCGGCCTTGCGTCCGACAGGTCGGGGGATAAGAACAGTCCAGCCCTCCAGGTCCGGACCCTCCCCATGCTGCATTGGTTTCAGGCGTTGATGCCGAAGGAAGAAAAGTTCTTCGAGCTTTTCGCCGAGCATTCGCGCGCCGTCGTCGCGGGGGCCGTCGCGCTGCGCGCCATGATGGAAGGCGGCGAGGCGCTCAAGCGCAACTACCAGACCGTCATGGACCGCGAGCACGACGCCGACAATGCGACGCGCGACGTGCTCATCGCCGTGCGCCGCACCTTCATCACGCCGTTCGACCGCGGCAACATCCGCGACCTCATCACGTCGATGGATAACGCCATCGACCAGATGCAGAAGACCGCCAAGGCGATCCAGCTGTTCGACGTCACCACTTTCACGCAGCAGATGAAGGACATGGCGGACATCATCGTCAAATGCGCCGAGCTGGTGCAGGAGGGCGTGCCGCTGCTGCGCTCGATCGGCTCGCAGGCCGCGCGCATCAGCTCGATCAGCGAGCAGATCTCGGCGCTCGAAGGCCAGGCCGACGAAATGCACGACAAGGGCGTGCACGCCTCCTACCGGGCGGCGTTGAACGGCAACCCGCTCGACTTCTTCGTCGGCAACGAAGTGTACGACCACCTCGAGAAGGTCGTCGACCGCTTCGACGACGTCGCGAACATCCTGCACGGCATCGTCATCGAACACGTCTAGCCGGGGCCAGTGAACAATGAGTGGCGGGCTTGCATTGCCCCTGTTGCTGGCCCTGATCGCCATTGCGCTGGCATTCGATTTTCTCAACGGCATGAACGACGCCGCCAACTCGATCGCCACCGTGGTGTCGACGCGCGTGCTGCGGCCGCACTACGCCGTGATCTGGGCGGCGTTCTTCAACTTCGTCGCCTTCCTGGTGTTCGGCTTGCACGTCGCCGAGACCGTCGGCCGCGGCATCGTGCAGGCCGATATCGTCAACGCCCGGGTGATTTTCGGGGCGCTGACCGGCGCCATCGTCTGGCAGATCATCACCAACCGGCTCGGCATCCCGTCATCGAGCTCGCACGCGCTGATCGGCGGCCTGGTCGGCGCCGGGCTCGCCAAGGCCGGCATCGACGCCGTGGTCTGGGGCGGCGTGTTCAAGACCGTCGCCGGCATCGTGCTGGCGCCGGGGCTCGGCTGCATCCTGGCGCTGTTCCTGGTGCTGCTGGTGTCGTGGTCGTTCCTGCGCTTCACGCCCTACGGCGTCGACCGGTTTTTCCGCCGCGCGCAATTCGTCTCCGCCTCGCTCTATGCGCTCGGCCACGGCGGCAACGACGCGCAGAAGACCATGGGCATCATCGCGGTGCTGCTCTACTCGCAGGGCTATCTCGGCGGCAGCTTCGCCGTGCCGCTGTGGGTGGTGCTCGCCTGCCAGACCGCGATGGCGCTCGGCACGCTGGCCGGCGGCTGGCGCATCGTCAGGACCATGGGTTCGAAGATCACCCGGCTGACGCCGATGCAGGGCTGCGCCGCCGAGACTGCGGGCTCGATCATGCTGTTCACCGCCACCGAGCTCGGCATTCCGGTGTCGACCACCCACACCATCACCGGCAGCATCATCGGCGTCGGCGCCGCCAAGAAGGCCTCCGCCGTGCGCTGGAGCGTGGCGCGGCAGATCGTCATCGCCTGGATCATCACCATCCCGGCGGCCGGCACCATGGCGGCGCTGTTCTATCTGCTGGCCGGGCTCGTTGGCTGAGGCGGCCATCCGTCGGCAGCCGGGCGCCATTGTAAGACGTAAGACGGTAAGCTAAATTGTCCATCATGAAACGCCGCACCACATCCGCGAGCTACTCAAAGGTTTCGGTGAAAAGCCAGACCGTACTGCCGCGCGAGGTGCGCACCAGGCTCGGTGTCAGGCCCGGCGACACGCTGCGCTATCGCCTGACCGATCAAGGCGTGCTCATCGACAAAGCGCCAGCCGAGGCCGACGACCCGTTCGCAACGTTCTCGGAGTGGGCCAGCGACGCCGACGAAAAGGCCTATGCCAAGCTCTGAGCCGGAGCGCTTTGGCGTTTTCGACGTCGTCGTCGTGCCTTTCCCTTATGCCGACCGCCTTGCCGAGAAGCGCCGGCCAGCGCTTGTGATTTCGGGTCCACGGCTGGCTCCCACCGGACTGCTTTGGGTCGCAATGATCACCAGCGCGGACAACGAGCATTGGCCATTCGACGTGCCGATCGCGGATCTCAAGCGCTCCGGGCTCCCGGCGTCGTCCGTCGTGCGGACAACCAAAGTCGCGTGTATCGAAGCCGCCCGTGTCGAACGGCGCGCAGGACACCTCGACAAGGCGACGGCGCGCACCGTGGCGCAGCGACTGCGCGGCTTGCTGGGCTCGCCTTAGAGCCTCACAACCACTTCTTCCATTTGAAGTAGACGATCGGCAGCACGGCGGCGAGCACCATCACGACCAGGGCGAAGGGGTAGCCCCACTCCCAGTCGAGCTCGATCATGTTGTGGTGGAAATTCATGCCGTAGATCGAGGCCACCAGCGTCGGCGGCATGAAGATCACCGCCGCGATCGAGAAGATCTTGATGATGGCGTTCTGCTCCAGGTTGACGACGCCGAGCATGGCCTCGAGCAGGAAGGTGATCTTGTTGGCGAGATAGGTGGCGTGGTCGGACAGCGAGGCGGTGTCGCGCCGCATCGACTGCAGGTGCTCGCGCGTCGGCTTTGCCCACTTCATGGCCTCGGCCTCGTTGTGCAGGAACAACAGCAGCCGGCCGATCGACACCAGGCTCTCGCGCACCTTCGAGGTCAGGTCGCCCTTGCGGCCGAGCGCCTTGAGCACGTCCTTGTACTCCGGCTCGGTGGCGCCCTCCTCCGGCTCGAAGATGGTGTGCGAGATCTGGTCGACCTCGGCGCCGACGCGCTCGAGAATGTCGGCGGCGCGGTCGATCACCGCGTCGACCAGGTCGATCATCACCGATTCGCCGCTGAGCTTGGGCGGGCAATTGCGCGCCAGCTTGTGCTCGACGATGGCGAAGGGCCGCGGCTCGTCGTAGCGCACCGTGAGCAGGCGGTGGCCGGCGAGGATGAAGGTCACCGGCGTCGTCTTCGGCATGTCGGTGTCGGACTGACACATGAGAGTCGCGGTCATGTAGCGCGCGCCGTTCTCGGTATAGAGGCGGCTCGATACCTCGATCTCCTGCATCTCCTCGCGCGTCGGAACGGCAATCCCGACCAGCCGCTCGATCAGCTTGTCTTCGCCCGCCGTGGGGTTGGACAGGTCGATCCACACCGCGTTTTCGGGCACGCTCATGCCGGCCTCGACATTTTTCTGTTCGAGCGATGTGCCGCGCGGAACATAGGCAACGAGCATGAGCGCCTCGGGATGGGCGCATGCGCCGGCGGGCGAACATGCGCGAGCCCCGAGCCACTCATGGCCCGATCATGGGCGGTGCTGCAAGCACCAAAACTTCGGTCGCGAGACTTGTCCGCGGTTCAGGCCGTGACCTGAAGCTCGCGCTCCTTGATGCGGCGCTCGACCGGCGCGGCGTCCTCTTTCTTGGCGGCCTGTTCGCACGCCAGGGCGCCCGCGACGGCGGAGATGCCGATCCGTTCGTAGCGGCGGACGAGATCGCCCTGCTCGCTTTCGGATTTCTCGACGCGGGGGGTATTCCAGGGCTTCATCTTTCCTCCTTGCCCGGACTTTTCGCACTCGCCGGGCTTCCAGAAGGAACAGGTGACCGCCCAGTGCGGCTAAACTGGGCAGCGAA